>NZ_JAFCMD010000001.1:0-793221 GCF_018130105.1 Bradyrhizobium sp. AUGA SZCCT0160
TCCGATGAGTGCCGCGGAGACCGGATTACGGCGCGCTGCGTTGCCAAGATCCTTGATAAAGTCCGAGCCCTTTTCAGCTATGTCGGTCATCGAACCATCTCCCTCGCTGCCGCTTTGTCTCGTTCGACTTCTTCAATCATCACATTGGGCGCAAGTGCATCGCCCGACAGGCGGTTAAGGCCCACCACGATGAGGGCGATCGATAAGACCGCTGCGCCGCCACCGGCGATGAGATATGCGATGGGCTCGGAAAAGCCGCCCTGTATGAGGGCAGCCGCCGCGGCAAACAACAGTAGGACAAGCGCGGGAATCATGATGACCGCCCCAGCACCCATCATTGCGGCGGCTCTCCCGGCCTGTCCGGCCTTTTCGGAGATTTCGGCGCGAGCCAGCGCAAATTCGCTTCCGATCAGCTTTGCAAGCTGACCAACCGCATCGCTGAACAGTTCCGGGATCGAACGATCAGTTCGAGAAGTCATCGCGGTACCCTCGGTTGTCTGCTGCTGAGGAGCGGCTGTCCGTTCTCATGGCTTGCGAACTCGGGCCGTCGTCAATGGAGGAGCTCTTGAGGAACCGAACGGCACCAAAACCCGCGAGGACCGCCAAGCCAAGGAAGGCCGTCGGTTGACGGCGCGCAAAGGATTGCGCATTCCGGACCACATCGTTCAGGTTACCGTTGCGGATGTGATCGGAAACGCCCTCGATCTGGGAGGCCGCCTTCCGGATGTAGCTGCCCGCGAGCGGGAGATCCGTATCAAACTCCCGTGCCGCGCGCCGCATTGTTTCTGCCAGGTTGCCGACGTATTCCGCGCCGGACGATTTTTGACTGTTGACCGCGTCCTTGAGCTTGTCAGTAGCCTGAGATGCGACATCCTTGGCCGCATCGACGAAATCGGAGGCCTGGCCCTTAATGGTGTCGGTCGAGCTTTCAGCAATATCCTTCGCCTTGTCGGTGAGGTCTCGGCCCGCCGACATGGCCTGCTCGCTCAAACTTTTGGTCGATGCGACCGCGTCGTCAAATTTGGCTCTTGCGGAATCTTGGCCGGAAGACGCCGTGCCTTGATGTGCAGTTCCAATGAGGTCAGCCATGTCAGTTTCCTCCACCGGTATGTGAATGGGTTGACTTGTCCGGATCGAACGCCGTCGTGACAGCGCTTTCCGCCACGCGCCTGACGCGTTGCCCGATCTCGCGGGCCGACTCGTTCAGCTTGTCCGGGGTGAGGCCTTCCGCGCCGGCCTGCCGCGCCACGTTTTCAAAAATTTCGCCCGCTACGCCCTTGGCAGCGTCGAAGCCTTTGGAAGCTGCTTCACTCGCCCGTCTTCTGGCGGCCGTGGCTGCATCGCCCACGAGATCCTCCTCCAGCTCACTCTTGGGAAGTGCACTCGCAATCAGACCTCCAACCAGCAGACCGACGCCCGCGACCAGAAGTGGATTCTGCTGGATCGTGTCCAACATTGTCTTTCCGGCGCGACTGGAATAATCCGCTGCCTTGTCGCGAACACCGCGGGCCGCTTCCAACCCCGCATTCGCCGCGGACGAGGCGGCGTTTCGGGTGGCAGAGGCTACGCCGGCGGCCATATCTCGCGACGAATCCATCGCGGAACCAGCAAGGTCAGACGCACTGTCTTTGATATCGAAGACACGCGTGTTGATCGCGTCACCTGCCGCGGCGGCCGAGTCCTTTAGCCGGTCTGCCAGATTGAGCTCCGCCATCGAGGATGTTGCGGTACGGCGAACCTGGTCCGCGCTCGCGGACAGCGCCTCGCCAGCGCGCCCGGAGGCATCCGAAACCGCGCCCGTTGCCGAACTGACTGCCTCTCCAACCTGTGCCGCCATATCCTGGCTGCGCCGGCCGAGTTCGTCCGATAGACCGGAGGCCATGTCGGAGGCTTTCTGGGTGATCGATTGTCCGCTCTTTGTGCCGGCGAAAAAGATCCCCGCGCCGACCATCAGCACGGGCAACGGAATTGCCCTTGCGAACCTGAAGAGCGGATAGGCGAGGCTTGCGCCCACGGCCACCGCCTGCATCGGGTTGCGACGCGCGGCCGCCGTTATGTCCTCCAACATGCTTTCGCCTTTGGAGCGGACGTAGCTCCTGACTTCCGCCTTGATGCTTTCGGGACTGATGCGCTGGCGAATTTCGCTCGCGGTGTCGGTTACGCTCGCCTTGAGCTGATCGACCGTTTGGGTCAGACCTGCGCGCGTCTGCTCGGTCTCGCGCTGTAGCTCTCGGAGCGATCGATCGGCCGTCTGTTGCATGACCTTGATTCCTTCCTGTGCCGAACTCGGGGACATTCTTATTGTTCCCGACGCGTTTTGACGCTGGCACTTTTGGCGACGGCGGCGATCACGGTCGCGATCCAGGTGGCTACGCGCTCGCGGAGCGCGGCTTCCTGGGTGCGCGGAGAGCTTATTCCGGCATAGGCGCGGAACACCCAGGATTCTGCACCCAGTTCAGACCGCCCGCACAAGCTGATGTTGTCTTACTTCCTTTTCTTAGCCTCAGCCGCGACGCACACTCGCTCTGCGTTGGGCGGCGATGCGCCTGGTTTGCTGACATCAGCGCCTGGCAGGATGGCTGGTTTCTTGGCCTTTGGGTCAACTGTGGTCGGCACACTGGCACCTGCGTTGGGTGCCGGTTTTGCTGGTGTCTTTTCCCATCATTGGTCCGCCGGTCTGAGCCAACGCCAATGAAGGTCTTGCCAAAAAGGAAAGTGCTGCCGCCAGTACTATTTCTTTCATGGACCCCTCCTCCCAGTTAAAATTTCTTTAGTCGTCATAGCGGAGTTCGTTCCGACGGCCCTTGAACAGCCAATGGCTCGCCGCTCGTATCGGCGCTCACGAAATCCGCTGCGGTGACGTCTAGCACCTCTAGGATGCGTCCGCGGCCGCCCCTTTACGGGGAATAGGAACAACCCCTTTCTCAATTGATTGTCGTGCGGAGAAGGAGATTGATTATGTCGATACGCCTCCCTGTCAAATTGCTCATCACAGCTCTTGTGCTTTCGCCCATTGCCTCATTTGCTCAAGGTGGTGGAGGCGGAGGCGGTGGTGGAAGCTCGGGCGGAGCGTCCGCTGGGGGCAGTTCGTCAAGCGGCGCGTCTGCCGGCGGCGCTTCGGGAGGGTCTGTGGGGACCAGTCCCGGAACTGCAGCCCCTAGCGCAGGCTCCGCTGGAGCCGGTAACTCGGCCATCAGCGGTGCCCCGAACGGGCCCGGCAATCCTGCGGGCCTCAACAATTCGTTGAACGACCCCAGTGGGGCGGCCAATTCTGCTGCAGCTCCGAATGCACCGGGCACGAATACGGTGGGGACCGCCAATTCTGGTGGTTCGCCTGGAAATGCTGGCGGGAGAAACTCTGCACCTCGCGGTTCTGTTACAACAGGAACGGCAGGTAACAGAGCTGGCGGCACAAGCACTGGCCGCATCGATGGTACGGTAACGCCAGGCGGCCCATCCACTCCCGCTGACGCGGTAATTAGCCAAGAGAACGCCAAGGTCGATGCAAAGGTGAAAAGTATCTGCAAGGGATGTTAAAAGCGCCCACGGTTAGGCGCAGGATCCGACGTGATTGTGGACCAGGCGTCCACTGAGCAAATTAAAACAATTTCAGCGTATTGCCAAAACGCATCTAGATACGGCTTCGCTCACTTGCTTCTGTAGTTCCGCCCGGCGACTTAAAGTCTCCGGATCTACCGATTGTTGATGGCGGCCCATTTTTGGCCTCCATCCAAAGATTTTCGTTCAATGCAAAGATTCCATACAACAAAGATTCCATACAACATAGCAATGACCAAGCCGGTAAACATTACTAGCACTCTTCGGCGGGTCATCGGGGGCCCCTGCACTTCTCTCGGTAACGGCAGCGGCTTCCTTCGCCCTGTTCTCCCAGCTTGTCATTATTTAAAGCCGCCGCGGCTATTAGCCTGAGTACCTTGCTCATAAGAAGACCCTCCATCTGAGAGATTTCAAGCACCGGTAAGACATTACTTAGGTGCAGACGGCCTTCTGGGAGCCTACCGGCGGCAATTATTACTTACCGACCTGCAACGATTTTGCGCCATCGAGGTGTTTCCGTAACGTATCGATTTGACCTGAGGCATATTCGCCGGCTGCATCCTTGAGCTTAGACGCCTTCATGTATTCGGCGATATCTTTCTGATGATCGGCCACCATGTGGGTAGCGAACATTTTGTCAAAAGCTGAACCGGACATTCTAGACATCTTGTCATAGTCGGCATTTTGCTTCGCATTCGGGCCGGTTGGTGGGTTTACCCCCACGCCCTTGGCAGCGTCCAAAGCCTTCTGATTGGCGGCGGCGTGGTCTGCAGAAAGCATCTTGCCATACGCTTTGACGTCATCGCTTTGACCATTCTTTTGTGCAAGGTCTCCCATGCTAACTTCAGCGAAATTGCCCTCGATTGCCTTCTTGAGGAAGGCCTGGCTGGGCTTGTCTTTCGCCTGAGCGCTGGCTATCGCGATCGAAAACAGGATGGTTGCTGTCCCAAGGGACGATATGATTCCTGTCATAGGAAATCTCCTACATATTTATTCCCTGAACGCACAATTGACCAAAGAGGTTCCAAATTTTTACAAGGGCGCTCTTTTAGCAAGCATCATTGGACGCTGCTGCTAGGTGTAAGGGGAAGCGACGATGCAAAACACCGGTCTGATCATCGGCATCACAATAAAGATAGTTGTGTGCGGCGTAACGGCTGCTGCAATGCTTCTTTATCTGCCGGGATAAGCACACGAACCAACCAGCCAACGGCTAGCCCGGCTCCCTTCCCACTGGAACGTTCCCGCGAACGCTAGGCTAATTAGCCCCAAAAAAGAAGCTACGACGCTCATAGGATGAATCACCGGGATGGTTTGCAGCGTTCACGCGACCTCATGTAAGAGAGAGGGCTGCCACTGGAATCTGACAGCCCTACACTCCTGCGCTTCATTAAAAATTACGCCGCCTTGCGGTTCACACTCTTGAGTGCCATCGCGTTCAGCTTGCTGTCAGCCGCCTTTTCCTCATCGAGATTTTGCTGCAGCAGTAACGCGCAGTCACTGCGGCCAAGCATATTCGCCCATGCGATTAACGTTCCGTAACGTGTGATTTCGTAGTGCTCGACTGCTTGGGCTGCAGCAATCAGGGCCGCGTCGAGCACGCTCTTGTCGTCCACGTCGCCGGCAACCTCGCTGGCTTCGTCCAGGATGCCGTCGATGGCGGGGCAATCGACGCCCGTGGCTTCGACACCGTGCATTTGGAATACTTTCTCGAGGCGGACAATCTGTTCCTCGGTCTGGGCAAGATGGGTCTCAAAGCCGTTCCTGAGGGTTTGGTCAGTCGCCTTCTCGATCATGTCCGGAAGACTTTTCGCGATCTGCTGCTCTGCGTAATAGATATCGCGCAGAGTATGGACGAAGAGATCGTCGAGGGTTTTAATGTCTTTGGTAAAAAAGCCCATGGCTTCCTCCCTGAGGGTTTCATTGAGAAACAAACCAGTTGGGAGAACTAGTGTTCCTATCGCCGTTACAAGGCTAATTCTTGGACCCCACTCCAAGGCGATCTTCTGGGCAGCCTCGATAGCTGCGGTTGATCGGCACCTAGGGACAGGGCCGCCGAGCTCCCGCAGGCCTGCGGGCCACCCCCGCGATCACCTGATCCTCCGCAAGTTTGCTGGCAGGCCTGCTGTAAGCTCGCTTCCGAATTCTGCTTTCAAAGCCGGTAGCCCGATTCCCAAGGCCTCAGCAATGTCGACATCCCGCGCGCCAAGGGCGGCCATTGCCGAAACAAACCGCGGAGCTCGATTTGCCACCCCTTGGACTGAATACATTTCCATTGCCAGTGCGCTAGCCAAGCTCCCCAAGTCGTCCGGATGCGGTTTTGACGGTCGCTGAAGCAGCCAGTGGCTCCGCGTTGCATGGGCGAGCAAATCGCCATAGTTCACGCCAAAAGCGCCAAGGATCTCCTCGAGGGGCTGGTTCGTCCCGGCGAAGTAAGCCTTGCCAATCTCATCCCAATTAGCACTAGCGGCCCGCGGCTTGCGGCCTGCACCCTTCCTAAAGCCACCGCGGCCCGTGCCTTTTGATTTCGTCACTGCTTTTCCACCTTTCCGTATGATTTGAAACTACGAGAAGTGCCAGTAGATCGGTGGTTTCCTGTACATTTCACCCCTTTGAATAGGTGATTGAGGATCTCCCCGGGGCGAAAAAATCTCTGCGTGCCAGCCCCTGTGGTGGAAACCCAAAGCTCACCTTCCAAGACCAACCCGCCCCCCCGGCATCAAACCTTCAATACAAACTCGCCGTTGCGTGGCCGACCATTGCCGGCTGGACGAGTCGCGCAAGTCGAATCAATGAATTCCAGCGCCACTCCTCGAGGTCGCTCGCATATCGCAGCATCGAGTTCCGAAATTCTTCTCCATTGACGTCAGGCCGCGACCCAGCAGCGCATTGCCATGACCTAGCGCGCTCGGCGCCGGTTTTCGGCCGGGGCCGCACTTTAAGTTTTGGTGGATCTACCTCACTCATGCGCGCGGCCTCGATAGCTGCCAGACCGGCACCGCGTTGCGGAGCGCCGTCCGGCGGTATAAGGTTGCAAGATTCCAGATTCTGATGGCGGTTCGACTGCTGGGCAATAAAAGCCCAATTCCCAAATGGAACGCTAATGCAATGGATAAGTACTGCGAAGCTATTTGCGAGAGCCTCTGGGACTCCTCAAAAGCTGACGCGTTGTTCGACAAGGCCCTTACAGCAATCGATGCGGTAGCTGGAGCGAGTCTGGATCGCGATAAACTTCACGAAGCTAAGTTCACCGAAGAGCTGATGCTGCATTGCGCTACATTGTGATTCCTACAAAGCGTGCTTTCTCTCGGCTCGCTCCAGCGCGGCAATCGGATTAGGTTCGAAAATACTGAGGCCGGCATCACGCAAACGTTGGAGCAGCTATCGCGCGCCTATATCGGCCGCGGCGCGACCTCGTCGGCGAGATCCTGCGACATGCTGCGGATTGGTCGACGCGGAGGTCTGCAGTCGTCATATTGACCAACGAATACCAGCTAACACCGTTCACCGTGTGGCCCTTTTCCGCCTCGGGGCCTAAGCGAGCTGGACATGGCACAGGGCCAAGACGGCTCCGACGCGATCGGAATAGTCGTTGATTGGATCGACGCCTGTAAAGAGCGACGCCTTTCGGCGATGAAATCCCGGCTTATCACTTCACGGGAATAATTGCCTTCAACGCCTCGTCGCCTGCCGCTGTTCTACAATACGTTCGGCCGTCAGGCTGCTTCTTTATCCACCCCTTCACCACCATGTTGGCGATAAGAACCTTGCCCGCGGGATACAGCTTTTCTGGAGGAAGACCACGGGTGAGGCTCAACTTCTGCAATACGGCGCGCTCGTTGGCTCGCGGTATGTGCGGTGGCTGCGGTGACACTGTCGGTCCTGCGCTTATTTCTTGAGAACGCCCGCGTCTGTATTGCCAAGATTTTGCGTGGCCGCTTTTGCTGCGGGAGTATCAACGGCATTGCCGTGCGTAGCAGCAGGCCCAGCAGAGGGACGGTTTGGCGGCGCGCCGAGGTTATTTCCGGTCGTCCCGCGGTTGAGCGCATTTGACGTATTCGGGCCAGGCGATCCGCCGGTCCCGCTGATGGTGTTTCCGTTCGAAAGCGTGGAGCCGGCCGCGCCGCCCGCCCCGGTCGATCCGGCGCTGCCGGCCGAACTTTGCGCGCAGGCGAGCGAACAGGTACCGAGATAAAGGGCCGCAACTACCGACGCCGTTTTCATATCCGCCGCTCCTCCATCAGATGTGCGAGCCCAGCTCCTCTTGCCTGCCGCCGGAGCGATAATTTGCGGCAACGACCTTCGTTCCTCGGCTCAGAAACCAAACTTTTGTCCACACCCACGAGGGCCAGTATCGGCCGATGGGCTCGCCCCCAGACGTTGATAATTTGCGGTAAGCGAACAGCCGCGCTTTTATGTGCCGATGAGCACCCGATCTCGCGCGTATCTGTTCGGCTCAAGCGTTCGAGCGAAGTCTGAGGAAGCAACAAGGGCGCGGAAGAATGTAGACCGCCTCGCCTGCGAGGCTTGGAACGTGCGAATGTTGGGCTTTCGAGGCCCAGCGCAACCCTCCCCGGCGATCGGCGACGCTTTGAACGCGGGCTACGGCTACCTCGAAGTGAAGTGCCTCGGATGCAACACCAGTAGCCCTCGACATCATTCGCCGTCAAACGACGCCGGTGCACGAGCTTGAGCGTTACATGCGCTGCAGGGACTGTTCCGATCTGCGCCGCTACCCTTATAAAAGAAGCCAGCTTATTGCATTGCATCCGAACAAGATTTCGGCAAACGCGCTCGCTTCTGAAATGTCACCGGGCGACCGGGACTGAAAATGTGCAATCTCGATCCAATCAAGCTGCAATCGCTGAAGCGCACCCGCTGCGCCGGTCGTAACTGTTCAAAACTATACACAGAAACAAAGGGTCGCCTCTCCGCCTTGTCATGCCGGAGAATTTGATGCCCGTCGCGATAGCACTAATTGTTGGCGTAGTGGTGCTTGCGACAGCTCTCATCGGCCTGGTTTGGGCGATGATCTTCTTGCTGCCGTTTTATGCCTCCGTCGCCTTGGCTTTCTATTTGGTGTGGCGGAGCAACCGTAAACACGCCCAGTTGTCAGCGTCGGTAGAGCGGGAAGCTGATAGGCAGCGATTGTTCAACGAGCAAGAAATGCGCTTGCGCAGCTCTTTTGAACAGGAAAGTCGACCCACGCCTCGACGAGAACGGTGTTACGACGGTTCGATAGCTCACGTGATCCACCAAAGAGGTGACACCCGAAGCGGGGCCCTGATGTTTCGCCTACCGCGAGTGCCGAATTACCTTGGCATGAACATTCTCCGCTTCACTTTCGAATCTGATAAGGCGCAGTTCATCGTACGCTGCACGCGGTTCCTTGGGTGACGACGGCAAGATCGACCTGCAATATCGACCTGCTATCATGCCTCGCCGGGGCACGCCTCTCGCAAGAGGAACCCGAGTTGGCCTTGTTTTGTTAGGTATGGGCCGAGCGGCCCCCAAACAGCCGAGCCAACCTATGCCCAAGGTCCTCGTTTCAATGCCGGAATTGCAGCGTCGAGCGTTGTTAGAAGTGAGAAAGCAGCCCGGCTGTCACAACGTCCAGGACATATTGATCAATCGTGTTGCAAGGCACGCTGAAAATAACTGGTCGCTGTGTGTGCTCGCAGCGGGCACGGCAGATGCCAATACCGCCGCGCGCGCGGCGGTTCACGTCCAAACTGTTTTGCGCCGGGAATATGATCTGCTGATGGATTGATCTGTAGGTCTATAAATGGAAGCCGGAGATCAAATGGACCACCGCTTCACAATCTCGATATTCACGATTGAGATCAACGACAGGCCAACGCTTGCGTTGCAGGCTAAGAGGCACGCGGACGCGGAACGTCTTTGCGAACACGGCAGGTTACGCACAAAGTTGAGCACAATCACGTCTCATGGGACGCCGTTGTGCGACGCCACGGCCACGATGAAGGTCAGATTGGCTACCGCCGAAGAAGCAGCTCTTTATCGGCGAGCAACGCAATCGACCGAGCCATCAGGTGACACTAACGTTGTGTATCTTGTGGATCTCGATGGATAGGCCGCGAGTGTACGCTTTGCTACCCTATGAACTGACATCATCAGATTAGCCGGTCTGGTCCGAAACGTGCCAATAGCGGAATGGAGTGAGGTTTTCGATCAACCCGTCGGCGTTAGGCACACAAGCATCCAATCAAACGCTTGTCCCAATAATAAAGCAAAACACGGAATCCCCAAGGCCAAGGTTCAGAGCCCAGGCCAATTAATCCGCCGGCTGCAGAGGTGGCTACGGCCGTCAGGACTTTCGCGATCATGCTCGACTTTTCGCAGGGCGCGTCACCTCAGCCAACTATCGGCCCGGTTGGCCTGCATGTTTCTTGCACGGAAACGCCGCGCGGGGTCTGTTGTATAGTTCACCCTACTGTTTTTCTTTTGCGCTTTTTCCATCGGAGCTTTTAGAGCGCTCTTCGAAGCGATCAGCGCCCTTAGCTAGGTCGTGCCCCGTCTTGCTCTCGTTTTTCGCTTCTTCCTTAGCAGTCGCCTCGCGCAAGCCTTCAGCGGCCCGTTCCCCCGCTTTTGATGATTTTCGTTCGTCATCCATTTGATGCTCCTTCCCTGATAAATACGCTTCTCCAGGAATACTTCTGTGTCTATCCCAGTTAAACCGTAACAATTTTCAATCAGTTCGCATGGACATTGTTCCAGTTCCGTTGAGGCTCGTGCGCCTCCTGGCGTAAAGGTGACCTCAGTCGAGGCGCGCGGTCCATGTCCGCCAAACAGCCGAAAAGCCGACATCGAAGATTACAAGCAGCATGTCCGCTAAGGCTCATTCGCGTCGGTTTGACCGGACCACGGCGACTTCTGGTCTACCCCGGTGAACGGACATTCTCAGGATAGGCAAAGTATATCTCAAGGTGCCAAAGCAGAGTTAGACCCGATCAGCGCACGAGGTTGCCAGACGATGCAATTCTTCTCGATGAATCAGCAAAATTCTCCATAGACGGGGTAGAACTGCTATCGTCGCACGAGCTGCGGCGGCCTAGGGAGCGCATGGTGGCGTTATCCTCGACCTTCGTTGTCGAGCGCGACGGTTACTACAAATGCGAAGGTGGAGCCGGCGCATGGCGGAGGGCTCGATCCGGCTGTCGGGCAAATAGGCACTCCGCGCTCGGAGTATGCAAATGTGGGTCCATTAACGTCGAATGGAGGTTCATATGCCCGCCTATTTCATTGTCCAAGGTACGATCGAGGACGCAGCCCAGTATCAGAAATACGTGCAAGCCGTCGTGCCGTTCATCGCCAACTTCGGCGGAACGCTTCTTGCCAGACGTGCAAAGGTGGAAGTGCTGGAGGGCGAGCATGACGAGCGGCCAGTCGTTATGTTTGAGTTTCCGAACATGGAGGCGATTCACGCGTTCTGGAATTCGCCGGATTACGTTCCGATCAAGAAACTGCGTGAGGGGATAGCCACGCTAAACATTTGGGCCTTTGCCGGCTCCTGATCGTTTTGGATCGGGAGGCGGCGTCGAGCGCTTATTCGGAGAGAGGCGATGGCAGCCTATGTAATCTTTGATGTGCCACCGGGCGGTGATCTTGAAGCAATGAAGCCCTATAGGGAGAAGGCGTTCAATACTTTAATTCCTTACGGCGGCAGAACCATCGTTCGAACCAACGACATCGACGTACGGGAAGTCAGACGCGATAAGGGCTGGACGCCGACCCGCCTGCTCATTGTTGAGTTTCCCACGCTACCAGCGGCGCGCGCTTGGTATGAGTCACCGGCATATCAGGCGCTCCTTCCGTTAAGGCTCAATGCCAGAGGGCCCGACAACATGGTGATCGTCGGCGGGATCGAAGATTAAGAGCGGCTTCAAAACCTTCTCCAGCGGGAGCTATGTCCGCTTCGGGTCAAAGGCAACGTTTGGCAATAGGCCGATCACTTCCGGTCTTCCCCAAACAATGGACGTCCTCCACCGGTCCGCCTGGTCCGTTTCGTGCCAACATCAGACTTTCCGTTTTCCGATGGGCGAAATTGTCTGCTATGGTTCAGGTCGGAAGTCGGAGTTCAGCTAGGAATCCTCGCGCGCGAGTGGGGTCGTCCATGCACCCGGTTACGCAGTACGCCAGGAGTGGTGACGTTCACATCGCCTATCAGGCGTTTGGCGATGGCCCGATAAATCTGGTTCTGGTTCCTGGGTTCGTGTCGAACGTGGAAAACTACTGGGACCAACCTGACTTCGCTCGCTTTCTGAGTCGCTTGGCCGGCTACGCCCGCGTGGTGACCTTCGATAAGCGCGGCACCGGCATGTCAGATCGTGTCGCTGAGCTTCCCGGCCTCGACCAGCGCATGGACGACCTCCGAGCGGTCATGGATGCCGTCGGCATGGAGCAGGCCGCGCTGCTCGGGATTTCCGAAGGTGCCCCGCTGTCCATTTTATTTGCGGCGACCTACCCTCACCGTTGCCGCGCGCTGGTCCTCTATGGCAGCTTCTCGCGGTTTTCTTCCGACCGAGGAAGCGCTCGCGGCTTTCTTCGGCTATGTCGAGCAGGCTTGGGGCACCGGCCGCAGCCTGCAGAGATTCGCGCCCACGCGCGCGGATGACGCGGCCTTCCAGCGCTGGTGGGGGCGGAACGAGCGGCTCGGCGCCAGCCCAGCCGCCGTGGCCGCTCTCATGCGCATGAATAGCCAAATCGAAATCAGCGGGATTCTTCCGGCCGTTCGGGTACCAACTCTCGTGATTCACCGGACCGGAGACAAGACTGTCAGCGTTGAGGGGGGACGCGATGTAGCAGCGCATATTCCCGGCGCTCGCCTCATGGAGTTTCCCGGCATCGACCACCTTTTTTACGTTGGTGAGAGCGCCGACGAAATCGCGGATGCCATCGAGGAGTTTTTGACAGGATCACGGGCTCCGGTTGCCATCGATCGTGTCCTCGCGACGGTCCTCTTCACGGATATCGTCGGCTCTACCGAGAAGGCTGCCGCACTCGGGGACCAGCGCTGGCGTGATCTCTTGGATAATCATCACGCCACGATCCGTCGCAATCTCGCACGCTTTCACGGCCGTGAGGTCAAAACGACCGGCGACGGATTTCTCGCTACGTTTGATGGTCCAGCGCGCGGTGTTCGTTGCGCCTGCGCCATTGCCGAGGAGATCAGGCCGCTCGGCATTGAAATCCGTGCCGGGCTCCATACCGGCGAGTGTGAAATGATCGGCGACGATGTTGGCGGTATCGCGGTCCACATCGGGGCCCGCGTTGCGGCGCTTGCCGGTTCAAGCGAGGTTTTGGTATCGAGCACCGTGAAGGATTTGGTAGCCGGGTCTGGGTTGCGTTTTGGCGACCGCGGTATCCAATCCCTTAAGGGGATCCCTGGCGAATGGCGTGTCTTCGTAGCTGAACGTTAAAGAACGCAACGCCGGCATCAACCAATATTGGTTGTCTCCCGAGATGGTCTGTTATGGGTCAAACTGAGAAGTCGGGGCGTCCAAACGGCAAGTCAGCTTTACCCCCAACTCCGGACATCGCGCTGCACCGCACTAACTGACGCTACGTGCCAACAGGCGACATCGAAGGCTTGGCCTGATATATAAGCGAGGCCGCCATCGGGAGGCGGCATCGAACGCGACGACTCGGATGCAGGATCAATGGAATGTAGTATCCGCCCTGCGCTTGAAGATGAGGCCGACCAAATAAGCGCGGTCATTTTGCGCGCACTGCGCGAAACGAATGCGAAGGACTATACAGACGAGATCATCGAGAGGGTCGAGCGTAGTTTCAGCCCGAGCGCCGTGCTGCAACTGATCGGCAAGCGCACCGTGTTTGTTGCTACCGTTGGCAATCGCGTCGTTGGAACAGCAAGTCTTGACGAAAGTGTAGTCCGTACAGTCTTCGTGGCTCCCGATGCTCAGGCTCAAGGGATCGGCAAGCTTCTGATGGCCGAGGTTGAGCGCACAGCGAGGGGGCGAAACATCCCTTCGTTGACCGTCCCGTCCTCAGTCACCGCCGAATCGTTCTACGCGCGGCTTGGGTTCACGGCCGTGCGCGACAGCTACTACGGGGATGAGCGCACGATCATCATGGAACGATCACTCAACGACCCTTTGTAGGTCTGATGTGGGTCAATCGCGTCAGTTTGGTCGCCGTAAGACTCTTCCGGTTTTTCCCCGGAAGCGGACATCGTCATGGCCGGTCGGCATGTCTCATAAGTGGCAGGAGCGGACGTGCACTTCCAATTCGTTTAATCATCGGTCGTCAATCTCCGTGACCTACTGCGTCTTTCATTGTCATTTTCCGAGATAGTAGCCTCAAGCCAATGGGTGTGGCTACCTGGGTTTGACCCTGGTCGAACTCAGCAGCGTTGCAGCCGCGATCATCATCAGAATGCCTGCGAGACTGAGCACGATCTGCGTCGGAAGCGTATCCGAGATGTCGAGCAGCGCGATGTGGCTGGCGAGCGCCAGCAGGACACCGAGGCAATAGATCGCCAGCGAATTTTCGCCACAGCGGATCGCTCCGCGCATCACCGGCGTCGTCAGCCCTCGCCAATTGCGCGGCACGAGCCATATCGCCATGATCGCAAGGGCTAAAAAATGCAGCAATCGCAACGGATCGAGATTCGATTTGCCCGCCTGGTAAAGCAGCTTCGCCAGCGTTGGCGGGACCAGCGCTTCCAGGGGTTTGACGCTCCAGCTCAATGCGATGATCAGGCTAAAAACCAGATAGAGAACCGCAAGCACAAGCACCGCGCGCAAGGTTAGCCACGGCCAGTATCTGTTGCCCTCCGTGACACACCACGCGCCAAGCACAAACAGCAACTGCCAGGCCAGCGGATTGAAGAACCAGACGCCGTTCGGCCATGCCGGGACGGTCCAGCCGAAGACGTGCACCAGCGCATAAAGCGACAGCGAGGCGGAGAGCGCAAGGTTCGGCATTCGCAGCAGCAGCCACAAGAGCGGCGCGAACAAAAGGTGATAAATCACGAAGAGTGGCAAGACGTCGGTGTTGACGGGTCGGTATTGGAGGATCGCGGCATGCGCGAACGTCGCGCCCGGATGTTCCAGCAGAATGCGCGTATTGCTCTCGTCGGCCACCCGGCCGCCGCCTGCGAGGTAGACCATGATGGCGCAAGCGAGGGTCAGCAGCAGAAATGCGGCGTAGATGTCCCAGCTTCGCCGCAGCGTTCGGTTGATCACGCCGTTCCAACCGTCGCGCGAACGCGCCTGGCCGTAGGCCAGCGCGCAGGTCACACCCGAGACGAACATGAACACTTCCGCGCTATCGCTGAAGCCGTAGTTCCGCAGCGTCAGCCAGCTTCCGATGTTGTTGGGGACATGATTCAGAAATATGAGCCAGAGCGCGATGCCGCGGCAAGCATCGATACGCAGGTCCCGGCGGGGCCCTTTCTGCTCTGGCAGCGTGCCTGCCAATGGCTGCGCTGGTGTCGCGGGCAACTCGGGTTCAAGCTGCAGATGCCGACCGCTCAACACCTTGGCGCTGCGTTCGATCTCCGCCAGCGTCAGCCCGATGCCGGTTTTCGACGTGGCGCTACCGCAATGCTCGTCACGGTCGACCGGCGCGTCACTATCGGGACACCATTGCATCGACTCCCGGGCATCGGACAAATCGATCGAACCGATTGTTACCACCTCGACGGAACTGCTGGGAGGCGGCGCAGGCACCATCATCATGGTGGCAACGGGCCGAAAGGACCGAAACGGTAAATCTTCAATCGACTCTTCGTCGATAATAATAACTTCATACGAGCCCGCCGGTAACAGCCGCTCAGCGCTCGCGATCCGGAATGGGTGCTCGAACACGACCGTTTCATGTCGCGATCGGGTTATCGTCATGATGAATCTCGCACGCTGGCGACTAGGCGCTGTCGCAGCGGATCTCAGCCGGCAGATAGAGCGGGCGCTGAACGCTCATTGCCGAGGCTATTCAGCACGTCGCGCGAAAGTGTTTCCATTGCAAACTGAAACCGGAGACTCCGCCTCGAAGCCCCGCGCGCCGGGGCCAATGCTTATCGAATATTTGTTGCCGTCTCGACAGCCAATGTTCCAGCTGTCGACCCCGGATTCGGTACCTCCTTGATACATGGCCAGAACCACAGCACGGCAAGCCTGCTTTCGATTTTTCAAAACGGAGGCCCAGAAGGCGAGACGCTTTTCCTGATCCAGTTCAAGTATTCTGGTCGTCATTCGGTTAGCGGTGTGAGCCGCATCCAAAGGCTCGGGAGCTGGGGCGCTGGACGATATGGCTGGTGACGTGGTGGCATCCGCCTTTCCAAAAAGCAGATCGGCATCCAGACCAAACCCGGCAACCAGCCAGACGACGAAACTCGCGGCGGCCAACAGGAACAAGACAGGCGAATGCTTCATCATGTCTTTCCTCACGAAGATGAGACATGGGCGGCCATCGCGGCGGCGCGAGGTCGCAGAAAACTGACAACGAAATGCGGTGTAATCGCTACCACCGCCCGCGTGCCCGTCCCGAAATTTGATGAGCGGCTAACCTAACGATGGTGTCGCATCATCGAGAGCGGGTTCAAGCACCGGCTCTGTCCGTCGTCGAAAAGACGCTAGGTAGGGCTGACTTACACCTTTTGAAACCGTGTCAGCTCGGTTTGCGCCTCGTTGCGTTGCCAAGCGGCGAGACAAGAAGCGGAGCAACATGGCACCCACTGGCTGGATGTCAGATTCGATCACTCGCGATCTGATCGAGCGGCGCACCTTGATCCAGTATTGGGCAAACACAATTCACGAATTATGAACGCGTAGAGGTTTCATAAGCCGCTGGGAGCGCAGCGGCGCGCGAGCAAGCCCGATCGTGACGAAAGAACGTTCGGTTCCTAGCATTTAACTAACGCCGGTCTTACGGAGGTCCGCTTTGTGCCAGCATGCGACCCGATCACATCAACAAATGAAGGAGGCCGCCAACTTTGGCGGCCTTCTCAAAATCAGACTGAAAGGAGGAACGAGCCATTCTCGCTTCTGCCGAGGCCATGCAGTTCGATGGACATTGCAGCCTTTGTGCAGTCCCCCTCGGACAAAAAACGATATGCCAAATTGCTGCCAAATTCTTTGACGACCAACGATATAAGCACCCGCGGTATAAGAGGCGCGAATTGGAAGAGATCGATCAACGGTTCGAGACGTTTCCCGACCTGATTTACAACTGGATAGTCTGGGATCGAAACGAGGATGACTTCGCAGAGGTCGGAACGCACCAGCTCCGTTCACTGAGCGAGGCTAATGCCAGGGCGTTTTGCAGTCTCTTGAACCGGCTCTTTTCTAAAGAACAAAGGGGGCAATGAACCCTTCGCGTTCAGAATCCAGGTGGCCCGGCCAGGAAGTCAGAAAATCGGAAACCCTGCTTGCCCTCGCATTGCAACCCAGCGTAGGTTAAATGAGTTTCAAGACAGCAGCGGGTTCGGCCGTCACTCATCGGCCCGATAAAAAGGACTAGTAGAACATCCATGGTCGAGCCAGCGCTGCTCCGCTATCTCGTCAGACAGAATGGTAGTGGCGACAAGTGGATGGTTTGGGATCGTTTGTTAAAGCGACCCGCCCTGCTGGAGACCCAAGAGCTGGATAACTTGGCCTTCTCGGCCGCGGAGACGCGCTAAGAGACGCCCTGAACGCAGACGAAAAGAAGGGCCCATAGCTACTTATCTAACGGCTTCTCGAAGGGTTCGCGTCCGGTGCCGGGAACGAAGAAATAATCGCGGAGCAGCTGACCAAATGCCGACCTTCCATCCGCGCTAGGCTCGCCTTACAGCTGGCCAGCCACGCTCAGTTGATAGTTCACATCTAGCTCAGCGCGCTTTTTGTGTGGAGGGTCAGGATTCCAACCAACAATGGCGAACATAACGAAGAAGCCCACAATGTACGCAACCGCGACAAACCAGCCGTGGCGCAGCCACAGGCCGACCGACTTGGCCTCCGGATACATATTGGAGATCGCGACCCCGGCAGACGAGCCGAACCAGATCATCGAACCGCCGAAGCCCACGGAATATGCAAGAAAACCCCAGTCATAGCCGCCCTGCTTGAGCGCAAGCGCCGTCAGCGGGATGTTGTCGAACACCGAAGACAGGAAGCCGAGCCCCAGCGCGGTTTGCCACGAGGCGACAGGCAATTCCTCGACCGGCATAAAGGACGCATTGATGACAAGGACCAGAAGGAAGACCGTGCCCTTGAACGTTTCCGGCATGATCGCCCAATCCGGCCGACGCAGCGGCGCGGCCGCGAGAATGACGATCCACACCGCAAGTCCGATCACGGGGACGGCATCGAGCACCGCTGGAAATTTCAGGTTGGCGATGACGTTGGCCACAACGGCGATGGTCAGGATTGCAGCGACAATTCCCACATAGGTCCAATCGATGTACCGGCCGCGCTGGGCATCCTTCTCTATTGGAGAATGGCGGTGCTGGATCAGCGAAGCCGGTATCCCGTAGATCAGGAAGCCGGCGACGGCGGCGACGTAGGCCTCGATGACACGAAGCGGGCCGATGCCGTCGATCCACATCATGGTGGTGGTGGTATCGCCGACGACGCTGCCAGCGCCGCCAGCATTGGCGGCCGCAACGATGGCGGCAAGGTAACCGATATGTACCTTGCCCTTGAACACGTGCCGCGCCATCGTGCCGCCGATCAGGGCCGCGGCAATATTATCGAGGAAGCCCGACATCACGAAAACAATGGCAAGCAGAACCAGGCTGCCGCTCCAGCCGTCTGGCAGGACCGCGGGCATCGCGTCGGGGATTCGGCTGTTCTCGAAATGCCGCGACAGGATGGCGAAACCCATCAGCAGCAGAAACAAATTGGCGAGAACAATCCATTCGTGGTGAAGCTGGAACATCAGGCCTATCAGGCCCCCGCCTTGCCGGAAGCCGGTAAACAGCAGCTTGTAAAGCGTAACGGCCGCGAGCCCGGTCAACGCCACCTCAAGCGTCTTGTGGTGGAACACGGCGACGCCGAGCAGCGTCAGGCCGAACAGAATGAAATCAATGGGAACGCCGAACAGGTAGATGGGCTGAGCCGAGTACACGCCGGTCGTGGATGCTGCCGCGGCTGGATGTGCGAACAGGACGCCCGAGAGGACCACTGCGGCGACAACAAGCAGCAGGGGCACATTCACAGCCCACCCGGCGAGGGATTGGGCACGGAGAAATTTTTCGTCTGATGGCGGACGGTTCATTGGGGCGCACGCTTTCCGCGTGGCGGCCCGACCATCGCTTTGACCTGTCACTGCCACATGCAGCGAGCACCCGATCACCGTTCTACACGCCAACCGAAAGAAATCAATGTGTGCCAGAGGTTTGTCCGCTCTGGGGTCAAAGCTGCCTTGACGGGCGCGAAACGCAACTCCGAGTCCCCCGAAAGCAGACATCCGGAAGGCAAGCAGGGATGTTTCTCAAAAATGCCAGCAGGCGACATGGGATCGCACCGACAAATGAGAGGCCAACTTGAGGCGGCCTCTCAATTCGGGTTTGCGGAACCGGCATTATCGCATGTGCAGGCTCATGGATGGTTTTGACGTTACCGGCTGGTGCACGGCGTCCATCAAACGGCCGCCCAAACCTTGCAAGTACTTTTCGGCGGCATCGATTGCCATGCTGAGCATACTACCACCGCTGACGACATCGAGTTCGTTGATGCTCAGCTCACAGGCTTCATGGATAGACTTGGTCATGTCTCTCTCCTGCCGTTCCATTATTTATGAACGGGGTCAGTCGGGCGGTCGGTCGAACGGCGAAGGTCGCCGGGCCCTCCAAAGAGGCCACGGAGCCAGCTGATAATGCCCCCGGCGCTGATCGCCTCCAGTTCGGCATCCGTCAACGCGTCGATTTCCGAGTACGAAATTTCGTCTTTTGAATTGATCATTGCAGTTCTCCTGTTGCTCGGGAGGGGCATCCCTCAATCCGTGATCGAAGAGTACCCGGGCTCCGTTTCTCCCAGCTGTGCTGAACGTCACACAGACATCACTCTTCAGATCAGGCCACGGCATTTCAAACTGGGTAGGGGGCGAAACAGGCTAGTACCTTGCCGCCCGTAGGAACGGATCGTGACCTTGGACCAATTCAGAAACATGGCTGTCGTTGGCCGCAAGTTGGCTATGGGTCATTTTCAGAACCTCGCTTCACGCGTGCGAAGTCCGCTTCAACCCATCAAACGCGACATTGCCAGGCAGTCCTTCCTGGTCCGGAAAGTGCCGGAAGCGGGCCTCCCCGAGGTGCTTTCTTTTGACGAGCTTCACGCGGACTGCACCACTTACCTTACGAGCTTAACTCCTAAACAGTTGACGGAGGCTTAGGCATACGCTCTTTTACCCTCTTTCGTGACCAAACTATTGAGAGGAGAGAAATTTGAGCCGCGCCAGATTGTTCTTTTTGCTCATCGCTGTTCTGTTTGTTGTCTTGCCGCGAGCTGAAGCGGCCGAACTGGATGGCCTCGTCTCTTCGCTGAAAAACGGCGGCTACGTGATCGTATTTCGACATGGCGCTACCGACGATAGTCAGAAGGACGTCTTTCCCTTCAAATTCGACGACATGAGTGCGCAACGGCAACTTAATGAGAAAGGCCGCAACACCGCGCGCGAGATCGGCGCAGCATTGAAGAAGCTGGGTGTGCCGATCGGCGACGTCTACACGAGCCGCCTTCATCGCGCCGTCGAAACCGGAAAGCTGATTGGCGGCAAGGAAGTGTCCCCAACGGATGCATTGACCGACAGCAGCTCAGGTAGCGCTTCGGGGATGGCCAACCCCGATGGCAAAAACGCCAAGGCCGGACGCGCCGTTCGCGAGCTTGTCGACGCGGCTCCCAAGGCAGGGTTGAATAACCTCGCGATCACACACAAGACAAATGTTACTGATGCTTTTGGCAAAGATTTCGCCGATATCAGGGAGAGTGAGGCCCTCATCTATAAGACGAGCGTCTCAGGTCCGGCCGTGTTTGTGATGCGTGTGCAAGCCGGTCAATGGGTTACTTTGGCTGGCAGCTAAAATTCAAAGACTATCCGAAACCTTCTGCCCGTGAGGAACGATGGGTGCGATTATCGCGCTTCCGCGGACGCAGGCGCACCAAATTGCGAATGCGATGGCTGTTGAGTCGGCGACACACCTCGTTGCCTCGTCGTAGTGGACGATGAAGGAAACGACCTCTGTAAGGTGCCAATCGTCCCGGCACCCCTGAAAATAGTTGGAATCAATTCAGCCGGCTTATTCGGAACTCCAGCTTGGCATGCATTACCTCGCCTATCTCGTCTCTGACCCAAATCGTGATCTCCGATACCGTCTGGCCAGACTGCATCAAATCCCGCCCTAAGTTGCAAAGTGCCAAGCCGGCTTCCACACGAGCGGCATCGAGATCGGGAAAGCGCTCGCCTTCCTCATTAACGGACCGCGGCGCGTCCCCTATTTGAATGTCAAAGAAATACAAACCCATGCAAGGCAAGACCCCGACCCAGGATTCGTTCCGGCGCTTGCCTCCCGGTTGGAACGGAGCCCTGCGCCTTGAATTAACGCCTCGTCGTATCGCCCTGACGTCGTGAAACTTGCGATGGTTGGAAGTAGGAACAGGCCTTGGACGGAGGAGGATGATCGCCGGCTGCTTGAATTACGAGACAGCGGCAGATCTTATCTTTCGATAGCGGTGGCCATGAGACGCTCGGCCTCTGCGATTAGAGGTCGTCTGTGTATTGTCCGGGCCAGGGCGAGATCCACCCCCTGCATTCCGCCCCGCGGCACCGAGGTCCCCCTTCCCAAAGACTGGCTCCACGAGATCAGGCACGATGGCTGTTGGCTTATCACTCAACGGGAGGGCAAGCGAGTTCGGCTGTTCACCTGGAACGGTTTTCGCTACCCGCTGATGTGCATTTTGATCGCCCCTGCTCCCTTGTTGCCAGTCTTGCGGACTCACCATGCGGGGCAGAATTCTAGTTCGCACGACCAAGAGCCATGATCTTGTCGGGATCTTTGTCGCGCCGAACGTTATCGGCTTCGCGATACTGATCGACGAGAGCCGTCGACCCCGGGGCGCCCGCCGTTATAGCGGGCCACGTAGGCCGCGTGGAGGGTTCAGCCATGACCGAATCTGCGAAGCGTGGGTAGCATTGTCTGACTTTGTCGCGTCGAGCACTGTGTGCCAGTTCCCACATTGGGAAAACGTGGTAAGCTTTTCTGCGGGCCGCGCACCCGTACGTTCGACGGCCACCACTTAAGGCAGGAGTTTGATTATGAGTTTCGAGCGAATTTCTGATGAGAGCATCGCGCATTATTATGAAAGCATCCGCCAACAAGCCGACGCCGATCGAAAGCATAAAGAGCATTTCACGGCGAGCCCCAGGGTTCGGGAACGGGCGGACAAACTACGCGAGGAAATGATCAAGCGACGACTGCAGCACTCGCCCATCAACTGGCCATCTTGATTTCATCAATGCTCCCTCGGGAGCGACCGGCTTGTCGATTTTGGGCTGAGGTAAGGCCAAATGATAACCCGGCGGGCGCCATACAAGACGCGTCGCTGGACGGAAACGGAAGTGGCGGCACTACGTTCAATGGCTCAGGCCGGAAAAGACGCCCGCAGCATCGGCAAAGAACTTCACAGGTCTTTTATGGGCGTCCAAGCCAAGGCGAAGAAACTTAAGCTTACCTTGCGCCGCATGAGGGTATGATCGTGGAGGAAGGCCCCTTTCGGAAAAACGACATCATGTTCGCAACGATAGCCGACTTATTGGCTTGGATGATCACGCTTGCTCTACGCACCAATCCGTGCAGGCGGTTGACCGGCGTACCATGAATTGCAACGCAGCGCCCATCACGGTGAGCGTCACGGTGCAATTTCGCACCACCTGGTAGGGAGGAATGGGAATGAAACGTTCAGTTTTATTGGCATTGAGCATCCCATTTGCGTTTTCGGCTCCAGCATCTGCCGATGATATGAAGCAGGAAGTCAGCAAAATAGCTTCCGCCTATATGGATTGCTTCAGCAAGCAGGACCCCGCCTGCATCGCGGCGCTGTTCACCAAGGATGGGTTCATCGTTAATCCGGCGGGGAAACACGAAATTACGGCCTACTACGGCGGTACTTTTAAGGCCGGTATGAACAAGCTTGAAGCCACAGTCGATGAAGTGTGGCAGATCGACAACGACACGCCCGGTGCGATGGGCAAATTCCGCGTCACCGGCAAGAACGACAAGGGCGAGCCGATGGACTCGGCTGGCACGTGGACCGCCGCTTATGTCAAAGAAGACGGCAAATGGAAGCCCCGGATGCTGACAGCGGCTCCAACTCCACCCAAAAAGGACTGAACGTCAATGCGAAGCGCCCATCTCGCAAGAGATGGGCGTTACGATCGGATCGTGCACGATGACAGAACCTTCGATGGTCTGCCGCCAATGTAGCCATCATGCTGAGATCAGCGCGGACCGCCCTCACCCCGAACGCTCCGACACCTGGCACGTCTATTAACGTTCAGGTTGGGACCATCGCTGTCCAGTCAGGCTTGCCGGTGCACGCAAAGCAATGGAGGTGGGACTTAGGTTTCTATCCGGCCTCACATCGCGGCCACTCCCGCAACGGCTACGCGTCCAGGACTGCCGGGTGTGCTCGTGGATGCCCCCTCTATCGATCACCGAGCAATCCGGTGGCGTAGTAGGGCCTACACCGCTACTGGGTCGGCCGACCGGGGGCGTGTGCACCGCCTTGTTCAAAAGAGTCTTTCGTCTCGGCAAGAGGGGACTAACCAAGGCAGAAAAAGAGGAAAGCGCAAAAACGGATCACGACGAGCAGCAGCAGAACTCTCCGGCTGCGATCCGCAACAGCTCGTTGCTCAGTACCGGCGTGAGATCAGCGGCCTTGCCGATAGCGGCAGTATTCGTCGCCGTTGTCGTATTCGACACAGACCTTGACGCGCCGCCGAGGCCGATCTTCATCGTAGCTTCGATAGTCATAGTCTCGATCCGTACGATTCCAGCCTCGATTGTCCCGATTGCCTCGATCACCGTATCGACCGCGATCCTTGTCGCGATCGCGATATTCGTCGCGGTCGCCGCGCCGCATGCCTTGACCGACCTCCCGGTCGTCCGGGCCCGTGCGCTCCCCGTCACCCCGGCGATTATCGCCGTATCGACCGCGATCCCTGTCGCGATCCCGATATTCCCCACGGTTCCCGCGCTGCATGTCTTGATCCACTTCCCGGTCGTCCCGTCCCATGCGGTCCCTGTCACCCCGGCGCATCCTCCAGTCGGGACCTATCTCGCGGTCGTCGCCTCTGGATTGATCCCGGTCGGTCCGTTGATCGCGCGGTTGCTGGACGTTCGGATCAGATGGGGCGGGTTGAGTAGGCGTGCTTTTGCGAAGGCGAAATCGGCGGCTTCCCTTCGCCCTGGGCGAATGACGACAGGCTCGACGAGGCCAATAAAATGCTGGCGAGGACAAGAGCGCGCATTGGATTTCCCTCCGGTGAAGTCGCGCACCTGTAACAATCGGCTCACACATTGGTTCAACTCGAAGCGCGGTCGAACACAAATTGCGGAAATAAGGACTTGCCCCGTCGGGCAAATCACCGGCACATTATTTCAATGCCACTTCCCTGAGTTCGCCATGTGCGGATTCCGAGCGGCCCGTCGATCCTTTCAACTCTATGTAGCGGCCCTGCAATCGCAGGTGCCGGAGGAGAAGCCATGTCTGATGAATCCGAAGTCGGGATCGTGCTCGCCAATGCTCCCCGCCTGGAACGGGCTTTCGGCCGCAAACTGGCGGCAGTAATAACCTTGGTCAGCCTGTATTTCGCGCGGCGACCATCAGGCATAGTCGGCCTACTTGCGTCGTTTCTCTTTGTCGCGGCGCTGGCGCTCCAGGCTTGGTTTAAGCTGCGGTGGTAGCATCGCGTAATGTTCTCGTCAGATCGGCGATAGTCTCAATGCTGGTTGCCCCAAGATCCTCTACGTTCACGTCCGAGTTTCTCAATCGAGCGGACAATCCAGCAGGGCGCAGCAGCAGGTAATCGTGGACGCTATCGTTAGCCGCGTCCGTACGAACGCCGATTACGAGCTTCGTGTTAGATTTCCTACGCTGTCTTATCGTCCACTGCGGAGGGCCGCGCTTCCCTCTAAGACGTCGGAGCAAGTAGATTGCGACAGTAAGCTTACTGTTCACGACATACGCCCGCTTTCCCCAATCGAAGCGGACATCCAGACCCGAACGCTCCAGATCCGCAAAAATGTCGGAGAGAATACGACGACGTTTTGTTCGAGCCTCTAGCCTGGCGGCGATAGCTGCGACTTTGATCTTTGGCTGATATCCAATCAGCTCATAGGCCTTTAACAGGCTGCCGAAACGCTGGTGATATGAACCAGAACAGGGGAGCAACTCGGCGTCATCGATCAGCTTGCTCGTCAGGCGTCCTTTGGACGCCAGAAGGGAGCGCAGATCGTCAAGCATGCGCTGATTAGACTTGCGATAAGTGAGTTCCCCCATTTTCCGCTGGACCGCATCGAAAAGTATTGGATCAACCACCGCTTCAAATGCGTTGGCGGATCTGATCCACATCTCCGGAGGATTCTTGACACACTTGCCCTTCAATTTGTGAGAGGTCCGATTGTAGATGTTGTTGCCCATATACTTTTCATTTGAGAGAATGTGCGAGATTGTACCGCGGCTCCACGGGCGCCCGAATTGATTTACACGACCCTCGTCGTTCAATTCCTTGGCAATTGCGATCTCCCCTTTCCCATCCAACGCGAACGATCTAAAGATGCGCCGTACTATCTCGACTTCGTCAGCCGGCCCCGGATGCAAAATGACGCGATCCGATTGAATGAACTTGCGCTCTCCCGCTGCCAAAATTGTTCTTGGAGAGCCGCTGGCGTCGAACAACGCCCGTCTTAGGCCATAGCCGGCTGGCGCGCCTTGCCAAAAGCCACGACTGCCCAAGTTACACTGACCAGCAAAGACCCGTGTTGATAGCCTTAGGCTATACTTGGCGGCCTCGACACGATCCATGGCTTTGAGGAGCGTGGAAGCCAAGCTGCCATCGTCCTTGAAATCTTCGGCACAAAAGATGACACGAACACCAGCCTTCTTGCATATCTGCTCGTAATATGCGCCTTCGTCCACGTCCTGGAATCGGCCCCAGCGGCTCACATCGTAGACCAGGATAATACTATAGTGCGTCTGACCGGCCTGAACGTCGCGAAGCATTTCTTTGAAACCCGGCCGACTATCGAGGTTTAATCCACTTCGTCCCTCATCAGCATATTTGCGGACGACCATAATATTGTGTGCAAGCGCGTACGCCGCGATGGCCTTCTCTTGATTGAATGGCGAATAGTCCTGCTCATCTGTAGACATCCGCACATATTGCGCGGCTCGTTCCTTGATCGCATCACCGCTCGACGAGGGATTCTGGTGTTGCATTCGCACGCTCAATCAAGGATCGATCCGATGGCGAAGGTGAACGAATTGCGTTTGCCCACCCTTACGAAATCGGAGCAAAATTGACTCCAATTAGTGTTAGGCTTGCCGAATATTGGAGGCATCAAATGTCAGACCAGGCCGTTGAAATTCTCATTACCAATGCGATCCGAATGGTCAAACCGCGTTTTCGGACTTCCGGCCTCAGGTTGCGTCACGCTGGATGGCTTCCGCGTTGCTTCGCGCTGGCGTTCTCGTAACCGATCAGACGCTGATTTACGGAATTGGAGGTTGGACGCTTGCCCAGTTTGAAGCGCGCAATGTTACTGACAATGCGTTCTTTCAACCTGAAGAATCGTTTTTGGCTAGCGGCTGGACTGCCGGAGCAGGCATAGAACGTAAATTGGGCACGAATTGGAGTTAGGGCCGAATACAGATACACAGATTTAGGAAGCGCCCGGACGTCTGACCGATTCAGATTCCAGTCCGCCGGTGGCGTAGGTACAACCGTTCAGGGATATCAGCGACAGACCCAATACGATCTATCAATACAGTCAGGGAAGATCGGCGTAGCTTACTCGTTCAATCCACTACAATAACGATCACAAATCGTGGTTAGTCTGGGCTGGCAACGCAGTTAAATCCGAATCGCAAAGACCCGCATTGGGGAAAGCGTTTGGCGGAGCCCAGTCGCCCGGCCGAAGAACCCTCCAAGTCCCCCGAATCGTTTGGCCTCAACCCATGCAAGGCAAGACCCCGACCCAAATGGCGAGATCCACCCCAAGCCCACTGACGACCGATGCGTAGCGTCGCGCTCGAGCGCTGCATCCCGACCCGCGGGCATTGTCCTTGTTCACTTTTGAACATTTATCGGAACGGGAATCGCGCAAACGGCCCCAGCGCAACGCTGCAGGCCGCCAACCCAGGTGGGGTTTTCTCCCGGTCGGAGGCTGAGGAGTCTACCCGGGAGCGCAGAGTCGATTCCTGCGGCCCCAGATCGTTCCTAACATCAAGAAGAAAGCCCCGCCGGTTAGGGCTGGGCCCTCTGCTAGACCGGAATGGTGCAGGTTGAGCTGCCCTTGCCATCGGAACCGCGAACGGTCGTGCAGGTGATCGGCCCGTTGGGTCCATCCGTCGTGCTGATGCTGATCCTGATTCCGAAGATCTTGAAACGTACCGTCGTATCCTGGCCGCCCGAGACAGCTTCAAGATCGCTTTCGGTCAGCATGGAAGCCTGATTGCTCATAGAATGTCTCCTGTTTCTGTCTGCGGCGAGACAATCCCCGCCAGCCGTGACTAAGGGATACGCTGTGATCAGAATGGCCGCCGTGCTGCACATCACACAAACATCACACAGCTAGGCAACGCGCAGAAAGAACTCCGCCGGCAAAAGTGCCCCGGCTCCCAATCACTGACGGACGCGACACGCCAAGCCACGCGCTGGTTATGTCCCTCGAAAGCCCCTAACGATGGTTCGTAACCCTACTATCCACTCCCTTTCCGGGCCGGCTCCAAGGTTACCGTAACTGGCTTAGTCCCAGTCGCGCTAACCGCGGCCGTTCTGTTCATGTAGTAAGGTCTCAACTGGGTGGTGGGACAAGAAGCGGCCCCAACCTTCCGCCCGCCACAGTCGCGGCTTGGAGGACGAGGCTGGAGTTTCGAGTGACAATAGAACCGTCCGGCCCGCGTCGGTAATCTGCCAACCGCCACCATCGACAGTCACAATGGGAACCGAAGATGCTCAGGCCGGGCCCAAGCGCAGCTAACCGCTTGGTTCGATCGGTCCAATCGGGGCCACTGGAAATGAGAATAGAAACCTGTCGCGTGAGTTCGGCGAGCGTTGCTCGCCCATCAACTTGACCGGCCAGTACCTTCGAAACCGTGATCGTAAAACTCTGCGCAGTCTCGCGCGCCCCGGATAAAACAAAAAGCCGCCTCCGGGCCGATCGGGGGCGGCTTTACGGTAAGGCGACAATCAGGGTGGCAATTATTGGTGAACAAGAAGTTGACGATTGAGCCAATCCCCGCTTATCGGCCTTTGACTTGCAATCGGAAGTTCCCGCTCCCCGGCGGGCGTCGACTTGAACCTTGGGCGCTCGAAGCCGTCGCTCATCGATGTAGCGATCCTTCACCCATCGGGGATCATGCAGTCGTCTTGGTCACGCTGAGAGATCGATCACAGATCGAGCCAACTTTTAATACCAGCGTCCTCGGCCGTACCAACCGCCGCCGCCAAGCAGCAGAACAAGAAGTACGATGATGAGAAGTGTGGTGGTATCCATGCGTCTTACTCCGCCTGCTGCGTCATTGCGCAGTTTGGAATTCTAGCTATGACAACGTTTAGCCGGTGGCCCCGGTTCCAAGACCAAGCGGGGCGATGGGGTTACGTTGGGTCAGTGTTCGCTGTTCAGCGACCAGGCATGCGGCGCCAGCCGGCGCGCCGCCGCGTAACCTCCGACAAGCGAAACCATCATTGCGAGAAAATCATGATGATCATGAATACAAATGCGAGCGCACTCGCGACGACCCCATAGATTAGATCGCCGCGTTCGCGTTTCGTCATGCTTTGTATCCCAAAGATCAGGTCCTGAAAGCGACGCCGATGAAGTCAGCGTCTCGCCAGACCAAGCGACACTCGCGAATCGTCCGAAAATTATCGAACGACAGATCGAATTCCACCGGCAAGACGTTTAGCTGCTCCAAACGAATGCCGGCTCCGTAGTTCGTCACGTCGCGAACGCAGCAAGGAGAGACACCGGCTCCACCATGAAAGAATAACGTTGCGCTCCGATTGATGCGCGTCCGGCCGATCGCGCGACGATCTCGACCTGCGGACTTTAGCACTTGCTCGACGTTCGACATGGCAGTCCCGTGAAGCGTGCAGGATCATTTTGAGCGGGACGCCGCCTACAGCGGCGCCCCTAGTCGAGCGGTACGCTTGATTGGTGATCTGGACACCTCTCAAATCCGAACGACTACCGGAATGGTAGGCCTACGTTCGCACGCGGCAACGAAACTCGCGTATTAAGCTTGATACGCTCGCTGCGGGTTAATTCTGGAACCCCGGGCAGCGACAATGGGAGATATCAGCAGCGCTAAACGTGCAGTAAGGCCGGGAGCGAGCAATGCCTAATTGATGGGAGGGACCTCAGAGGGTCTAAATCCCGCTTCCACTGCCATAGATCTGAGCAACAAACTCTCACTTAAGCAATACCTCGGAAATAGGCGTTTGTTGCTGCGGACACCAGACGTATGAGTTGGAAGCATCGGTATTATATCCCTTCATCGCCGCGAGAATTCCTGCATGACAGGAACAGAGCCTCAACAGCTCGCGTTATTCATTTGTACTTATGTGAGGCCGCCCCATGCGCCCTATCTTTGGAATAGCTGCAATCGTAACAGTACCGGTTTGGTTGTGCGTGCATGTAGATTCTACTTCAGCACAGACCTTCATTGATCGATGGTCTATCATTCCAAAAGCGCACGCAGAACCGGCACCCGAGGCACGGGACCAACCCAGACAGAATCCTCCAGTTGAGCAACCCCCGACCGGAGGGGAGACGGCTCGTCCGGAAGAGCGCTCAGCCCCTCGATCGTCAAACCGGGTTTTTTCTGGAAAAGCCTCTTACTATTCATATCCGACAGGAAAAACAGCGAGCGGTGCTCCGTTCATTCGGAATTCACTGACCGCTGCCCACCGCAACCTACCGTTCGGTACACGAGTTCGTGTAACTGATCTTGCGAGCAGCAAGTCTGTAGTAGTTCGTATCAACGACCGGGGACCTTGGTTCGCGGCCGCGTCCTCGACCTTTCGCTCGGTGCGGCGCGCAGTTTAGGAATTACGGACCGCGGCGTGGGTTCGCGTTGAAGTACTATAGCTTGTGGCTGATGGCGGAAAGTCTCGCAGCAAGATGGATCGAGCTACAGGGTCAATGTCTTCCAGCGTCATTCGCGTCGGTTTTGCCGAACCACGGCGACTTCCGGTCTGCCCCGGTGAACGGACATTGTCAGGATGGGTGGGCATGTCTCAAAGGTGCCAAGAACAGGCGCTTGGAGAAATGAACGAGCCCGCCAATCGAGCCGGCTTACCTCTCTTGATGATCAAACTTGATTAAAGCTTCATGGCGTCCGAATTGGTCGGCAAGGTGGACGGCCGGCACTCGACACGGGTCAACCGACTCTTGCAACCGAACAATGCAAATCATCTTCCACCCATGTCAGCTCGCAAAAAACTGCTAGGAACCAGACTTCAGAACGAAAGTTGACGGTCTAATTGGTCTCGTCCGATTCTGAGATGCTCGATGAGCCCGCACCGGCTGCTCGTTTCCTTGGTTGTCATCCTCCTTCCGGCGGCGGTCCTTGCGGACACCACCGAATGGCGAAAGTAAATCATTCCCGAAACCGGAGCGAAAGTAGATATTCCGGTGACTATTTTCACAGAGGACGCGGGCCCGCCGGATGGCGGCACTGGACGGCGATTCTTTACAAAGGACCATCGGGCAGACCTGACCGTGCAGTCCGTTCCCAATCCTGAGAATGACTCACCTGCCATTTTTCTTGCGAAGAGGCGGCCGCCTGCCGGTATCCAGTACAAAAGGGTAACGCCACGTTTCTTCGCAGTGTCCAGCATTCGAAATGGGCGGACCTGGTATAACCGCTGCAACCGGGCCAACGAATACATGAACTGCGTCTTGATCAATTATCCTGCCGCGGAAGACCGTCAATGGGATGCTGTCGTCACAAGGATCAGCCTTTCGCTCGCTAAGGCGAGGTAACACTGAAGGTGATGCGGCCGTTGATGCTGCAGATTTTTAGTTTCGGTAGTTCGATGATGTGACGGATCCGATCGAACGCCAGTAGTGGTTCGCTCCCCTGAAACTCAACTGTCAGGTTCCGGGACGGTGAATTGAACAACCGATTGACGACTGCTTGGCGTCGCGGCAGACATATCAAAGCGCGACGCGCCCTGCATATGCCAGGATACCTGGCAGTACCTGCAGGCATGATCGCATCGCAAGGTGACAACGAAGATGTGCAGGGAAGGACCACCGCGCAAGAAGGATTTGCGCGTGCGAGGTTTGGTTTAAAATTGTCAGACGACAGTGTGCAAACTTCCCCTCCGCATGATTTCGTGATATCATGGGTTCATGGGCAAATCAACTCGTGAAATCACGAAGTCGCCAAAGAAGCGAGCGGCTGTTACCGGTGACCCGGTGCTCGTTCGCGTTCAGCCTGATATAGCAAAGCAGCTAGACGACTGGCGCCGCAATCAGGACGATCTCCCCGGTCGCCCTGAGGCCATCCGCCGGCTTGTGGAGTTGGGCTTGAAGATGAAGACCAAATGAAAATCAACAGCACAATGAGGGCACAATGATTTCACTTTTGATCGGGATTTTGATTATTGTGGTCGTCGGCGCGATCTGCTTTTGGGCTATTGAAAAGTTCGCGCCCGACGCCAAGCTTAGGAATCTCCTCAAGTTGCTCGTTGTACTCGTTTGTCTCGGCGCGATTGTGCAGCGATTGTTGGTGCTGACTTATTAGCCAGTGCCCGCGGCTTGTAGAGAGGGGTTGAAGGCGAAGGCAGTGAAAAATTCAAAGTGGCCCAGCAAGCTGAAAATTCAAATCTGGGTTATTGTAGCTTTGGTCTTCCTCATTTGGATCGTCTTGCAGAACCCCGCACGCTGGCGTTGAAGGTGGAGACGTGAACAGGCTCCGAAAGTACGTCGAGCAATCACTTGATGGTCGAGAACTGCGCGTAGCCTATGCCATGACGCTGACCGCCCTTCCTGAAGCGAGGCCGCGATCGAAATGGCAAGAAGTTGTGCCGTTTAGTGCAGCTGACGAAGTGCTGGCAGAGCCCGGACTCAAAACCCTGTTTAAAGCCGCCATCGAAAGAGGCTTTGCGATCGTGCCGCGATCGGAAAGCGCGTAATGGCCGGCATGCGGAGCAGCTATAGCGGCGAGGGCGTTGCATGCTGTTCTGGGGAAAACCTTCATTAGGTCAGCGCCTCTGCGCTTTTCGACTCACCGGATAGTGCTTCGCCTGTCTTCCAAGCGGGGTTGGCTTGGCAGGGTTTTGACAGTGGGTCGATTGTCGTTTTCACTTCTCATCGCGGCTTGTCTCATGCTGACGGCTTACTTCGGCATCACAGCTTGGCGAATTTCCCAGGAGAGCGAGGTGGACATAACCGCGGGCATTCAGCGGCGACATTAGTCGCCGAAAACCCGACTCCCGACGCGAGGGTTGCGGGCTTCCGCTCCAATGCGCCGGCAGATTGCAGAACCTAAGTTGCGGCGGCCCGGTGGCGGCGACCGCCTTCGCCCTTTCACAGTCAAAGCGAACTGCTCTTCGACTCGCTGACCGCGACACACTTTGCTCAGTCGGGAGTTCGTATATCGTTAGGTGGTGATACCTATTTCCTCAAATCGCTACCCAAGCGATGGATCTCGCTGCGTTTCCGTTGGCGCTCTTCGCCGAGAGCGCTGTTAGAGCCTGTGGCTCTTGCCATATGCCCCCTGTCCGCGCCACAGCCCGGACGGATGGGCTCATTTTGTGCTGAGATTGACCTCTCAAAGTGGCCTTGGACGCTACCCGCTCCTGAAGCGGCTTTGGGGGGAATGGAGGCTCCCCATGATTATCGCAGCTCTCGCGCTGGGATTGATTGCGGTCGCCTTTCTCGTAATCAGCACAGCCCATCCGCACGACCTGAAGCTACTCGTCTTGAGATTTCCCGCGCTCCGACTCTGCCTGTAACCAAAACTCCTCGTCCCGGCCAACCGGGCGGCCGTGCTGCTCCCATAGTTCGTGAGCGCGCGCTCTAATCTCTTCCTTAGATCGCCTAGCAGCAAGGTGCTTTTGCAGTTTCTGTCTTAGTTCATCGACCCAAGCGGTAAGGCGCTGATAGGTCGTCTGGTCTGTTACCCGAGAGGCTATACGGCTAGCTTGTTCAATCTTGCGCTCCAGGTCGCGGGGGTCCTCGAGCTGATCCATGGCCAACCTCCGTCCATGTAAGACGAAGTTGGCTGGAGATGGTTCGTTTCCAAACTTAGAAGGCCTCCAATTATCGGCGCGCTTCCTATCTTCGGACCCACAAGTTTGAGTTAGTTACTGAGGGGCGTGTGCAGCTTCTTGATAATCTCGCGCTGGTCCTTACCGTATTCCTCGGCAACCTGCCGGGCCTGCTCGGTGCGCAATCTTCCGGATCGTCATCCGGTGCTTGCTTACCATCTGGAATCCTTTCACGGTCGGATAACGTCGTATCATTTCGGCGGCCGTAGTCCCGGTGACCCAGCCAATCCTGCATATGAACAACAGTCTCTGTCTGCCGCGCCCGGCGAATGATCCTGTCGCGTTCATCCCCTGGCGGAACGCGTTGGCTCATCACGCAGGCGCGCGGCCTGTTCTTTCAGGCGCTGCTCTAGAGTTTTGATTTGCCTGAACCGCGTCGTTGCACGGGCGCTGATCCATTCCTGAGGAAGGCGGAGCGCAACCGGCGTTCTCAGCGATGGCGGGCGCCGCCGCCCGTCGTGCCGGATATTGATGGCCTTCGTTCGACTGGATCAGCCAGGCGATCTTCCGTTTTCATCTCGTGACGGGATAATCCGCAACGGCTGCTCTAGGCAAACGCTGAGACTATTCACGGCTTGCACAATGGTGTCACCGTCGACATAAGTCACCATGTGCCCGGCATCATTCACGAGGTGCAGGTTGGAGCGACTGAGTACTTTGTGTAGACGTCGAGCCTGTTCGGATTCGATGAGATGGTCCTCTGTTCCGTGGAAAATATGAATCGGGCATCGAATGCTTGAATAGCGAGACTGAAGTCGCGCTGCTTCCGGAATGAGAAAAGCGCTTTCCTCCGCAGCGGCCCTCAGTTGCTTCGGCCGGAGCGTCAGGGCGGCTGGGAAGTTATCCTTGAAATTCGCAGGAACGGCGCAAGGCGCGAACATCTTGCGCAGTAGCATTGGTAGAATGGCCCACGAGATAACCGGCGCGAGCGTGTAGCGCATAATATCACCCAACACCGGTACCGCTGGACCAGACATCATCCAGAAGTCCCACCGCGCCGTCGGAAAGTAGTAACCGGACGCAAGCACAAGCCCACGGACGGGGTAGGTATCCTGCAATCCGATGGCGATGGCGACCAGCGCACCCCATGAGTGGCCCAGCACGATAGGATCGCGCACGCCGAGATGATGAAGAGCCTTCACGAACAGCGCCGCTTGGGCTGTCGCAGTCCAGATGCGCACGCGAGGCCGCTGACTGTATCCGAAGCCCGGCCGATCAAAGCATAGAACGCGGTTGCGGCGAGCAAGACGGTCCACCAGACCGCTGATGATTAGATCCTGAATCAGCGAGCCGTTACCATGGAACAGCACGACGGGCGGCGCCGCCTTATCACCACGCTCCAGGTAATGGAGTCGTACGCCTTCGCAGTCGATGAAATTACCGATGGGTGGGTTCCGCCGTTCCGCCACGAACGAGAACACGACATTCCCGATCACTAGAACAGAAAGAATGCCGGCAACGACGAGAAAGACAAACCCATCAGAGAGCATTTTAATTAAGCCTCGAGACGTGAATAGCCAACCGAATTGCGGCAAGCGAAGAGCCAGTCTGCGGCATAACCGGGATATGTAGCCGTCGTTCCTAAGAGACAATCGAGGATCACGGAAAAACCGGCGGGCTTGGAACGGTCCCACCCAGATCGCGTTGCTCGACAAGGAGCTGGGGCAATCATCGGAGAACAATGATGGCAAACCCTCGCGAGGATAAATCCAGGCAAGGCATGGAAGATGCAGCCCACCGCGCCGGCGAGCGGGCCGCTGAGCAGACCAGCCGCATCGGACAAGCAGCCGCCGATCAGACAGCCCGTGTCGGGCAAGCTGCGGCTGATGCCGGAGAGGAAGTAGCTCGAGCAAGTGCAGAGCTGCTCAGGCAAAACGTCACGACGTTACAAAATGCATGGCGGTTGGGCTTGGAAGCGGCGACCTCGGTCATGGGACGGTCTACCGAGCAGTTTGGTCGTACGCTGGGCTTATCAGGAGAAGGGGTGGAAGAGGCAACGGAACGGTCCACCCGCAATGCGCAAACCCTACTCTATACGGGTACCGCTGCTGCCAGAGCGATGGATGGGGTGTCTCGAGAGTACTTTCAGATGGTTCGGCATCAAGTCGAGAAAAATATGGATCGCATGAGCCAGTTGTGGACCTGTCGAACTCCTCAGGACTTTGCAGCCGTACAAACCGACATGGTGCGGGAGAACGTCGAAACCGCCCTGGAGAGCAGCCGTCGGATAGCCGACATGTCGCTCAAAATGGCCGATGAGACCGCAAAGCAGATCAAGCAAAGTATGGATGGGGTCCGGCGCGCCGCCTAACCTGCATATACATCGACTTTGAGAGCAGCTTAAGTCAGCCGTTCGCGGCGCTCGTTGGATTCTCGGAAATATGAACGAGGTCGTAAGGAACGCCAAGCCCTTGATAGTTCCTTTTGCGGGCCGCCAATTGCTGTGGGGCGTCACTGGGCCGGGCGGTCCGTTCGTGGACCCACGAGCAGCAACGAACGCGCGTCTGTGGTCCCGCTCGTGCTTGGGCAAAAGCCGTTCGACCGGTCCGCGCACCCGGCTTCTCCGCATGGAAGACAAAAAGCGATGGCTGGAACGAATGCGCTGACTGACGTTCTCCGACTTCTATCGCGGCGCCCCCCAACCGGAGGGCGCATCAGCTTCCTCGGGCACTTCCGTATCGCCCCAGTGCAAGCTGTTTCGAAGTGTCCTAATTCGCCTTAACGAATGGTCTCACCGTGTTTGTTCGGTGCTGAAAAATCACGTCATCAATGGAAAGGTGAGCGACGTCGTCGTCCCCTTGTCGCTGCTTTCCTGACCAACTGCCCCGCCGATCTGTCGTGCAAGCGAGGCAATTAATTTGAGGCCAGATCCGTTTTTGTTGGGATTCTGGATGCCGCGGCCGTTGTCGGATACCGTCAAACGGGCCTCACCATAGCCGACACCTCCTACCAGGCGCACCCGTATCCTTCCACCTTCTGGGCCGAATGCATGCTTGATACTGTTCATCACGGTCTCATTCAAGATGAGGCCAACCGGCAACGCCCGCTCAATACTCAATTCGAGTTCGTCGCATTCGACATCTACTTCGACTTCTTCGACCTGCTGATGGATCGCGCTGCAAAGGGCGCGTATATAATAGGAAAGCCTGACGGTTTGGCCTTCGTTTCGAAATGAAAGCTGATCATGTGCGAGAGAGATCGCATGGATGCGGCTAGCCACGTGATCCAGCGCGCGGTGAGCCGCCGCTTCGGAATATCGACGTTTCTGAATGGAAATGGACGACAGAACGAGCTGGAAATTATTTTTTACGCGATGCTGCATCTCGCGAAGTAAGATCTCGCGCTTTTGAGCCTCGGCGGCGGCGGCCATCAAGCGCGCCTCTTCATCCGGCCGGTCCTGGCGTCCATTGCGGCGGAGCACGGTTGCCATGAGAGCGGCAGCAGCGGTCAGGAAATCCGTCGTGTCCTCCGTGAAGTCCCTTGGCGTGGTACTGTCGACCTCCAACACACCCCAGGCCGCGCCATCTATCAGTACCGGCACGTTCGTCACCGAGACGATTCCGTGCTCCTTCAGGAAGTCCGACGGGATATACTCGTCTTGCTCGCGGAAATCCCTGATGCTGACCGGCTCGGCCGTCTGAAATGCCCGCCCCGGCGCAGAACGTAGATCAATCGTAAAGGTGGAAGAGCGTACAGCGCCTTCCTTCCATCCGACATCGGCGGCGAGGAGGAGATCTGAAGTGCTCGGACGATATTGCAGAACCTTTACATGATGGATCTCCACCGCCCGGGCAATCTGGACGACGGTCTGATCTAGGAAGCGATTCAAATCGGCGTTCTCACCCGCCAGCCGCCCAATATCGACCAGAATGCGCACATGACGCCGGAGCTTATCCAGCACGCCATCTTCGATCGACTCGCTCGGACCTTCTTCCATCAGCTTCTAACATTTCGTTCCCCAAAAAGTGCCAACCATCGTTGATGGCCGTCTTTATGCCGAGAAAGGGAATAAGCGGCGATGACCACGCTCACCCGACGCCGCGATCGCGACCGCCGCGACGATCACTGGCAAATCTTTTACGGCGATGTACGGGTCGGCACGATCGGCAAGCGCGCCGGCGTGCCGGGCAACGTCGATCAGTGGGGCTGGTACTGCGGCTTTCATCCTGCGTCCCAACGCGGGCTTGCTGACGCCGGTACGGCTGTGGACTTTGAACACGCCCGGCTCGCGTTCGATCGCGCGTGGCAAACCATACAGCCAAGATGCACCGAAGAGGATTTTGCCAGCTACCGCCAGCAGCGCGCCTGGAACCGCTGGAAGCAGAAAATGTGGGAAACCGGCTGCAAGCTGCCCACACAGTCAACCGATGGCCGGTCGACATGCTACTGCGGCGCGACGATCGACACCGTCACCATGGACCGTCACATCTACGCCGCTCACTTGACTGAAGAAGAACAGGCCTCCGCATGAAATTCACCGGCGAAAGCCCCTACTCCGACCCGGAGAAAGCAGCCCGCCGCCTGATGGAGCACGCACAGGCCTTCGAGCCCATCCAGGACAACCGCGTCTATATCGAAAAGATCAACGGTCCCTTCCTGTTCGGCGACAAGGCCACCCCGGCGCAATACAGCGCCGGCCTCAAATACGCGATTGATAAGGGCTGGCTGGTACTGCATGAGAGCGGGACATTCGTGAAATTCACGCCTGCCGGCGCCGACCTTTTTGCATAACGAAGGCCGCTGATCTTTCGATCAGCGGCCTGCCGGGTTTCAAAATATCGGAAATGAAAAGGTTCACCCTCCTCCCCGGTAGGAATAGTATGTCCCCTTGGGGAGGCTGTGGCTTTATCAAATGTGAATCACACCGCGAAATCGGAGCGCCCGGTTCTGCGGGAACGTGGACCAATTGCCACTTATTCCCGGTTCGCTCTGGAACAATCAGCTGGGCGGAGCGTCTGGTTAAAGCTTCCAGCCAGAAAGGTGCCCCCCGACCGCTGGAAAACCCCGTATCGTTCGGGTTGGCGGCCCCCGGTTGGAGCGGTTTGCTTTTGGGCTGAAATTTAAGATGTGGTCGCCTCTTTAGCCGTGGATAGGCGGCCCCGGCTCCGGCGATACACCGGGGCCGCCCCTCGCAACTGCGGGCAACGGCGGTTGCCTGCAGGACCAGCCTACCGGCACTCTTGCTGGTTTTTCCCGACTAGTTCGGAGTTCCTCCGATGACGAAATCCCAGAATAGCTGCCAACTTGCTGTAGTGCGCAGCCTCTTCTGCCAGCCGCCGCGGGGCGCACCTCTCGCAAACATAGAGCGCACCCAGGAGGGCCGGCTCCCGCTGCGGCTCTCCCCCGCATTCCGGACACCACCGCGATGGCATTGGCCCTCCCCTGGCTATCGGGCGATTCAAACAGGCCGCTGTCGGCACAACGCCGCACAAGCGGAGTATAATCGCTTGGCGGCGTCGCTCTAGCCCCGGACACAAAATTATCCGGCAACCATCAAACGTGCCGGGGGCGCCGGGGTTTCGAAGCTCGGCCCGGCATGGCGAGTTCGTCTGGAAGATACCCGGACATTCGCCACGGCCCGAGCGCGCTTCACCCTTGGGCACGGGATATTGGCTACCGTTCCTCTTGATCCATTATCACCGCCCTCCGTCCTCAATGGCGCCAAAGAAAACGGGATCGCCAGCGATAATTTCGAACACTTCGCCATATTCGAGGCCCAGCCGCTCGTGCACCAGCGCCCAATGCGCGCCGTCCGGTAGGTTGAGTTCGTCAACCTCCTCCATAACGCGCTTTAGCTCCTCCTTCGTGACCATCACTCGCCTCGACCTGGCTGATGTCGGGCTGCTCAAGACCGTTGGCACGTTGGCATTCGCACGGCATCCCTGCGCCGCACTCGCAGCCCTTGTCCCGGTCTCAAACCTTGTCGGGTGGTTCTGTCACACCCAACCGAGGCCGTGGCAGATTGGGCAATCGGCGTCGGTCATGCTTCATCAATCTGGTTACGCGTTGCCTGAGCGAAAGCCAGACAGAGCCACTTACTCATTTGGCTTAATTGATGCGGATTTGAACTTGTTCCTGTGAAGGAACAAAATTTAACCCTAGCATTTCTGATAAGCGGGCCGAAAATAGAGCCATCACCGCAACGCCCGTGGCTTCCATCGGTGATGAGATCGCCCAGCTTGCGCTTCCGCCCCCTTCAGCGAATGGAGCAGCGCCATGCAGCGACGCCGTATCCAAGAGGATCGTTTAGATCAGCTAATCTCAGAGCAAGCTGAACGCCTGCGTGATGAGGCGCGGGAGGCTCCACCGGCAACCGAGCGTGAGAAGCTCAGCCGCAAGGCGCGGCATGCAGAGACCGGTGCGCATCTGCAGAATTGGCTGAAGTCCCCCGGCCTTCAGCAGCCGAAGTAACCGCTATGCCTTGGGGATATTACGCCTACGTCATTGGCGACGATGGTCATATCCAGAACCGCGTCGAGGTCCATTGCGACAATGACGAGGAGGCCAAACGCTGCGCCGAACAACTGGTCGACGGGCACGCCATAGAGTTATGGCAAGAGGCGCGCAAGGTCGCGACGTTCCAGCCAAAGGGGCACCCGCCGTTCCAGCCCTAGTGTTTGCCGCATCTAAGGCTAATCTCGGTAAACATGTCGGACGCAAATCGAACAACTGCCCGAAGCCGGCTCCTGCCTTGCACTGAAGAAATAACTGACGGTCATCCCCTTCAGCGGGAACTGATGGCTTATAATCCGGCTAGGGAGACGATCGAGGTCTTATGAACTGCTCAAAGTCTTCCGGAAAGTAGATCCGACCATCGCCGATAATTTTAACGCCCTTGTGACCGTCCGCGACCCATCGTTGGGCTGCTTGCAGCGCATCTTCTCGACTGTCTAGCGACGATTTTAGCGGACCGGGTCGATTGATTTCTCTCCGAGTTTTGCTGGGACACTGCGCGTTCCGCTCGTTCCGCGCATATTTGAATGCGTCGGTCACGAGGGCACGGTGGACGCGCGGCTGTGCTGCGCGCGTTTAACGACGGTAACCCGCCGGCGGCCTACTCCGTCGCGTTAGCGGATCGTTCGACTTCGCTCGTTGCCCGATCCGCTTCTTTCTGGGCCTCCGCCGCCTTCGCCCTGTACTGGTCATCCTCGTTCATGCGCGTCAACGCACGCTGCAGAACATTGGTTCACCCTCTGCTACGTCTCCGACGCCGAAACGAAAGGGCCCCAGCCGGGGCTTGGCCGGGGCCCCATTCACCATATCGTCCCCCGCCGAGGCTGGGTACGATGCCCCAACGGTCACCATTCGATGTGGCCCATCCTATGTCCTAATTCGGAAGCGTGAGTGTTCTGATTAGGACAGCCGGCAAAAGGACCCGCGCCAATTAGCGCGCGCTTTCGTTTTTGGAACGAGCGTTGGCTTTCGAAATTATAGACGTGTGCCGGACAGCTCCTCCGGCACGACCTCTCGAAAGCCGACGGCCTCAGCTTGCGCCCCGCGCTGGGGCCGTTTCACATGCAAACGTCTTAAGCCGGTTCTCGGCGCGGCCATCGCCTCCGCCTTCCGCGCTTTCTGAATAAAAACGTCTGTGCTCGACCAGGCTTGATGCGGCCGGCCGCAGCTCGCGCGTCTTCCGCAAACTTCAGAAGGCGCATTTCCAATGAAGTCGATGGCCTAATCCGATTGCGTGTCATCACACACCTCGCAACATAGCGGGGCTATCGGGCCGCCCGCGCCCGCTTCTTCTCGACCCGCACGCCCTTGAACTTTTTCGCCGCCTTAGCCTTCTTTGCCGGCTTCTTCACCGCCATGAACTCGCCGCTCTTCTTGCTGCGCTTGGTCCATGCGGTGGCGCCGCCGAGCGTGGTTTTCACCTGCGAGCGTTTCTTCACTGCACCCTTGCGGGCATTGTCGCCTTTCGGCTTATTGACTGCCATACTTCGTCTCCTTGCCGCCGGGAAAAGCACGCGACCGTGCAAAAGCTTCCAGTGGAGGCAGCGGTGGGATGCGTTCAATGTCGCAACACTCTGCGGCCTGCCGCGCCGCAATGATGGGTTGATGCAGCTGGCCGACCTCATTGGCTGCAGGCGGAAAAAAAGCGGCCCCGGCGCTCTAGGGGAAGCGCGCCGAGGCCCATGAGGTTGTCCGTCTGTTCCCTATCAGACGGACCGGCAACGCCGATCATTGCCACTTGTTCCCGACTTTTTGTCGCGCAGTGCGAACTGAGCCGTACGCCCGAGAAACACCCTTTTGGGCCTTGCCAATCCAAGTTAATACTCTTGCATAATAGCCCGGCCTTGAGCCGGGCCTTTTGGGAGTGACCTTGCGAGTACTGCCATGCACCAGCCTTCCGGAACCAATCAGCGCGGGTCCGCTTGAATCCGGGTTCTGTTGCGTGGAGTTGCTTTGATGCGTACGTCCAATTGGACACCGTCGATCGTGCCCACTGGCAACGACGAGACGGTCTACCTGGTGGCCGATGATTTTGGCAAAATCGGCCGCGCCTGGCGCGAAACCGACTACGAGACCACCGACCTCGAGACGGTCATCCAGGATCTGCTCACGGGCCAGTACCGCAGCCCGATCCGCATCGTCGCCTTCAACACCGCCGAGCGCTGGTCGGAGGACGTTTCCGCGGACGTCGCCCATGAGCTGCGCCGGCGCTGCGATCTGCAGGGGCGCGACATCCCGTTCTTCCTGCAAGACTTCACCGACCGCTTCGAACGATACCACGACGTGCAGCTGCCGCTGCCGACACATCTGGTGTGACCCGTGGCCTTTCCGCGCAGGAAACCGGCGGCGAGTCAAGGCGCCCTTCCCTGGATTCATCGAGCCCGCACTTGCGACCTCGATCGACAACGCGCCCAATGGCGAACGCTGGATTCACGAAATCAAGTTCGACGGCTACCGCGTTCAGGTCCACCTCGCCAACGAAGCGATCAAGGTCTACACAAGGCGCGGCAACAACTGGACCAACCGGTTCAGGAAGATCGCCGACGACGCCTGGCACATCAGCGCCAGATCCGCGATCATCGACGGCGAGGTCGTGGTGCCGGCCGCCGACGGCAGCACGGATTTTTCCGTTCTGCAGAACGAACTGAAGGGCAAATCGACCCGCATCGTGCTGGTCGCCTTCGACCTGCTCTATCTCAACGGTTACGACCTGCGAAAACTGCCGCTGATGGAGCGCAAGGCGCACCTCAAAAAGCTGATCGCCGCCACTGACATCCAGTTCAGCGAAAGCTTCGAGACCGACGGCCGCGAAATATACAAGCATGCTTGCAAGGTCGGATTGGAGGGCGTCGTGTCGAAGGTCCGCGACAGCGTCTATACGTCCGGCCGCGGTAACAACTGGACCAAGAAAACCTGCGCCCAGCGGGAGACGCTGACGATTGCGGGGTTCGCCCTTGACGGCAAGGACTGGGACGGCATCTATCTCGGCCCGCGCAAGGGCAAAGACCTGGTTTACGCCGGCAAGGTTGACCACGGCTTCGACAAGACGTCCGCCGCCGAACTTCGCAAACGCTTGACGCAGCTAATCCGCAAAACCCAGCCCTACGCCAAGAAGATCGCGCACAAGGGCATCTGGGTTGAGCCCCAGCTTCTGGCCGAGGTCGAGTATCGGGCCAAGTCCGCCGAGGGCAAAGTGCGCCACCCGTTCTTCAAAGGATTGCGTGAGGACATGTAAGGGGGCTCCGGATAGGAACCGCCGAAGGGCGTCACCAGTTGAAGCGATGCCACCCAAGGAGATGGAAATGAAAGTCGTTAACGACGATGAAAATCCGCAGGCGTCGGAAAAGACTGTCTCTCGCCACACGCTTGATGAATGGCAAAGAAAAGACCAGGCACGGCGGGCTGAAGCCGAGGGCCAGGACAAGATGCCGCCTAAGGAACAGGAGATTCGCTCCAAATGACACCTACCGAGCGCCGCGACATGCCGTGGCTTTTGGGGGTCTTTGCCCTCGTCATTGTCGTGATAATCGTCGGTGCGGCTTCCCGCTGGTAGTAAGTCTGACGGGCAAAGTGCTTCACAAACGTTGGGGATTAGGAACCATGGCTGTGAGTATTCATTGGACGTTTGTCAGCAACAGAGGAGCCGGAAATGGCCACGACAGCAAAGGACGTTTACATAGTCGGCCTGCGCAACGCGCACGCCATGGAGGTACAAGCGCGAGAACTGATGGAACGACAGTCGGAGCGCCTTACCGACTATCCGGAGGTGCAAGCACGGGTGAAGGAACACTTGGCCGAGACTAACACCCAGCTGGGTCGTCTCGAACAATGTCTGGAATCGTGCGGAGAGAGCAATTCTACTCTCAAGGACGCCGCGCAATCCGTAATGGCCAACACGATGGCAATGGCTCATGCAATGGCAGGAGACGAAATTCTCAAAAACACCTTCGCCAATAACGCGTTTGAGCATTTCGAGATCGCCGCCTACAAATCGCTTCTGACTTTATGCGACAGTGCAGGCCAGGGCAGTGCCCGTTCGCTGCTGGAGGCGAGCTTGAAGGAAGAAGAGCGAATGGCTGCGTGGATCGATGCCAACGTGGCCAAGGTGACGCAACAGTATCTCGCGGTTGAACAGCGCAAGGCGGCGTAGTCCCGAAGAAACAACCTCGTCGGACCGGCGGGTCTCAATTGTCCCGCCTGGCGCTTCTGCATTCGCGCGAATTAGCTTCGCCCGGCCAAGCCATTTCTTCATGTCACACGGCCGCTCCTGCTTGCTGCACCGCCTTGGCGATCATAGTGGCCAAGAAGTAGAGTGCGCGGATGCATATCGATCATCATCGGCAGCAACTACGCGGACCAGCGGTCTTCTTCTCGCTGAGCTTCTTGTATTTAGGCGCACCGCGATGTCTCCAGCGGTTATCTCATCATTAGTTTGAGAAACAGATTTACTATCGCTCGTGACGATCTTATCCCTTTCGGTGCCGAAGCGGAAAGTGCTCGGGGTTTTGAAGTGTCATCGACTCCCCGACTCACTGAGACGAACGGCCCCAAATATCTGAGGCCGCTTATGCTCTGTTATCGGTCCTTCGGCAAAGGACCTGTTCCGGGGGCACGCGGCGCAACGGGGGAAGCTCTATCCAGCGCGGGATCGCCGCCGCCACCACCAGCCGAACCGCTACCGGCTCCGCTCCCGCCTGCGCCACCGGCTCCGCCCGCACCAGCACCGCCTGCCCCGGCTCCAGCACCACCAGCGCCGGCTCCAGCACCGCCAGCGCCTGCTCCACCGGCACCAGAGCCACCTGCCCCAGAACCGCCGGCGCCCTGCGCAAGCGCTAGTGAACTACCGAGCGCAAAAAACAGACCTAACGCAATGATTGGTAGCTTCTTCATGATCGCTTCCTCCGTCGTTAGAGACCGAACCAAGTCAGAGGAATATTGATCGTTCCTATCAAGAACGGGCAACCGAGACCGGGTGGCCTACATTGAGAGCTAGTGGTGTTAATAACGCAGGATGCACAATTCCGATGCCTGCAGGACTTCACCGACCCCTTTGATCGTTACCACGGCGTGCAACTGCTCCTGCGTATGAACAGCGGCCCCACCCTGGGACAGCGATGGGACCGCCGGCCGGCTTCGATGCGGCATGCGGGCGCACCTCTGCCGACGCTCGAAATACGCAAGCTGACGCCAAAAGATCTCAGCTGTCCGAATTAAATTGTTGTCATGTTGCCAGGTTCACTTTTGAACATTGCGCTTGAGGTGGCCGCGACTGAACCTGCGTACTTCTATCAGTGGACAGTGGGCATAAACCGCGATCGATTCAGACCGAGGGGGCCGGGTGTTATAGTGCTGCTCATCATTTGATTCGAGGACAACATGAGCAGCCCGCAGCGTAGGACTTCTCGGCCGGCCGGACGGCCCGCGTACCGCACGCTGGAAGGCTGGGCGCTCGGCGTGCTGATCGAACAGCAAGCCGTCACCGAGTGCGACCATCACGGTCATCGGCGAGACCGCTCCGATCCGGACGCATGGAATCGGGCGCGTGAGGAAGCCTGGCGGAACCCGTTTCCCGACTCGACGCCGGAAGCATGCATCGGCCCGTCGACGACAACAGGCGACCTGGCCCGCGGTGGCATAGTTGCCGGCTGCTGCAACCCACCAACAGAACGGCGTCCAATACCCCTAGTCGGTCCAAATACGCTCTCCGCACTGCTTGCATTCAAACATATGAACAACAACTCCGCTTTCGTATTCCACGATCGTTTTGAGGAGCGTGAGCCTTCCGGCGCAGAAGCGGCAGTCATGGCTTGATTGGTCCTGAGCAGTGGCAACCTTCTCAGCTCGAAATAACTCCATGGCGCCTCCCTCCACAAAGGCTACGGTACGGAGCGCCGGTTTCGTGAGGCGTAAGTCGGCTGTCCACAGCAATCCACCGGTGCGCCGCCATTGCACATTTGAGTTCTGCCCATTAGTGAACACTAGCTAGAAATAAATGCGCAGCCGCTAGGCGAACCGATCCGCGGCGGGTGACTCGTAAGTGCTGGACTCGTGTTTCCAGAGCCAGCCCTTGGCGAGCCGCTCCACGATCCGCTACCCGAGATCGGGGTGATAAAATCCCTGTGCAGGCAAGTTGGTTTATTGGCACCATCGAACAGCACGAAGATGCCCGTGTTGCGACGGCTAACCTCGACAACGATCCCGGTTCTGCCAGCCAGCGATCGGCATCGAGCGGCTCCCAGTTCGCTTATCTTAAAGCGGGCGCCGACAACCAACCTGTTGATTTGCAATGCCTGCACGTCACTCATCAATCTTACTCCATGATAGAACACCATTTAGTCTGAGCTGAACTCCTGAACCCCTGTCCCGGCTCAAGCACGCTACGAGTGGTCAAGGACCGCTATTCCGAAATTGTGAATGTGCGATTGTTCAATGCAATCCGCTTTTCGTCGTTGGTTATTTCTACACTCAACTGATATGTCCCTGCTTTAACGCCCACTTTCCGACCCACGTAAGCCAGATAGTTCGCCTTGCGGCGCGGTAACGCCGTGGTTGCGTGATCAATCAAGGTAGTTTCGCCCGGCCCCACCAGCTTGATTCTGAATCGCGACCCTTGATCTACATTGATTGCCCACACCCATGCGATGGTCGAATTGCCGCCGCCCGTCGCGAGGGCGGGCCCACCCCATCGGACAAGGTTACCCAACTCGGGCGGAGCATTAGCCAGCCCAATATCAAGGATCGTAACAGGGGCTTGAACCAACACCTGCTTCGACGCCGCATCAAGCAGACTTCCCGACAGGTCGCCACAAACAGGGGATTCATCTCGTAACGCCTTCCCCGTGAGCGGCTCAACCAGCTTGCCATCCTGCCGCACCGACAAATGAACGTGCGGAAACTCCGCGACGCCGGAAGAACCGATAGATCCGATACGCTCGCCTTTTCGAACCAGCATGCCCGAACGAACGGCCAAGCTGCCGTTCTTGAGATGGCAGTATTGCGACGAAAGTCCGCTCTGATGATCGATCAATACTCCATTGCCGCACTCTAGATCATGCAGGCGGTGGCGATCATTCGCAGCATCAAAAATTTTATCCGGGATGCCGTCCCTAACTCGGGAGACCGTTCCGTCAGCGACGGCAACCACGGGAAAATCCCGGGCTATTTCACCTAGTGTCCGCAAACGGATATCCCACCCGGTATGCCCCTGGTAAGTCGCCTGACCGCACAAGGGATCGAGCGTAGCTTGGCCAGGATCAATGTCCGGCATTTGCTGCACAAAACAGTCGATGCCCAATTTGCAGTCGACCGGGAGGCCCAAGCGCTGCTCCTCTGCCCCGGCGACGAAAGGAAGCGATCCATTGCCAATGATGGAGACGCCAATCGTGAAGGCAAGACGATGCAGGAAGTGGGCTACACGCAGCATTTCAAGCTACCGCAGGCCAACGCTGTCGCGCCTTTCCAACATGCCGATTCTTTTTGTTGCGGGTTCAAGAGCTCCACCTCCAAACATCAGTCACTTCTCCGCCAAATCGTTCTGCGAAGTCCTCCGCATTCGTCAGCTTGTGGAAGCTGAAGATCATCCAAACCCCGTGATCGGCTGCTTCTGAATACCCGGCGAGCAATCTCTCCCCACGTTCCTGATAGAACTGGACCATCTCGCCCCATTCGTCACCGAAGTCGAGACCGGGCATCCATAGCCGGACATAAGATACATTTGCAAAATTCGTTGAAGTTGCCCCTCCGCTAGACATGACGCTCCTCGGCGACTTCCAGAATGGCCTCAGCGTTCGCGGAGTGCGCGATTCATCTGATCGGTGAAGGGCTTGGCCAGATAGGAGGCTGCGGTGCGCTCCTGGGTCGAGACGAAGACCTCCGCGGGCATGCCGGGAACGAGCCTCAGCCCCTTCTGCTGGATGAGGTCCTCCTCGGCCGGAAGCAGGCGGACGTGGGCGATGTAGTGTTCCTGGCCGTTGGACGGATCTCGGGCCGAGGCCGGCGACACCATCGCGACCGTGCCCTTCAGCTCCGGCGTGGTGGTGCGGTTGAAGGCGGTGAGGCGGATGCGCGCTGGCTGTCCGACCCTCACCTGGTCGATGTCGGCCGGCGAAATCCGAATCTCGAACTTGAGGTCAGCGTTCTGCGGCACCACGGTGGCGATCTTGGCTGCAGGGGTGATGACCCCGCCCACCGTGTAGGCGAACAGTTCGTTGATGTAGCCCGAGGCCGGGGACCGGATCTCGGTGCGCGACAGCCGATCCTCGACGGCGAGCTTGCGTTCCTGGAGTTCGGCGATGCGCGCCTCCACCGTGCGCAGCTCCTTCTGAGCCTCCGTGGAGGCGTTCTGGTCCACGGCGATGATCTGCACGCGGATCTCACTCGTCCTCACCTTGGCGCGGGCAATGCTCGCCTGGATCTCGCCCTGTTCGCCCATGATGCGCGCGTAGTCACGCTGGGCGGAGTAAACGCGCTGGTACTCGACGATCTTGCGGTCAAACAGCGCCTGCAGTTTCTCGCGTTCGGCGCCGACAAGCTTGATCTCCTCCTCCTTGGCGGCGAGGCGGGCCTCCATGCCCCTGATCTCCTCACCGGTCTGGGCGATGGAGAGCTCGAGCTGCTCCTTCTGGCTGTCGCGCGCGGTCTTGTTGCCGGTGAACAGCCGAGTCTCGCCGTGGATCACAGCGCCAGCGGTCGAGGGGAACAGGGCGTGCATCTCGGCGGGAAACTCGGCGGCTGCCAGGTTGTCGCGTTCGGCCACCAGGCGGGCGCGACGCCCCAGCGCCTCGACCATCTGGGCGCGCACGATCAAGTGCTCGGCCTTGATCTGGACGTCATCGAGGGTCGCCAGCACCTGGCCTTCCTTGACCTGGTCGCCTTGACGCACCGCCAGCGTCCTGACGATGCCGCCGTCGCGGTGCTGCACCTCCTTAAGGTTCTGGTCGACCTTGACCGTGCCTGCTGCGACCACCGCGCCCTCCAGCATCGCCCAGGCCGCCCAGCCGCCGCACCCGGCCAACAGCAGCACGGTCAGTGCGATACCGGCCAGGATGCGCGGCCACAGGCGCAACGGCCGTTCGCGGGAGACGTCGCGGGCCGGGCCCGGCTGCGGTACGAATTCGGATGCGTCGACATGCATCATGGCTTCTCTCCCCCTAGGAATGGATCGCGGCAAATTGCAGCTGATGGTGGCCGGCGACCTCGATCGTCATGACGTCCTCGGCATTGGAGCCGTGGGAAACGTCGATCGCGGTGTACTTGCCGTCGGCAAGTTCCTCGAAGCGGAAGCGAACGGGCCGGCCATGGTCGCCGTCCTCGTCGAGATAGAGCTGCTGGAACAGGTCGGCGACCTGTTCCACGGCTTCGTCGCCGTCTTTGATGGTGATCTGGTAGGTGGCGGCCACGATCCGGTCACCGACCGTGAAGTCGGTGATCTTCTTCACGGTGTCCTGCTCCGAACCGCCGCCGTCGTCGCACGGCGGCTGGAACTCGAAAGTGTCGTTGCCGGCGCCGCCGGTCAGTACCACCGATCCGCCGTCGACGCGGATCACGTCGTCGCCCGAGCCCGCGATGATCTCCTCGAAGTCCTCGATCAGGTCCTCACCGATCTCGACGCCGCGCGCGGTGCCATTGCGCAGGTCGATGGTGACGGTGATGGTGGTCGCCGAATAGTCCAGCGTGTCGTGGCCCGAATTGCCATCATAGTTGTCGTTGGTCTTGTCGGCCGCCGCCAGCACGACATCGTCGCCGCAGCCGCCGTCGACCGTATCCGATCCGCCGCCGTCGGCGATGGTGTCGTTGCCGGCGTCGCCCGCCAGAACATCGTCGCCGGCCCCGCCCGCCAAGGCGTCGTCGCCGCAGCCGCCTGCGATCGAGGCCGAGGACGCGCCGGCGGTGATCGTGTCGTCGCCCGCGCCCCCGACCACATTCTCGAACTCCGCAATTGCATCGTTGCCGATGTCCGCGCCGGAGGCATGGCCAGTTGCGAAATCGATGGCGAGGTTCTGGTCGGCCGAGGAGTAGTCGATGGTATCCGTTCCGTCGCCGCCGTTGAAGCTATCGGACGCGGCATCGGCCGAAGCCATCACAAGGTCGTTGCCCGTGCCGCCCGACACGACGTCGGATCCGCCGCGGTCGGCAAGGGTGTCGTTGCCGGTATTGCCGGCCAGGACATCGTCGCCCGCGCCGCCGGTCACGGCGTCGTGGCCAGCGCCACCATCGATCGAGGCTGCGGTCGGACCTGCCACCAAGGTGTCGTCGCCCGCGCCGCCGATCACGGTCTCGATCCCGGCGATGGCATCATCGCCGATGTCGGAGCCGGAAGCCTGCCCCGTGGCCAGATTGACATCGACGGCACGCGCCGCCGAGGAGTAGTCCAGCGTGTCGTTGCCGGCGCCGCCATAGAGGCTGTCGTTGGCGTGATCGGCGGCCGCCACCAGATGGTCGTTGCCCGTGCCGCCGATCACGACGTCCGATCCGCCGCCGTCCGAAATCGCATCGTTGCCGGCGTCGCCGGTCAGCATGTCGGCACCCGCGCCCCCGGCCAGAGCGTCGTTGCCGTCGCCCCCGGACATCCGGTCTGCGCCGTCGCCGCCGTCGAGGGTGTCGTTGCCGGTGCCGCCGTGGAGAGTGTCGTCCCCGGCTCCCGCCAGCAGGATGTCGCTGCCTGCGCCGCCGTCGAGACGGTCGTTGCCGTCCTCGCCGTGCAGGGTATCGTCGCCGTCCTCGCCGAACAGGCGGTCGTCGCCGCAACCTCCGAACACCACGTCGTTCCCCGCGCCCGCGAACACGATGTCATTGCCGGCGCCTGCATAGACCACGTCGTTGCCCGCGCCCGCTAGGATGTGGTCGTTACCATCGCCGCCAGATATCCGGTCGTCGCCGCCGCGGGCGTCGATGTTGTCGTCGCCGCCGAGCCCCGCGATGGTCTCGGCGCATTGGGTGCCGAGCAGGGTGTCGTCGCCTTCGGTTCCGATGATCGGCGGCGCCGCGACCACATTGAAGTAGGCCGTCTGCATCACGATGTGGCGGCCGTCGCTGATCGCGTAGGTCAGCTTGACCTCGCCGAGCATGTCCGGGGCACGGTCGAACTCCCAGCCGCCGTCCGCGGTCTGGGTCAGCGTGCCTGAGGACGAATAGACGCCGACCACGGTCAGGCGGTCGCCGTCGGGATCGGTGGCGCCGGCCAGCAGCGCCGCCATCGATATCGCCAGCCCGTGGCAGGCGACGACGTCGGGAAGATGCACGGGCCCCGAGACGCGGGGGGCGCGGTTGCGGTGGTCGGGTGCCGGGGGATCGCGCGGAGTGGGGTGCCTGTTGTCACCACCACCACCTCCTCCACCTCCACCACCTCCCCCGCCGCCACCACCGCCACCGGCGGGGGCCTCCTGGCGCAGCAGCGGACGGTTGTCGTTGGCGACCTTCGGGCTTTCGCCAGATCCGATGTCTAGCTTGGGCTTGTCGGTGCGCGCCCGGGCGCTGAAATCCGTCGATCCGCCCGGCGCGCGCTCCTCGTCGTCATGCGGCGAAATTCTGACTTCCTCGGTCCGGCCGGACGATTTGGCCACCGGCTCCTCGGAGTCGGTTTCGTCGGCCGCAGCGAGCGCGTCCTCCTTGACGGTCTCCTCCTCGTCGCCCGCACTACGAGCCTGGCCGCGGTCTTCGGCGGCCTCCAGCTTCACGGGCAGGAAGCTCTTGAGATATGCCGTGCAAGATCCCACGAACAGCAGGAAGAACAGCGGTACGAAGCGGCGGCGACGATCGTCCTTCTCCTCGTAGTCCTTGCGACCCGGAGCGGCTTCGGCGGTGGACTGGCGGGTGGCCTGGACATTGATTGTCATGCGGGCCTCCGCAACTGGGTCCCGGGAAGGGTATCGGCCGATGCGGCCGTGGCAGGCTGCCGAGCCGGAGTCATGATGTCCTGCTTCTTGCCGAAGGCGACCATGCGGCCGGCCTGGACGATGGCGACGAGGTCGACTGCCACCAGCGCGCTCGGCCGGTGCGCGATCACGATGGCGATGCCGCCGCGGGCGCGGATGCCTTCGATCGCCGTGGTAAGCGCCGCCTCGCCCTCGCCGTCGAGGTTGGAGTTTGGTTCGTCCATCACCACCACGAACGGGTTGCCGTAGAGCGCGCGCGCCAGCGCGATGCGCTGCCGTTGCCCGGCGGAGAGCGCGCAGCCCTGCGGGCCCAGTTTGGTCGAGTAGCCGTCCGGCAACTTGACGATCATCTCGTGGACGCCGGCGGCCTTGGCGGCCGCGATCACCTTGCGGTAGTCGGGCTCGGGCTCGAGACGGCAGATGTTGTCCTCAATGGTAGCGTCCATCAGCGCGACCTCCTGAGGGAGATAGCCGATGTGTCTGCCGAGGTCCTCCTCGCGCCATTGCGTTAAGTCGGCGTCGTCGAGCCGGACGCTGCCGCGCAACGCCGGCCAGATGCCGGTCAGCGCCCGCACCAGCGTGGTCTTGCCGCCGGCGGAGGGACCGATGATGCCGAGCGCTTGGCCAGCCTCGAGCTCGAAGGCGACCTCGCTCAGCACCACTTGGCCGGATCCCGGCACCGCGACAGTGATCTTCTCCACCGAAAGACGCGCTACCGGATCCGGCAGCCGCATAGGCTCGTCCGCGCCGGCGAGCGCTATCACGGTGTCGCGTAGCCGCTGGTAGGCCATGCGTGCGGCGATAAAGGCCTTCCAGTTGCCGATCGCGAGATCGACGGGAGCCAGCGCCCGCGCCGAGGCGACCGAGACCGCGATGATGGCGCCGGCCGAAAGCTCGCCCTTGATGGCGAGGTAAGCGCCAAGTCCCAGCAGGGCCGACTGCAGCACCATACGGAGCACGCGCGAGACCGCGGCGAAGCTTCCGGTGATGTCGTTGGCCCTGGTCTGCAGATCGAGATGCTCGGCATTGGCCTCGTTGAAGCGGCCGACGGCGCGGTCGGCGAAGCCCATCGCCTTGAGGACCTCGGCGTTGCGGGCGTTGCAGTCAGCGATGCCGTTGCGTTCCATCGCGGCCTTGCGCGTGGAGACGGTGAGGCGACGGGTCATGATCTCGCTGACGACGGTGAGCACGACAAGGACCAGGGCGCCGGCGAAGGTCAGCGCGCCGAGCATCGGGTGGAGGAAGTATATGAAAGCGAGATAGATCGGCATCCAAGGCAGATCGAACAGCGCCGAGGGGCCCTGGCTTCCGAGGAAGCTGCGTACCGTGTCGACGTCGCGACCGCGCTCCAGTGCCTCGGAGGTGGAGAAGCCGAAGCGCGGCATGTCGATGGCGACGCGGTGCGCCAAGGGCGCGATCTTGCGATCGATTCGGGCGCCGACACGCACCAGCACCTGGGAGCGGACGACGTCGAAGCCGCCCTGGAACAGATAGAGCCCGATCGCGAGCGCCGACAGCACCACCAGGGTCGGGATGCTGCCGCTGGTCAAAGCGCGGTCGTAGATTTGCATCATGTAGACGGAGCCGGTGAGCGCCAGCACGTTGATCATGCCGGAGACCACGAAAAGGAACAGGACGATGCCGCGGAAGCCCTGGGTCAGTTCCTCTAGGCGCCGGCGCTTCGCGGGGGTGAGCTCTTTTGATTTGGCCATTTTTCAGGGTGCCGTCTTGTACGAGGAAAACCGAAGGCGCCGGAACGGGAGAAGCATCTCCCGTTCCGGCGGAGTCGCGATCAGAGCGTGACGTTGGAGCCGAGGTTCTGGTGGCCCGCGATCTCGATCTTGAAGTCGGCGGCGTTGTTGCCGTCGACGTTGCCCTGGACGACGGTGAATGCCTCGCCGTTGCGGGTCTCATAGGTCACCGCGAGCTGGCCCGCGGCGGTGAAGGCCGCGTCGGACACCAGTGTGAAGCTCTGGTTGCCGTCAGAGGCGTAGTTCGCATCGATGCCGCTGAGGTCGATCCGGTCGCCGGGCTCGAAGCCGACGATCGTGTCGCCCTTCGCCGCTTCCACCGAGTTGAAGCGGAAGGTGTCGTCGCCGAGCCCTCCGTTCATCCAGTTGGCCCCGGTGCCGGCAACGATGACGTCGGCGCCGGAGCCGGTAGTGACGTTCTCGATGCCCCAAAGGGTATCGATGCCGGTCTGGGAGCTCGAGGCGCTGCCGTTCAACAGCGGGCCGGAGCCCAAATTGACGGTGACGGCCGCGCTCGCCGCCGACATGTCGAGCGTATCGGCGTCCCAGCCGCCGGTGCCTTCGTCGCCGAAGTAGGCGTCGTTGCCGTCGCCGATCTCGGCCACGATCAGGTCGTTGCCGGCACCGCCGAACACCGTGTCGTCGCCCGCTCCGGCATTGATCAGGTCGTTGCCCTGATCGCCGAAGATGCGGTCCGCTCCCGCATCGCCGTAGACGATGTCGGCGTCCGCCCCGGCCAACACGTGGTCGTCGCCCGCACCGGCGGAGATCACGTCCCGGCCGCTACCGCCGCTGACGAAGTCGGCACCCTCGCCGGCCAAGATCGCGTCGGCCCCGGCATCGCCGATGGCGATGTCGTCTCCGGCGAAGGCGACGATGTTGTCGTCGCCCGCGGTGCCGACCAGCGTGTCGGTCTGCGGCGTTCCGGTCCGGATGACGCCGGTTGCCGTGGTCTCCTCATCGTCGCCACCGCCGGTCGGCGTTTCCTCGTCGTCGCAGTCGTCGTGCGGAGTCTCGTTCTCGTTTTCGTCTTCGTCCTCGTCCGGTTCCCCGGCCTGGAACTGGGACGGCACTACGCCTGTGAAGGTGACTGAATGTGTCCCGTTCGAGATGGTTCGGGTGCCATTCTGGTTCTCGACCAGGTGGTAGCTCGTGAGATCCGTCCCCTCCGGGAACTCGATCACATCCTCGGCCTGCAGGGCGCCGATGATAGTGTCGTTGCCGCCGTTGGACTTGAACACGATGCGATGAGCCGAAGTCAGGGCCGAAATGTCGATTACGTCGTCACCAGTAGCACCATCAATGGTGATGGTGTTGAGACGCAAACTGGTGCCAGAGAAGTTGCCGACGACATTAAATGTATCGCCTCCCGCGGCGCCGCCCGCTCCGGTCGGCTCGACGCTGTTGATGCGGATTTCCTCGATTTCGCTCAATTCCGCGATGACGTTGGCAAAGCCAGTACCGTCGCGGGTGATGACGATCTCGGGAGTCCGCCCGCCGAAGCTGGCGATGTCGTTTCCGGCGACGGCATCCCAAGCGGCCAGCGTGTAGATGTTGTAGACCTCGCTGGACGCGTTTCCGTTGATGACAAAGGTGTCGCCCGCGGCGCCTTCAGTTCCGCCGTTGACCACGTCGCGGCCATCGGTTGGAGCCGCAGCATTGGCGTTCCAGATGATCGTGTCGTCTCCGGTTCCTCCGTTGACCGTGTCGGCGCCGACGTTGAGGCCGGGCACCGTCAGGTTGACCGTGAAATTGTCGACAAAGAAGTTGTCGCCAATGTCCCAGTTGTTTCCGTCGCCGGTGGTCCGGAAGCGGATTGCCGAGTTCGCGCCGATCTGGTTGGCCGTCAGCGTGGCGCTGAAGTTGAAGGTTCCGTTGGCGCCGCCTCCCAGCGTGCCGCCGGTAACCGCTTCCCAGAGATTAGTGACGACGTTCCTCGCCTCGACGATAACGGTCTGACCGGCGGTCAGATCATCGTCCTGGTAAGTGAAGGACACCGACGCTGCGGTTGCGCCGGCCAGATTGACGGCGCGCTCGATCGTTTCGCCGCCATCGACGTTCTGGTTGAACTGAAGGCGTCCGCCGGTGATCTGGATGTCGCCTCCGGTCGCGCTGGTTGGGGTCTCGCCGCCACCCTCGGTCCAGCTCCCTGCAAAGGCGACCGTGCCGTTGCTGTTCGCATACGATGCGCTGCCGAAGGTATCGACGTAGGCGCCGTTGTTGCTGCCGGCACCGCCGCTCAGTGTATCGTTGCCGTCGTCGCCGTTGAGGGTGTCCGTGCCCTCACCGCCGGTGATGACATCGTTTCCGCCGCCGCCATTCAGCGTGTCGTTGCCGCCTTGGCCATCGATGAGGTTGGCCACGCCGTTGCCGGTGATGGTGTCGGCCCCGGCGGTCGGAGTACCGAAGGCTGCCGGCGCAGCTGCCGCGAGGATGTAGTCGGTCGCGTCGATGGCGGCGGTCGTCGTGTTGTTGACCTGGATCGTACCGATCGTTGCCAGGGACGCGTCCCTGACGGTAAGCACCGTGTTGACGCCGACCTGGGTCTCGGTGACCCGCGTCGCAAGGTTGGCGGTGGTGATTCCGAGGGCACTGAGGTTGATCAGGTCCTGACCACCGGTTGCGGTCGAATCGAAGTTCGTCAGGACGTCGTTGCCGAAGCCTGCCGCGTCGTAAATGACGACGTCGTTGCCATCCGTCACGTTGATCGTATCGTTGCCGGCTCCGCCGATGATGTTGTCGGTGTCGCCGCCGGTGCCGCCGCTCAGCGTGTCGTCGCCGGTGCCGCCATCGACCAGGTCGTTGCCATTGCCAGCATCCATGATGTCGTTGCCGCCACCACCGAAGATCTGGTTGTTGTCGCCGTTGCCGGTGATGGTGTTGGCGAGCGCATTTCCGGTGCCGTTGATGTCATCGCCGCCGGTCAGCGTCAGGTTTTCTATTTCCGCACCAAGAGTGTAGGAGATCGATGACTGAACCGTATCGGTGCCACCGGCCGCGAGTTCGGTCGCCACGTCGCCGGCATCGTCGACGACGTAGGTGTCGTTGTCGGCGCCGCCGGCCATGATGTCGGCCCCGGCTCCGCCGTTCAGGGTGTCGGTCCCGATCCCGCCGTTCAGCGTGTCGACATCGTCCTCGCCGTTGAGCGTATCGTTACCGTCGCCGCCGTTCAGGATGTCGTTGCCCAGGCCGCCCTCGAGGGTGTCGTTTCCGCCGAGGCCATTCAGCGTGTCGTTCAGATCGCCGCCGGAGATGACGTTGTTGAGGCTGTTGCCGGTTCCTACGAATGGGTCGGCATCGACGCCGGTATACTCGAGGTTCTCGACATTGGCCATGAGCTCGATCGAAAGCTCGGCCATCTCCGTTTCGACACGGTCGGTGCCGCTTGCCGCAGCTTCCACCACGACGTCGGCGATGTCGTCAACGATGTAGACGTCGTTGCCCCCGAGGCCAACCATGGTGTCAGCGTCGAGGCCGCCGTCGAGCAAGTCGTTGTCGCCGGTCCCGGAGCCGCCGACCAGCAGATCGTCGCCGGCGCCACCGGAGAGTTCGTTGTCTCCGGTCCCGCCGAAGATCAGGTCGTTACCGCTGCCTCCGATCATGACGTCGTTGACGCCATTCTCGCCAATCACGAAGTTATTTGCGATGGAAGCAGATAGGTTGACGCCGCCGTCATCGCGGTTGTTCGGATCCAGCCGGCTAACGAGATAGTCCTCGGTGCCCAGCTGGTAGCCGCCGAAGGTGCCGTTGTCGAAGTTGATGCGTTCGATACCGGTGCCGGCGATCGTGCTGGTGAAATGGCCGTTAACCGTCACCGTCTGGCCATTGAAGTTGACCACAAGACTGCCATTGTTCGTGCCGGTGTTGTTGTCGGAGGCGTTGAGCCCTGTCAGCGCTGTGCCGGCCGCCTGGATCACGAGACGGTCCGCCGTTCCGCCGCTCGTGGCGTTGACGGGTTCGTTGATTACGTCGCCGGTGCCGGCGGCATCGCCGAGTCCGACCATATAAGTGTCGTCGCCGAGGCCGCCATTCATCGTGTCGGTGCCGAGGCCACCGACCAGGATATCGTTGCCGCCAAGCCCGTTCAACGTGTCATTGCCGGCGAGTCCGAGGATCAGGTCATTGCCGGCAGTACCATTGAGCGCGGTGGCGCCCGTATCGTTGCCGGGCGTTCCGATGACCAGGCCAACCGTCGTGTCGAGGAACTGAAGTCGCTCAATGTTCCGGAGCTTGTCCGAACCGTCGAGGGAGTCCTCGATCGTATGGGTAACCGTCACCATGCCGTTGACGTCGTTGCCGAAGGTATATTCGGTAATATTGCCCTGATACCTGGCGATATCGATGTCGCCTGCGGTCGTGTCCGTCCTGATCGTGCGTATGATGCCGAGCTGAGCAGGGTTTATCGCACCCGAAAACATGCTGCTTGCCAGCGTGGTCATACTGTTGTGCACGGCGATCGGCGCACCGGTGTGATTGACATCCCCGGCCGCAAACACGCCAATCTGCACGTCCAGCCACTTGTCGCCGTCGATGATGTCGTCGCCGCCCTTCCCCATGATCGTGTCGCCGCCGTCACCGCCGAGGATGATGTCGCCGGCCCCGAAGGATGTAACGCCCGCTCCGAGCACCGCCTGGAGACCGCTCACCAGGGCGATGCCTTCCGCGTCCAGCACGCTTCCCAGGAAGCCTGTCGTACCGCCATCAGCGAGCGAGGCACGATCTGCCGCCACGTCGTCCGTGCCGGTCAGGATGTCGCCGAACTTGCTGCCCGACAAGCCTTCCATCGATTCGTATTCGTCGAGCGCGGCGTTCGCCGGCAGTACCGGAGCTTCGTCGAAGATGATCGGGATGGACAGGTCGGCATTCACCGCCATCACATTGTCTTTGTACGTCGCCCAATCGAAGCCGGACATGCCGACCATCTTGCCGCGGCCGGAGCTGCCGACCATGATGTCGTCGCCGCCCTCGCCGATGAACTCGTCGAACCCGCCGTCTCCGAGGAAGACGTCGTGTCCTTTGATGCCGTCCTGGGCGAATATTTCGTCGAAGTTGTCGCCCGGGGCGCCGTCGAAGGTGCCGGTTTCGATCCAGTCGTTGCCTTCGTTGCCGAGAATGCGTTCGGCGTTCCTGTTGCCGAAGATGAAGTCATTGCCTTCGCCGGCAAAGACTTCCGAGCCCTCGTCAGTACCGAGGAAGATAAAATCCTGCCCCGCCCCGCCCATAACTAGGTCGAGACCCGGCCCGGCATGGACGACGTCATTGCCGCTGCCGGCCTTGATGTTGTCGTCTCCGCCGGAGTCGACGATGATGTCGTCGCCGTCGCCGCCGTTGAGGATATCGTTGCCAAAGCCACCTTCGAGCTTGTCGTTGCCAGCATCGCCGAAGAGCGTGTCATCGCCGATGCCGGCGATCAACGTGTCGGCAAGATCGGTGCCGCCAAGCACGACGTGGTCGCCGCCGGTGTAACGCAAATAGTTCGTATCCGTGCCTGCAGTGGACGGATCGTTGCGGTTGACGAGTTGCGTCAACAGACCGCCCCCGGCCGGATCGTCGTTCTCGAGGATGCCATCGCCATCCAGGTCGTTGAACTGCCTGTCCTGGTCGACTTCCAAAATCAGGCCCGGTGTCGAGAACACGTCCGACGGCAGATGCGTCGCGTCCGTGTTGCGCATGATCATGGCAGCGAAGGAATTGTTTTCCATTTCGCCGAACAGGTGCAGGCCGTCGAGCCGCTGCAGGTAGTAGAATCGGTCGCCGCTCTGCAGCATTTCCATCTGCACTTCGAACACGAAATTGAAGGTCGAGCCGAGCATGCCGCCGAACGGCATGGTTTCTTCGGCAAGACCGCCGATCCAGAGGTCGACATTGTTGAGGCCGCCCAGCGAGCTGCCCTCACCCCCATATGCGCCCGTCGCATTGAGGAAGTCGACCGCGTCGGCCGGTACTTCAAGGCCGCCGAACGAGCTGCCCGTGATCAGGGTCAACGCAGCGTCACGCTTGCCCGCGATCGTGGTCTGACTGGTGATCAGCTCATGCGTGCCATAGGCCGCGATGAAGTTGATAATCGAGGCTTCATTCTTGAGATGGCTAGCGAAATCCACCCAGCTCGTATACGGCTTGAGCAGGATGTTCTGATTGCTCGCCTCGTAGAATTCCGCGCGGGCAGTATTCAGCGAGGGCACGCCGGTATCACGGCCGCGCGCCAAGTTGATGGTCGCAAGGTCGAGCGGAAGGCCGAGCAGGTTGTTGCGCAGCGCCGAGGTCACGAATTCGTCGATCTGGTTGCCGACCTGACGGGTCATGCCACGGATGATCGCGCCGGCGGCGACTTCATCCTCAATGGTGCCATTGGGCCCATTGAAAGCGGTCGGGTTGAGGAATCCCTGGATCAGACTGATGTGGTTGGGGGCGAAGTTGGGGTCGAATTGGTCGATCGACTCAGTCAGCATCGAGTGACCGAAGCGATATACCACGTGGGCGAACTCGGCCACGATCGACGGATTCAGAGTGGTGTCGAAACCATCCGGTACCAGGAAGGTGTTGATGGTGGGCTGAATCTTGCGCGCGAATTCTTCGAACACCAGATGCTGATACTGCATCTCGGTGCCGAATTTTGCTGCCTGGAACAGACGTTCACCTTCCCAGACCAACGTGTTGAGGTCGGCAGGAAGCGCGGCCACGTCCTCTGCGAGCCACTCGTTGATGAAGGCAACGTCGCCGGTCGCCAACACGACGTCCTTGGTATGCTGAACGAGCCGATTGTGCTCGGCATGGAACACGTGGTGGACCGCCGTCAGGCCAATGTTCTCGTTGACGCGGCCGTCGCCGGCGATGAAATGCGCGTCGAGCAGTTCGTTGTCGTATGACCCATCTTCGGCCGGACCGTTCTCGGGGTTGCCGAGCCCAATCGTGATGTCGCCGTCCTCCAAGCCGGTCGGAACCGCGTTATGCGCGATGTCCGCAAGGAACGCATGGTTGGTACGGATCGCCAGGACGGCCGTCAGATCGACCGGCGCGTCTGGCGTACCGGAGACGACGACGTCGTCCGCCGTATTAGGAATACCGTCGAGCCCGATTCCGGTGATCACCTGTGCAAAACCGGTGGTCGGATCCGGGATGAAGTTGCCGTATTGATCGGTCCTGAGCAGCGGAACTTTGCCCACGTCGGCGTCCGTCAACTTAATACCGAGCATGGCTTGGGCCTGCGCCTTGACGTCGGCCCAGGTCGCCATACCGCCATTGCCGCCCTCGATCAGCTTTCCGGTGGCTACGGGCTTACCTTCACCGTTGAGATCGTATTGCCGGATGAACACCTGATGCGAAGAATGCGACGTATAGGTCTGGTTCTGGTCGACATAGGAGGTCGTGGTATTGACGGGACGGCCGTCGTCGGCGCTCTCGTCTCCCGGCGTGAACGGGTTGTCGCCGAGGACGCCATCCGCTCCTGCGGACGTCGTGGCGCGCGTCAGCACCATGAAATTCAATGCGCCCGGCGCCGTGCTGTATAGCGGATCGTCCGGCTGCAGCGGGATCATCACCGCGCCATTGCCGCCCTTGTTGACGAGGTCGAGGCCGTGATCGAAGAACTGGCCGAACAGCGTGAACCAGGAGTTGAACGGAGCAGACAGCCCCTCGTCCGGCGCGATGTTAGGGAGGTGAACGTTGGCGCCGTCGAGCTCGATGCTGTTGGCAGCGAGCAATTCGTAAAGCCCACCGGGGACGCCAGCAGCGGCATCCAGGGTGGCCTGCGCGGCGGCGAGAGCATTGGCTGCATCAAGTGCCGCCTGTTGCAGCGCTTCATTGCCCGGGCTGGCAGCAGCTGCAGCGGCAGCGGCGGCCTCGACACGCTGGGCTTCCGCGACAGCCTTGAAGTCGCCGGCGAGGGGCGTGTAAGCGGCCGAGATCTGCTGGGTGATGAGCAATCCCGGATCATCGATTCCCGCGCGCTGCAGCGCCGTCAGAATTGCGGCAGGATTGGCCAGTGTTTGATCGACAAGCAGATTCGAGATCGTCCGAACCTCGGGGTCGATCACGTCGCCCGGATCGGCAAACGTCCCTGGCCCGTCGACGTCATTGCCGGGAGTGTAGGGAATCTCGATGGGACCCATCCCGCCCGGCCCATCAGGATCTACCGTGATGGTGCGGAACTCCGGGCTTAGCAGCTCAAGGAATTCCTGATCGGCCGCGCCCCACTTCTCCTGGCCGGGCAGCACATGGTTGTTGCTGCCATCGACGGTGCGCAGGCCCCAGGCCAAATTATAGGTGGGAAGCGAACCCGCCTGCCCGCCCTCGCCTGTCCCGAAAAGCGGCGCCGCGTCCGGATCGAGCGGATTGGCTGCGTAGGCAGCGTGCTTCTCCGCGATCTTGATCTGCTTCAGGATGAATTCGAGATCGCTTTTGATGTAGACAACCATGGCACACCCTCACCTGTTGAACCAGACCGCAACGGCGGCCGAATTGTTAAAGCTGATGTCGATCACAAAATTGGAATTGATCGGCGGGTCCGCGTCGACGCCGCTGCGGGGAGAACGTAGCGGCCTTGGCCAGCAGGACGAACTCAAGATCACCCTCGTCAATGCTCGCGCGGTCATGACAACTTCCCCAACTCAATCGCGCTTCGCCGCCATTGTGATGCCGACCGTGGCTCACGCTGCATCGATGCCCGCTCTACGATGCCATCTGAGATTTTTCGGAGCGCGCGGATAAGGGGACAAGGTCCCGAGACGTACGAGGCACGAGGTCCCCGTTGAACGGGGAACAAGGTCCCGCAAAAACTCGGGACTAAGGTCCCGAGACATCGTCCGGCCGTTATGCCTTCTTTGATCGATTACGATCGGACTCGTTAGAGTTAGCGGCGCTTCAGGTCAGTCGGACGTGTTTCAGGCCGCTGGACGTGCTAGACATGGGTTCAAATTACTCAACGATGGATGGGGACTCGGGGCGCTCGTCAGGTGGCGCGGGATTTTCAGACGTAGCTCCTCGCTTTGCGCAAGGACACACGACAATGAATTGGCCGTCGAGAAAGACCGGCTTCAAACGCTTTTCATTCGGACTTGCTCAGCAATTTTTCGTGGCTGCCGGGATTACGATAGCCGTCTCGATGATTCTGCTTGCGCTGGCGATCTCGCACCGCATCGAAAAAAGCATGATGCAAACAGCTGCCGAAGAAGGCGCCCTCTTCACCGAACTCTTCCTCGGTCCATCAGCGCAAGACCTAGCTGCTTCCCGCAGCCTGTCTCCCGAAAGTGTAAAAAAACTCGACGACTTGCTTGCAGGAAAACTGGGCGAGCGCATAAAACTGATCAAGATATGGTTGCCGGATGCCACGCTTGTGTACTCTACCAACAAGGAGGCAGTCGGGGAGCGATTTCCTTCGCCTCACATCGCCGCAGCCGCCGCAGGCAAGGTGAACAGTGAGTTCGATTATCTGGACGCCGTCGAGAATGCCACGCGGAGCAGCCTGCATGTTCCGCTCGTCGAAATCTATGCTCCGCTATTCCGCAAAGGGACCAAGACGATCATCGCCGTCGGCGAGGTCTATGCTGATGGCAGACGACTTGCGGATGATCTTGCTTCGATCCGTCTCATATCAATGGGGATCGTTGGTGCGGTCAGCGCTCCGATGATGCTCATACTGTTCCTGATGCTTCGCCGCGCTGCAAACCTGGTCACCGACTACCAGGCAACTCTGCTGAAGAATGTGGTGGAGGCGAAGAAGCTCGCCGCGCAGAACCACAAGCTGCGTCGAGCGGCGGATAATGCCCGCCTGGAGGCCGCGAACTCCAACGAGAATCTTCTTGCGCGGATTGGACAGGATCTGCATGACGGGCCGATCCAACTCGTGAGCCTCTTGATGCTCAAGCTGACCGAACCGAGCGGCAAGAAGAGAGCCGAGGTCGGCTGTAGCGGCCCCGACAATGCCGGCACCGAAGCTCTGACTGCACGGATACTTAGCGAACTCCGCGACATCTCGACCGGACTTGTGCTCCCCCAATTGGAGGGCCTGACGCCCAATGAGATACTCAGGCTCGCCGTACAGAACCACGAGGATGCGACGGGAACGAAGGTCGACCGTCAAATTGGAAACTTGCCCGAAGATCTCACGCTTCCGGTGACAATATGCCTGTACAGGATCGTACAGGAAGGATTGAACAACGCGTTTCATCACGGGAAAGCAAAGGAACAGCGAGTCGAGGTTTGGGCGGATACGCAATCGATCGTCGTTGCGGTGAGCGATAGCGGCCCAGGGCTGGTCGACAACAATCATGCGAACCGGCGCAGCAGGATTGGCCTTGGCATCGCGGGTTTGCGCAACCGTGTCGAGGCCCTTAAGGGCACGTTTGAGGTGATATCGCAGCGCGGCATTGGGACACAAATTCGAGCAAAGCTGCCCGTCGCACGAATAGAAAATTAGAACTGCGATGACTGGCACGCAGCCTTGCTGGCGCATCGGTTCCCTCTAACGCACAAACTACGAGGACCGGATCATTCGGGGTAACCCTTAAGTAAATGTGTATGAACATCGACATTCGCCTCTTGATTGCGTTACATTTTCAACCACTCAATCCGAACGTGAAGTTCTTTAGCGTGAAATGCCGGAGCCATTATGAATACGGTTTCTATTGGGTTGGTAGACGACCACCCATTGATGATTGAAGGCATCGTTGCGCTGTTGTCGCGCGCTCAGGGGCTCGAAATTTTGTCGACGGGTTCGACGGCAAGAGACATCATCGACATTTCCTTGCGGTTCCATCCAGACGTCATCATCGTCGATTTGAGCATGGCCGGCGACGTCTACGAGGCAATCGCGACGTCTATCAAGGTCTCACCAAATACAAAGGTAGTCGCGTTCACTGCTGCGACTGGCGTGGACTCCGCGATCCGCGCACTGGATGCTGGTGCAACTGGATATGTCCTGAAAGGCAGCAGCGCGAAGGAGCTCATTCAGGCTGTTGAAGCGGTTCGGCATGGCGAAACGTACATTACCCAAAGCTTTGCGAGCCAGGTCATCGCAGGATTACGAAACGCGTCGGTGCGACGGCTGGCGGCCGAAGCCGTCAGATTCAGCATCCGCGAGGAACAGATCGTTCGGCTTTTGCTACGCGGTTTCACTAATAAAGCGATCGCCGCCTCGCTAAAGATCAGCGAGAAGACCGTCAAAAATTACATGACGATCCTGATGCAAAAACTCAACGCCCGTAACCGCCTCGAAGTTGTTATTGCCGCACAAGCGCTGAGCGATCGTGACGCTGACGGCGCATTCGGAAATGCAAGTTCGCAACCGCGCCAACTCTGTTGAGAAAACACCACCGGATTAGTGCGGATTGCTAAATCGCCCCCCTCGACGTTGAACGCGCGGTTGCAGTACGCGGTTGCTCGTTTCTCGAGCCAATCAACTCGTTCAACTCAGTTAGGAGATCGACTAAGACCGGATATTGCGTTGGCGAAGCGGTCTTACCGTCGTTCGACATATGGCGGCTGAAGCGCCGGATCTGGTGCCGCGCCCAACTCTTGAACCAACGTGTGAAGTTCGGCGGCCTGCTCAATCAGGTAGGCCGCAATCTGAGGGTCAGTAGCCGACCTGGCGAGCTGAAGAAGCGTCTCCACCTGACACGCGAAATAGTCTCTGCCGATCACGGTGGTCGTCCCCACAAACTACCGGTCCGGTGGCCTGATGCAAAGACCGGACATTCGTTCCTCAATGTACAATATTGGACATAAGGAGTCTCCCTAAACTTACGGAACTTGCACGGCTGGCGAGTCTCAGGACCTTGGTCACATCGTTTTCAGGACCTTGTACTCTTACGGACGCCCCTTCTGAAAACTTTCATATGATGCCGTCAAGCAGGCCCGATGCAGCGTGAGGCACAAGTTGGCGTCCCATTGTGTTAGCAATCGCATTGATCTCCGAGTTCGATAGCGCAGAGAAAGTGTATTTGCATGCGCCATGCGATCGAGACCGCACCAAGAGACGGAAAACTCATCATTCTCGAGGATGACGCGAGCGGCACCTATGACACCGCGCGCTGGTCGCGCAAGACGTATCAATGGGTCGGTGAAAACGGCGAACCGAGCAAGCTTACACCGACGCATTGGTATCCAAGGCCCCGCGACAAATATCTGCTACGAGAAGATGACAGACCGCCGAAGCGATTTGCGGCTTGGTCGATCACAGCGGCTCTTATCTCACTGGCGATTATCGGCGTTTATTTCCGCGCCGAAGTCGTCGGTGTTGCCCAATACGCCAGTCGCCAGGATGCCTTTGACATCGGTCGCCTGCACGTCGAGCGAGACACCAAGCCGCCGGCCGATTTGTTGGCGGTTCAGCAACAGGCGGAAGCCGATCAGGCCAGACCCCCTGCAGGCGCGCCGGCCATGCGGGCTGGGATGGCGTTCGTACCAGAAGCGCGACAATCTCTGGAGCTGGAACGACCTACTGACAGCGTGGCTAATGAGCTTGCTGAGACCCGCCGCACTGTCGATCGGCTCACTCTGCAGTTGCGGGCGGAGATAGCGAATTCCGCTCGATCGCTCGGAGAGGAGCGCGGGAAAGCGACCGCCCTCGCGCAGGACGTCGACACCGTACGACGGGAGCTAACCGCAAGCTCGGTGGACTATCGTCAAACGCTCGATGAAGAACGCGCGCGCGGTGCCGCATTCGCGAGTGAACTAGCGACGGCGCAGCGGGAAATTGAGAGCCAGGCGGCGCAATTGCGCAAGGCGGGCGACGAAGCGGCGCAGGTCAAACGGACGGCGGAGCACACAATGGCGGAACTGCGACAATCTCTGCAGCAAGAACGCGAAAGAGCGGCGGCAATGGCACGGGATCTGGAGTCCGCGCGGCGTACGAGCGATGTGCGCGCTAAGCCTGAGCCTGCGGCGAACGGCCAGACGCTCAAAGCCGCGCAAGCGGAGGAGATAGCACCAATAGCACGGCCGGCGGCCGTAGAGGTGCAAGCGCACGGTAGTCCGGATGCGATCAGGTTGATCGCGCTCGCCAAGGCGTTGCTCGGTAAGGGCGACATCGGTGCTGCCCGTGTCGTGCTCGAGCGCGCTGCCGAAACAGGGAGCGCGCAGGCGAGCTTCATGCTCGCGGAGACATATGATCCCGTTATCCTATCCGGATGGGGCACGTACGGAACGCGCGGCGAAGTGACGAAGGCGCGCGAGTTTTATGCGAAGGCGCGCGCCGGTGGCATTCAGGAGGCGAGAGATCGGTTCAATGCGCTGCGTCAGTGATAGGATGACTCTCCAGGACGCGAGGAAGCGCGCCCCGATGGCGATAGTTGCTAAACGACTGACTGGCAATTCGATTTCATTATGGAGGTGTTGCCGTGAAGCACGGTCTTTTTGTCGGCGATCGTGTAAACATAAGCTCACTCGGCGCTTCGCGTTGTCCTCGACTATCGGGAAAACTCGGAACGATCGTTGGACGGAGCATCTATGCTAATAGCTTCAGCGTCGGAATCGACGGCAATAAGACAGCCTCCACATTTCACCGGGACTACCTCAAAACGACCCACGAACACGTTGAGTGAGCCTCTGGTGCAGGCTGGCGGCCTCCGACGACCATACTGCTGTCACAGGCGCTCCGCTGCTGATTCACCGCCATCGCCCGTCAGACTGCCCCCGAACGGGGTTCGAGGTCGGCTAGTCCACGGCTTTTGAATACCACTTGCTAGGATCAAGTTGCCGAGATTTCAGCACTCGGCCTCTGGCAATAGAAGCATTGTAGCGGCGTAGCGACGCACACGATGTCCCCTCACAACCGTCACTCGTAATCAAATGCGATAGAAACTTGCTGCGCAGGTTTATCGAAGTTGGGCACAGAAGACGAAAAACATTTCGCAAATTGCGGCTACACTGCTTTGAAGCATAGCAACGAAAAACATCTAAACAAAATATAGCGGAGCGAAATCCAAAACGGTTCGCAACTATCTAAACTGAGTGTTCCTCAACTTTGCGGGCTACGCTCGATGCTTGGCGTGCAAGAATTGAGCATGCAACCGAAGCTCGAGCAGCCGCAAACGGGCGCGCCAGCCATACAATACTCACAATTGAGTTCCTCCCGCCCTTTAACCGCCTGAATCCATACTGAGGCTACCCGCTGATACCTGTCTAGGGCAGAAGATGATTAAGACGGTCTGGCTTGCGATCGTATGTCTAGCGCTGCTCAGCGCCTTGGCTGTCGGCCAGGTGCTCAGAACGCCTGCCGGCATCCCAGCCGCGGAGATGTCAGCAGACGGGTCGACCGTCGGCATTGCTGACGCTGACCACGCGCTCAGCAAGGCCGATCGACTTGAGATTAACTACGTGCGTCAGGAAACCCCGCCCCAAGCTGTCTTGCAGCCAATCGAGCCAACCGCACCTGTCGTAATTCCGCCTAGCCCGTCGGTGGAAACTAAGATCATAAGCCGACACTGGCGCGATCCTCATGCCTCTTCACCTTCGCTCCAAGATTCGCGGCGGAGCGAATTCAGGAAGACGAGAAAGAACGTCGACCGCAAACGAAATCAAGCTATGGATCGATCCAAACCACCTGACCCGGTCAAGCCTTGCAGCCGGCCTGGTCCTTTTGGGGATCTGTTAAGGGCTGTGAATTTGGCGCCCGCTTGCGCATCGTAGGTTTCAATCTGTTTGCATTCACTGCCATTCGCCAATCGGATTTTATTGTGGTCGATGCGCGCGTTGGCTTAGCAACTCCGCGTAACAGGTTGATGTCTGCAACACCGGGCAGAGGGACATACTCGGTGAACCGACATTCGTTCGGATTTCACCACCAGCCCGGTCGTCAACCCGGTGCGCTGATTACGTTGCCCAAGTGAATCGCGACACGCGCCCTCATTGGCTATCCGCTCAAACAGATCTTTCGGACCTACTTGGCGCGCCTGTAGACGAGCTCAGAAGACCCGCCCATCGATGTTGATGGATTGGCGACCTTCAATTCGTCAACAGCAATTTCGAATGCTCGCGTCTGTTCGGTTTCTGCCCGATTAGGGAACGAACTGCCCTCAAATTTCAGCGTATACGTTTTCTTCGTTTCATCGACCGTGTATGTGCCGAAGGTGGCAATACTTCCCTGTACCACGGAGGGCGGGCCGCTGTACGTAGAAGGAAAATCCCCGCTCGGAGGCTGCAAGGCCGAGGCCAAGGCTCGCTGGATGTGAGATGCGCGACACCAGCGGCGTGAGCATAGGCTCCCATCACGCCCCGTTCCATCATCCGGTTTATTTACCTCGGATTTTCCAAACACACAGGAAGATCGCAACAGAGTAAAGGTTCCCTGCCCTGTCTTGGCGCGGGAGCCATACGCGGCCACGCCGAGGAAGCGACCTAACGATTCCCGCGCAGCTTAAGTCTGCCTTCAAGGAATCACTGGCGGTCACCAGCGGTGGTCTCCTCGGCGCGCACGCGCTCAGGCGCTGTTGCGCGTTCGGTCACGCTCAATGCACTGTGCGACGACCGCCGAGCGCGCGAGCGACCGCCCCGTTGAGAGCGCGCACGATGATATTCCGAGTCTCGCGTGCGGAAAGCACTTCGATCTCGCCGTTCGGGTGGACCCGAAAACCGGCTGGTTGGTCACTCTTCTGCTTCGACATCTGCATCTTCTTCATGGTGTGGTCCATTAGTAGCAGCCGCGAGACCCGCCGCAGCGACGCGTGCGGGGAAGTCTGGCGATGCGATTTCTTCAAGCGTTTCGCGAATCGCGCCGTCGAGAGTCTCGTAGACTTCCTCCTGCGGGCGGTGCGCCAGCAGGTAGGCCACCTCCCCTGGTACATTCAGAAGCCGGTCGCGGATGACACGCAGGCTGCTCGCCACCATCCGCTCGATCGGCTCGATCGGCACCAATTTGCCCGCTTCCAATGCATCTTGACGCTCCTCGCGACGACGCTTCGCAGCCACAAGGCGCGTGCGTTCATCGGTGAGCTTGCTACCTGCGGCGCCCCCGCGACCAGCGGCAACCGAGCGCAGGTGCGCCAGAACTTCGCGGCGTACCTCGTCGAGATCGTATTGGCCGGACGGCTGGCGCGTAATCACGCCTTCCGCGAGATATTGATCGAACTGAGAACGCGAGCAACAAATGTGAGCTGCCGCCTGTGCGATTGTAGCCATTTTCCTTCTGACTCCTTATTTTGTACCATACGGTACAAATAGGTTGGGCGCAAGTGCTTGCCGCATCGGCCCCCGGTCGGGAAGGACCCGAGCGGGAGCCTGGCTAGGAAGCCGCGTAGCTTCGCATGCCGGTACTTCGCTTTCGACATGCGGCGCTATGATACGATCAGGTTTGGCGCAATGTTCTGCGAATTAGACCTTGAGATGCTCTCCTTGGCTCAAACGTTTGCGCTTTTCAGCGTCATTGCTCCAATGTCCCGCATAGTAGCAACGGAGATGCTTTCCTGGCTTCAAAATTCTGCCCTTTCCCTCGTTGCGCGACATGAGATAGGCTTCTTCTGGTTCGATTCCCAACGCGCAAAAATTGAAATCAAACAGCATTCCGTGACCGTCATATACGGTCGAATGCAGCTCTGAACTCAATATCCGCCATTCGGAAGCCGGCATAACAGCCTGGGCCAATTCGAGACTGTGATTGACCAGCCAATGGCAGGCTGCGTGCTTGACATACTGCCAGTAGCGGGGCTCCCGGCCGCGATGATCGATGTCCCAATCACAGGACTCGAATTGTCGGGGGACCATGCCGGCTTCAAATGATTGACCCCATCTCCCATAAGTGAATCGGTTGAAGTCGCGCACCAGAATTGGCTCAAAGCGTTTCAGATGCGGCTGAATTCGTTTCCAGTTTCGCACTGGGTCGTAGTATCGGAAATTAGTTGTCAAGATATTTTCCTCTCAAGTAACTCGGACTGATCTGACCCGGTGATGATGCGTCCGTTCATCATCGCTGGCGCGGCGGTCACTCCGCCGCTATTGCGCAAGGGCTCGCCGCCGCTGACGCTGACGCCAGTGACCGTCTACACTTGTGCAAATTTCAAAAGAGCAGGCTTGCCTATCGGCTCATGATGAGTCTGGAAGGCGACGGGTAATGCTGCCCACTGCTATCCCAATCATGCGCCACCGTCTGATCTGTTGCCCTGCCGTGCGGCGAGAACATCAACCGGTGACGAGAACAGTCGTCGCGACTCGGATGGCTGTTCGCCCTCGCCCGGCATCAGCTCAAACGCTGCGAGTTCGCCCAGCGCGCCCTCGATCCGCGCCCGCACGCCCGGCGCTACTTCCGCAGACAGCAGCGCCCGTCGCGCGCGTTGACCGCGGCCGTTAGGTTTGAAACGGCATAAATTTGAAGTGAGCCCAAAACCACTATAAGAATATAAATCTATAGCGTGATTAGGCTCACCTCGGGCCGAAGTGAGCCCAATGGCGCTATAAGAGCCGGCCGACGAAGTGAGCCCAATTGCGCTATAAGACGCGGCGGCGAACATCTCCGAAACCCGGCCGTCACGGCGATACCTGTAGTCAGCGGCTTTCCGGTCCTTGAACAGATCCGGATACAGCCGCGCCGCATCCGCCGGCCATTCCGGAACCAGCCCGCGGGACATCATCTCGTCGATTTCATTCGGCTCCACATCGGCGACGTGCACGAGCGCATCGATCGGAATCGGCAGCGTCAGGTCATCAAGGATCACGAACGCCTCGACGGGAGTCTCCGGCGTCCGGTTCACCGCGCGCGACCGGCCAAGCGCCTGCAAGACGCCGCCTTCAGCAATAGCGCGGCTAATCAGGTTGGCTGCCTCGTTCTCGTACCCATTGCACGGCAGCAGCCGCTCCGTGCCATCCTTGAACTGGATGACCCGGTGTTGCTTCACCCGCTTCCCGACCGTGACCGCGTTGCCCGTCAGCGCCGATCCCGAGATCTCGATCGCCGACGGGCTCGGCATCGGCCGACCAATCGTGATCAGCACTTCGACTGTGCCGTACTTGTCCAATCCCTCGATCGCTCCGAAATGAGCGGTATCGACATTCGGGATGTTCTGAAACACGTCCTCCACATGCTTTTGAGAGATCACCAGCGTGCGACGGCCGCGCGCAAGGTGGATGACTAACGCACGCAGCCGATCGCGGCGCCCCTGTTGTTTTACGAAAGCATCCAGATGCGTTGCCTTATCCGGCAACGCGAGAATTTTCTTGCCGACCGAGAGACCAACGATCTGAGTGATGCGCTCGTGCGGCGCAAGCACATTGATTTCCTGCAGCATCGTGAGGTACGGCAAGTGATGCCGGACCATGTCAATCTCCATGGTGGCGTCGCCATGCAGCAGCGGCAACGCAGTGAATGTCTCGTGAATATCCTTCTTGCCGAGCACGCGAAGATAGCGGTTCGCGACACCGGCTTCGATTACGGTCTCGATAATCAACCGCCCCGCAATCTCCTGATCGCCGTTGCGAAATTCCTCCAGGGCTTTCCACATGCGGGCGCGACGCCGGATTGGTCGCATGTACTTATACTGCTCGATTAAACGGTAGCGCTCCTCAGCGCTGGTATCTGGGCGCAATGCGACCTTGACCATGCGCTTGAATTCAAGCTTGGCCGCTTCGGAATAGCTGATGTTCAAGTTACCCACGTCGATGAGCGCCTGTCGCGTCACTCGACCGTCGGGCATCTGCATCAAAGCGGATTGCAGCTTGCTGCTGAGGTCGCGCAGCTGTCTGGTTTCCTCGTTGGAAACTGCCTCGCCTTTCTGACGCACGGGATGAGTAGCCAGACTCGCGTCGCAGATCTCGCCGATTTTCATGCGGGTCTGGCGCGGATCCTGAATGATTCCTTTCAACGAGAACCCCTCGTCGATAATCACAAGACCGAACGTGTCCTTGCCGAACCGGTTGAGGGTGGTGAACAGCAGCTCATGCGCGGCAAAGACCACATCGGCCATGTTCGCCTTCGCGCGCTGCAATTGAAATGCACAGCCGTCAAAAAATCGGCATTTGCTTTTACCGTCCTCGCAACAGGTCTTGTGCACGTCAGCGCCGATGCTCTGGGCCGCCTTGACCGCTTCAAGATTCCGGCACAGCGGTTCGCCGGTGTTCAAATCCTTGGCCTCGCGCGACTGATAGATCGTCGTTGAGATGCCGAGCGCGCCGAACACGGCCAGCAGCTTGTTGCTGGCTTCTTCGGCCAGTCGGTGCGTCGGCACCAGGAAAATCACGCGATACAACCGGTGACCCCGGCGCTTCTGCTCCTGCACAAACTTTGCGACGCCCTGCCGCATTTGTTCAGACTTTCCGCCTCCGGTAGTCAGTTTGAGCGCAGCATGCAGCGCCGGCTCATAGTCGGGATCGATCACGCCCGCCGGAGGAGCCGGTGTCTCGTGAAACCGCACTGCCTGTTCAATGAACAGATCGATAATCGCGCGCATCTGCTTGCGCGCGATATCCACCAGCACGGCGCCCCAGTGCTTTTCCTCTCGATCAAGCGCGACAAACATATCGTTCATCGCTTCACCAGCGGCAGCGTGCCATCGAACGGGAACAGATCGGCGGACTTACGCGCCGACACGGCAACGCGGACCAGCGCGCCCCACGACTGCCTGCATTTTTCCGCGGCCATGATTTCGTCTTCGCAATCGACGATCACCGTCAACTGCTTGAAGTTGTGATAACGCGGCTTCGGGAAACCGGCGATGCCGTCAGCCGAGAGCACCGACCATGCCAGCTCGAAGCCGCTCATCATTGCAGCCAGCGCCGCTTCGATGGTTGTCGCAATCGTCAGTTCGCCGGGGACAATTCGCTCGCCGCCGAGCTTGATGACGCTGCAGGAATGGATCGGACCGATCGTCTTGCGCTCGATCGCAGCTGCATCGGCGCTGAGAGCGGTGAGATGAACCGCCACTGGTTCGTTCGTCAGAATGTCCTGCACGTAGGCGACGAGGCAAGGCAGATGGCGGTCGCCAAACCGGCAAGAAGGGTGAAAGCCAAGCACCTCATGCGCCGCTTCCGGGACCGCGAGACCGAGTCCTGCGAAGTATTTCTCGGCAAGCGAACCACGCAACGGCTGTGCCGTATCAAACAGCACAATGGCCTGTTCGATCAGATCGACGTCGCCGGCGTCCGTATCGATCCAACCAGCATGAGAACGGATGGATGCCAGTCGGTGGTCGGAGCGCCAGTTCGGCGATGCCTGATCTGCGAGATAGTAAAGCGTGCCGGCGCCGATTGCGGTCGGCGGGTAATTTTCGAGCGCCACCCACTTAGCCTCCGTGGCCTCATAGTCATAGCCAGGATATTTCTGCGACCACCGATCGAACATCGCAAAGCCGGCGGCGCATCCGCCAGTCGCGGCGAACACAGCCATCCCGATCCGGTTCCATTCGGTCCAGTTCACGCCGGCATTGTTCGGAATTGCCATCAAGGCCGCTTCGATCTCTTCAAGATCGCCAATGGCCTTACCGTCATGGTGGGGCTCGAACTTGCGTTTCGCCTCCGCCGGCGCCTCTCCGGACGCACGGGACGGAGATTTCGTCACCTCCTTCTTGCTGGTGGCCTCAATCAGCCAAGCCGGCGGCTCAGCAACCGGCAGGTCGTTCAGCCAGCGGTACTCACCAACGCCAGGCTTGATGCTCGGCGGCGCAATCACCATGCCGCCATCACCGCGCACGTCCACACCGGGCGCGAGCTCGCTGGTGCTATTCTTGATGTACGTATCTGCGCCGGGATGCCGGAAATAGCGATGGATCGACCCGCTGGGGCTCACCGCCATCCGGGTCTCAGGGAACGGCCCGTGCTTGGCCTCGAGCGCCTTGATCGAGGCAAGGCCATCCACGTCATGGCCCTCGACAGTGCCGGCCTCGACCACAAAGATGCCGGACGCCCGGCCAGTGACGATGGCGACATGGCATTGGGCCATTTGCGGAAGTCCGCCGCAATCTCTTCCGGATCGCGGGTCTTGCCCCACTTGGCACCGCTGTGTTCCTGCGACTTGTGGGACTTCTTCTGGCCGGGAGGTGCGGGGAACACCTCCCAACCCATGGCGGCATATTTCAGCGCAGCGTTGCAACGCGCGCTCTGAGGACGCTGCAACACCCCGCGCCAACCGACTTGAGACTTGACGGATGAATGCATGTTTACGACCGAATCTTCTCGCGCTCGCGCATCAAGATCGCGTTGCGTTCCAAGCGAGCGCAGGCACATTCCTCGCGGCGCTTGGCCTCAGTCTCGATCGCTTTTGCTGAACGGCGCAGCTCGGCCGCAATCTCGCGCATAGCCGCAATGGACTGTACGTCCTCACAACGCGTGCCGTGGACCGCGTGTCGCGCTGTGAACTTGATCCAGCGCAAAATGACCGGAACATGCTTGGCGAGATCAATCACGAACGACTCCATAAGGCTGCTGCAATAACTAAAGGCGCGGCGGGATGCGGGGCAGCGCTTCCGACGGCGACCGGCCCTCCTGCAAAATGCGATCCCATGCGGCGGCAGGCACACGCTTCAGGCGGCCGAAGTTCACAACTGGGATTTCGCCGCGTCCAGCCGCCGCATAGGCGCTGTTGCGGCTCAGGCCCGCCATGCGGCCGGCTTCCGGAACGGTGTAGGTAAGTGGTTTGGCCGCGGGCGGCTGGTCGTTTTTCAAGGGAATCCTCCTGATATTTCTGTCTTAACTTATACAAGACAGTACCTAGATCGCCTTGACCGGAGCAACGGGATTGTTTATGTCTGCGTGAGATTGTTAAGACAATTAATTCCGGCGGGGGACCCATGGAAACACGGAAAAAACAGCCAGCAAAAAAGCGCCGAGGCCCCGCCCCCCAAGGCGATTACGCGGGGAAGGCCAAGACTATCAACACGCGGGTCACGCCAGATTTGCGCGGTTGGCTCGAAAAGGCGGCGAGAAAGAGCGGTCGGTCATTGTCGCAAGAAATCGAAACCCGACTTCGCCGAACCTTCCGTGAAGAAGACGACCTCGCAAAACAATTTGGCACCGCGGACGCTGCTCGCGTTTTTCAGACAATCGCCCTCACCCTGAACATGATTCGGAACCCCGAGAACCCGGAGGCGGACTGGCTTCATGATCCCTACGCTTTTGCGTTTGCGGTGGATGCCATCCACCAAACGCTTTACTTGGTCCGACCCAAGGAAGCGACAGATCCGTTTCTTGCTTACGGGCTCGAGGGCACGGTGAACCCGAGTAGGGTCGCTCGCGAAGTGTGGCGCGACATTGCCAACTCGGACCCAACGTTGCCGTTGACCAACGATCTGACGTTCTATCAATGGCTCGCGCGGAAAACTAAGAACACAATTCCTGAGATCGTTGAACGCGCTGGCGAACGAGCAAACAAGTCCGAGAGCGAGCCGCGACTGGAGGACGATCCACCTACAAATGAGGAGCAGATCGCGATGGAACAGATCATGTTTCCGCAACGGGGCAAAAAATGAAGGGCACCATCAAGCAACGCTCCGAAGGTTCCTATTCCCTGATCGTCGATCTGCCTCGACAGCGCGGCGACAAGCGCAAACAGAAATGGATCACGTTCAAAGGCACTAAGCGTGAAGCGCAGAAAGAACTCGCCCGCTTGATCACGGAGGTGGACGACGACACCTTTCAGGAACCCAGCAAGATCACGCTCGCACAGTTTTTCGAGCGCTGGCTGACCCACATGACTTCGCAGGTCGATGAGCGCACCCACATCGGTTACGCCGAGAAGGCTCGCAAGAACATCACCCCTCTGCTCGGCAGCACATTGCTCACCAAATTGCGGCCTGAACAGATTTCGCAAGCCTACGCGCAAGCACTCGGTCGCGGCCGTCGCGATGGCAAGGGCGGCTTGTCGTCACGCACGGTGCATCACATGCACCGGATTTTGAAGCAGGCCCTCGGTCAGGCGGTGACGTGGGGAGTACTGAAGCGCAATCCCTGCGATGCGGTCGATCCGCCCCGGGTCGAAAAGAAGGAGATGAAAACCTTCGACACGGCGCAGACAGCCGACGCGTTGAGCGAAATGCGCAAGACGCGCTTCCTGATAGCGTATCTGCTCGCGGCGCTTTGCGGATTGCGCCGGGGCGAGATCGCCGCGCTGCGCTGGAAAAATGTCGATTTGGATACTGGTGTGTTGAAGATCGTGCAGACCGCCCGGCAGATCAAGACCGTGGTCAGCTACAAGCCAGTCAAGAACGACAAGGGCCGCCCGGTAGCACTGTCGTCAACCATGGTCGATGAACTTCGGGCACACCGCGCGAGGCAGGCCGAAGAACTTCTCCGGCTCGGAATCAAATTGACCGGCGACAGCTTTGTGTTCGCCCAAGTTGACGGTAGCCCGATCAAGCCCGGCAGCATCACCAACGACTGGGTGCGGCTGGTCGCCAGATACAAGCTGCCAAAAATCCGCCTGCACGATCTGCGGCACACCCACGCGACGGCCATGCTGGGCAGCGGTATCCATCCGAAGATTGCACAGGAGCGGCTGGGCCATAGCAGCATCGCGATCACGCTCGACCTGTATTCGCACGTGATGCCGAACATGCAGGCCGATGCTATTCAGACGATGGACAATGAACTGCGAGCGGCTATAAGCAAGCAGCCGAAATGAAATGTTAGCAAACCGGTTAGCAAAGAGGTTTTTCAGCTTCGATGTCTCTCGGATTTTTTAATCGTTTCAATAGGTTGGAAGGGTGGCCGAGTGGTTTAAGGCACCGGTCTTGAAATACTAAAGGGCGTATATTGCCCCGTACTTACTGGTAGTATTTCGTCGGGTTTTCCGAGGAGTTTTCGCACCTCGATACCATCGTAGTCCGACCAGTGAGCCGCAGTTAGCTGGGATTTGGCCCCAGCATTGGTCCCAAGAAAAGCGTCTGTCCATATCAGCAAAAGACCGCTGTCACCTTGGAAGGTTTCGGACTCGCATTTTCACGGCCCTCTCCTATCTCAGCCGCATGAAGACCAGGAGTTCGACATGGAAATCGACCGCTGGGAGAAGGATGAGGCTGGAGACATCAGGATGCTGCCCCTGTTGGGGTTCTCGATCCTTATCGCCGCGGAAACCGCGATCGGCCTCCGGCTCGAACATGATGGCGACAGCGAGGATTCGCCTTCCGGCGCGCTGCAACTGATCCTGACGCCAGCGCAGGCAAGCGATCTCGGCGGCATGTTGCAGAAGGCCGCCGAGCGCGTTGGGGAACAAACCGTCCGGCGAATACCCTCGTAACCGGTAAACCGGCGGGCTCTTCTGGACTCGCATTCCTTGGCACCTGCCCTATCTAGCCGTCATGCGTACCTGTGCCTTCGAACCCTGCATCCCGACCCGCGCCACCAAGGTCCCGACCTCCAAAAGCTGGATCCACGAGATCAAGCATGACGGCTATCGGATGATCGTCCAGCGCGACGGCAACAAAGTGCGGCTGTTCGCCCGCAACGGCCATGACTGGAGCGATCGGTATCCGCGCATCGTGGAGGCCGCAAGGTCGTGATCGACGGCGAGGCCCTACTGCTCGGCGTCGACGGTGTCTCGCTGCTTTCCTGATCAACTGCGCCGCTGATCTGACGTCGGCGCAGCGGGGTTTACCGCCCTACGGGCCTGATACGCTGGCATGGGCCCTCACGCGGGCCAGAGCAATGTTACCTTACCCGTAACTTAGCCCCGCCTCACCGGCGGGGCTTTTTCGTAGTGCAGAAGCCCGCCAACCGATGCCTTATTGCTTGTCCGGCCACCCTGCCATCCGACGGAAAGTGGAACGTGCACCCGCGACACGTAGTTAGTCCGGACAGCCAAAAGGAGATCACGATGTTCAAGAAGACCTTTATCGTTGCGGCGTCCCTCGCGTTAGCTTCGTCCGCATTTGCGCAAGGAAGCAAATCACCCGGCGGCTCGGATGGCACGCTAGGCAACCAGATGCAGGATACCACTAAATCGAGAACTCTGGGCGCATCGGACGCGCCGGGGCACCAGCTGCAGGATGATGCCAATAAGTCCAAGGGCGCGCGGGGACATCAGACCACCACGGGCTCCAGCACCTCGACCAAGAAGTAGAACATTATGTAAGAGCGAGGCCAGGTCCGTTGGCCGAGGGTCGGCGCGTCGGCCTGGTTAGCCTCTCAAGGCGAGGAACCGTCGGCAGAGGTAATCGGGGGTCGCTTGTATCAATAATCACCGCGGAGCCCGCAGTCCCGGTGAAGACAGCCACTCATCGACATGTGTTCCAGTTTCCGCTTGGCGGGCCTTCCGGAGCAGTTCGGACCAATTTTTCGGCTTGGGCACGCAGCCGCGCGGCTTCCTGCTCAAGGGCGCTCGTTCAGGGATAAAAGTTGTTTGAAACGACGTCGAGGGATCATGGCGCGCTCCTTTCCGTCAGAGAAAGGCTGCCAGGCGTTCTCATCACAGATAAAAACCACGTACCGGGCTGTGATGGTCAAAAGTGTAGAACTTATCATTGCCCGCGTCGGCCCAGTGCAGCACACACTCCCCAAAATAGCCCCGCCGGACGGATGAAGAAATGGCCTAGCGGCTCTCCTCCTGAGGCTGGGGCCGTTTCTACGATATGGGGCCGGGAATTGCGCAGACCCGGGACTTCAAGCGCTTGCCCCGTTTGGAACGGCACCCCTGCGTCTGGAGTTATACACATCGAGAAAATCAACGGGCCGTTCCTGTTCACGTTCGGCGGCAGCCCGGCCGTGTACGGCCCGGCCGCAGCTACGCTGGGAGGGCGCGCGGCGGTGGATGAGCTAGTACCAGCCCATGTGGAGACAAATTCCTATCCATGCGAGAACGGAAACCGCTGCAATTGCGTTGGCGTACTTCTGATAATTCTGCATGTCACTTCTCCGGAGCGGTTCAAACCGCGTGCGGATCGGCCGGTCCAAATAAGAAGTAGCCGTCCCGGAGGACTTCGGGAGCTTGGGTTTATGTAAAGTTCACCCCGCCGGCGCGGAGCTATTCGCCTGAGCGCTTGCCCGTTTGGCTCATTAGGCACTACATACGTCCAGCCATCGGTTTGTTCACTATGGAACACAAAGGCATTGAGTACAGCTTAGTCCAGGCAGCCAGCCCCTTACCGCCGGCAAGTTGCAGCCGGGTCGTGACTGGCGGACGCAGGTCACGGACGAGTTTGCCACCCCTCTTCGTCATCAACGTAAGCGCCAAGACCCCGCACTAGCGCAGGCATCCGGCCCTTCCGAGGAACGGCTGTGCAGCTTTGCCGTTGTCCCTTATCCCAACAGCAAGGAGCACGATCATGGATCGCGAACACGTTAAGGGCGCTGCCGACAAAGCGAAAGGTGCCATCAAAGAAGGTGCCGGCAAGCTCACCGGTGACAAGGAAATGGAAACTGAAGGCAAGATCGATAAGGCCAAGGGTTCCGCCCACAATGTTGCAGGCGACTTGAAGGATGCAGCGCGAGACGCTGTTGACGCCATAAAAAAATAGACCGAAGGAAAAACCAAAACTCGCCGCCTTCGGGCGGCTTTTCTTTAATCACATACTCGCGACCGTATTTGCCAGGAACAAATGCTCTTGGGATGCCTTTGATTCGGGTTCTGTTGCGCGGAGTTGCTTTGATGCGTAATTCCATTTGGACGCCGTCGATCGTGCCCAATGGCAACGACGAAACGGTCTATCTGGTCGCCGATGATTTCGGCAAAATCGGCCGCGCCTGGCGCGAGACCGACTATGAGACCACCGACCTCGAGACCGTGATCCAGGACCTGCTCATTGGGCAATACAGCAACCCGATCCGCGTTATCGCCTTCAACACCGCCGAGCGCTGGTCGGAAGACGTTTCCGATGACGTCGCCTACGAGCTGCGTCGGCGCTGCGATCTGCAAGGGCGCGACATCCCGTTTTTCCTCCAAGACTTCACCGACCGCCTCGAACGCTACCGCGACGTGCAGCTGCCGCTGCCGATACGTCTGGTGTGACCCATGGTCGAGCTTCGGCCGCCCCGATTCCTGGTCAGACAGGATGGTAGCGGAACAAAGTGGATGGTCTGGGACCGTGTGTTGAAGCGACCTGCCCTTTTAAAGGATGAAGAATTGGTGAGGCTGGCGTTCTCCGCCGCCGAGACCCTCAGGGACGCTTTAAACACCGATAAACGGGCGCGTTGCACTAAGGCCCCCGGAGCTTCGGTAACTGAATAAAACGATCAAAAGGCCCCGATGTATCCCGCGGCGAGGTTGCGAAGCTTCCTCAAATAGCGACGGAAAGGCTGGCGGTCATGAATGGCAATGATGTTCATGTAAAAACGTGGAATAACTCATCGTCGGACATCAGCTAAGCAACCTTGATCCAACCAAGGAGTTTCGCTGCGCATCGGCGGTCAGGTCATCGCTTTCTGTGCTACTGCCGATAATACCGATACGGCCGCTCCCATACGAATGTCGAGCCGAAGCGATATGGCAGCGGATCATAACCGATCAAGTACGCAGTTTTAATGCGATAGTGTCGATGGCGAAAGACCCGGGTGGAGAGGCGCGAGGTGCTGCACACGCACCGCTGACGCGAGGTGAAGTCGGACGCAGAACTTTCATGCGGCTTTAGCGCAGCAGCAGATGCTTGATCCGAAAGGATGCAGAGCGCACTAAAGGCGACAATCGACAGCAGACGAACCATGGCAAATCTTTCCAAGACACCGAGTATAACAGCACAAAGATAAGCAAGTTCCCTGACCCGTTAGACCAACGCTGTTGTATGAGAATGAGGTGTCCGCGGGCCTGGCACAAGGCCGCCGGAAAGAGACCAGCGCTATCAGACTCTCCTCGTCGAGTTACAGATGCTTTGAGCGCATTTCGCGTCGTGCCGGGTTATCCCTCAATGGATCGATCATTGCACTTATTCCCGGATAGTCGATCATTGTAATATTTACGCGTGGCGGGACGGCGAGCATTATTAATCTAGGAGATACTCAGCAAGCTGGTTGCTCGGCCATTAAGCCGGGCCCACGTCAGCGAGCCATGAAACGGCCCCGGGGCGGAAAAGCTACGCCGCACCAAGGCCGCCAACCCAGTTGGGGTTTTCTCCCGGTAGGGGCATACGGGGGCTTGGAGACCGGGAGCCTTGCATCGACTCTTTGGGCGCGCCGGAGTTCCAAAGAAACGGCCCAGCTTCGGGAGACAGCGCTGTATATCAGCGGCTGAGTGCGCTTTCGAGGGCTGGCGGTTTCTGAACGCCTGGCTCCTTCGGGACAAACTGGCAATTGTCCGGTCCCTCAATTGCTATGATCAAACGGCCCCCTTCGCGGGGCGGCATTTTGCCGGCCAGAGCAACTCCGGAACGACTTGCAGGTTATCTTTCGGGAAAAATCGGAAAGGACGCGGAAATGAAAAAGATTTTGGCATTAGCGACTGCTGCCACCATCGGCATTGGTTCCTTGGCTGCCTCCTCACCAGCCGAAGCGCGGTGGCGAGGAGGAGGATGGGGTCCCGGTATAGCAGCCGGGTTGATTGGGGCAGCAGTGATCGGGGGCATAGCCTCTAGCGCCTACGCCTACGGACCCGGCTATGGTTACTATGGCGGCTATCCCGGCTACGGATATGGCTACGCGCCTGTATCCTACGGGTATGCCCCCGGATATTACGGAGGTTACGCGACGAGCTACGCGCCCGTTTATTACGGTCCGAGGTATCGGCGCGTCGTTCGCCCCGCCTACGCCTATTACAGCGCGCCTCGGTACCATCGTTGGCATCGCGGCTACCGCCATCATTGGTGAACTGGGAACCAGGCGGGAATAAGTGGCAATCGGTGATTGTCGCGGAGTTGGTTACGCTGTCCACCAGCGCTAGCTAAAAAAAAGCCCGCGGCCGAACAGGCCGCGGGCTTTTCGCTGTATTAAAAATGATGCTTGGATAACCGCATCATTGAGCACGTTAGTCGATTTCGTGGACGACAGTACGCGTGCCGGGGTCGACGAGCATCACGCGGTCGTTGGAGTAAACGTACCGGTATTTGCTGACGGACGGCCCCCAGTCCGCGGGCACTGCTTCCAGCTCGACGCTGGTCGGAATTTTGGCGCCGACGACGAGTCGTTCTTGCGTCGTGATGGGCCGAACCTTCTTCTCGGTAACGTAAGTCTTAATCTTGGTGCGATATTGCGGCTCGATCTGAATGGCAGCGTGGCCGGTGCCGGTGGTGGTTGTAACAGTCGTCTGAGCAATGGCAGCGGTGGCCAAAAGCGACATGGTAGCCGCAATCGCTAAAACTTTTTTCATCGGTGAATCTCCAGTCCGCTTGAGTGCGGACCTGCCTAACGCTAGCGCAAAGATAACGTTCGACTTTTTCCCGACTTCTGCGGGCAAAACTAAGTGCGCTTCATACTGTCTTTGCCGCGCCAAAACGATCATATCGCAAAGGCATTTCTTTCGGGATCTGTCGGCCGACGGTATCAGCGACGCGGCGTCCTTTTGAAGCGTTGCAGGCGCAAGTGCCGCGATCGCTCAAAGTGCTCCACGGCTCGCCCGCTGAAATGCCACCGCCCGCCCCTATGCCTATCCGAAGCCGCTGCCCGCGAGCTGCGGGATCGTAACACCATCGAGGCGATCCATGGCGGCCGCATCCATATCGCAGGAGGAACGTCGTGCCGAAAAGGGTTATGCAGAGCAAAAGCGGGCGCTTAATTACCGGGCACGATGTAACGGAACTTTGCATAACTAGGAGCGTCGTCATTCTCGAGCGCCCTCGAACCGTGCAATAGAGACAACGGTGTTTAGTTGGTTCCAGCCAAATAGGCAGCGAGAGAACATCCGGAAGGATCGCAAGCACCTTGAAGCCAGGGCTCGTCGCCTGTTGAAAAATTACCTGTCTGCGGATGGCCCGTCGAAAGCAGCAGTATACGAGCTGATCGCTGGGGCAGCTGCAGGCTGCCAACCTGATATTTCTGACCCGGAGTTGGAGGGCGTGCGGCTCGCTCAAGCCTCTGCCGAAGTAGGCCTCAACGTCGTTAGGGTGCGTGAACATCAAGCATTCGATGACAACGATCACTTAGCGGAGTTGATCACTGACGCTTACGCAACGGTAGCCATTGCATACGGCCGTGCCTCCGCCGCCTATACGGTTGATGAGGAGATGCAGAAGCTAGGGACCGCGGCTGTGCACCTGCTTACCATAGCAACCTCATATATGACCGCCCATTCGGATGAAATATCGCAGAAATGAAGGGCTGTTCCGCTTACCAAACCACCCGACCCCATGAACACCATTTTAACCTAAGTTATGGTGAGAAGGGTTTTGAGCAGCCACCACTAAGGCAATGAAGCCTCTGGTTCCGGCTTACCTCCTGAGCTGGACGTTTGAACGAATGGCGCAGCTAGAGCGAGATGCCAAGGCATCGACGAGCGCGCCGGTTACGACCGATGAGCTCGAGATTCCGCCGGCGTTGTGGCGCGCTTATTCAGCCGCAATGGCGCAATATCTTTCGGCGCCGCTCGAGGTCCCTGTGACTTTTTACGCGGCCGAACACGACGGCCGAGCGTGGCGGCATCTGTAGTTCTCAACTCGACGTGGTCGAGGTGCCATGGGGACATCATGGCTGCCTGACGATCGGCGCTGAACGGCTGATTGGTCATCTGCGGAAAAGAATTGACGCTTTGATTGACGGCGCGCCCGCTGCCATTGAACCGCGCACGTCGCCGATCGGCTCTCACGGGGCGCAACTTGGTGGCCGCTTACTGGGCTCGAAACTTGAGGATCAGACATGCCACAACGGGTCGGTGTGGGATAGCTGACGCTGAACGGTCGGGTTGGCTCGCCGGCTTGGCCTTCCAGTCGAGGAAAGCCGTAGTCACGAAACGGTACGACCGCTGAAGGCGATTACCCCGAGAAGCAATCTAGATGCGACGCCGATCACTTGCCTCAGAAGTCCCACCCGGTGACTTAAAGTCTCCGGATTTGCCGATTGTTGAAACCGGCTCATTCTTGGCTTGAATCCCTAACTTTTCGCTCATACCAAACAGTCCACAGACTGTCGCAGTGACTAACGCCATCACTATTAGCATTCTCTGGCGTGTCATCGACGGCTCCCGCACGTTTCCACCGATGCTGCATTTGCTACGTAATCAACGTGTTGGTCGAGCAAAGTTTCCTAACCTGAGCGCCAGTTGCCACTTTTTCCCGCCCATATGGAACTCTGCCTTTCATCGAGCGTTTCGCAAATGACAGGAGGGTGGCGACATGAATGAAGGTGCAGAATTAGCGACCGCTGGTTTGGCGGTGGCCTTTGCGGCTGTTTTGCTGGTCGCCTCGCACCTCTTCATGGAAACCCAATCTGCGAAGCAGTTCGTCAAAGGCTCAAGCAAAATAACTACTAACACAATCGCCAGCTGGCTATGACCCGGCTTCGGCTGGGAGAGCCGATGAGAATTGCGCAGATAGCTCCTCTAGCGGAAAGTGTACCTCCCAAGCTTTACGGAGGCACTGAGCGGGTCGTCGCATGGTTGGTCGAGGAATTCGTTAATGCGGGCCATGAAGTAACCCTGTTTGCTAGCGGGGATTCCGTGACCAGCGCTAAACTCAACGCCGTTTGCCCGCGGGCCCTTCGCCTCGGTCGCCCCCGAACCGATCCCATGGCAGCGCTTATCGAGGAGGTCGCCTGTAGGGCAAATGATTACGATTTGATCCATGCACATATCGATTGGCTGCATTTGCCGTTGCTAAGCAGACTTGGCGTCCCTTTTCTAACGACCTGCCACGGGCGCTTGGATTTGCCGCTTTTCCCGGACGTAATCCGCCGTTTTCCTAAAGCAGCTTTTGTGTCGATCTCTGAAAATCAACGTATCCCGCTTCCGCAAGCAAATTGGATCGGCACCGTTTATCATGGCCTCCCGAAGGATCTATTTCGACCCTCCTTTAAACCTGGCTCCTATCTGGCATTCCTTGGCAGGTTGACAGCCGAAAAGGGGCCAGAGCCTGCGATACGCATCGCGAGAGCCGTAGGCATGCCTCTTCACATTGCTGCAAAGATACCGCGGGGCGAAACGACCTACTTCAAAGAGTCTATTGAGCCAGAGGTTGACGGAAAGCAGATCCGCCTGATCGGAGAAGTCAACGACCAGGCCAAGCAAGGGTTTCTTGCCGGGGCCGCTGCGCTTCTGTTTCCGATAGACTGGCCTGAACCGTTCGGCTTGGTGATGATCGAGGCGATGGCCTGTGGCACGCCCGTTATTGCCTTCAGGTCAGGATCCGTACCGGAAGTCGTTGACCACGGTATAACGGGCTTTGTCGTGTCCAACGAAGAAGAAGCAATTGAGGCTATTGGGCGTCTCGGCGAACTCGACCGGCGTCGCATCCGGGCCCAGTTTGAAAGTCGATTTACCTCACGACGAATGGCTGAAGAGTATCTCAAGCATTATACGGCGTTGGCACCGAAACGGAACACTGTGAAATCGGCCGGTAAAGACGCTTTGCAGGAACATTCACTCATAGACGCAACGGGTTTTGACCTTCATGCTCCCGACGCAGGATCGACGGGAGCGTGACACCGAATTCCTGATCGAGCTCGGCATTGGCTGTGTTCGAGTCACTGACAGTTGCCGCCCGAAACCAGAGAAGCCGGCAAGGGCGACCATTCTCGCCGGCGCTTGCCGATTGCCGTGGAGTCTGGGCGACGAGCCCGCACACGGCGCCAGTCAAGTTAGCCGTGGGGCAGTAGAGCGCATACTACGCCCGCCGGTACTGTCCGTATTTAAGCCCCTGTGTCCTATGAATCCGGGGGGGTCCTAATTTCGTTCTAGTGTCGGGAACAAGGCATAGGACGTATCGTTAGGCCCTTCATGGAAGAGTTAGACAGACGCAAGAATGAGGCTCTGGTCGCGGTGACGTTGTGCACCGGGACGCTCATTGCCTGTTTCGGCATCGCGCTTGCGATGATTTAGGGCTCCACCGGCCCATTTAACTATTTCGCATTGCTCAGACAGACGCGTTAGCTTCCTATTAGATCGTCTTATCACCGCCCGGTCAGTGGCTTTTATCGGTGATGAGAACGCCTGGTAGCGCTCCCGCCTTCCTCAATGGAAAGGAGCGCCCTATGGTACAGCGGCGTCGATTCAAGCAATTGCTCTCCCTCTCCGAACGGCTCGAACAGGAAGCCCGGCGGCTACGCGCCAGAGCGGAAAACTTGCCGCACGGCCCGGAGCGGGAACAGATTCTCCGCAAGGCACGCCAAGCGGAGACTGCGACACACGTTGATGAGTGGCTTTCATCGCCCGGCCTGCAAGCGTCGGAGTGAGGCTATGCGCACCGTTGAACAGTACCTCGAGAAGGCAGTCGAGTTCGAGGCGTTTGCGGCAACATCATCGAACGAGTGTACGCAAAAGCGGTTCGCTGACATCGCCGCGTGTTACCGGCTATTAGCTAGATCGGCCCCGTTGGTAGGTGCTGGCGCGATCCCGCCGGAACTAATTCGAGACAAACCATCTCCGGACCGTCCCATTAGCGCAACTTAGAAGCTGACGGACATGCGCGAAGACGATGCAGCTTACTGCCGCAAGGCCGCGGACCAGTGCCGTACTAATGCTGCCGCGTCTGTGACCTTGCTAGCCACAGACGCATGGCTAGAGCTTGCGTCCGACTGGACGACACTGGCGGAAGCGTTCGAAAAGGAAGCCCGGCCGCGATGGTTGAACTGAGGCCTCGCCTAGCAACTGGCGTTCTCATCACCGATGAAAGCCACGGGCGGGCGGTGATCGGGACAATCTGGCATGTCCGGTGGGCCGACATACTGGTCAATTTGACCACTAGGAAAGTTAATGAAAGGCAAAACGGCAATTTTCACACTAGGCCATTCGAGCTCGCCCCGATATCTAGGGGCGTGCTGGAACGACGGCCACAGTCTCCCCTGCGCTGGGGCCGTTCTTTGGCACTCCGAATAGGCAACCCGCAGATTCAAAAAACGCGACTGTTTAGTGCCAGCGGAAAAACACCCCGCCGACGATTACCAGGATAACCACCGCAAACGCCGCCATAAGCCAAGGCATGTCTTTTCGCTCGCGGGGGGTCATTTGCTCTCCGGTGTCACCACAATGAGGGCGATTTGCATCGGGAACAAGTGGCAATTCGGATTTCATGAGCTCTGTCAGCCCCAATTGCCCCAAGCAGCATAACGGCCCAACGTTCTCCCGAGAGCTAAGCAGAAATCGTGCGGCGCGCTCTGGAAGCTTCCGTACTAAGTCTGCTTCGGGCGCCGGCCCGTATCTTTGTTGAGTGGACCCATGCGCTCTTTCCGCAAGCCTTCAGGCAGCGGGTAATTTCCTTGGTCAGGACCAGGTAGGGGTTCGGGCCGAACGTCCGCACCCCATTGGTCCTTCTGGCTTGGTGTTTGCTTGTCTTTCACCTGCTGCGGCTGCGGGTTTCCGGCCGGGGTAACTGGGTCGTAGGCTCCGCCGCGCTTGTCTACGTAATCAGTCATTGCTTTCTCCTTTGCACAATCACGGTATTATCCAAAGAGCGGAAGCGACGATTGACACTGCCATGAATACGCTTCCCCCGATGACCCACCATGCGGCCCCAAGACCGGAAGTCCGTTGTCGCTTCTTATGGGGCCGGATCTCGTGCGCAGCGGCCAAGCGGACCTGTGCATAGCTGTTAGGAGTTCCGCCCGCTTCGTCGTCGGTTCCAAGCGGAGCGGCGGCGGGGTCAGTCGCATCGACCTTTCCGTTGCCTTGGTCGATTGCGATCCTCAGCTGCTCGGTGGTTTCTATCGGCTTGCCTGTATCGGCCTTGTGACCGGCTTCCGGGGAAGAGCTCGATGCTCGCTTGTCTTGTGTAGTGTCTGTCATGCGGGGCAACGGGCGGGTGCTTTAAAGGTTGCTCCTCATGCCGCCGTCGTCTCGTCAATGAAACGATCGCAGGGGTTACCACGGAACCCGTTCGCTATCTGCCCATCGTATAAAAAGGAAGCCGAGCTTTGCGGAGATGAGTTTGTTAATATTTGCAGTCGGCATCGCGGGTACGTAGTGAAATTCGCGCTGGCAGAATGTGCGCACGGATTGCCAGCGAATACGCCCCTCACGTAAGGGAAGAGCTGCCAGTCTTCATTCTAACCTGAGGAACCATTGTGTATCGCATCGGTAGGGAGCGTGGGCAGTTGTGGAGAAGTGAAATGACAGACAATAATTTAAATCGCGACATTTGACCGGGGGCGAGAACCGCCGGGCCGGAATAGGCCGCGGAATGATCGCCCTCATGCTGGTCTCGCCATTCTCGCCGTTCTGTTTATGTGGGCACCTTGGAACCACAACCGAACGGCTGACAACTCAGCACCCGGAACTACGATCGGATCGAGCACCACGCGCCCGTCGGCGCCGACGGCCCCGACCACTGCTCCGTCACCCGCGGCCCCGGCTGCCCCCACGACCACTCGATAACCGACACAAGAGAACCGCTGGAATTCCAGCGGTTCTTTTACTTTCGTTCGGCCAATTGTTTCTTCAAATCGTCGATGAGGTGCTGCGCGCCTTCAGGCGTGCAACTCGCCCGAATTGTCCGGCACGTCTGCCTCATAAGTTCGCCTTCTCGGGCATCTCGTCGTTCAGCTTGGACGCCTCAGCCTTGCTCGATGGTCCTCGAAATCGACTCACGCGACGCCGGGCGGCAATAGACCAGGGCGTCGCTCGAACAGCATGACAGGCTCTCATCCTGCCCTGCGCCCGTGCGGACGCTCGCCAGCAGGCTTGGCCTCCGGGCGGTGGCTTTGCCCGTGCTGTCCTAATTAGGACATTGCTGCCAATTAGACACCTCGTAAGCCAACGCCGTCCAAGCGGAATATGGGCGCTTGGACGGCGCTGTATTTCCGTGGTCGGGCGCAATCCCGGCCCCCCAAGCGTAGCCAGTGCTGTGACACAGTTATGTGACGCCACCTCCGGTTTAGGAAATGGGGGTGACTCCCGCAGAGGGGAAGGGGGCCCCCGTCCGGGCCGCTAGCTGGCCGTTTCCGTTGTCTCGAACATTAGATGCTACAGTTCTGACACTCGAAGTCGCGGATGACCTGGGGACCTACCCCCGCTTTAGGCCTCAGCGTACGCCCTGGGCATATTGCTCCAGCTATCCGCCCCTTTTTTGCGGCAGGGCCGTCCTGGCTGTCTCTCTCACTAGTTTGGTCCATGGATATCGTTTTTCTTTGGGGGCTCGAGACCAGGCGAGGTGAGCCACTCTTCCACCTGCGCAGCCGCCTCCTCTCGGATCTTGAACGCGTGCGCCCGAACCGCCTCAGTGTCCTTGCCGACGGCAGTACTCGTCGCCGTTGTCGTATTCGATGCAGATCTTCACGCGCCGCCGAGGGCGATCATCGTCGTAGCTTCTTCGGTCATCATCGTAGCTTCGATAGTCGCGGCTTCCGCCCGGGCGGTCCCAACCTCGATGGGCGCGGTCATCTCGATCTCCGTATCGACGACCCCGATCCTCGTCGCGATCACGATATCCGTCGCGGTCGCCGCGTCGCACATCGCGACCCACGTCGCGGTCATCGCGGTCCATGCGGTCGCCTTCATCCGGGCGTATCCGCCAGTCGCGACCCACCTTTCGCTCCTCGCCCTTGGATTGGCTCTGGTCGGCTGGTTGACTTCCCGGTTTGGGGCTCTGGTCAGGCGTGGGGGCGGCTTGAGCAGGCACGCCTTGCGGAGGCGAAACTAGAGGCTTTCGTTCGTCTTGGCCGAATGAGGACAATCCCGATGAGGCTAGGAAAATGCTGGCTAGGACAAAAGCGCGCATAAATTCTCCTCCGGTTAGTCGCCACCGGTAACGATTGCCTGATGCATTGGTTCAACAAAAGTATTCGGGATAAGTGCAGCCTATAAGAGACGGCAGAGAAAATCGCGATCCCCGCGAAGGCCTGCGCGACCCGGGCAGTTTAGGCTGCGGCGCGCCCGCGGCGCTTGCCCTGATGGTCGACCAGCTGGACCACATTTCTGGCGGAACTGAAATGACGGGTCCTGGAAAAGTCGCAGGTGGGCACCGGCTCGGGGGCCGGCGCCTCGATCGACTTCAGAAAAGCTCGGCCATTCGGCCAGTACCCAGCGGTACTGACCATATTTCCTCCTCCATTAACTTTTGCGGTGTGAGCAATTTTGACCACAACGTCAGCTGCCGGACATGCCAGATTATCCCGATCACCGCTCCGCCTTCGGCTTTCATCGGTGACTGAGAGTGTTGAGCTCCCGCCTGATCAAAATGGATGCATCACATGCCCCAACCACATACCCGTCCAGAACCGTCGCTGATCCCAATTGAGCGGCCCCGCTGCCCCAATGTTTTAAACGAATTGTGCTGACCATGATCAGTCCAAGTTCAGAGAGCGATGACAGCCGTACCTTTGAGTGCGCCAATTGCAATCACACGATGACGCGCACCGTCCCGCGAGATCCGACGTCAGATAAGTCGGGCTGGCAATCCAGCGGCCTCAAAGCCCCGGAGTGAGGCTGTGCGGCGCCGCCTTGTCAGCCCCAACACGACACTTGAAGAACGCTTGATTGATTTGGCTCGACGGGTCCGGTCAGATGTGGAGACGCTTGCGCCATGCAGCGAGCGCGACGAATTAGTCCAGAAGCTTCGCCAGATTGAAACGGCACTTGATATGAGCGAATTCCTGTTATCCTCTGGCTCCAATCGCGAGTAAGGCCGCCTCAGTTGGCGGCCTCTTTCATTTTTGCGAGCCGCGGAAAAAGCCGGCGGGGGCCGGTAGGCAGCGCTCATTACCACCGCAACGAAACGCGCCAACGGCGATCACAATTAACGCAACGTGGTTGGATTGTTCCGAGTTTGGGGTAACTCCGCGGTCGAAGGCAGACCCGCCGTGTGAGCCGGCGGGCTTGGGTGAGGGCCTGTCGAGCCATGGAACCCTGGGGCCGTGGCAGAAGTTCAAATGTCCTTCTAAGTGGTGTTTTTTCACGGAGTAAAAATGTGGGTGACGTGCAAGAATTGAATAGACTGGTCGTCGGCACTTGCTTCAAGATGAGTGAACTCGGAGCCACTCGATGCCGCTCGCTGGCCGGCAAGACTGGGATCGTTGTCGAGATTTCCAATCGCAATACGGGCGTCACCGTGTTGTTCGATGGTGGCAATAGACCAACTTGCCTGCACAGGGATTTTATCACCCCGTTCTCACGATGACGCAGTGGCCGGACTTTCCCCGCATATGAGAGAAGGTGTTGTGGCGGTGGCGCGGGCGGCTTCCAACCCCCGCGCGTCACTGCTCGGTGTCCCGGTCCGGCACTGCCGCGCTTCCTACTCCGCCGCGGCGACCGCCTTCTCGAAGGCACGCACCGGCGATAAGCATCGCAGATTTGACAGGGCTGATAGGATGGCGACCTGCCAACTGGCTTTAATGCATCTTCACCCGGAGACGCATGGGGCCATCTGATCCTAAGTCCCCAGCTTCGAAGTAGCGTGGAAGGATCACCTGCCGCGATGCACTGGACAATCTGCATATCCGAACGGCTGGTCAAAACAGCTCAACGTGGTGGGCATTAGTCCGCGTCGCACTGTTACTCGATGGAACGTTGAACTGCTCAGCATGTTGACTCTTCAATTATGACCGTTTTGGTCAATAATAATGTTTGGAGTGCTGAAATGACCAAACGTAAAGCGCCAACGGCGTCAAAGCCCACCCGCAGTTCTAAAGTCACCGCGAAGGCCCAACGGGCCAATTCGGCCGTTATTAGAAGCTCTAAACCCAGCCGCGTGCGCTCCGTTGCAGCCGACCCGATTAGATTGTCCCCCAAGGGTCATGCCCCGGAACAAAAGGCTGCCATTCTTGAGAGTCCGGCGATGGCACTGCAGGACTCCGTCAAACAGATCATGAGCGAAACGGAACTAAAGAAAGGTTTTGATTTTTCTTCAGCCACGGCAATAGCGCAGGCTTATCAAGCAAAGCTGTTGGAAATGGCACAAGCCAACATGCAATTTGCGCTTGAATTCGGACCGAGGCTTGCGTCGATTAGGTCGCCCTTTCAGTTAATCCGCGTGATTGAAGAGCTCACAAAAGAGCGGATCGCAACGTTCCGCAAGTTCTCGAATGAAATGGTTCAACTAAGTATTAAGCGATGAAGTCCCAAAGGCCATCGCGTAACGGCAAGCGATACCGCATAAGTTATGGCACACAAACAAATATCCATGAACTTGACCAGTATGGGCATCCGACAGACGGAGTGTTTTTGCGCCCATTGGGCCACTGGTCGCCGACGACGTGACGCTCGCGCAGAAAATTGCGATTGAAACCGATGAAGCGGGTGCGCTGCAGGTCGCTAAATCGTTCAGCTCCACCTGGCACTGATGTTTGAACATGGATCATGCCTAGCAGGGCTGGATGATGCAAGAAGCGTTCTAACGAGGCCGGGTGGCGGCTGCTTCGTTGGTGATCGCAGCAAGCGAGTTACCGGTCTTGCGGATAATGTCACCCAACTCCGGGGCAGAGAGCTTAAGACGCCTTCGCAGAACCTTTACTTGGACTTTGTCCCGTAAATCGATTGCGTTGCGAAACATAGGGGGCTTACGAATCTGCACTGCGTGGTTTCCTTGAAGGTCATGGCGCTTTCGTTAGTACAACGGAAGTCACGACACTGAGGTTGCGGCGCCCCATATGAAATTTACGCAATCTCTCGCTTCTTCAGGAACGATGTTCAAGCGGCCCGGCTAAGGGCCGGTGAGTTCACTTCGTGGGCTACCACGACAAAGCGGGCGAGTGCCGCGTTGCCAAAACTGGGTACTGGCCTGTTTCGCCCCCTAGTGGCCTAGTTGAAAAATGGCAGTGCCTATATAGAAGTGTGACGCCTGTGTGATGTGCAGCACAGCCGGGAGAACGCAGCCGGGGTACTCCTTCGGCCACGGATTGAGGGATGGCCCTCCCGAGCAAGCAGGAGAACTGCAATGATCAATTCAAAAGACGAAATTTCGTACCCGGAAATCGACGCGTTGACGGATGCCGAACTCGAGGCGATCAGCGCTGGGGGCATTATTAGCTGGCTCCGTGGCCTCTTTGGAGGGCCCGGCGATCTTCGCCGTTCGACCGACCGCCCGACTGACCCCGTTCATAAATAAGGGACGGAATGCAGGAGCGAGACATGACCAACATCCATGAAGCGCGTGAGCTGAGCATCGGCGAACTCGATGTCGTCAGCGGTGGTAGTATGCTCAACATGGCAATCGATGCCGCTGAAAAGTACTTGCAAGGTTTAGGCGGCCGTTTGATGGACGCCGTGCACCAGCCGGTAACGTCGAAGCCATCGATGAGCCTGCACATGAGATAATGCCGGTTCTGCAAACCGGGATTGAGAGGCCGCCTCAGTTGGCGGCCTCTTTCATTTGTCGATGCGGTCCCATGTCGCCTGTTGGCACCTTTTAAGACATCTGGTCTCCGATTCGACCGGTGAGACGCTGATCACCGTGCGCGGCGGTGGCCTCGCAATACGCCAACGTAACCGCGGTCGAACATGTCCATCCCCTGGTGCGCAGTAAGAAAGCTCGATCGTGTGCACGACGAAATCCAGGAGGCGCCGGGCATCATGCTGCTAATTGGTCCCAGGTTGATCCGTTCTCTTGGCGGGAGGTGTCCGTATGGTGTTTCACGGCGTGATTGCACGCAAGAATTTAACAGACTGGTCGTTGGGCTCGTTTCAAGCCAGCATTTAGGCGCGCTGGGCTGGTCACCGGCGGACCAAAGGGTGTGGCGAAAGCGCGACGTCGCCTTGCAACTTATGAACCGGGCAAGAGTTGCCGCTTTTTCCCGACGCGGAGAGCGCAATGAGTTCCAGCGAAAAAACGGCCTTCGAAGTGCCGGTACCCCCAGCGGCCAGAGGCGGGAGCAAGTGATCGTCGGAGTCGCCTTCTTTGTTCCTGTTGGACTCGCAATGGCAGGTTGGCTCTACTTACTTAGCAAGCTCATTACGACGATTTACGGTGGCTGTTTCAATAATTTGGCCTAGGGGGATGCAGAGTGCTCGAGCGCTCCAGCTGCAATAACATGAGGACAAATGAATAGCTGCGCTTCTGTATCCGCACACGAAAGCGAACAACGAAAAGAGCGGTTGCGAGGGCAATTCCATCTGCCACGCGGCAGAATAATGCACGACTTATGCAGCACTCCAAGGCAGAGTGCGGAGTGCGGATCCGGCCTTATATGAGTCTCGCAAACACAGATGGCAGGGTTCCGAGCTGGGCCGTTCGCTCCGCACAAACGATGCCTTCGTTAGCGAGGCGTATCGGGTGCCTCATCCCACCCTTCCAGGCATTTGAGATCGCCGTGGCAACCAACAATTCAGGATTGAGGAACTTATCAACGAGCCCGGTCGCGTGCACGTAGCCCATGGCGATCGTCATAGCTTGGCACAGGTCGGGGTTGTTTTCGGTAATGGGAAAGTGCGCAGCGTACATGGGTCCTCACCACTCTTGCTGCGTTAGAAACTTCGTAAATACTTCACCGTTCCTATTCTGGGGCTTCCGGCAAACAAGCATTCTGTGGGTTAGGCGCGACTGTAATCAAACCTCGCTACTGCGCCTGGTCTCCCATTTAAAAAAATAGGAACTCAAACCGCGCTTGTGTATTCTCGGGCCAGCCGTCTCGTTTAGCCACAGACGGTCCTCTGGCCGGGCGGTTCACCTGACACCATGCAGACGGGCCGCCCGGTTTCAATTTATCGACGGTGGCCCAGCGGCAGACCCATTGCCCTCGCCGTTCGACGTCGCACCCGATCGCTTCATAAGCTTTGCGATACGCTCCACCGGAGTCTTAGACTTCGAATGCGTCTTCAGCAGTTTACCGCGTTCAGATCCACCTCGCTAACGAAGCGATCAAGGTCTACACCCGGCGCGGCAATGACTGGACCAACCGCTTCAGGAAGATCGCCGACGACGATCCGCGATCATCGACGGCGAAGTCGTCGTTCCCGCTGCCGACGGGACCACGGATTTTTCGGTCCTGCAAAACGAACTGAAGGGCGAGTCGACGCGCATTGTGCTGGTTGCCTTCGACCTGCTCTATCTCAACGGTTACGACCTGCGAAAGCTGCCGCTGATCGAGCGCAAAGCGCATCTCAAAAAGCTGATCGCCGTAACCGAAATCCAGTTCAGCGAAAGTTTCGAGACCGACGGCCGCGAAGTCTACAAGCACGCTTGCAAGGTCGGGCTCGAGGGTGTCGTGTCTAAAGTCCGGAACAGTTTCTATTCCTCCGGTCGTTGTAACGACTGGGTCAAGAAAACCTGTGCACAGCGAGAGACGTTGACGATCGCCGGCTTCGCTCTCGACGGCAACAACTGGGACGGCATCTATCTAGGTCGGCGTAAGGGCAACGATTTGTTCTATGCCGGCAAAGTCCGATATGGCTTCGACAAAACGTCTGCTGCCGAACTGCGCCGACGTCTGACGCCGCCGATCCGCAAAACGCAACCTTATGCCAAGCGCATCGCCCACAAGGGCGTCTGGGTCGAGCCCGAATTGCTCGCCGAAATCGAGTACCGGGCCAAGTCCGCCGAGGGCAAGGTAAGGCATCCGTTTTTCAAGGGCATCAGAGACGATCTCTAGGCCGATAAGCAGGACTCAGCAAAAAAAGAAACGGCGCCAAACGGGCGTGAGCGCCGGGGGCCGCTTCAGTGCAGATGATGCCAAGGCACCATTGAAAAATAGCCTACCCGCGGCTCTGGCCGTACCTAGGTGATCAACCGCCGCACTCTCCGTCGGTGGGTCAGCTGGAGCTCCGCGCAGAGAGACAAGCCAAAAAGGCAACCTCCTCCGTGTCAGGACTCTGAACTGTTCAAACAGCCATTGGTCGCCTCATTTACGACCGGCGAATCAGACTTTGCTTTCGAGAGCGGTGAGCCGCGGGGAAGGCATGAACGATTTGGGGATCTGGGACGAGTTGACGCGACCGGAGCAACGGCTGTTGATCAAGCTTTTCGGCGGCGGCTCTCTTCGCAACGAGCCGCTTGGCATCGTTGGCGAGCTCCAGACCCGCGGTCTGATTAGCGAGCACGGCCTTACAGCGACTGGTTTAAGGGTGTTCGTCGCGGCCCGTCGGCGACAACAGGCGACCTGGCCCGCGGTGGCATAGTTGCCGGCTGCTGCAAACCCGCTAACAGCCGCCGGCGAATCCGCCGCCACCTAGTCTCGAACAAACGCGGGCTGGCTTCGAAGGGGCGTGGAAGGATTATCTCCCGCGATGCACCGAAGCCGACTTCATCGAGTACCGGCGCCAGCGCGCCTGGACGGCTTGGAAATACGCCATCCATCAAGCCGGCCGCCGTTGCCGACGCAATCGACTAGAGGACGGGCTCGCTGTTTCTGTGGCGCCACGATCGATTTAGCGGCGACCAACCATCTCGCGTGTTTCGATCGGCGGCATGAAGTCATATCGATGAAGGGCGGATGTAGTCCTTCAAACGACACGGGGGCCATGGAATATGTCAGGTTCTATGACACAAAGGGCCGTCTCGCCCTTTAAGGTTTTGCTACGAATTGATGTCAGCCTAGCGCCATTGCAGATAGGTCGCGACGAGCGATAGCAAATTCCCGAAAGAGCTTTAATCCGACCGGCCCGGTTGGCGGTCTCCATAGGAGGCCCACTATGTTTAAGGGCTTCGTGTTCGCAGTCTTGCTTATATTTGGTGCATCGCAGCTAGATCAGTACTTCTGTAATGGCAAGTACACCGACGGCACCATGTCGATGCTGCGACAAATCAGGCACTCGTTTGGCGTTTGAGGGTCAGATCGGTGGGCGCCGCTGCGTGCACGGTCCCGTCTCGGGTAGTGGGCTAGGGTTGGGACGTAACCGTGCCAGGCCGTTCGGGGTTGGCGGCCCGATCTGATAACGCGGTGCCGTTAGCGCTCGTTTCTGCTGCGACGTAAATGCGCGCGTGGCTGAGGGTACCGGGGCCTCTGGTAGGAACCTCAACAGCCCCCCTCCGCGCCCCGGATAAAAACAAAAAGCCGCCTCCGGGACGATCGGGGGCGGCTTTTCGATTACGCAATTACAAGCCCGGTAAGGCGACGATCAGGGTGGCAATTATTGGTGAACAAGAAGTTGACGAATTGAGCTAATCTAGCTTTTCGGCCTTTAGCAGACTGCAACCGGAACCGACGCGTTCCCGCTCGCCGGCGGGTCTTGCTCCGCCTATGCGACACAGCTCTCAGGATTAAAGGATTAAGCGTCGACTTGAACTTTTGGCGCTCGAAGCCGTCGCTCATCGATGCAGCGATCCTTCACCCCATCGGGGATCATGTAGTCGTCTTGGTCACGCTGAGAGATCGACAACAGATCGAGCTAACATTTTAGTACCAGCGTCCTCGGCCGTACCAGCCGCCGCCGCCAAGCAGCAGAACAAGAAGTACAATGATGAGAAGTGTGGTGGTATCCATGCGTCTTACTCCGCCTGCTGCATAATTGCGCAGCTTGGAATTCTAGCTATGACAACGTTTAGCCGGTGGTCTCGGTTCCAAGACCTCGCGGGGCGATGGGGTTACGTTGGGTCAGTATTCGCTATTCCGCGACTAGGCATGCGGCGCCATGCGCCGGTGCGCCGCTGCGTAGCCTCCGACAAGCGAAACCATCATTGCGAGAAAATCATGATGATCATGAATACAAATACGAGCGCACTCGCGGCGACCCCATAGATTAGATCGCCGCGTTCGCGTTTCGTCATGCTTTTGGATCCCAAAGGTCAGGTCCCGAACGCGACGCCGATGAAGTCAGCATCTCGCCAGACCAAGCGACATTCCCGAACCGTCCGAAAATTATCGAACGACAGATCGAATTCCACCGGCAACACGTTTAGCTGCTCCAAACGAACGCCGGCTCCAGAATTCGTCACGTCGCGAACGCAGCAAGGAAAGACACCGGCTCCACCACGAAAGAATAACGTTGCGCTCCGATTGATGCGCGTCCGGCCGATCGCGCGACGATCTCGACCTGCGGACTTTGGCACTTGCTCGACAGTCGACATGGCAGTCCCGTGAAGCGTGCAGGATCATTTTGGGCGGGACGCCGCCTACAGCGGCGCCCTAGTCGAGCGGTATGCTTGATTGGTGATCTGGACACCTCTCAAATCCGAACGACTACCCGGAATGGTAGGCCTACGTTCGCACGCGGCAACGAAACTCGCGTATTAAGCTTGATACGCTCGCTGCGGGTTAATTCTGGAACGGATGCGGTCGTGGTCTTGAACCTAACGTCCGCTCTTCCCCAAACAGCGGGCATCACGCATCAAGGCCGCCACTTCCGAAAAACGCCCAAAAGCCGACATCATGATCCCGCGAAAACACACTGACCAAACCATTCAGGTTGCTGTCGTTTCCTCGAACATGACGCCAAATGGTTGAACGTAAATCCGGCGGGGGGAGCGGCATCCGGCACGAAGATGGAGAGGCGATTTATGCCTGCACCAATCTCATCGATCTTAGCTTCCGTGGCAAGCTCTCCCAAGAGTGGCCATGCGACCGGTTGATCGTCCGTGAAAGGATGGCTTGAGCTACGGGGTGTTCCGCGCGTTGAACAGCCGCGGCGATTGGGACGCCGTGCGAATGCCCAGCCTAAATCGAAGGTCGCGCCTCTCGCAAGTGGAACTCGAATTGCTCTTGCTCTGTTAGGTATAGGCCGCGCGGCCTCCCAACCATTCAAGGCCGGCGCACCGTAAAATTGCAGAGCCAACCCTATGCCCAAGATCCGCGTTTCAATGCCGGAATTGCAGCGTCGAGCGTTGTTAGAAGTGAGAAAGCAGCCGGGCTGTCATAACGTCCAGGAAATAGCGATCAATCGTGTTGCAACGCATGCTGAAAATAACTGGTCGCTCTGTGTGCTCGCAGCGGGCGCGGCAGATGCCAATACCGCCGCGCGCGCGGCGGTTCACGTCCAAACTATTTTGCGCCGGGACTATGATCTGCTGACGGATGGATCTGTAGGTCCATAAAAGGAAGGCGGAGATCAAATGGACCACCGCTTCACATTCTCGATATTCACGATTGAGATCAACGGCAGGCCAACGCTTGCGCTGCAAGCTAAGAGGCACGAGGACGCGGAACGTCTTTGCGAACACGGCCGGTTACGCACAAAGTTGAGTACAATCACGTCTCATGGCACCCCGTTGTGCGATGCCAGTGCACGATGAAGGTCAGGTTGGCTACTGCTGAAGAAGCAGTTTCTTTATCGGCAAGCAACGCAATCGACCGAGCCATCAAGTGACACTAGCATCGTGTATCTTGTGGATCTCGATGGATAGGCCGACTTTGGACCAAACGTAGCAGGAAGAAGAAAAAGAGGGCCGAAGCCCTCTTTCAAGATTAGTACCGACGATAGCCCCGATGGTATCCGTAGCCGTAACGTACATAGGGGCGGCGGACGACGTAGGCCCCGCGCCGATACACGGGCCTTGTGCGGACGCAACCGCGCGGACCGCAGACCAATGCAACGCTCTCGACGTTCGAAGACTGGAACTGTCCAAGGGGGGCCAGCGGCATTGCTGAAGCGGTTCCGGTCGAGAACGCTGCGCCACCTAACGTGGCCAGTGCGAGAAGTGCAAATCTAAGTTTCATCAGCTTCCTCCCGTTGAGTATAGTCTCCGCAGGAAGCGTAGAGGTTCCTCTGTGAATGAAGGATGAGTGCGAAGATTAAATCGCGGTAATCAGGCGGCAACTGAAGAGTCCGCTCTTGCTTCAACAGCGCGGACATCTAGGGCGTGACCGGCGGACGACCGGCCTTGCTGCGCATTACGGACTCAACTCGGACATCGAGCTAGGTCCGAAGAGTGCCAACATGCGACATCTCGATGTTATTCAATCACCTCGCCAGACTTGCGCAGCCAGGCCCCGGCGAGAGCTGATCTATGCGAAGAACCTGCCGCGCAACTCGCCGGCAAGCTGCTTGCGGGGAATTGCGGACGATCTGCGGCAGCGGATGAGGCAAAAACAAAACGCCTCCTCCTCGCGCCGCTCCTATTGCAGGAGAATCGGCAGATTGAGCGGGCCGCGGAAACCGAATCCGTGCCAGCGCACGCCCGCGGGATCAGGCAAGGACATGTTGGGGAAGCGCTCGAACAGCATGGGCAACAGGATCCCGCCAACGGTTCGCCGCGACAGGTGCGCGCCCGCGCAGTGATGCGGGCCGTTGCCAAAGGCCTGGTGAGGATTGGGCTCACGCAACCCGCAATAGTTTTCGCCATCGTCGAAGACGTCCTCATCTCGATTGGCCGACGCCTGGATCGCATAACGGTGTCGCCTTTCGGGATGAAGCAGCCGCGGATCTCCGTGTCCTCCATAACGAGCCGCGAACTCGCCTGGATCGGCGCCACCCACCGCACCCCTTCCTCAAAGGCGGAGCGCCATTTGTCGCCTGCGCGCACGGCGTCAAGCTGATCCGGATTGGTGAGCAGGCCGTAGAGGATCGTCAGCAGGGCGTCGCGCGGCTCGTTGATGCCGCCGCCGATCGCGATCTTCACATTGGCGATCATCTGGCTTTCCGGAATCGGATTCTTCGCGTTTACCATGAAGGAGAGCGCTGAGGAATCCGGTTCGGCCCGCACGCGTTCGGCGTTGGCGCGAATACATTTGTCCATTTCCGCATTGGCGATGTCGGTCGCATCGAAAGGCCCCGGCGTCCAGCCGAAATTGCCGGCGCCGTCGATCAGCGTCTGCGACCATCGCTGCATGTCCTTATCGTTCGCGTCCGGAACGCCCATCGCATGTGCCAGAATCCGTGCGGCAAGCGGTCCTGCGAGACCGGGAAAGAGATCGACCACCTCACCGCGCGGCAGCCGGTCAAGATACGCCGCGGCCAGTTTCGCATACAGCGGCGACCAGACGGATTCGATCGTCTTCGGCATCAGGGCCGGCATCATCGCCATGCGTTCGGTCCGGTGCTCGTCGTGGTCCTTGCGCATCAGCGTATGCGCGAGAAAGGCGCGCTTCATGGGCGTGTTCGGGTCGTCGGAGCTGAACAACGCCGCGTTGTCCTTCACGTATTTGGTGTCGGCGGCCTTGGTGAGGAAGGTGCGGCCTACGGATTTGACCCGCAATACGGGCGTTTCGCGTCTCAGGCGCCGGTAGATCGGATAGGGATCGCGCGAGAGCTCTTCGATCGTGATGGTCTCGTCCAGGGGGGCCAGGCACGCGGTCGGCATGGGGTGATCCTGTTGGTTGTTGGCCAGCATGTGCCGAGGCGGAGCATATTAGCAGGCGAGAAACAGCGCAATCCGGCGTCCGCCGCACCGGCAGGCGCGAAGCCGGCACGCTCCTCCGCCGCGCCGGAACCGAATGAGAGAAGAATTCAGGACCAAGCCTGATTATACCGGGAGAAAAACCGGCATCGACAGGGACGAATCGCGCCGTTGAAGGTAATGCATGCGAGCGACGACAAGCCTGCTCCCTAGCGGATTTGAGGAAGAGGGCGTCACCTTTTCGCTATCCGCGCGAGCGCGTGTTCCAGCAGGCGGCCAGAGTCCGTTGTGGGTTAAACCCGGAAGTGGCCCCACTTAAACGGCAAGTCCGGTCTACCCTCAGAAGCGGACATTGTCAGGTTGCTGCCGCATGTTGGCTTCGTGCCATACGCGGTCATTCCATAACCGCTCATTTGGCGAATTGGGCTCGGAGCGCCCTTCCTAGGAAACGAAGCCCGCTGTGGGTCATCAACGGACCCGAACGTCCCAGAATTCCACTTCCGTTTCACCCCCAGGAGCGGACATGCCCGTGAACGGCAGCTTTGCGCCATGAGCAGCCACTCGATTGGCTCCTAAGACCATAGAGCGGCCCACTCGTTTGAAGAGATCAGTTGCTTAGATTGGCGCAATACGCTGCGCTACGCGGCAGCAACCAAACGAAAGTGGCAACCCGAAATTGCTCGCCAACTGGCTATTTGAAAGAGGTGAGTACATCAATACCCGTTTTGGCGTCTCGGTGCACAAACGGTGCCCCGCAATCCGCGGCGTCATTTTGGGTGGCGCGTAGAGGCATCGGCTGGCTTAGCTGCAAAATCGCAGTCGGCGGGCTTGAAATCGAGATTACTCCCTTCGCAATTTCGCTTCGGAACGAGCTTCGGAAGCCGTCGTCATATTTGGGGGCGCGATTAAACACGACATCGATAACGGTTGGCTGCACTACTCCTGAGAAATAATAGGCCGTGCACGGTGTGTCCACAGCCAACACATCATCCGATGGGAGGCCGCCGCGTATGCCAGTCCGTCGTTGACTGAAAGGCGTGTGCGGCGCGTGCAAGCACCTCTTCGGAAAGATGGCGACCGACCAGTTGCATGCTCAGCGGCATCTGATCCGAAGTGATTCCCGCCGGCAGCGTAATCGTGGGGCTGCCGCTGAAGTCGAACACGGCTGTGAACCGCAAGATGCTCAACAACACGCCTGGATCGGCGCCATATTCACTCATCTTTGCAAGCGTCGGGATCGGCATCGGCATCGTGGGGACGAGCAACAGGTCGATTTCCTCGAACAGCGCCGCCAGGCTGCCGGAGAATTTCAGTCGCTCGTGATGAATGGCCGCGACCTCAACACCGCTTACCGATCTGCCTTGTTCGATCAACTGAGCCAGGTCCGGACCGTACTCCGACCTGCGCGACGGATAAGTCTCCAGGTGGGCTTCGGCTGTCTCCACCGAGCACATCGGTATCCATAGACTGACAAGTTTCTCGTAGGATGGAAATCGAACCTCACGGATTTCTGCGCCGAGATCCGCGAGCGTGCGCTCGGCTTCGAGCAGGGCCGCCACGACCTGCGGGTCTACTCCTTCCTGGGTGTAGTTTCGGTCCACGCCAATACTGAGACCGCGCACGCCATCCCCGATCCGAGCCAGATAATTCGGCACGGGAGCCGGCAAAGCCGTTGGGTCGTTTACATCCGCGCCCGCAATGACGCCCAGCATTGCGGCGGCATCCGCAGCACTTCGGCACATCGGTCCGACATGATCGAGCGAGTCCGCCAATGGGAAAACGCCATGCCGACTGACCCGGCCCCATGTCGGCTTGATTCCGGTCAGCCCGCAGGTCGCCGACGGGAATCTTATCGACCCGCCGGTGTCGCTGCCGATCGAACCGTAGCAAAGCCCGGCAGAGGTCGCGACACCAGATCCGCTCGAAGACGAGCCGACCCAGTAATTGGCGTTCCAGGGATTGAGCGGGGCCTGCTCGTCCGGATGATGGCTGGTGTAGGCACCTTCGGTCATCTTGAGCTTTCCGAGGGTGACCGCGCCGGCGCGCTCGAGCCGGTCAACGATCGTCGCATTGAACGACGGCACGAATTGCGAATGAATCTTCGTCCCGCCCGCGGTCGGCGCAAATGTCGTGTAGCACAGGTCTTTCAACCCGATCGGAACGCCATGAAGGGGGCCGCGCCAGATTCCCTTGGCGATCTCGCAGTCGTGCTTCCTGGCCTGCGCCATCGCCCGCTCCGCCAGGACAACGGCATATCCGTGCAACCTTCCATCGAGTTTGCCTATACGGCTCAACACCGCTTCGGTAACCTCTGATGGCAATAGCTCCCTCCGACGAAACAGCCTGGAGAGTTCAGATATAGATTTGTAGTGCAGCTCATCCGCAGACATATTGACACCCCGCCACCCTAGAACTGGACACCGCGCGTCAAGGCACCGTCCACGACAAGGTTCGTTCCCGTGATGAAACTCGCGGCGCGACTCGCAAGAAACACGACGCCGTTCGCCATCTCCTGCGGCGTGCCCATCCGGCCGGTCGGATTGAGCGCCAGCGCGGTCTTGTACAGTTCGGGGTTGTTGTCCTTGATCATGTTCCAGACCCCACCTTCGAAATACGTGTTGCCCGGAGACACGGAATTGGCCCGTATGCCCTTGCCCGCCAACTGGTTGGCCAGACCTTGCGTGTAATGGATGATCGCGGCCTTGAAAGTGCCGTACGGGCCGCTCGCGAAATCCACCTCCCGGCCCGAGACGCTGGAGATCGTCACGATTGCCCCCGCGGCACTTTTCTCAAGATACGGCATCGCGGCATTCACCAGGCGCACCGTTCCCATCATGTCCGTGGAGAATTCCTTCTCCCAGCTCTCCTCGTCCTGGCCGATGGAAAGCGCGCTGACATTGGCGACGACGACATCGACGCCACCGAGCTTCGATGCCATGTCGTTCACCCAGGCCTTGAGACCCACACCATCGGACACATCGAGCGCGCCGCCAAAGGCCGCAGCGCCTTTTGCCTTGAGCGCCGCGACGGCGCTGTCCACGTCCGCCTGATTGCGCGAGCAGATGCCGACATTGGCGCCCTCCGCGACGAACGTTTCGGCGATCGCCCTGCCAATCCCCCTGGTACTGCCCGTGACGAGAACCTTGGCTCCCTTGAGTCCCAGATCCATGTTCGATTCCTCCCTGTTTATCGGATTTCGAGCCGCTCTTGCTTTCGAGCAAGTTGCCGCCAAACGCTACTTGCATCACAACAATAGTTGCGCACGGACATTGTCCGCGGTCACGTCCTCGCCGGTCAGCGATCGCGTGATCTTGCCTTTTTCCATGATGTAGCATCTCTCGGCGATCGCCATGATCGTGTCGAGATTCTGCTCGACAAAAACGATCGTCGTCCCAAGTTCGGTGCGGAACGATTTCAGCGCTTCGCAAATGTGCTGCACGATCGATGGCTGCACGCCCTCCGACGGTTCGTCGAGAATCATCAGGCTCGGGTTTCCGATCAGCGCGCGCCCGATGGCAAGTTGCTGTTGCTCGCCCCCCGACATGGTGCCCGCGATCTGCCGCCGGCGCTCCTTCAACCGCGGAAAGTATTCGTAGACCAATTCCGGCAGCTTCTTGCCCTTCGGCCCGCCGATCAACTCTCCAACGTGCAAATTTTCCTCGACGCTCATCTGCGGAAACACGTCCCGTCCCTGCGGGATATAGCCGAAGCCGGCGCGGGCGCGGGCGTCGGCCGGCAGCTGCGTGACATCCTGGTCCATGAACGTGATCGTACCTCGCCACGTTTCAAGGAGCCCGATCAAGCACCGCATCAACGTCGACTTGCCCACGCCGTTGCGGCCGATCACGCCAACGATTTCGCCGCGGGAGATCGTCATGCTCACGCCCTGGAGGATCGGCGTAGCGCCGTAACCCGCCCAGAGCTCCGACAGTTCGAGAATTCGTTCAGTGGACATGTGTCTTACCAAGGTAAATTTCGGCCACCTTCTCGTCCTGAATGATCGCCTCCAGACTTCCACGCGCGAAGATCTTGCCGAGATGCAACACAGTTACGCGTTGGGCAATCTGGCGTACAAACGCCATATCGTGCTCGACGACCAGAACCGTCATGCCTTCGGCATTGAGCGATTTGATCAGTTCGCCGGTCCTGAACGTTTCCTCCGGCGACATGCCGGCGGTCGGCTCGTCCAGAAGCAGAAGCTGCGGCTGCAATGCCAGCGCCATCCCGATCTCGAGCCATTGCTGCTGGCCGTGCGAGAGAGCTCCGGCGAGCTTGCTGCTGTCCGGCGCCAGATTGAGAAGCTCGAGCAGCCGGTCTTCCTCAACGACGCGCTTGGCGCCTGAAAAGCGCTTCTGAAGCGCGATCTGGATATTCTGCCGGACCGGCAACTCCTTGAAGACGCTCGGCCCTTGCATCTTGATGCTCATGCCCCGCTGCACCCGCGCAAAGGGGCGCTCTTCGGTGATATCGATGGAGTCGAACAGGATCGTGCCCCTGGTTGGCGGATAAAGACCAACAATCAGCTTGAACAATGTGCTCTTCCCGGCCCCGTTGGGACCGATCAGACAGTGTACCTCGCCGACATTCACGGTCAGATCGACATCGGAAACGGCGGTCAATCCACCGAAGCGCTTTGTCACCCCTTTCACATCAACCAGCGCCATGATCAGCTCTCTTCCGGTTGCAGGCGGCTGGTGTCCGCCAGGACGAGTTTTGAGCCGCGCCGCCGGCGCGCGCTCCATCGATCCGCGACAAACTTGCCGACACCGAGCACAAAGCCCTGCGGCGCCAGCATCACGGTGGCGAGCAGAAGGCCTCCCATCAGCACCAGCGCGGCCTGCTGGCTATAAACCGTGATGGTCTGGAAGCCGAACAGCAGCAGGAACGAGCCCACCAGCGTCGCGGTCAGATCGCTGCGTCCGGAAAATGCGACCCACACGATCGGCATGGCCGCTGCCGGCAACCCGATGCTCGATGGGGTAATGAACTGACCCCAAGCCGTATAGAGGGCACCGCTCAGGCCCGCGAGCCCGCTTCCAATTATGAATGTGAGCAATTGATATTTGCGGACATCGTAACCGAGCATTTCAGCGCGCTGCGGATTCTCACGCGTGGCGACGATCACGTTGCCGATACGCGAATTGACCAGCATACGCAGCGCGAGGTAAACGATCACGATCAGCGCCACCATCACGTAGTAAAGCGCAACCCCCTCGATGTAGAAATCGCCGATGGCGAGCGGATCCATGCCCTTCATGCCGTTGAAGCCGTTCAGCCGTGCGGAGCCGATACGCCATTCCGGCCCGGCCGTCTGCCCAAGGAAGAACGCCAGCACCAGCGTCGCCGACAGGGTCACGATACCAAAGAAGATTCCGCTGATGCCGCCCCAGATCATGAAGTAGCCGAGTATACCTGCCGCGATCATCGCAATGACTATCGACAGGACGAGCGCAACGATCGTCGTCGATCCACCTCCCATATTGATGGCCAGCACGCCATAGGCGTAACCTGAGATGCCGAAGAAGAGCGTCTGGCCGAACGACAGCATGCCGCCATATCCCCACATCAGGCAGAGACCGAGCGCCATGAAGATCCAGATGAAGAAATAGGAGAAGTTGCCGACATCATAGGCGTCCGCAAAGACCGGATAGATCAGCGCGGCTGCCAGCACGACGAGGAAACAGGACCAGAACGTCGGTCCCCTTCCCAGGGTCTGCGAACCATCAAGCAACTTGAACATCAATTCTCCCGATTAGCGGCCACGACGGACCAACACACTGGAAATGCCTTCGGGCAGGACGCGAATGATCAGGATGACGGCAAACAGCATGCCGATCTGGCCGATGATCTGCCCATAGGTTGCATTCAGCGCCATTCGAATGATCGCCAGGAACACGGCGGCCGGCGCCGTTCCGAGCAGGACATTTGCCCCGCCGACGACGACAGTGACGAAGCTCTCCACCACAAACGTAGCACCCATCGTCGGGATCAACGTCATGGTCGGTGCGTAAAGCGCGCCACAAAGACCCGCGAGCCCCGCGCCGATGCCGAAACTAATCGCATAGATACGTCCCGTGCGCGCACCAAGCGCCCTTGCCATTGCGGCGTTCTGCATCGTCGCCCGGGCCATCACCCCAAAACGCGTCTTCATGAAGGTCACGTAGAGACCGACCAGCACGGCGATCGCGCAGGCAAACAGCACAAGGCGATACGTCGAGAAGGTATAGCCGCCGATCGCAAAGCTGCCCTCCGGCGTGCCGATGCCGGTGATCGACGATCCCACGATCAGCAGCATCGATTGCGTGACGATCAAGCTGAGGCCCCAGGTCGCGAGCAGGGAATCCAGCGGCCTTTTGTAGAAGCGCCGCACCACGAGGTATTCGACGGCAACGCCGATCAACCCCGCCGTCAACGCGGCAAGCGCTTGCGCGATCGGGAGCGGCACGCCGAGCTTCACCAGTCCGACCGTTACATAGGCGCCGCACATGATGAATTCGCCATGCGCCATGTTGATGACGCCCATCATGCCGAACACGATGGCAAGGCCCGCCGCAGACAGGATCAGAAACGCAAAGACGTCAGCGAACTGATAGAATACCGAGAATAGTTCAGCCGACATCCTGTCCTCCTGCCCCTTCATGGCGCCGCATCGTTGCGGCGCCCATGTAGTTCCACATCATGACGCGAATGGGCACGATTGCAGGAGCAAGATTCGTGCCCATCAACGTGTCACGACTTCTTGGGAAGATGACTCGGCGTGTACTGATCCTTGTCATTCTTCTTGGTGAGGTCGCAGCCGATCTCACCGAGCCAATACGGCTTGATCGTTCCGTAGTCCTTCTCGACCTTGACCTCATGCTGGGGCCCAACCGAGATCAAACGCATGCGGTGAGACGTATGCTGGCTCTTCGGGTCGATGCAAACCTGGCCTTCGGGCGCTTCGATGCAGGCTTCGCCCGTGGCGATCACCTTGCGCATATCCTCCAGCTTGATCGACTTCGCCTTCTCGACCAGCATCTTGTACATATAGAGGGTGTTGTAGGCGTTGTAGCCCATGTCGTTGATGTAGAGTTCATCGGCGAATTTCGCGCGCCAGCGCTTTTTGAAATCGTTGGCTTCAGGCGTATCGATCTCCTCGAACCAGTTCGCGGTCGCATGCATATTGTTGAGCGCCGGCGGCTTGAACCGCTTGTGCTCGAAGCCGAGCATGACCTTGATCGACGACCCCATCGGCAGGTTGAGCTTGGCTGCGGCGGCCTGCTCGAAGAACGAGTCCTGGGCTGCGCCGACATTGATCGTCAGGATCCAGTCCGGCTTTGCCTTCTGTATGTTCTGGATCGTCTGCGCGAACTGTGAAACGCCAAGCGGAATGAATTCTTCTCCGGCGACCTCGCCGCCGAGGTCCTTCATGATCTTCCGGTTCCACTCCGCCGAGATCTGACCGAAATTGTAGTCGGCGGCGATGACGTAGACCTTCTTGCCGAACTTTTCGACCATCCAGGGGATCAGCGTCGAGAACTGCTGCTCGGGCACCGCCCCCATGCTGATCATGCTGGCGTCGCACACGCCGCCTTCATACTGGTTGGTATAGAAGTACGGCGTGGTCGTTCGGTCGATGATCGGCCGGATGGCCTCGCGAGAAGCAGACGTGATGCCTCCGATCAGAACGTCGACCTTGTCGCGGCTGAGAAGACGCCGCGCAAATTCCTGATAGCGGGCGTTGTCGCCCTGCGGATCGAGATGGATGAGCTCGATCTGTCGTCCGAGAATGCCGCCCTTCTTGTTGATTTCTTCGACGGCAAGCTGCGAACCGCGGAGTTTCGGCATTCCCATGAATGCAAGATCGCCGGAGACGTCTTCGAGCAGGCCGACCTTCAAGGGAGGTTCGGCTGCTTGGGCGGCACCGCATGTCGCTACCCCGAGTATGGCACCAAGAAGCGCAGATCTGAGCAGGTGTCCTGACTTCATAAAAGTATCCCCTTCGTTGAAAGCTGGTGGAGGTCACGCCTTGAGATAATTTTTCAGGATCGACGCACCCATCGTGTATTTCGGGTCGACCATGTTGCCGAGCCGCATTCGCCCGGCCTGGCTGAGCAACATGTACGCGCCGATCTCGTCGAAGCCGTAGTCCGCGCTCATCCATCGCGTGAGTTCGCGATAGGCGATGCGCGCCGCATCCTCGAGCGGGCGTGCGCTGCCGATCGTCATGATGAAGTCGCGGGTCTCCAGACGCGGCCAGGCGAAGCTCCAGTTCTTGATCAGATCGACCTGGAGTGTGACCGTCGCACGCTGCTCAAGCGCCACACCGGAGAGTTCGCCGTCCCCCTGTGTTGCATGGCAGTCACCGACGTAGAGAAGCCCGCCCTCGGTATGCACGGGCAGATAAAGAACGGCTCCGGGGCCGACGTCGGGCAGGTCCATGTTGCCGCCGTGATAGTCCGGCTGCAGGGAGGAGATCGCCTCGATCTCGGGCGACACCCCAATCGTGCCGATGAACGGCTCGTAGGGCAGCGTGATCTTGTCGCTCCATCGCACGCCGTTCCTGTCGACATGCAGCTTGCGTACACGTTCGGGCAGCGGTGGATTCAGCATCGCCGTGGAACTGGTCCCGACCAGCCCGCCGAACTCGGGGATGATGCAGGTTGTTCCGGCCGGTTGCTCGCCGCGCGTCTCGACGTCGCGGATATAAACCGCGAGGCAATCGCCCTTTTTGGCGCCCTTGACCGCAATCGGACCGCATTGCGGATTGAGGTATGGAAAGTTCAACTTCGCGGTCGGGCTGTCGCTCTCGCTCGTGAGCGCACCGCCGAACGCATCCTCGGTTTCGACCACGACGACGCCCCCGGGATCGATCGACAAGGTCGGCTTTGCATAGGGCCCGTAGACGTAGTGAAAGCCTCCCTGCTCCTCGATCGTCAGGCTATGCCGTGCGCCAGCCACACCCTTGGCGACGGCTCGCTTCGCCATGATGGAACTCGTCAACCAATCTTCAACTGTCATGCGAACGATTCCTTTGATCAGAGAGCAGGATGGCGTGTGTGCCAATCGGTGACGCGCTGGAACGCGTCGCCGGCACGAACGAGACCCGCTTCATCGAAGTGGCGGCCGACGAACTGGAAGGCGACAGGCCCGCCGCTTTGGGCGAAGCCGCCCGGAAGCGTAACGGTCGGACTTCCGGTCATGTCGAACGGGCAGGTAAAGCGCAGCAACCCGGCAATCAGCGACGCGTCTTCGCCGAGCGCGGCCATCTTGGCGAGCGTGGGCGCGGCGAAGGCCTGGGCCGGTACGGCGATGAGATCGACCGATTCAAAGAGCAGCCGCACCGCGCCGCGAAACGCTTCGCGCCGCAGCACGATCTTCTGATAATCGGCGCCGGATTGCGCAAGGCCAAGGTCGAGCAGTCCCGCAAGTCCGGGGCCATATTCGTCCTTGCGCGACGGATAGGTCGCCTCGTGCGCCACCGCCGCCTCGACGCCGCAAAGCGGAAACCAGTCATCGACAACCGCCTTGGCGTCCGGGAAATTGATCTCGCTGATCTTCGCGCCTAATTCTGCCGCGGCCCGCAGACCCTCGCTCAGAACCTTGCTTGCGGCCTCATCGGTTCCTTCGCTGGTCCAACGCCGATCGACGCCGATCGTAACGCCCCGCAGATTGCCCGGCAGGCCCGCGAGATAATCCGGCACGGGCAACGGCACCGCCGTGGTATCCTTGGCATCCTGGCCTGCGATCACACCCAGCATCGCACCGCAATCGACTGCATTGCGCGCCATCGGTCCTATGTGATCCAGCGTAGCCGCGAGTTCGAATGCGCCGTAGCGGCTGACCCGCCCCCAGGTCGGCTTCAGCCCTGTGACGCCGTTGGCCGCCGAAGGAAACCTGATCGATCCACCGGTGTCGGTTCCAAGAGATCCGAAACAAAGGCCGGCCGCTGTCGCGGAACCAGAGCCGCTCGAGGATGCGCCCGTCCACAATTCCGCGTTCCACGGATTCTTCGGCGGATCGATTTTCGGGTGGTGATCAGCATAGGCGCCTTCGGTCTGCTGCAGCTTGCCGAGGATAACCGCGCCGGCATCCTTCAGACGCGCGACGACCGTAGCATCCTCGTCGGGGCGGAAGCCGCGATGGATGGTCATGCCATGCGCGGCCGGCGCACCCTTGACCCAACACAGATCCTTGATCGCTACCGGCACGCCGTGCAGTGACCCCCTGACCTTCCCGGCCGCAATTTCCTTTTCGGCAACGGCCGCCTCCGCAAGCGCGGAATCCGCCATGACATGGGCGTAGCTCTTGAGCTTGCCATCGAGCCGTTCGATCCGGTCGAGCATCGCCTTCGTCACCTCAACCGGTGACAGCTTCTTCGCGTGTATCTGCTGCCCGACCTCGACTAATCCGAGGTAAGAAATATCTGTCGCTGCCATGGCCTGTCGTCCCCCCGCCGTCGTGTTCCCAAGTGCGTCCGCGGCTCTGTCACCGCGCAAGCACCACCGGCTTGGCGACACGCTTGCATCGCCAACCTTCTGTTGCGGCAAAAGAAAAAAGCCACCCGCCCCTCAGAATGAGGTGACGAATGGCTCTGATGCCGCAGCTATGATCTATCGCATGGACCCTGGATCGAACGGAGCATCGAAAGCAGGGATCGGGACGTCATCGGCCCGATCGAAGCAAGCAAGGTTCGACAGGAAGCCCTGTGGGAGAAAGTCTAAGTTCCTGCCCTACACATTGTCAACGAGAGAGGATGCACAAATTTCGCAGGCCTCATGCGCAGCAATTGTGCAAGACTTCCTGCACTGGCATCGGCCATGATGAACTCCCAAGGCGTCGCGCTGTCGAAAGGCATCAATGACAAAGCCATCGGTTCCAGTTGGCATCATATGTTCGCAGTCCGGGCCCTATCACGCCATGGGGCGTGAGATTCTCAAGAGCGCCTTGATGGCAGTCGACGAGATCAACAGTCATCCTGATTTCGACTTCTCACTCACGGCGCATGTTCGCGACCCCCACGGCGTCATTTCGGAATATCACACGGTTTGTGACGATCTCATTCGCAATGCGGGCGTCGAGCACATCATCGGCTGCTACACCTCGGCATCGCGCAAGCAAGTGCTGCCGATCGTTGAACGCACCGATCGCCTGCTCTGGTATCCGGCGCGTTACGAAGGGTTCGAATGTTCCGACAATGTCATCTATGTCGGCGCGTCACCCAACCACAACGTCCTGCCGCTCGTGCGGTATATGCTCGACAATATATCGCGTCAGGTTTTCTGCGTCGGGTCCAACTATGTCTGGACATGGGAAACCAATCGCGTCACACGCGAACTGGTAACGGCGGCGCAAGGATGCATCCTTGCTGAACGGCTGCTCGAGCTGGGCGAGAGCGCGGTGGGGCATATCGTCGACGAAATCATCCGCCGCAAGCCGCCGGTCGTCTTCAATACGCTGGTGGGAAGTTCGAGCTACGATTTCATCCGCGCTTTTCATGCCGCCACCACGGCAGCCGGTCTCGACATTCCGATGCTGAGCTGCAGCCTCTGCGAACCGGAACTCAAGATCGTTGGACCCGCATCTGCCGGATGCATCACCTCATCAGCCTATTTCGAGAGCATCCAACTGCCCGAGAACCGTGCTTTCGTCGAGCGCTGGAAGTCGCGCCATGGTGAAGCCAGCAGCCCTTCCGTCGACGGGCAATCCGCCTATGTCGCGGTCTACCTGCTGGCGCGCGCGCTCAGTCGGGCTGGCACCTCCAGCATCGGTGAAGTGCGGCGTGCGGCCGCAGGCTATCGTTATAACTCACCGCAAGGGCCGGTCTGGATCGACGGTGACAACAACCATTGCGTCCTTACGCCGCGACTGGCCGTCTCCAACGCGCAAGGACAATTTGATCTCTTCTGGGAAGCAGACGCGCCGGTCAAGCCGGATCCCTATTTGACGCAGCTCGATGTCGCCGCCGGACCTGCTCGCGAAACATCAAGGGCCGAAGCTTCGCCGATTGCGTCTCATTTGCGGGTGGTGAAATGAGCAAGCCTTCTTCATTCTCCCTCCGCGGGCGCAGAGCGCTGGTCGCCGTCAAGGACGAACGTGACCTGTCGATCGTCAAGCGACAGTTCGAACGCCTGGGTATCGACATCTTCACATGGGAAACGGGTGACGCCCTCGAATGCCGCCCGGACGTGGCGCTGATCGACGATGAATTCCTGCCGCTCGCCTCGCCCGCGCAACGGGCCTTGCCCGGACAATGCCCCGTCATCGCCCTGCTAGGCACGGAGACGCCAAGCCGGCTGAAACTGGTGCTGGAACTCGACCCGGCGTCGTTTCTCGTCAAACCGCTGCGGTCCGCAGGCATCTATGCCGCGCTGGTCCTGGCGTTCGAGCGGGCCGAACGCACTAACGAGCTGAAGCAACAAGTCGTCAAGTTGGAAGAGCGCCTTCGCTCGCGTCGAGTCGTACTTGCTGCCGTGCTTCAGGTGATGCATTCGCACGCCGTCGCCGAACCCGCCGCTTTTGCGCTGATCCGGCGGGCCGCCATGGAGCAGCGCAAGACAATCGAGCAGATGTCCGCCGAGATCGCGGCAAACGGCAGCTTGCCCCGCGCGACCGGATAGGTTCATCAGTCGTTGGACTTCGCGGAACGTTCCATACCCGTCACGAGCGTGACGTCACCGTCGATCATGGGCTTGGCTATTCCGAAGAAGCGCGCGACAGCCTCGGAATTGTTGTGCCGATCCATTGCCGGTCGATCCAGATAGCGCTCGTAGGTCGTGAACACGCACGGGTCCGTCGCATCCTGCGACACGTAGTAGCCGATCGTCGCCGGCTCATTTGCACGCACGCTGCTGACGACATCGAGCAGCGCCTCCAGCATGGCGGCCTCGCACCCCTGCTTGACCCGCATAATCGCGGTGATGGTCAACATCTCGCTTCTCCGTAGATGATTGGCGGTGCCTGATCAACTGCTAGCTCGCACCCCGTCGAATGCCAACTGTCGCGAAGCAGATGGTCTATGCCAAGCAGATTCGATGACTGATCAGGGCGTCTTCATTTCGAATCCCGGGTCTCCGATGCCCAGATTTCAAGAAAGCTAAGCCTTCTCTTGCCGGTCGTGATGGCCTTCCCAGCCCCTGCCGGCGCGAACCCATGCAAGAACAATTCGACGGCCATATCCGCAAATTCCTGCGGACCGATCGCGCCCTTGGGGTCGTACCAGGTGTAGGTGTAGTTGATGATGCCGAACAGGATCATCGTATAGATCTTTTTGGTGCGCCTGACGATCTTGCCTTCGGCGTCGAGCCAGACCAGGAGATCGGTGACAATGTCGACGAGCTGCCGCTTAAGGTCCATCCGTTTGGCAAGAAAGAGGCTGATGAGGCCGACCTGTACGTCGCGGCTTGGGTTGCGCCAGCCAAATTCATCATGTCGCTCCCACGGGTTCTAAAAGATGATCAAGCAAATGTTTCTGAACCCAACTGTTATGGTCAGACAAATAATCAAAGAACATTCTTGCAAATCTGGGCTGACGATAAATCGTGGAAAGCATTGCTTCTTTTGTAACTGAGGTAATTCGGCAGTCACCTATCGCCGTGGCTGAAGCGATCCGCACGGGCACGTCGTGCAAGCACGCTTCTCCGAAAAACTGTCCTTTCTGCGCTGTTCCTAGCGAAGTCTCTAAGCCATGTTCGGATTTGGTGGTAACCCTCACGCTACCGTGTTGAACGAAGAAAACAAAATTGGCGTCTTCGCCCTGATTGTAGATTTTTTGATTGTCTTTGTAGTTGGCGGTGCTTCGACCAGTGCTGACCTGTACGAGCAAGCGATGAGCGTCAATATGGTCGGCCCAAAATTGCGGTTCCATGGGATCGCTCCGTTTGAGACGGGAGCACAACACTCTCAGTCACCGGGGGGTAGCCAAAAATTGCGGTTGTGCAGACACAACACTTTTGGTTGTGGACCGTTCCCCGCCAGCTCGGCATGGTTTATTTCGTAAATTCAAATTTGGCCACCGCCGTTTCAAACTAGGTCACTAAGGGTCGAAACACACCCCTGGCTCGATTGGAATGGGTGACTATCGGGAGCGCAATCGAAAGGCCGCTCATCTCGTGGGAATAATCATTTTTAGCGCTTCATCGCCCACCGGCGTTATGCAGTAGGTTCTGCCGTCTCGTTGTTTCGCGATCCAGCCCTTCATTAACATTCCCGCAATGACCAGCTTTCCTGCTGGTTGCATTTGTTCCGGCCGAACTCCGCGCGTGAAGCTCATTCTTTGTAACGCCGTGCGTTCTTTGACGTGTGGAATATGGCTAGGGCGCGCGGGCATTTTATTTCCCTTCGAGTTCTCGGCGGCCGATACTTCGGAGTACATACTCCGGAACCGCAGCTGCCTGGGCTGTCTGGATAACGTGTGCCTGCCTGGAAGGTCCCCTATAATCTGAAGTAGGAACGGAACACGCCGGGCCTGTTTAGAGCCCAGGCTGCAGCACGCCGCTGCGGGCTGTAGCGCGTCCTGGTCCCCTGCCACGGCCGTGTCGATTAGAGACTTCCGACGCCTGGACAACGCCAGCTTCGGGGACGGCATTGCCGTTCGAGTGTAGCAACACGATCCTGAAAATTGGCCATGGTCCTCATCATTGTAGGGACGTCCAACCGGTGAGAGGAATGGCCTAACGCGAGGCCCCGCCTGGAACAGCGTGTCATCGAGCATCCGGCTAACCGCTTGTTGTCACCTTGGCGAACTCAGTGGCCTTTTTCGCGGAACAATGCCGTCTGCAAGTGCTTGGCAATCCAGAGGTTACCAATGCCACGCTACATTTTTGATGTTAAAAACGGCCACAGGCTTTTTGATGCGTCGGGCTTTGTTTGCGACAACGATACCGCTGCAATCATCAGGGCGGCAGTGATCGCCATGGGCGTTTCACTCGATAAGCCCGAAGACGAGCGTCGCATCGCTGTTATGAACGATGCAGGGAGCGAGATTGGCACCGTGCCCGTATATTCCAAGCCTTCGTACAAAAATCCCGCCAAATAAGTTGATGCTACGTCGGCGCTTGCAGTTGACCGTGAAGCCAGCCGTTTGTTCTGGGACAATTCATCGGATCGGCCGAGTCGGCTACAGCTTGGTGGGCGTGGTCGCAAGTCGCGCACTCGAACGACCGGATATGGAAACCACAGGGACCGGGTGTGATCCGTCCCAGCATCCTTGCTGCTTGGCAGGTCGGACATAATGGTCGGCGATTCAACATGGCGTACGCCCTTCACAGGCGGGAACGTAGAGCTCTCAGTCACCGGTAGATGCCGTGTCGGGCGCCGATGGGACCATATGACGCCCGCAGCGCACAAAGCCTTGGTCAATATTGCTCACGTCGACAAAGAACTTAAGGCGTCGTTAGCGATTTAAGACGCTGCCGGATTCAAATTAGAACAAACTGCCATCAAATACGGACAGCACACAAACTGAGGCGGCGAAGACCGCTATTTCCTGGCCCTCGCGCAGGTGCACCCTCGGCGACGAGAATCTTGACCACTCGGCCCGCTTCGGGCGCACGACGGGTATCTCCATCTTCATGGATTTGAGGATCATGATGGTGTCGTCGGCTTCCAACGCGTCGCCGGCCTGAACCGCGATTTTCCAGACTGTGAATGGCTGCTTTGCGCCGATTGTGTTGAAAAACTCGACTGTTGAAGCCGAAGGAGATCGCTGATTCATTTCCCCTTAGTGGGTGGAGACTTGAATCGATGATTGGTCCTCGGCAGGTCGACCAGGCGGCCCTGTTTTACGAGTTCTCACTTGAGCGACATGTTCCGGCCGGCCACCTGCTGAGGTCGATCGATCGCTTTGTCGATTTGTCAGAAGTTCGGAGCCATCTGGCGCCATTTTATAGCTCGACCGGCCGACCTTCGATTGATCCCGAACTGCTCATCCGGATGCTGCTGGTTGGCTACTGCTATGGCATTCGCTCCGAACGGCGGTTGTGCGAGGAGGTGCACCTGAACCTCGCCTACCGCTGGTTCTGCCGGCTCGGCCTCGATGGCGAGGTGCCGGACCACTCGACCTTCTCCAAGAATAGGCATGGCCGCTTCCGCGATTGCGATCTGCTGCGCAAGCTGTTCGAGACCGTGGTCCGACGCTGCATGGCAGAAGGGCTGGTTGATGGGACGGCCTTTGCGGTCGATGCCAGCCTGATTGCTGCTGATGCCAACAAGCAGCGCTCTTCTGCCGGGTCTGATGATATCGACTGGGAGGCTGTCGCCAGGACGCGCCGATCCGTCCGGGAATATCTCGATACCCTGGATGAGGCTGCCTGGGGCGCAGCCAGCGAGACGGTACCGAAGTTCATCTCCAGATCGGATCCGGCCGCGCAATGGACCGGCGCTCACAAAGGGCATGCCTTCTTTGCCTACGCCGATAACTACCTGATCGACCTGAAGGCGGCGATCATCGTCGATGTCGAGGCGACACGAGCTATCCGGCAGGCCGAGGTCGGTGCGGCACGCACAATGATTGAGCGCACCGAAGATCGCCTTGGGCTCTGTCCCGAGCGCTTGGCCGCCCACAGTGCTTACGGCTCAGCTGAGATGCTGGGGTGGCTGGTTAACGAGCACGCGATCGAGCCGCACATTCCGGTGTTCGACAAGTCGGCCCGCGACGATGGGACGTTCTCCCGCGAAGACTTCGCCTACGATCAGGAACACGATCTCTACATCTGTCCCGCCGGCAAGGTGCTGAGCTCTACCGGAACTCTGGTGAATGATGGGCAACACTGCTCTACCGCGCCAGCAAGTATGACTGCGATGCTTGCGAACTGAAGCCGCGGTGTTGTCCGAAAATGCCTGCCCGCAAGGTCCCGCGTTCAATCCACGAACAGGCCCGAGACGTTGCGCGCGACATCGCGAAGACCGATGCCTATGTCAGGTCGCGCCGTGAACGGAAGAAGATCGAAATGCTGTTCGCGCATCTGAAGCGCATCCTGCGCCTCGATCGGCTTAGGCTGAGAGGTCCATTTGGTGCTCAAGACGAGTTCCTGCTGGCTGCCACCGCCCAGAACCTCCGAAAGCTGGCAAAGCTGATCCCGCTGCCCGTCCCAACGCCGGCCTGAGAGCAAACAAACTCACGCGCGCCCTGATTACTTACAACATCCCAAACATTTGAGCCGCCGACTTCTTCAACACAATCCGCCAAAAGCGGCCTGTCGTGAGCAGACGTTTGAAAAACGGTACTTCGCCTTCGAGAAACAGATAGCCTTCCAGGCGAAGATCGCCGGACGGAAGCACCGGGAGGCGGATCCTTGATGAGTAGGCGTCCTTCTTGTAGTCGGTGTCGAAGTCTTCCCAACCTGCACCGTTGACAAAGCTCCCGTGTACGAGAACGACCGCTAATGCTTGAGCTTGAGGCGCCGCTACGGGTTTGGGATAATAGGCACTAGGACGTAGGAACCTCTGGCGGGGCCGTGAGCCCGGCAGTGTCTGGAACGGAGCGGCGATGCTGCGGTCCGGGTTGAAGTCGTGCGCCTAGGCGGCGCAGCCGCGCAGTCAGGACCGCGCTCGTCATCGCAAAGGACTCGTCGGTGCGAAGGCCAAGTTCGCTGTGGGTGGTTGCTGCCAAGGATCGCCTGTTCGGCATAGGCCGGCAGATCGAACGTTGTGAGCTGGCCCGCCGCGTATGGTGTCCATCCAAAACCCTGCGCAACGAATCGATAGCCGCCTTCGATCCGGCCGGACCATGCGTTGGCTTTGGATTCGGCGCGTAGCCGAACGACGCCGGCTACCGTCGCGGTGCGATCGGTGGTGATTTCCTGCCGACCATACGCCAGCGCCCCGGTCAGCGAGACCGATGTTGTGCCGGATGAACGCACCAGCCTGGAACAGTCGGAGCGTTCGACTCCCGCGACCTAGCAAGCCTTGCCGATCCATTTTTCAAGTGGCAGCTGCTTAATCTCGCGGCTCGGCACGAAAAGAAGCCTCCGAAAACCGGTCCCCTGCCGCCAGCGTCGATCAACCTACAAGCTGACGCTGACTGTTAGAACGCCTTTTGCCACCGTCGTCATGCCGCGCGCACCGAGTCAAGGAACTTGCCGACCTCGAGCTTGAGGCGGTTGCTGTCCTGGGAAAGCGACTGCGCGGCCGAAAGTACCTGAGCAGACGCCGACCCGGTCTCGCCGGCGCCGCGCTGCACGTCGATGATGTTGGCGGAGACTTGCCCTGTGCCCTCGGCGGCCTGCTGCACGTTACGGGAGATCTCCTGCGTCGCCGCGCCCTGTTCTTCTACCGCGGCGGCAATGGTCGATGAGATTTCCGACAATCTTTCGATGGTGCCGCTGATCTCCTTGATCGCGGCCACCGAATCCTCGGTCGCGGTCTGGATGCCGGTGATCTGCTGACCGATTTCACCGGTGGCCTTCGCGGTCTGCTCGGCCAGCGCTTTGACTTCGGCGGCCACAACCGCAAAGCCGCGGCCGGCCTCGCCGGCGCGCGCCGCCTCGATGGTGGCATTGAGCGCCAGCAGATTGGTCTGGCCTGCGATGGTGTTGATGAGTTCCACGACGTCGCCGATGCGACTTGCGGCTTTCGACAATTCGCTGACGCGATCGGTGGTAGTACGAGCCTGGTCGACGGCCTCGCCGGCCATCCGCGCCGATTCCTGCACCTGGCGGCTGATCTCGTTGACGGACGACGACAACTCTTCGGTGGCCGATGCCACGGACTGCACGTTGGTGGAAGCTTCTTCGGAAGCCGCCGCCACCGTGGTGGTGACTTCCTGCGCCCGTTCGGCGGTCTTCGTTAGCACGCCCGCGGAGGCCTCCAGTTCGGTCGAAGCCGACGACACGGTCTCGACGATTTCGCCGACCGCGCCCTCGAAATCGTCCGCGAGCTTGATCATATCGGCTTTGCGCTGCTGGGCGACGACCTGATCCTGCTTGACCTTGGCCTCGGCTTCGTCGCGGGACTTTTGCTCCGAGACGATCTTGAATTTTTCGACGGCGCCCGCGACGCCACCGACTTCATCCTTGCGGCCAAGGCCGGGCAGCACGACAGCAAAATTGCCGCCGGCGAGTTCTTCCATCGCAACTGTCAAAGAGCGCATCGGACGAGCGATGGTGACGAAGGAAAACACCCAAGTGGCCAACAGCAGCACAATCGAACAAATGCCGATGGCCAGCGAGACCCGCTCGGCGGCGGCCATTTCACGCGCCGCTTCGGCATTTTCCTCTTGCGCCCTTTGCTTGGCGAAATCAGCGATCTGATTGGCGAGCTTTTCAATTTCAGCCGCGATCGGAAGGGTCACCTCACGGGCAATGCGAATCGCCTCGCCCTTCAGCTTTGCAACCTGTGCGTCCGAACTGGCCCCCGCCGCGCCGAGGCCGATCGCTTCACCGATCACTGCCGCGATCTGGTGTCCTCCCTTACTATAGTCGACGGCCAACCCCTTAAGCTTTCCGACGCGCGCGCGATTTTCGCTGGATTGAGACAGTCTCGACATTTCGTCCGCGAACTTTTCGACCGACTTCAACCGTTCATCGAGGTAGCCCTTGGCTTTCTGCAAATCCGCCAAAGTGCTGGCGAGACGGAGGTCACGGATGCCGATCTGCATGCCACGGAGCGAAGCCTTGGCGTCGATGGCATCACGCGAAATCGTCTGCTGGACGAGTGCACTCTGATAGGTTTGACGCACCCCGGCATTGCCGTAGATCTGACTGGCAATCATGGAACCGAGCAGCAAGACGCCGAGTGCCGACGTGATCGCCAGCTTAGTCCCGATCCGCAAATTTTGGATGATCCGCATCATTGTACCTGCCCAACGTTCAAGGTGCATTCCCCACGCGAGCGCAACCACCCGCGCTCACCAGCGACCGAACCAAGCTACAATTCCGACTTGCTGCTTTGGTTAACGCGGGACCGTAGGACTACTGAAAAAACAAAGAATGACCGCCAAAGACGTCGTGAAACGGCACCTATCGCGAAGCTCGAACACGAAATGCAAGCTGTGATTTAACCAAGAAGGTTGAGGCAGGTTCGCTGCAAACGACAACCGGCGCGCCAGTTCGCGGGCCGCCTGAACGGTTACTACCGGGCCGAGCAGGCCGAGGGACATCAAGATGGCAGCCCTCGCGAAATGCGGGCGCGATCGCTCAGGTCTCCTTATCGCGCCGCTAGGCGCGAAGCGAACGACCGCTTTGCGCCACAAGCGGCTAATCCATAATCGTTCATTCCGTGATAGAGGGACTGCCTTTGATCGTGCGACGCTGAAGAAACCGAGTATGGACAAGGCGCCCGCGTCCCGAACGCGGCTTTCGCTACGGGAGTGTCGGTATCGGTGGTCGGTCACTAAGTGTTGCCCTCCGAATGCCGATCAAAAAAATGGAGATGGACTTGAGCGGAAGCCTTGAAAGCCTCTTCGAGAGCCGAAGTCCTCGTCACCGTCGATCGGGCCACCACCGCGGCGAACCGGAACAGTCATTGAGACCCAAGTACTGAGACCCTTGGCGAAAACTCCAACCGAGAAATTACGAACTTTTTTCATTTGCCCGCACTCACGGCCGCAGATCCATGTCAATCCGGATGAAGTCCCCGCGATAGGTCACTTCCCCGAGATAGATCACAGTCCGATCGGCGGTGGTGAAAATCCGCCTGACCTCGGCCACCGGAGAGTTCAAGGGGACCTGCAACAATTTTGCGACCTCGAGATCCGCCGTGCCGATCGTCAGCGTCTGCCGCGCGCTGCTGATCCGCGGATCGCGCATATCCTTCAGGATCGGAATCACCGTCTCCTTGCGGAAACGTTTTGGGTATTTGCGGAATATTTTTTCGTCGAGGTAGATCGAGATCACGCAATAGGGCCGCTTGTTGCGCGAGTGGACGCGGCGCATGAACACATAATGCTCCGCCGGCTTGCCGTCGGTGGGAAGCACGGGCGCCTCGGTACGGCTTTCCGAGATGTTGATGATTTCAGGCGACGTATCGCGGTAAACCTCGGCGAGGTCGGAAAGCGTCGTTTCAACCTTGAGCCAGCGATCCTGCTTCAAGGTACCGGTGACGAAGGTACCGCGGCCTTGTTGAGCTTCGATAATCCCATCCCGCGCCAGCAGATCGACCGCCTGCCGGATGGTAACGCGGGAGACGCCGAACTCGGTGGCGAGCAACTCGTTCGCTGGCAACCGCACGCCCTGTGCCCAAATTCCGCGCGCGATCCGCTGACGAAAAATATCGGCAATCTGTGCGTATTTGGGAACGTGGCTATCTGAAATTAGATCCATCATGGCCTCAACCTGCACGTTTGACGCTCCGGTCGGATACCGGCAGAAAGCGATTCACGACGTGATCAGGGCGGCGCCCCTCTCCCCGATCATCAGGCTGCTCGCATTGGTATTGGCCGACGTGATCAGCGGCATCACCGAAGCGTCGATCACGCGCAGGTTTTCGACTCCACGCACCCGCAATTGCGGGTCGAGCACCGATCGATCATCGCTGCCCATACGGCAGGTGCCGACGCAATGAAACACTGTTCCTCCGGTGGTCCGCGCAAAATCCCAAAGGCCTTCCGGCGCGTCGACCGCCTCGCCCGGCACCATCTCGACATCCCAGAGATCGCGAAACGAAGGCTGCCGATATATGTCTCGCAGCATCCGAAGGCCGGCAACAATGGTTTTGCGGTCGATTTCCTCGGCAAAATAATTCGGCTCGATGCGCGGCTGGTCGAACGGATCCGCCGATCGGATCGCCAGCCGCCCGCGCGATTCTGCGTGACACTGCCAAACCGATGCCGTGAAGCCGGAATAGCTGTGCAAGGGGTCGCCAGGCTTGTCGACCGACAGCGGCATCACATTGAACTGCACATCGGGGCGCCCACCGACGGCGTGCTCCGTGCAGGCGGCGCCACCCACCTGCCCCGCGCCGACGGTCAAAGGACCGCTGCCAGCGAACATCCATTGTAGACCCATCCTAGCAAGCTCGACCGGGTTGCGCACCTGATCGTTCAGCGAGATGCGCTGCTTCAATCGCACGATCAACCGCGCCTGATAATGATCCTGTAGATTGCCCCCAACCTCCGGTGAGTCCGCGACGACCGGAATGCCGAACCCGCGCAGTAAATCCGCCGGACCGACGCCTGAAAGTTGCAGGATTTGCGGGGACTGCAAGGCACCCGCCGATAGAATGACTTCGCGATCGGCGGTGGCGCTGAACGGCCGAGCGTCCTTGATCCAGTCAACACCTGTCGCCACAGATCCCTGAAACGTTACCTTGCTGACCTGCGCACCGGTGATGACGGTCAGGTTTGGGCGATGGGCCGCTGGCCGCAGGAATGCCGATGCCGAACTGGTTCGCCAATGCCGGCCAATTCCGAGCTGGTAGCTGCCGACCCCGAACGTCGTTTCCCCGTTGAAATCGGGATTGCGCGGCAATCCGAATTCGACACCGGCTTGCACCCAAGCCTTGGAGGCGACGTTGTTGTTGCGCAGGTCCGACACCTCGAATTCGCCGAGGCCACCGTGATATTGGCTTTCGCCGCCGGAATAGCGCTCATAGCGGCGGAAGTACGGCAACAGATCACGATAGCTCCATCCCTTCGCACCGAGCCGCTCCCAGTCGTCGAAATCGTCATGCTGACCGCGTATGAAAATCAGGCCATTGATGGACGAGGATCCGCCAAGCACGCGGCCGCGTGGCCAGATAATCGAACGGCCGCCGGTCGTCTCGCTCGGCTCAGTCTTGAACAGGCGAGAAAAGCGCTCGTTGTAGATGGTCCGGTAGTAACCGACCGGGAGCTTGAGCCAGAAATTGCGATCGGACCCTCCGGCCTCCAGCAGCATCACGCGGCAGGACGGATCGCCCGACAACCGGTTCGCGACTACGCAGCCGGCCGATCCGGCGCCGACGATGATGTAGTCATATCCCTGAGCGGCCATCGAATTCTTTCCGCCGGATCAGGCTGTCCGATACGCATCGATCGACGACAGATCAGGCTCGATCCCGAGGCCCGGCGCATCGCTCAGCGTCACCATACCATCGCTGATGTCGGCGACCGGACCGCAGAAGCGGTCGCGCAGCGGGTTGTCGTTTGAATCGACTTCCAGCAATCCGTCGCCGCCTACTCCAGCCAGCAAATGCGCTGATGCCAGCAGACCGATGCCGCCGCCGAGATAATGCGGACAGAACGTCTTGCCTGATTTCAAGATGTCGCGGGCAATCCCGGCGCAGACGCTCAGACCGCCCCATTTGGCAATGTCTGGCTGGACGACGCGCAGCACGTCGTCGCCGATCGCCTGCTCAAAACCGGCACGGCTTGCAATATTCTCACCCGCTGCGAGCGGCACGTCGGTGGCTCGACGCAGGCGTTGCCATTCCTGCCACGGCCGGTCGGCCCGGATCGGCTCTTCGAGCCAGGCGAGCGCGAATTCGCCTAGATGAGGTGCGACGTCCAGCGCCTGTTCCACCGACCAGGCTTGGTTGGCATCGGCGGCGAGCATGCCGTCGCCGATCAGTTGACGAAGCGACTTGAGGTTGGCGCAGTCGGCGGCAAGATCGAAGCCGACCTTCAATTTCAGCGCGCGATGCCCTCTGTTCAGCGCCGCCTCGGCCATGTGTCGCGAGCCTGTCGGATTGATACCGCTGGCATAGACCCGGATCTGGCCGCTGTTACCGCCGAGCAGCTTCCACAGCGCGATATTGCGGCGCCGTGCATAGAGATCCCACACAGCCAGATCGATTCCTGCGATGGCCTGGGCGAACGGACCCGGCTCGCCGCACTGCAAGGCAACGACGGCGGTGGCTTGCGTCAGCTTTTCCCAGACCTCCTTGGGCTCGCTTGTCACAAATCCGGATAGCAGCGGCGCTAGTACCTCGTTGACCAGCCGCGCGCGGTGTTCGGCGCCGGTCGAGGGAAAATTCGCCCAGACCTCGCCCCAGCCGGCGTGGCCGTCATCATCTTCAACCCGCACGAACACTGCCGGCCGATTCAGCATCCGGCCGAACGAGGTGACGACCGGCGTCGATAACGGATAGCGATACGAGAAAGCCTCGAGCTTGCGGATGGCAAAGGTGGGTGATGTCATTTCTGCGTCCGAAGGCACGATTTGAGGCCGCGACCGCCTCTTGTATGGTCCTCCTATTTATAATATGACTTAGCCCTTATCAACCGGAATTACCGCCGGAAGGAACGAAATGGTGGGCAGTGTCGCGAGACGCTTCTTGCTCGGGCTCGCGCCGTGGGTCGGCGCCATCGCACTGTGGTACGCCGTGCGCTGGAGTGGATTCGTCAATCAATCGCTGATACCGGCGCCGCATCAGGTGGCCGCGAAATTCGTCGAGCTGCTGCTGACTGAGGGGCTGCTGGTCGATGTCTTTGCTTCGACGCGCCGGGTTTTTTTGGGCGTCATGCTCGGTATTCTCGCCGCGGTTCCAGTCGGCTTCCTGCTCGGATGGTACCGCTCGGCCCGCACCTTCGCCGATCCGATGATCAATTTCTTTCGCGCTCTTCCGCCGATCGCGCTGATCCCGCTGGTGATCGTCTATTTCGGCGTCGATGAAGTGGCAAAACTCGTGATCCTGTTCTACGCCTCGTTCTTTGCCGGCGTGATCGTGATGTATGAGGGCGTATCGCAGATCACCCCGCTCTACATCCGGGTGGCGCAGACGCTGGGTGCCGGCGAATTCGAGATCTTTCGCAAAGTCATCATCCCGCTCACGGTGCCGCATATCCTCACCGCATTGCGCGTCGCGCTCGGCGTGGCCTGGGCAACTCTTGTTGCGTCCGAACTGATCGCGGCGCAGCGTGGGCTCGGCGCGATGATCCAGAACGCCTCGACCTATTTCCTGCTCGACGTCATTTATGTCGGCATCATCTGCATCGGCTGCATTGCCCTGATCATGGACTTGATCCTGCGGCGGATCAGCGCTCGCTTGCTGGTGTGGCAGGAAAGAGCCGTCGCATGAACACGGCCGGCATTCATCGCGCGCAATTCGATGGCGTCTCGCTCGAATTCGACACGCCGAAAGGCAAGCTCAGGGTCGTCGAAGATGTCAGCTACGACATCAATGACGGCGACTTCATCGCCGTGATCGGCCCCTCCGGCTGCGGCAAGACCACGATGATGAGCATGCTGGCCGGCTTCCAGAAACCCACAGCCGGAAAGGTGCTGTTCGACGGACTGCCCGTGAAGGGGCCTGGTCCCGAGCGCGGTGTCATCTTCCAGGAATACGGTGTGTTCCCCTGGCTGACCGTCAAGGAGAACATCGCATTCGGCCTGAAACTCAAGGCCAATCATGTTCCGCCCACCGAGCGCAACCAGATTTGCGAGCATTATCTGGGGCTGATGGGCCTGTCGGATTTCGCCAATTCGTATCCCAAGCACCTGTCCGGCGGCATGCGGCAGCGCCTTGCCATCGCCCGCGCTTACGCGGTGAAGCCGCAGTTTCTCTTGATGGATGAGCCGTTCGGGGCGCTCGACGCCCAGACCCGGGGGAACATGCAGAACCTGCTGCTCAAGGTGCTCGCCACCGAGGGCAAGACCGTCATGCTGATCACACACTCGGTGGAAGAGGCGATCTACCTCGCCTCGCGCATCGTGGTGGTGACGGCACGACCGGCGCGGATCAAGGAGATCATCGACGTGCCCTTCCCGTATCCGCGCGATGAATCGCTGCAGGAACGGCCGGAGTTCGGCGAACTGCGAAGCCACATCAGAGAGCTCGTCATGAGCGAATACCGCGCGCAGCAGGCTCAGCTGCGGCCGGCTTCATTTACGGAATAATCAAAAAGCAAACGGAGGACATGCCATGGATCGACGACAATTTCTGACCACAACCGCCGGCGTCGCGCTCGGCGGCTTTGCGGCTTCCGCACCCGCCCTCGCCCAGGCCAAGACGAAAGTTCGCGTCGGCTATTTGCATACGGTCGCCGTCGACGGGCAGATCTGGACCGGAATGGACCGCGGCACCTTCGAAAAGCAGGGCCTCAATCTGGAGCTGCGGCAGTTCAATACCGGCCTCGAGATTTTCCAGGCCCTGATCGGCGGCAGCCTCGACGTGCTGGCGACCGGCGCGGTGCTGTCGAATTTTCCGGCGCGCGGACAGGGCAAGGTATTTTTGATCAACGACATCGAAGTGGCGACAGCCCATCTCTGGGTGCGGTCCGACCAGGGCATCAAGTCGTTCGCGGATCTGAAGGGCAAACGCATCGCCACGGCGACCGGTACCACCGCCCATGTGTTCCTCGACAAGGCATTGCGCGCCAACAATATCGATCCCAAGGAAGTCGAACTCGTCAACCAGACCATGCCCGCCGCCGTGACGGCATTTATCTCGGGCGCTGTTCCAGCGGTGGCGCTGTGGGTGCCGTTCAATGTCACCGTGCGCGACAAGGTACCGGGCGCCATCAAGCTCGCCGACGCCTCGGCCTACTACCCGCAAGCCGCCATCATCGGTGGCTGGGCGGCAGCCAATGACTACTACGAACCCAACAAGGAGACTTTGGGCAAGCTTATCAAGGGCTGGGCCGAGGCCAATGACTACATCGTCGCCAATCCCACAGAGGCGATGGAAAAACTGCAGAAGGCCCACTACAGCCAGACGCCGTTGGCTGACATCAACGAGTCGTTCAAGGCGCAGAAGATGTTCACGTCGCAAGAGTGGAAGAAGCTGTATACAGACGGCACCGTGACCAACTGGCTGCAGCAGACCACCGACTTCTTCATGGCCAACGCCGGGATCAAGGACTTTACGCCAGCGAGCAAGTATTTCGATCCGAGCCTGTATCTCAAGACCATTGCTTGAGATCGCACAGCTGTCAGTGCACCAGCGGCGAGCGCACGCCGACGACATCGCCGCTATCGCGTTCCGCACCCGATAGCCGCAGTGCTTCAGAACGATTGGAGGATGAGAAGTAATGTTGCTCATGCGTCAAGCGCTGGTATCCGTTTGCGCGCTCTTCATTTGCGTAGCAACGGCCAACGGCCAAACCTACCCCAACCGCGTCATCAAACTGGTTGTCCCGTATCCGGCTGGCGGAGTCGTCGATATCACCGGCCGACTGCTCGCTGACCATCTGCAAAAGGCGCTCAAGGCCACCGTTATCGTAGAGAACAAGGTCGGCGCGGGAGGTACGATCGGCGCTAGCTTCGTCGCAAAGGCCGAGCCCGATGGCTACACGATCCTGCTGAGCGGCGCCGCCACGCATGCGTTCGCGCCCGCACTTTTCAAATCGCTGCCGTACGACCCTGTCAGCGATTTCGCACCCATCACCCAGATTACGGAAGGTTATCTGGCACTAACCGTGCCGGCTGACTCGGGTATCAAGGATGTCGCCAGCTTCGTCAGGACGATGAAGGACAAGGGTGCTTCCAGCAACTACGCCAGCAACGGCCACGGCACCTACCCTCACCTCGCAATGTGCGAAATTCGGCTTGGTGACGCTCCGTTGGATCGGTGGCCTCGTCATCATCGGTATTCGGCGCTGAAGCCACCACCATGGATCCCAACGACCGCCCGGACCTCGTGTTCAAGACGCTCGATGGCTATATCACCTGCGGCACGATCTCGGACTCCGAATGGCAGGGCTTCTGCAAGGCGTCGGGTGATCCGGAACTGAGACCGAGGAGCGCAACGTAATGCAGCGACCGCCGCGCTCGCCGGACGAGCCACTTTTACCAAAAAGCCTAGTGATCTGGTCTGTCCTCCAAGGTGGTCTTGCGTTGCTCCTCACCGGGGGTGTGATGGTAACAGCCAGCTCACCAGCTCCTATGGCATGCCTGCAGACGAGGTGCGCGCGCTCACGTTCTTTTCGCTCGTGTTGGTCATCGTCAGCCTGATCTTCGTCAATCGCTCGTTCACAACTTCAATGGTCGACGCCTTTCTCGATGAACCCAGCGAGGGTCTGGCGCCGGTGATCATCGAGAAGCTCGAAGCCGTTCTCCGGGACGTCAAGGCTTCGGGCATTCCAGTTCTGAGCAGCACCGCCGCCGATATTCAGCACGGCGGCGCTCGAGCGTTCTACAGCCCAAGCCGTGACGTTATCTGCGTTCCGCATATCGAGGCTTTTCAGGATGCTGAAAGCTATTACGCCGTACTGATACACGAACTCACGCACTGGACGAGGCATAAATCCCGCCTGGATCGCGATCTCGGACGTAAGCGACACGGAGACGCGGGCTATGAGATGGAAGAACTGGTCGCGGAGTTAGGCGCGGCATTTATCTTGGCCGATCTCGACCTTACACCACAGGTGCGCGAGGAGCACGCCGCCTATATTGAAGGTTGGTTCAAGGTTCTCAAAAGCGACAAGCGTGCAATTTTCACCGCAGCATCGCATGCACAACGTGCCGCCGACTATCTGCAAGGCTTGCTGGCCCCAATCACAGCGGTCACCGCCGCCGCCTAAAAGGAAGCGCGCGCACTTTACCGTGCGCGCGCGTCTGCTACTCGCCATCCTAACTTGTACCTTATAGTTTCGGTGGTGCGCCGCGCGTCTCTTGTTGCAGCTTCTCCGCATACCCCGAAATGTACGCGACATCAGCGGTAAGATTCGCTGGCGAAAGGCAACCTGGCGCCGACCAGCCCGATTGCCGTCCGGTCTCCCGAGGCGCACGGCTAAGCCAATGGCAGCGACGCACGCGTGGCGCTCAGGATTTCCTTCGAGAGTTTCTCATCGTCGACGAGACGGGCAAGAATCATCGCGCCGATCATGGCTGACCAGGCGGCAATCGCCGCGCGCCGTTTGTCCACGGGCTTATCGCCTTCCGCCTCAACACTGAGATGATCGATCCGGCGACGAACGCCCTCCGTCATACCGTGCCGGAGCTCGGCTGAGCCCCGCGCGGCTTCCGTTCCCAAGCTTGAAAACAGACAGGAGGTCGCGCGGTTGTCGCGATGCCTGACGCTGAGATAGCCGTCGGCATAGTCCGCCGCCGGCCGGCGCGGCTTTGCTTCGTCGGGAGCCGGGGGCAGAGCATGTCGGATAGCTTCGGCAATGAGTGCCTCCTTGGATGGAAAGTACCCGTAAAAGGCGCCGTGGGTCAGACCGGCGTCCTTCATGACCTCAGCCACCGTGACCTCGTCGAAGCCGCGCAGCCGGAACAGGCACGCCGCGGCAGCCAGGATCCTCGTCCGATGCTCTGCGACCTGTTCTCTACTCACTTTCATGTGTGCATCTCCGAACCAGCTTGACTCCATACATGATATCTATCATGAATACAATCATGATGGCCATCATTAATAGGAGATTGTGCGCGAGGGGTTCCGGAAATTCCCCGTCGCGTCCTTGAAAGCGAGATCCGAAATGAAGCGCCGAGAGATGATGAAGCTGGCCTCACTGGCAGTCTTGCTCACGATGCCGGGATTGGCGAAGGCAAGCCCGGAGAACAAAGCTGCCCTGAGGTATAAGGTATTTACCGCCAATCGCCCTGGCCGGGTCGTGCCGTCGGGTCACCTACCGCCGGGCAAGGAGTCGCTGATATGGATCGCCAATTCGGCGACCTTGATCTACGGAGAGCGGGACGCGGTGCTCGTGGACACCTTCATGACAGTGGAACAGTGCAGCGGATTGGCGGACGCCATTGTTTCGCGCGGAAAAGCGCTGAAGGCAATCTACGTCACTCACGGACATCCAGACCACTTTTTCGGGCTGAAGGTTTTGCAGGATCGCTTCCCGAACGCGCAAGCACTGGCGACACGGGAGGTCGTTGCGAAAATGAGGCTTCAGATCACGCCGGAAAAACTAGACGATCGCCGCAAGCAGTTTCCAGACCTTCCGGACGTTATTTCCATCGCGAATCCGCTGGAAGGCAACGAGATCGAACTGGAAGGAAACAAACTGGTCGTCGTAAGGGTCGGTCATACGGACACCGACGACACGACGTGCCTTCACGTCCCGTCCATCGGATTGGTCGTCGCTGGCGACGTTGTCTATAACGGCATTCACCCGTTTCTCAGCGAATCCAACAGGCAAACCCGGCTGGAATGGATTGCCGCGCTTGATAAGATCGACGCCCTGAAACCGTCGGCGGTCGTTGCCGGGCACAAGATTCCCGGCAACGATGATAGCCCGCGACAGGTCGAAGAAACGCGCCAGTACATTCGCGACTTCATCCGGTCGAATGACGCGACGAAAACCGCGGCGGAGCTCTACGACAAGATGCTGGAGCTTTACCCCGATCGCGTTAATCCCGGCTCCCTCTGGAGTGCGGCCGCTACCGCCAAGGCTCAGTCGTAACCGGTGCCGGCGCGTCAGAGAGGGACGTCCCCGCAAAAAAAATGCCGGGCGGCGACCGGCGCCAATGATCGGCTACGCGTGAACTGACGCTCAATAACTTTGGCGGAGCCGTGCGCGACATTGCCAGCGGGCCTTACGTCGTCACCCACGACGCGGCCCGTCGGACTGTCGTAACTTCTTGCACAGGCTTTGGTGATTTCGCGTCACGCTTATGCTGACAGAAACGCAATTCAGATCAGTAGGCGCCGCATGTACGGTTCTGGAATGATTTTCGCGGAGCGCGTGGACGCGTGTCTTTGCAGACTCCATCTGTACGAAAGGCGATGTGGTGGGTCGATTTGAAGGCAAGGTTGCCGTCGTTGCGGGAGGCGCTCGCGGTTTGGGCGAGAGGTTCGCTCAGGATTTCGTGGCCGAAGGTGGCGCGTCGCAATCGGCGACGTGAATGCGGTTCGGATCGGAGCTTGCCGCGAAGTTGGGCAAAGGCAAGGCCGTCTTTGTCGTTAGCGATGTAATCCTGCCCAGTGCGCGAATGCCGTCGTGTTGCCTGGAAGGCATTCGGGTCCTGGACTATCTCGTAAATAGCGCGATCGCGCGATTAACGGCGGTGAACTGATCGATCTTCCCCTCAACAAATGGCGGGCTACCATCGACATAGGCCTGACCGGCACTTTCCTCATGGGACAGGCGTTCGCTCGGCGCATGGTTTCAGCGAGGCGGAAAGGTGCAGTTGTCAATCTGTCTTGCGTGTCTGCGTTCCATCCTTACGGTGGGTCGGGGGCTTACAGCACCGTCAAGGCGGCAATCATCCACCTCAGCGAGCTCATGGCAGTCGTGTGGGCGCCGCACTGGATCCGCGTCAATGCCGTTGCGCCGGGTACCGTTGAGACGCCGTTGACTGCAAATTGTGGCTGCGGTGCATCGACCAGATGTTCGGTGGTGGCGTCCTCCTATTGCATCAGGCATGGGCTGCCCTATGGACGAGCCTTCCAGAATGCATGTCGGCTTAAAATCCCTCGGGCGAGTATCGCTCTACATTTGCAGCGGCAAGCGGATGACTCTCTCGGTGAGTTTGGCGAGGTTACGCCTCGTCTAATCACTCGGGGATCTTCACAAAGCCCTGCTGAACAAGTTGAATCGTCCGAGCCATGGCGTCGATATCGATCATCACGCCGCCGTTCATCAAGCCGAAGATGAGGTCCCTGTACGGATTGCCGGTCGCAAGTTTGAAGCCGGCGAAGCGAACGCGGACCGTGACGATTCGGGCAGATCTGGACTTGGCCCTAAGCCGGGTAGCGATACCTTCCACAAGCTGAAGCAGGCTGGGTCAAAAACGATCTAAAGCCCTCGGAGGCTTTATGTTCGCCGGCTGCGCCTGCGGCCCAGGGTCAGCGCACCCGGCGCTCCCAATCAACATTCCGAAACCGAACACGCTTACCCCGTCCGCGCCTTAGTTACCCCTCGCTCTTGCAAGCGCCTAATTTTCTGTCGCTTTGCTCTGTCCCAAGCCCTAACTGCGTCCTCAATAGCGTCCATCCGTATTAAGACCATTTCTATTCCATCGCCTTGCCCTTCCACGTAATGAGCGCGGTCATAAATCTCCTTGCGCAAGCGACGTGACATGCCTGTCGTGCTCCTTCTTGCGTAACACTCACAACGTTCACGAATCGATCAACTGATCTATGAAATCTGCGACGGAGGTCTCAGGAGGCGGCTGCGTTTTGACAAGGTCCTCGGGCCGCAAGCGGGTGTATCGCCTGAGCATATCCCAACTTTTGTGGCCTGTGACCAGAGCGACCCTTTCAATCGGCAGCCCAGCTTCAAAGAGCCGAGTCGCCGCCTCACGGCGCAAATCGTGAAACCGCAAGTCTTCGACATGAAGAACCTTGCAGGCACGAGAGAATGCCGCGCCGGCGCTTGAGGCACTATAAGGGAAGACCCTTCCCTTTCCTCGGGTAAGAATCCTCTGCTCAAGAAGCAATTGCCAAGCATCAAATCCCGTCAGGCTGAGCATGGGCACAATTTCGTGGTTGCCCTCCTTGTATTGAGGCGCTTTTCGGTCGCGCACCGTCATCAAACGTTTCCTCATGTCGACGTCGGGCCATTCGAGACGAAAGATTTCGCCCTCGCGCATTGCGGTCGCGACGGCGAACTGAATGATGCGATCCATGGGAATAAATTGACGCGGGCTATTTGCAAAGTAGTCGATCAAGCTCTGAAGTTCGTCGACTGTAGGACGCCGATTCCTCGCGCGACTTCTGTGCATCAGACCAAGCTTTTTGAGAGCAATACGTGCGAGGGCAAACTCGTGGTGTTGAACAGGCGCTCCATAAACGCATTCCGCATAGGTCAGTATTGCGCGAATATCGGAGAAATTGAACAGGACCGTTCCCGGTGCGGCTCCCAATTGGGCACGAGCACGACCATACTTGATAAAGTTGGCACGGGTAAGTTCCGAAAGCTTTAGCTTACCTAGAGTCGGCCGAATACTCTCCAAGAAGAGCTGTCTTGTCCTTCCAACTCTCTTACCCACCTCGAGCATGTCCTGGAGATACAGATCAATCAACTCCTCAAGAGTGAGCTTATCCCAGTCTGACGGTGCCCTCGCCGTGAGATCAATCTCCCGTTCCAGGGCCAAACCCCATGTTTCAGCGTCTTCCTTTTTTCGAAAGGTCCTTGTGGCATACTGCCCTTTGCGTCGAATCTGAATGCGCCAGTTCCCCGAAGTCAATTTAGTAAGGGCTGCCATGACATTATCCCGATGTAGGTCTATTCTGGCGGTATTCGAGAACAGAAACCTCAAATAAATTGCTTCTCTAGACCGTACAAATTTGCAGTTTTTCGTGTCATCCGATACGACCTGCGCATGCCGGAAGTACTTGATGGTTCGTAACGCATTCGAGAGGGATACTGGATTGGAAGATCAGCTTTGGCGCTTTGCCGTGGCGCCCATGATGGATTGGACAGACCGCCATTGCCGCTTCTTCCATCGTGTGCTAACGCGAAAAGCCCGACTCTATACTGAGATGTTGACCACGGGCGCCGTTATCCACGGCAACCGAGCCCGCCTACTTGGATATACCGCCGATGAGCATCCGGTTGCGCTGCAGCTCGGCGGCTCGGATCCAAGCGAACTTGCCGTTGCCGCCAAGATCGCCGAGGATTTTGGCTATGACGAAGTCAATCTCAATGTCGGCTGCCCTTCCGACCGAGTGAAGGACGGGCGGTTCGGTGCGTGCCTAATGGCGGAGCCCGAACTTGTCGCTGCAGGTGTCGCCGCCATGAAAAAAGCGATAAGAGTCCCGGTGACGGTGAAATGCCGAATAGGTATTGATGATCAAGATCCGGAAACCGCGTTGGACACGCTCGCTCGCGGTGTAGTCGCGGCGGGTGCGGACGCCCTAATTGTGCATGCCCGGAAGGCTTGGCTTAGCGGCTTATCTCCGAAGGAAAACCGCGACATTCCACCGCTTGATTATGAGCGCGTTTATCGTCTCAAGCTCGCATTTCCGCATATGCCTATCATCATCAATGGCGGTGTCAGAAGCCTCGAAGAAGCCAAACACCACCTTGCGCACGTTGATGGCGTGATGCTCGGCCGCAGCGCATATCAGGAGCCATGGCGCCTTTTGGCGGTTGATCGTGAACTGTTCGACGAACCCGCTCCCCACGAATCTATGCAAGCCGCTCTGGAGGAGATGATACCTTACATCGAAGATCAACTATCGCAGGGGGCACGATTGCACGCCGTAACGCGGCATTTTGTAGGCGCATTCTTCGGAGTGTCCGGTGCACGTGCCTTCCGTCGGCACCTGGCTGAGCACGGCACGCGGCTCGGTGCCAGCTCAACCGTACTAAGGGACGCTATTGCCAAGATTGTCCCGGAACGAAGCGCTCAAGAGGCGGCTTAGCGCGCTCAAAGGCGCTGTCCTAGAGTTATACTGAATTCGCCAAACTAGTATAACTCGCATCCTCAACCCCCCCTCACTATGGTCGCCCGCGATGCCGACGTTGCGGCCCTTCGCTTGCCTGACCGAGCCGCTTTCCTCATTAGCGACCGATACGCTTTTCGCGAGCCTTGACGTTCGCTAGCGCAGCCTTCACGAGCTGAATTGATGCCTCGAAAGTCCACAGGAGAGTTTCCAACTCCGACGCTTCGATTTCTTCCATCGATAGATTGCGTGATTCCAAGAGCTGCTCCACGAGCCGGACCAATGTTATCTCTTCGAAATGTGCCGATCCGCCCAACTCATCAAGTTCGAGGCTCACGTAAATGGTGCCATTCGGATCCAGTCTCGCCGACACCTCTCGTGGGAGAGCTCGCTGAACGACGGACAGCGGAACCGCGATAGACGCTAGAACGGTATCTGTCCCTGCGACACGATAGCCAAACCTTAATACTTCATTTGAATGTCCTGCGTCGTTGAGGTGGTAAACTTCACCAAAAGGTTCAACCTCAGGAAATTTCACGGCAGACATCGGTAAGCTCCTCTTTCGCTCGGTTGCGAGCACCACAACCATTATGCAAGCTCGTCTTGCCTTTGGTGCTGCGGATTCAAAGTTTCGAAGCACCACCAAATTTCGATCGTGGCGTAGGACCAAGCAGCCGGTTTCTTGCGGCCGTCGAACGTACCTGCTTGAGAGTGACGGCTCTCCTGTTAAATCATACAGGTGCTCTATTGGCTGAGGCTGATACTCTGTGCGGCATCTTGTTCTTTGACGCTTCGAGAGGTTCCTGAAGTGGACGCGCAATCAAGGCGCAACATCGATTGTGGCCAACTAAGGTACCCGATCGAGCTGAAGCAGCTACGGTCAGCAGTACTAGCACTTAGCTGTGGAAGCTTCCGGAGGGCAGCTGACGTACTGTCGGTCCGGCATTCCGCATTAAGCCGGTCAGTGTCTCAGCTCGAGCATGTTATCGGGATCACCTTATTCGAGCGATCGACCGCAGGCGTGCGGCCTACTAACGAAGGCGAGCGCTTCCTAAGCCGTGCCAAAGGCGCTTTGGAGCAAATTGACACCCTCATCTGGTCAGCTGGCGCTGTTTCGCGCTGCGTATCTGGTCAGCTTTCGGTAGGCTTATGTACCTCGATTTCAAATGGGAATTTGCGGGAAATGCTGTCTGATTTTTCGCGACGCTTTCCACAGATTGAAATGGCCGCGATTGAGCGGTCACCAGTCGGACTGAATAAATGTCTTCGGAGTAAGACCGTCGACGTCATCATTATCCCAGGACGAATTAGATCGAGCGATTTTGAGTTCCGTTCGCTTTGGGACGAACGCATTTTCGTCTCACTACCTCGCGAGCATGCTTTGGCTGCGCGCCAAAGGATCTGCTGGAGCGATCTTGCCGATCAACCCATCTTGCTGAGCGCATCCGAACAAGGGGGCGATCTGCAGGACATGCTTAAATCCAGGCTATTGATCTGGGATAATGCCGATAACGTGCAGTGGCATGACGCAAGTCGACCTCTTATCAACGGTCTTGTAAAGATGGGACGTGGGCTTAGCTTCGTTCTAGAATCCGATATTGAATGCGTTGGTAGTGACGTTGTTTATCGCGAATTGCAGGACGACGCAGGCCACGCGGAGGTGGCATTCCATGCTCATTGGCTCCGGGAAAACGGAAATCCCGCGCTGCACGGCTTTGTCAAGCTATTGTCCGAACGCTATCCCTCGCTTTCGTCCGGTGATTGACTCGCACGACGCCGTTTTGCAAAACCACGATCCGTGGCCATAAACCGCGCCAGCATGGGCGCGATGAGCTTACCCGGATCGCTGACCGGCCGACGGGTTTCTTGCGCCACGGCGGCCGCATAGGCGACGAGATCTCGGTGCACCGAAGCCGGCAATTCAATGTGAATTTTTACGGGTCTCTCGTCTGGAAGCGCCCCGATCTTGAGCTTGGTCATGTCACTCTCTGTATGGTTCGAGAACGAGATCGCGATTGACGATTACGCGGACCGGAAATCCCGGACGAATGGTCAGGGTCGGCTGAATATTGAGGCTGCGACGGACAACCTGCTGGCCGGTTTGATTTAGTGAGTCCCCTGCTCCGCGCCGTAGTGCTTGGATGATGGCACTGTCGTTACTGTTAGTGTCGGAGCCCGCTCCGAGCTCGGTGCCGACAGCAAGCAGCGTCGAAAGGGCAGCGGCTTTGAGCAATTCGCCCCAATGGTTGTCGACTTCGTCTTCGAGGCCGGCATATCCGGCCGCGTCTGCACCCGGCTGCCGCTCAAGAACGATCGAACGACCGTTCGGCATGATAAGGCGGGTCCAGACCAACAACACGCGTGACTGACCGAACGCAATCTGGCTGTCGTAAATGCCAATCAGACGCGCCCCCTGCGGGACGAGCAGAAGGCGCCCGGTCGGCGAATCGAAAACGTTTTCTGTTATCTGCGCGGTGATCTGGCCTGGTAGGTCCGATCGGACCCCGGTGATCAGTGCGCCCGGAATCACGGTTCCAGCCTGCACGATATACGGTGAAGCCGGCCTGGTTACGCGGTCGGGGCTTACTGTACGGCGATCCACGGATGCGTTGACGAAGGCGCGCTTCCTGTCCTGACCGCTCTGCGAGGATCCTTCGTCGTTATTGGTGGTCGAGATCGATGGAGCATTGCGGTCGCCTCCCTGAACCGTGGCAGCAGGCGGACGCACTTCTCGCCCATTGGTCGAAGCGAACAAATGACTTACTCGGGCTGCTTCGTTTTCCTGATCCCGGCGTTGCTGTTCCGCATCCGGAGCCGTAGCGCCGATCGTCGGCGACTGGCCCTGAGCAGCAAGAATCGGCCGGCCAAGGTCTCCAGGGAGCGGCGGACCGAGTTGCGGGATCGCTTGGCGTGGCACACCGGCGTAGTCTTTCGGCAGCGTTGTAATGCCATCGGCAATATTGTGATGCTCGGTGCTATGGAGCTCATCGGCCGCCTGGTTTCGGGAGCGATTACTCTGCAACGACCACAACACGGCGCCGCCGATGACAAGCAAGGCAGCCGCGCTCCCTCCCGCCAGAATCTTTCGCGACAACCGTGTCACGCGCGGATGCTCCGCCCTTAACCGGAAGTTCCTGGACTGCTCGTCCTGTGTTTGCGGCGGAATCGCCTGCTCGTGATCGTTTCCATTCTGGCTGTTCATGACGACGGCCTCCCGTCAGTCCTGACAATCCTGACCTTCTGCTGGTGTTCGCCACCGAGCCGCAGTTCTGCGGCTGCAAACAGCCGATCTACGATCAACACATTGCCGTAGGCGCGATAGTTGACGAGTTGGGTCTTACCGTCGGGACCGATGACGAAGAGCGGCGGCATCTCGCCCTGGACAATCCCTTGCGGAAATTCGACATAGACCTTGCGGCCATCATCATACGCGGCAAGCGGCCGCCAGGGTGGGCTGTCCCCTTCGATTGCGTAACGAAAGACACGCTGAGCCGATTCGGGAAGAACGGGTCTTAGCTGGGCCGATCGCGATCGTTCGCGAACGGTTTCCGGATAGTACCAGACAACGGATGGCATGTATGGCCGCTCGCGGGAGCGGAGTTCGATCAGGTAGGTGCGCCGGTCCGTGTTAACGACGAGGTTGGTCTCGATCGAAGCGCGGGTCGGCTTCACCAGGATATGGACGCGCCGCGTGTCACCACTCCCGCTCTCGGTATCGCCCACAACCCAGCGTACCGTGTCTCCGGCCGCGATTGGTCCTGATCCCGTCAACAGCTCTCCCTCTTCGAGCGCAATATCCGTGATCTGGCCGGGCGCTGCGTAAACCTGGTAGAGCGCCCCGGGGCTGTACGCGTAGATTTGTGCCGCGTTGAAGTATCCCTTCTTGCGCGGTTCGACGCGCGCCGCACTGTTTGCTGTCTCAACCCGGGTCACAGGTTCGGCCTCTTCCTTGCCTCCCGACTTGCCGCCAAGAACTGGCTTCCAAAGTGGTGGAACGTGAAGCGGCGGCTGTCTGTCGTCGAGAGCGGCTGGAGACGCCGGCAACGACGGAACCTCCCTGTCATAGCTAATCTCCGACGGAATGTAGGTCGCGCATCCACCGAGAGCCGACGTACAAAGCAGAACCGCGGCCAGGAGCGTTCGCTTCGAGGTCACGAATTCGGACCAGGTAGGGTTGAACTTACGATGTGTGAAGGGAAACTTCGAATACGCGTCGGGCGTCGTATTGGTCACTGACTCAACTCCTTTGACCAGTTGATGGCGCGGACGTAGACGCCGAGGGGATTCCTGCGCAGGCGCTCGGCATCGCGCGGCGTCTCGATCACGACCGTGAGAATCGCGGTCCAACGCTCGGTCGAGCTCAACGAGCCGTTATCGTATGTGCGTTGGGTCCATGCGATCCGAAAGCTGTCGGGTGAGGCACGGATGACGCTCGATACATCGACGGAGATTTGCGCCTTACCCAACTTGGCAAAGGGATCGTTGTTACGCGCATAGTCGTTGAGCGCGGCCGCGCCGCGATCGGTCGTAAAATCATAGGCCCGAAGCCAGTTCTGTCGCAGCACGATGGCGTCGGCGGACAGGCCTCTGACGTCTTCGATAAAACGCGCCAAGTGGTAGGCGATCTGAGCATCGGTGGGTTGATAGTCGATGCTGGCCGTGGCGACCCTTTGGGCCTGGCCGAGACGATCGACCTCGACCACCCAGGGCGTGATCGATCCTTGGCTCGATTGCCAAACGAATCCCCCGGCGAGACCTGCCGACAGCATCAGGCAACCGAACGCCATCAAGCGCCAGTTTTTGGCTTGTACGCGGGCGGATCCAATGCGTTCATCCCATACCTGCGCTGCCTTTTGGTAGGGTGTGACCGGTTCGGGCATGCGCCCGTAATGAACGGAAGATCGTTTGAACATGGATTATTGCCCCTGAGATCGAGTGGTCCGGTTTGAAGTCGTGCAGCGTCCGGGTTGCGGCGTTCTTGCCCGCTGCCGATGTTGAAAGCGACGCTCGGCCGTTGTCAGCGCCCTCCTTCGGAAAGATTGACGGAAACGCCGCTCCCGCCGTGATCACCAGAGCGAACGGCATGGCTGACCGCGGACGCGCCATGCCGAACGGTCTGGGCGCGCTTCATGCGCCGTGCCCAATCGGGTTGCCCGTCCGCCGAAGCATTCGCGGCCGGTTCACCCGTTTGTCCACTGCCGAATGCAACCGCTGCTCGGCGCAAGGGGCTCGCGGCAGCGGAGGTACCCGCTTCAGCGACGCCTGCAAGTCCGCCGCTTCGATAAGCTGCGGATGCTCCGCTCAAGAGGGCGCCGCCACCGCGCGCAGTACCTGCGATAGCTCCGCCGGCAAGGCCCGCACCACCAGCGGCAAGGCCGGCACCTGCCGCAACAGCGCCACCAGCAGCAAGGCCCGTTCCAATCGCGGCGCCGGCGCCGAGTTGCGGTCCGCCGGACACTAGGCCATTTGCGATTCCCGGACCGAAGATACCGAGGCCTAGCAACGTGAGCGCCGCAAGGACCAGTGTCATCGCGTCTTCGATCGTCGGCTGGCCGCCACCGAAGCCAGCAGTGAACTGGGAGAACAGGGTCGAGCCGATGCCGACGATGACGGCCAGGACCAGGACCTTGATGCCGGAAGATATGACGTTACCCAGCACGCGCTCGGCGGCGAATGCGGTCTTGCCAAACAGACCGAACGGGATGAGCACGAACCCAGCAAGCGTCGTCAGCTTGAATTCGATCAGGGTGACGAAGAGCTGGATCGCCAGAATGAAGAAGGCGAGCAGCACGACGACCCATGCGAACAAGAGAACGACGATTTGGATGAAATTCTCGAAGAAGCTGATGTAACCCATCAGGTTCGAGATCGAATCAAGCAGCGGCCGGCCGGCATCGAGGCCGACTTGAGCAATTCGTCCGGGTCGCAGGAAATCTGCTGACGACAGGCTTGCGCCGGATGCCTTCAGCCCAAGTCCCGCAAAGCTTTCGAAGACAATGCGCGCAAGATTATTCCAATTGCCGATGAGGTAAGCAAAAACACCGACGAAGAGCGTCTTCTTGACGAGGCGGGCGATGATGTCCTCGTTCGTTCCCCAACTCCAGAACAGCGCGGCAAGCGTGATGTCGATCGCGGCAAGCGTTGTTGCGAGATATCCGACGTCACCACCCAGAAGCCCGAAGCCGTTATCGATGTAACGAGTGAACGTTTCCAGGAATTGATCGATGACTCCGGTACCGGTCATGGCTTGCTCACCTCAGGTATCGCAACTGAGGGATAGCCTTGCGGCATACGGCTCTGATCCTTTGGTGCGGGCGTGAGGCCGGAGGCTGGATCACCCCGGCCGGAAACTGCGGCACCGTCCTTCTTGCCAAAGAAGCGACACCGGTTTTTGGCCCAAATTTCCTGGCAATGGTGATACCTAGTAGTTGCTTCTTCGAGAGTGACGTTGCGGCAACGGACGAGATCGGAATCATCAGCGTCCGACGTCTTCTGTGCCTTCAGCGGCGCGGACTCTTCTCCACCACGAAGGTGGATCGTGGAGGCCGCGACGACCAACACCACGACTGTTGTGGCAAGCGACAGAGCCTTGAATGCCCTTACGTCGGTCATTAGTGGAACATCCGCACGTCTTGGGACTGATAGCCCTGTCCCGGCGTCAGAAACCGCCGGAGCTGTTCTCGGCCCTGGTCTTGCGCGGCCGCGCGCTGAGCTGCTTCAAGGCTCTGCGCCCTGCCCTGAGCCGCAAAGGCAGCCGTGAGATCGGCGAGCTGTTGGGCCTGAAGCGCGAGGATCTGATTGCCTGCCTGGGTTGCCTGCAGGGCGCCACTGGCACCCTGGCTCGATGTTACGAGCGCAGACGTCTGGACGCGGTTGGTGTCGAGGTTGCCGACCACGCCGGCCTGGACCCGGAGCGCGTCCTGCAGCGCGGCAACAGAATTCTGCCAGCGCGATTGAGCGTTGGCGATCAAGACCTGATTTGTTTGATTGCCGGTGGCCGGCGCATAGCTGATCGAGAACGCGCGATCGATCTGCTGGACGTCGTAAGCAATGCGCTGAGCCTGAGCCAGCAATTGCTGGGTACGCACGATCGATGACTGCAGTTGCTGAAGCGATGAATACGGCAGGTTTGCCAGATTCTTTGCCTGATTGATCAGCATCTGCGCCTCGTTCTGCAACGAGGTGATCTGGTTGTTGATCTGCTGCAGTGTCCGAGCGGCAGTCAGGACGTTCTGGACGTAATTGTTGGGATCGAAGACGATCCACTGCGCCCGAGCAGGTGCTGTCACGCTAAGCGTGAGGACAATGGTGCCCGCGGCCAGAAAACTGTTAAGACGGCTCATAACGATCCCTCCAGATTGCCTAGTCTGGGGATCAGATCTGTGGCCCAGGCGACGCCACGATGCTGGAGCCAGGCGGGCACGAAGCCGTCACGGCCGTGCTCGGCAAGTAGCCGCTCAATGGCGGCCTGGTCGGTTTTGGAGGAAGCTGCCGTAAAGGCGAGCGCAACATCGCCAAGGTCGAGCTCGAACATCCGATTGCCGCGGCGGGACTGGCAATAATAGTCACGCTTCGGCGTCGCTCGGCTCAGAAGCTCGATCTGTCGGTCGTTGAGGCCGAAGCGCCGGTAGATGGCTGATATCTGCGGCTCGATCGCCCGTTCGTTCGGCAACAACAGGCGCGTTGGACAGCTTTCGATGATCGCGGGCGCGATCGCGGAGCCGTCGATGTCCGAAAGTGATTGGGTGGCGAAAATGACGGACGCATTCTTCTTGCGAAGCGTTTTCAGCCATTCGCGGAGCTGGCCGGCAAAATCCTCGTCGTCGAGCGCGAGCCAGCCTTCATCGACGATGAGAAGTGTGGGCCGGCCATCGAGGCGGTCCCCAATACGATGAAAGAGGTAGGCCAGCACGGCCGGGGCCGCGCTCGTTCCGATCAACCCTTCGGTCTCAAACGCCTGGACCGAAGCTTCGCCAAGGCGCTCGAATTCGGCATCAAGCAGGCGCCCGGACGGACCGCCCAGGCAATAAGGTTGCAGGGCACGCTTCACAGAATTGGATTGCAGCAAGACTGACAGGCCCGTCAGGGTGCGTTCCTGCATTGGCGCCGAAGCAAGCGAAGTGAGAGCCGACCACAGATGGTCCTTGACCTCCGGGGTGATCTCGATCTTTTCCCGTGCTAGGATCGCCCCGATCCATTCGGTGGCCCATCCGAGCTCGGAAGCGTCGTCGATCCAGGCCAACGGTTGCAGGGCGACGGGGTTTTCGCTCACGTCGGACAAGGCACCGCCGAGATCATGCCAGTCGCCACCCATGGCGAGCGCGGCCGCCCGGATCGACCCGCCGAAATCGAACGCAAAGACCTGCGAGTCAGGGTAACGCCTGAATTGTAACGCCATCAGCGCCAGCAGCACCGACTTGCCAGACCCTGTCGGGCCCACCACGAGGGTATGGCCGACATCGCCGACGTGCAGGGAGAACCGGAACGGGGTGGAGCCCTCGGTCTTGCCGAACAGGAGCGGCGGGCCCTTGAAGTGCAGATCCCTCGCCTCGCCTGCCCACACGGCCGACATCGGAATCATATGGGCGAGGTTGAGGGTCGAAACCGGCGGCTGCCGCACATTGGCGTAGACATGCCCCGGCAGACTGCCGAGCCAGGCTTCGACGGCATTCACCGTTTCGATCATGCACGTGAAATCGCGGCCCTGAATGACCTTCTCCACCAGCCGCAGCTTTTCATCGGCCGCACCGGGATCGCCGTCCCAGACGGTGATCGTTGCCGTGACAAAGGCCTGTCCGATCTGATCCGACCCCAATTCCTGAAGCGCCGTGTCGGCGTCGATCGCCTTGTTGTGAGCGTCGGTATCGAGCAGCGTCGAGGCCTCGTTGGTCATGACCTCCTTGAGAATTGCGCCGATGGACTTTCTCTTGGCAAACCACTGGCGGCGGATTTTGGTCAGCAGCTTGATGGCATCGGTCTTGTCGAGCATGATCGCGCGGGTCGACCAGCGATACGAAAATGGCAGGCGATTCAAATCGTCCAGAATTCCCGGAGTCGTCATGCCCGGGAAGCCGACAATCGTTAGAACCCGCAAATTGGCTGAACCCAACATCGGCTCGAGCCCGCCGGTCAGCGGCTGATCGGCCAATAGAGCATCGATGTACATGGGAATTTCGGGCACGCAAACGCGATGACGCCTGGTCGAGATCGTGGAGTGCAGATAGGTCAAGGTGGCCTGGTCATCGAGCCAGACGCATTCAGGCATGAACCCTTCAACAAGCCCGAGCACGCGGTTGGTTTGATCGACAAACCCTCGGAGCACCTCTAGAGCGTCAGCTCCTACTGTGCGATCGCGGCCCTCATATAGCAGTCGCTCTGCCTTGGCCGCCCCCTCCTCCGGCGGCAGATATAGGAAGGTCAGGAAATAGCTGGACTCGTAGTGTGCGCCTGCCTCCTCGAATTGTGCTCTCCGCTCGGCGTCGACGAGCGCAGACGCAACATCCGAAAAGGTGTTGGGCGGGTAAGCACCTGCAGAATGGCGCTGCGCCTCAACGAATACGGCCCAGCCGGATCCCAGACGACGCAAGGCATTGTTCAGGCGCCCTGCGACGGCGACCAGTTCAGCTGGCACCGCACTGTCGAGGTCAGGTCCCCGGAACTTTGCTGTGCGTTGGAACGAGCCATCCTTGTTCAGGATGATTCCCTCGTCGATCAGGGCTGCCCAAGGCAGGAAGTCCGCAAGACGAGCATTGGAATGACGATATTCGGCGAGGTTCATCATGACCGAGAGCTCAGAGGTTGAGGTGACCGGGAATGCGCAGATGTCGGCGCACCACATCGACGAAGGCGGGATCGCGCTTGGTGGCCCAGACGGCGGCCATGTGGCCGATGAACCAGAGGACGAGACCCGCGATCCAAAGCCGCAGTCCAAGTCCAAGAGCGGCCGCCAATGTGCCATTGACGATCGCGACCGATCGTGGCGCACCGCCCATCAGGATCGGCTCGATGAGTGCGCGGTGAACGGGCACGACAAAACCTGCGACCGAGTCATCCATCAGATCACCACGCCGCCGCCGAAGGAGAAGAACGACAGAAAGAAGCTCGAGGCCGCGAACGCGATCGACAGACCAAACACAATCTGGATCAACCTGCGGAAGCCGCCGGACGAATCGCCGAACGCAAGCGTGAGCCCGGTTACGACGATGATGATAACGGCGATGATCTTCGCGACCGGGCCTTCAACCGACTGCAGGATCTGATTGAGTGGCTGCTCCCACGGCATGTTGGAGCCAGCCGCCCAAGCCCGCGCCGTCGTCAGGAGAACCGTGCCGGAAGCAGCTATTGAAGCGGCTTGTCGAAGAAATCGAGATTGCGGACGCATGTCAGTCTCCTGCTGGTGAAAGGCTGTAGTCGTCGGCAGACCCAAGCCCTGTGACGAGGGCAAGTTCGCTGAGGCGACGGTCTGAGCCGCGGCCGGCAAGCACGGCGATGAGGTTGATGGTCTCGGCGATCAGGGCGCGCGGAACCGTGATGACGGCTTCCTGAATGAGTTGCTCGAGCCGCCGTAGCGCGCCGAGCGCGGTGCCAGCATGGATGGTGCCGATCCCGCCGGGGTGACCGGTGCCCCAGGCCTTGAGTAAGTCGAGCGCTTCGGCGCCCCGGACCTCGCCGATCGGGATGCGGTCAGGACGCAGGCGAAGCGAGGAACGGACAAGATCCGATAGTGTGGCTACGCCGTCTTTGGTTCTAAGCGATACAAGATTGAGCGCCTTGCATTGAAGTTCGCGTGTATCTTCAATTAGAACGACGCGATCGGAGGTCTTTGCCACCTCGGCCAAAAGCGCATTGGTTAGCGTGGTCTTGCCGGTCGATGTCCCACCCGCAACGAGGATGTTCTTGCGCGCGGCGACCGCCTCCCTCAGGGTTTCGGCATGATCAGATGTCATAATCCCCGCGGCGACATAGTCGTCGAGTGTAAACACAGCGACCGCGGGCTTGCGGATGGCGAAGGCCGGAGCCGCGACGACCGGCGGCAACAGGCCTTCGAAACGCTCGCCGGTCCCGGGTAGTTCGGCGGAGACGCGTGGGGAACCAGCGTGCACCTCTGCCCCAACGTGGTGCGCCACGAGCCGAACGATGCGCTCGCCGTCCGCCGCAGACAAAGTTTCACCCGTATCAATGAGGCCACTCGACAACCGGTCGATCCACAACCGCCCATCAGGATTGAGCATGACCTCGACGATCGCGTCATCTTCCAGGTAGCGTGCAATCGCAGTGCCAAGCGCGCTACGAAGCATTCGCGCGCCGCGCGAAGTCGCCTCGGATTGAAAAGAATGGATTGCCATCGTCGCCCCCACCGAATGAGGACGACTAAAGCGTCCTCAGATGGGGATGATTAGAAAAGCCATCAATCGAACCGGCGCAACAAGCGCTTTCGGCGATCGTAGGTTGGCGTAGAAAAAGAAGGACCAGCGAGATAGCTTGCTTCACAACTCTATCAGGTTTCGCCGGGCGTCTCCTGACGGACGATATCTTCTGGAATTTCACGTAGAAAGCTCTGCCCCTTTTGCAGACGGCGCCCGAGCGCTTCGACAAATCCTTCAAAGCGCTCCCGGCCCTTTATCTGCGCGGCCGCCTGCGCGTCGTTTGGCAATGGTGGCGTGATCGTCAGCCAGAAGCGGATGAAGAGGGCCAATGTCTCGGCCGTCAGACCGACGTCACGCTCCAGCCGCTGCATCTGACGCGATAGCCGGTCGAGGCGACGGGTAAACGCCGCCTCCCGTCGGTCGGCGCCGTCCGGTGACAGAAATGAAGCAACCGCCGCTTCGACGATTGCGGACCGGGAGAGTTTCTTGCGATCGGCAAGATCGGAGATCTGTTTCAGAAGCTCTGGTGGAAAGTACACATTCATCCGGTCGCGCATGAGGTCTCACAGCTCCATACCATCATTTGGATCAAGCGCGACTTGGCGAGCAACGCCACGCATCTGCTGACGAAGAAGTCGAGACTGGCGGACCGCGTCCTCGTCGTCGTCAAGCACGACAGAAAACTCTTCTGCCGGCGTCGGCTCGGTCGTCTCCTTGACGATCGCAACGTGATCGGGGAGTTCGGGCTCACGACGAAGACCGCTGTTGGCTGTGTCTCCCTCTGTTTGCTCGTCTTTATCGGGTGGATTTGTCGAAGGCTTCAGCGTTCCAAGCGTCGACCAACCGTCCGTTCGCGATGACCGGCCGGAGGCCGCAGGATCGGGTGGCGGCAAGATCCGCTCGATGAACCGCGGATCCTCGTAGTAACGCACCTTCCTGGCCCGGATCGGAGGTGTGCCCGCCACCATGACTATTTCGTCTAGCGGCGGAAGCTGCATGACCTCGCCAGGGGTCAGGAGCGGCCTCGCGGTTTCCTGGCGCGAGACCATGAGGTGCCCCAGCCAAGGATTCAATCTGTGCCCGGCATAATTCTTCATTGCCCGCATCTCTGTCGCCGTCCCCAGCGCGTCGGACACGCGTTTCGCGGTCCGCTCGTCATTGGTCGCGAAGCTGACACGGACATGGCAGTTGTCGAGAATAGCATTGTTCGGCCCGTAGGCCTTCTCGATCTGATTAAGCGACTGCGCGATCAAAAAACTCTTGATGCCATAACCCGCCATGAAGGCGAGCGCGGACTCGAAGAAATCGAGCCTTCCCAGCGCCGGGAACTCGTCGAGCATCATCAGGACTCGATGCCGGCGGTCGCGGTCGTGCAAGTCCTCGGTCAGGCGCCGGCCGATCTGATTCAGCACCAGGCGGATCAACGGCTTGGTCCGCGAGATGTCGGAGGGCGGCACCACGAGGTAAAGCGTCGTCGGGCTGAGATCGGCGATCAGGTCTGCGATCCGCCAATCGCAGCGGCGTGTCACTTGGGCCACGACCGGATCGCGGTAGAGCCCGAGGAACGACATCGCAGTGGAGAGTACGCCGGAGCGTTCGTTCTCGGATTTGTTGAGGAGCTCGCGCGCGGTGGAAGCGACCACGGGATGGGCGCCCTGCTCGCCAAGGTGCGGTGTGGTCATCATTGCCTTCAACGTCGCGTCAATCGGCCGCTTCGGATCGGACAGGTAGGCGGCCACGCCGGCCAAGGTCTTGTCCGGCTCGGCATAGAGGACGTGGAGGATAGCGCCGACCAGGAGCGAATGACTGGTCTTCTCCCAATGGTTCCGCTTGTCGAGCGAGCCCTCGGGGTCGACCAAGACGTCGGCAACGTTCTGGACGTCGCGAACCTCCCATTCCCCGCGCCGGACCTCGAGGAGCGGATTGTAAGCTGAGGACTTTGGGTTGGTCGGGTCGAACAACAGGACGCGGCCATGACGGGCGCGGAAACCAGCGGTCAGCTGCCAGTTCTCACCCTTGATGTCGTGAACGATGGCCGAACCCGGCCAAGCCAGCAGCGAGGGAACGACGAGGCCGACACCCTTGCCGGACCGGGTAGGCGCAAAACACAACACGTGCTCCGGTCCGTCATGGCGAAGGTAATCGCGGTCGAGCTTGCCAAGCACTACTCCATCCTGACCGAGAAGTCCGGCCACTCTCACGTCCCGTAGATCGGCCCAGCGCGCCGAGCCATAGGTCTCGACATTCTTGGCCTCGCGCGCGCGCCAGACCGACATGGCGATCGCCACCGCAATCGAAATGAAAGTTCCAGACGCCGCGATGAAGGCACCTTCGACAAAGACCTGAGGCGCATAGGCGTCGTAGACGAACCACCACCAGAAGAAGATCGGTGGGTAGTAGATCTTCCAGCCCGACAATTCGAACCAGGGGCGCCCTAGCTCCGGTTGGTAAGCGAGCCGCCAGGCGGTCCACGCGGTTGCACCCCAGATACCGAGCAAGACGATCAGGCCGACAACGATTACCTGTCCCCAGAGGATTTTGGTTCCGGACATCCTGGCCATCCTTTGCGCAATAGACTTTGGCGAGTTCAAGCTAGAGGCCGAGGTCGCGCTTGCGACCAAAGCCCCATTCAATGCCGCCGCCGTCCTTCACGACGCCGGCGACGTGCTGACTGAGTCTCATTTCGAGCTCGCGCGACCAAGGCACGAGTTGGAAACCGAGCCCGTTATCGATCATGGCGAAGCGTCCCGATGCGAGCGTCAGGCGCTGTCGATAGGTGCCCGCCACGTTCTCGCCAGATGCCGCCTTCACGTGAGGCAGGCCCGTCTTGGCCGAGACTTTTGCTCCCACCTCGTCCAGCTCGCGTCGGCGCAGCGTGTCCAGGAGATCGCGCTGCAGGATGACGCGCTGGCCCTGCCGCCGCGCCAGACCTTCCTGAACCAGATGCTCGGCACGGGCTTCCATAGCGTCGCGGCTCTCTCGGCCAAAGCCGCCCATGGCAAGTGGCATCGGATCGCGTTCGACCATCCGGTAGTCGAGCCAGGTCGCGCCTTTCGCTTTGACTTGCTCGCCAAGATCGAGATCGGAGCGAGTCGCGAGCATCACGGTGGGGTTCGGCTCGCCGGCTTGACCGAAGCGCCGCACTTCGACGATGCCGCCAACCGGTGGCACATGTTCGAACGCCTCGATTCCGCGGAAACGGACGTGGTGCGCGCGTCCGTCTGTTCCGTCGATCACGGCATATGCCTCGCCGGTCAGCTCGTCGTACAGTCCCCGATCGACCAGCCGCCCGACGATCTGGGACGCCGACGGTCCACCTTCGATGACGTAGTCGGCAACACCGCGCGCCTCGCCGCGCTCGGTGAAGGCGCGGTGCATGGTCTTGATGATATCGCCGCGCATCCCGAGGTCGCGCAAGTTGCGCTCGGCCTCGAGCCCGACCATCCATTCCCCTGGCGATGCTGGTGCCGCGAGGCCCATCTTCGCCAGATGCTGGAGGCGACCAACCATCAGACGTCGGATCTCAGGGTCGGAGCTGCCGGGGTTGTCGGGGCGGAGATCGACATAGCCGGTTTCGTCGGCAGCCAACCGTATCTCATGGTCGAGTCGCGTCCAGCGCTCTGCCGCAACTTCCCTCTGCAGCGAATTGCGGATTTCATGCTCCGGCTTTGGACCCAGTTCGATCGCGACCAATTCCTCAGCGCGTGAGCGCAGGCCTCGGCTGATGTAGTCGCGGGAGATCACGAGATCAGCGCCTTCCTCATCGACTCCCCGAACGAGAAGATGGACGTGAGGGTTGTCGGTGTTCCAGTGATCGACGGCCATCCAATCGAGCCGCGTGCCGAGATCGGTCTCCATCTGTCTGGCCAGATCGCGGGTGAAGGCCCTAATGTCGGTCATGTCGCCGGCATCTTCGGGCGAGACGATGAACCGGAAATGATGGCGGTCGTCCTGACACCGTTCCGCGAAAGCGTTGCTATCGGCGCGGTCGCTGCCGGCGTCGAACATCTCGGCCCTCTCGCCGCTCCGGGTGACGCCATCGCGCTTCAGATATGAAAGATGGGTCGTCAGCGGTGCCGAGCGGAATGCTCGTCCGTTGTGACGGACAACGCGCGCCTTCACCACGACGCGCCGCGTCGCGCTGAACAATCGGCTGCGGCTAAACGCGAGCCTACCGCGGCCAAACGTCGAGCGCCCATAGGCTGCGGAACGCTTGCCCGGCGCAGCCTGACCCGAAGTGTGTCCGGCTTTCTTCGCAGCACGCAGCACCTGGTTGATGAATCTCTTCGGCTTGGGCGCGCGAGTGCTGCGGATGCGTCCGGGTCGAATACGCAGATCGCTGTCGCCCGCGGTCACGGCCGGGCCCCCGAGCGAGCGAAAGTGCCAACGGTGCCGAGAATGTCCTTGATTGCATTGTTAAAACTGCTTGGCGCGGCACGCGCCCCGACCGACCGGCACGCCAGAACCCAAGCCATGCCAATGGCTTGCAGTTCGACCGGCGAGCCTCTTTTATCTCGCCGTCCTGCTGTCGTACCTGCCCACCTCCATCGCCTTTGCGCCGATTCTTCTCCAGAGCACACCAATGCATGCCAGCTTGGGCATTCCGTCATCGCGGGCCTCCCGCATCAGATCTCGCGACGAACTGTCCAGTTGCCTGCGGCACAACGGCCGAGAGGTCGTGAACGGAAGCGGCCGTTGGAGCCGGGTTCGGCGGGCGCACAGGCTGCGGGCGGGCAGCGGCCTTTTGAGCTTTCAGACCGCACGATGAAGAGCGATCCCGCCGATGGCCGCAGACTCGCGACCGCGCTGGAAGCGGCAATGTCGTTGCCGATGACGGGCGCAAGCTTCTGCAAATAGGCCTGGGTCTCTGCGGGTAATGGACGGCCGGCGAGATGCTCTTCGTAGCGACCAGGTCCCGCGTTGTAGGCTGCGAGGAAGCCTGGTGAACCGTACTGGTCGTGCAGTTCGCGCAGGTACGCGGTACCTGCAAAAATGTTGTCGTGGGAATCGTAGGGATCGCTACCAAGGTTGTACCGCAGACGTAGCTCTGCCCATGTCTCCGGCATGATCTGCATCAGCCCCATGGCGCCTTTCGGTGACCTCGCGCGCACGTCTCCGGCGCTTTCGACGTTTATGACTGCGCGTATCGTGCGAACCGGAACGCCGAAGCGACGCGAGGCGTCTTCGACGAAATCCGCGGATGGATCGCTAGTCGCATACGTTGCGGGAGGGTGCGCGAGTCGCGTTTCGGCGACAGCAGTAGCGTTACTCACGATCACCGCAACGAACAACGGTACGACTGCGCGCAGGCTCCTCTCGAACAAGCGCAAGCATGCCGCCGTGCTCGCCCCCGTCCAGGGTAAAGCTGCTTCGCGCCGGCCTTTCGGCCGCCCTGGACCGCCGCTGCGCGCGACGGCTGCGCAATTGTTGGTCGGGATGGAGGAATGGTGTAGCACTTGGCCGAACAGAGGAATGGCAGATCGGGAACCCAATGCGCGCACGATTAATTCTCCCAGGTCCAGACAGGGAGCGCGCGGCCGATGATGGCCGATGCCGGCAAGAACCCGAAATAGCGGCCATCCAGCGAGCTGGTAGACTGCCAGTTCATGACAAAGAGTTCGCCCTCGCCGACGACGTGGCAGCCCTGCCATTTCGGCAGCGGACGGCCGCGGCCATCGCGCTCTCGCGCCTCGCCCACTTCAATCGCATCCACCGAAACGGCGAGTCCGCTTCTGCAGACGGTCTGCCCTGGAAGCGCCAGCACGCGCTTGAGCATAAGCACCCCCGCCGGCAGATAACCGTTCAGGTCGAGGAAGGTCGCAAGCGGCTCCGGCGGCTGAGCGGCGACCAGTTCTGTGACGAAGAGGTCATCCGCCGGCTGTAAGCGATAGAGGCCAATCGGCACGCTCTCAGATGCATTCCAGACGTATAGCGGTGTCGTTTCGAGAACCGTCGGCGCGATGAGGGCGGCCGTCCCCACAAGCATTGCCGTCAACGTCTTCAGGCGTCTGGTCATCGCATGACCCTCTGCCGGTGAAGCCACGCCTGGTGGCGCGCTTTCGTGTAGAGACGCGGGTTCTCATTGACGGACAGTCGGTTATGAACGTGATGCCAATAGTCGGGTGCTGCGTCTGCCGGATTGATGTCCAATGCTTCGACAGCATCGATCAGCTGGAGCGCCCGTTCGACCTTGGGCCAGCCAGACAGCCGCAGAAGGATTTCACCACCCGGTTTCACATAGGGCACGGTCGAGCAGCGTTGTCCGGGTGCGACCGCTCGCAGAATGTCGATCCGCGAGATCGCCGTTCCGAAGTCGTTCGACGTCCAGCGAACGAATGCGAAGATGCTGCCTGGCGCAAATGACATCAGCCGCCGGCGACGATCGAGGGTTTTTTCCTCGACAGCACGGCCGAAGCGAATGCGGTTCTCGATTCGCTGCTCGAGCCAAAGGAGCTCGACTTCGGTCAAATCGCTCATGAGACGCTCCGGGCTTGAGAGATGTTTCGATTGTCTGGCTGGAGCGCGATGGCGACGGAGCATCGTCGCCGTCGTGGACAGCGACACGAGGCGGGACATGCAGATCGCTGTTGGTCGTCGTCCCCCGCTACGCGAACGGCGCGGTGCGTTAGAAGAAATCCAAAGGATTTCCGGTTAGAAGAGTTACGGCGACTGGAAAGCGCCGGGGAACAGGGACTTAGGTCCGATTTCGGTCCCCGATAGCACGAGGATCCGGTCCCCGATGGCACGAGGGTTGTGGTCCCCGATAGCACGAGCTGATTCACAGGTTTTCTCCCGATTGTGGAATGAGTCCGCGCCTGCGAAGCCTCGCCGTGAAGGGATCAACAGGAATGGGCGCGAAGTTCAGACGTTCGGCACCGTTCGGGGCGCGCGTGAGCACCAGTTGATAGCCGGGCAATGTCTGCCGCCCGACGATCTGCCGCACGTCGTATGCAAAATGCTTTAGCGGCGAGAGGCTGCCGGACTTGGCATGGAGGTGCACAAGATCGAAACTCCAACCGCCCTCCTGCCGGCCGCCATGCTTGCGCACGAGACGGTAAAGCCAGCGCTCAAGTCCGCCCGTCAGGTCGAAATATTTGCGATCAATGGTGAGCACGAGCGCGTCATCGATCACGCCGGCGTAGAACCAATCGGGGAGAATCAATTCGAGCCCGAACGGGCGTCCGTTTGCGTCCGCCGTCTCCTTCCATTCGTTGATCCAGGAGAATCGATGACGCCGCCGCTCGGTCGGCTGGCGGATCGAAGTCAGCACGGTCGTCGACTGCAACCTGTCGAGACCGGCTTTCAATCGGTGGTAATCGCGTGCGCTGGTGCCACGACCGACGAATGTCAGAATTTCGTACGGCGTTGCAGCCATCAGTCGCGAAGTCTTCAAGCCAGCGTCTCGCGCTTCGACGATCTGCGACGCAGCCCAGATCAGCACGTCGGCGTCCCAGATGGTCGCCATGCCGTGCTCCGGCACAGCCTCGACGCGAATGGCTATCGCGCCAGCACGAAAATCGATGGGAACGACCCGTTTGGTCTTTGCGAGCGAAAAGAACGGATAGGCCATCAGATCCTGCGCGTCGCGCGGCGCCAAATCGCCGGGCAACGCGCGAAAGAGCTCAAGCTGATCGCGCTCGGACAGGTATTTGCGCCGCATCGCCGTTGTCCTTCCTGGCGATCAGCGGCGTTCCTGGCCCGCATAAGGGCGCAGGTTCGGATGTTTTTTGGCGGGCAGTACCGTGCCCTTGCCGGGATCAGAGGTCGATGTCTTGGCACCGAGATCGGCCCACGATTTCAGATCATCCAGCGCGTAGACGACCCGGCCGCCGATCTTCCGATAGGTCGGCCCGGTGCCGTAGGTACGGTGCTTTTCGAGGGTGCGGCCGGAGAGGCCCAGATATCGCGCAGCCTCTGGCGTGCGCAGGAATCGCGGGGGTAAGCCGGCCAACGGATCGGACATTTGAGAACTCTGTGCTGACGACGCGTACCGGCGGTGGCGCCGGCGGATGTGCGGTCATCGTGGAGGAGCAGGCCCTCGCAGGGGGATGCCGATGATCAAGGGGTAGCTTTTCGATACCCCCAAAGAGGCACTACTTGTCATTGCGCCAGGCCCGTAGAAGGTCGCGATAGCCGCCGCGCATCAATGCAAGGCCGGTTTGCACGAGACGGATGGTTCGGTTGCGCAAATCATGGGTTTTCCACGCGCGATCCGGGATACGCTCCTTGCCGAACAACACCTCGGCAATTGATCGGTAAGTACCGCCAAAATTGCGGGCATCGAGCGCGCGAATAGCAGCGCTCAGCCGCTCGCGTCTCTGTTTTGACAGTTCATGAAACGCGGGCCCCGGTGCACGCCCATTCATTGCACGCCACAGCCGCCGGGCAGCATACGCGCGTGCGTCGAAGTCGCCGTCGAACGGCAACTCTGCAACGTAGCTGGCCCCGATTGCTGGCGGTTCTTTGAGCCAGACCCGATGCTCTACGGCGCCGACGCGAAGGATCGCGTGCCATCCATCGGAGGCACGCCGGACCTCGCCTGCCGCAAGGTCGAGTAGTGGCTGAGACGTATCCCCGTTAGAGGACGACATGGTCCCTGCGACTGGAATGACAGTCGGCAGAACCTCGGGCGCCCAAAAAACGTTCTGCTCGCCGCTGGAGCCTTGCGGGTCATGCGCGAAAGCAGATGCCCCACCTCCTCCTGAATTCCGGCGTTACCTCGCCGTCCGGACTGTTGGCGATCATCGCTTCGTAGTCGCGTCGATAATCCGCATTGCGACGAAGACACTCCCAGGCGATGTCCGTGATGTCAGCATTTTGCAGGCTCTTGTAAGACTCCGGCGACCGCCAGTCGAACTCAGGCATTGCTTCCGCCCCATTCACAAAGCTAACGAGGATTGCGGCGCAATAATTCTGATCGACTGGGTTGTAGGAAGGCCCTAATTTGGCACCACGTGGTGCATGCGGTCGACCACCACTCGGCTGGAGAAAATTGTATTCACGGGGGAATATCGTCGGAAAATTTCTTCTAATTCTGGCCAGAACCGCGCAACAGACGTCCCTGCTCGGTAACCCACTTAGCGCGTTTCAAATGACTCAGATATGCATTTCGCGCACGATCAGGCTCGCGCACCGGATCGATATGCAGGATGATTCGTGCGACTTCCCGCCAATCGGCCCCCTCGTTTTCCGCTTGTAGAAGGCGCGCATAAGTCAGGACGTGCTGCTCGTCATAGGTCGTCAGCACCGAATCGGTTGGTGCGACATCTGCGACGTCGGGATCCACAGGTGGTCTAATCATGCAGCACGGCACTTCATTGAAGTCTAAGCCTGACTTGTGGACCAAACTATACAAATAGATTGGTTATAGCCAGTGGTTTGATGGCCTACCTAATGGCTGCCTTTGCGCATGAAAGCACGTGCGCTTGTGGCTTGGAACGTCCGCCGGATTCGCGTCGATCGTGGCATTCCGCAAGAGCAATTGGCATATGATGCGGGAATAGATCGTTCATACATGAGTGGCCTTGAACGGCAATCGGAGAATCCGACCATCGATCTGCTCGATCGACTGGCCGAAACGCTGGGTGTTCAATTGTCGGAATTCTTCGTTCAGCCGCCTAGAGGAGCGGCGACGCCCAAGACATTACCCAAGGGTCGCAAGCCGATCCGATTGAATCGCAAGCAGAAGTAACCGTTTCGGGCTCTTGGTGCCTCTCTCTTCGCGAGCCGGGCCGTAGGCCCGGCGAGCGCCGGACGCGGCCACGCGTCATCGCCGCCGATCCGGCTTCCGGATCGGCGCCAATGCTGGCCCACTGGTGGAAGCGGCCGCGCAACCGCTATCGATCGCGCGGCCTATCGGTCAGATGGCGTGCTCCATCAAGCGCTTGGCCTTGCCTTCCAGTTCAAGCCTCGCATCCTGATAAGATTTGGAACGGGCAAGCGCCGTGATCCCCTGGACAAAATCAAACACGCTTTCCGGCTTGCGGTTTTCCTCGCCCAATACGGTCTCGATGACCTTCGTCGTCTCCGACCTGGAGAACCCGCCCCTGCGAAGGAAGCTTTCCCGGTCCTCGTCGGTACGGGCCACAATCCGTTCCCGAGCCGCCTTGATCCCGGCGACGAATGGCGCAGGCGAAGAATTGGCAAAGCTCGTCAGGGCTGGCGCGGCCTCGTGCGCGAAGCGTTGGGCGGCGAATTTAGAATGCCGGATCGTGATCTGCTCGAAATTCTCCACGCCCCACAGATTGCGGTTCATGCAGACGGCGCGCAGATAGAAACTCGCAATCCCAAGCGTCTTGCTGCCAACCTCGCTATTCCAGCAATAAAATCCCCGGAAATACAAATCCGGTGATCCGTCCGGCAAGCGCCCCGCCTCAATCGGGTTGGTGTCGTCAACCAGAAACAGGAACACATCGCGGTCGCTGGCGTAGAGCGTGGTGGTGTCCTTGGTCACGTCCACAAAGGGATTATGGGTCATGGTGGCCCAATCCAGCACACCCGGCACCTTCCAACGCGTGTCGCCCGTCCCATTCCCTGCAATCTTCATCACGGCCGCGACAAGCTCGTGATCCCAGATACGGCCGTAGTCAGGCCCGGTGACAGCACGAAGCTCGACGCGACCGTTATCGGCTTCCAAGGTTTTCACCAATTCGGCGCGATGCGTCAGCAGACCATGTTGCAGATTGATGCCCGAGAGCGTTCCGGGGAGTTGCCGCAGATACGAAGTTGGCGCGCCGACAAGGGTACACAACTGTCCAAAGCTCCAATGGGTCGGGGCCACCGGCTCGTCTCTTCCCGACACCACCAATGCCAACCGCTCGGGATTGTCACGGCTTGCGTCCACCCTGATGGCCCGGCTCTCCACCGTCCGCGCTTGCGCGTGCTCGGCGCGGCTGCGGACAGCATCGTACAAGTCAGGCAAGCTCAGATATCGCTCGTCATCGGGCCGCGAAAACCATTCCGACGACACGCGGCCGACGCGCTGGCCGCGCGATATGTCCACGCGAAAGCCGCCGGAAACAGGCTGCTCATTCTGGGTCAGGGTCATCAGGGTCATTGATCTTTCTCCTTATGGGGCTGGGTTAAAGCGCAGCGCTGCGCTGCAACCCTGCCCGTCGGCGAGACCGGGGTAGCAAGGGCAAGGGCAAGGGCGGCCGGAGTGGAGGGGGATCACCCGCCCAAGGGGGCGCGCGGCACGCGCGCGTCTGCACGCGCCTGGTGCTCATTGCTTCATGCAAATTCTGCGACCAGCGCGGAAGACCGGGGAGACCACTCCGGCCGGCGCCGGCTTCGGCGCTTCACCCTTGCGCGCGCGAGGGCGGAGCCCTTAGCGACTATTATGCGAACAAGGAGGCCGAAGGCCTTCTCCCCCTCGTTCTGCGCGTTGTGGTCATGAGCGCAGCAAAACCCCGCCTCCGAAGAGGCGGGGTGCGTCGATCCGGTTGGATCAGTCGCCGTTGCGGCGGGACCAGATCAGCGTGAAGCCGTCGTCGCCCTCACCCTTCACCAGCGAAGCGTAGATCGGGGCCGGGAAGCTCGGATCGTCGAGCTTGACCGAGAGATATTCGCGGTCGCTGTTCTGCGCGGTCTTCTTCCAGGCGGCGCCGAATTCGGTGGCGCCGGCGAAGATGCGATAGTCGGGCGCCTTGTCGTTGTCCTTCTCGGTTGCGACGAACTTGGCCTTGACGTTGAGCGTGAGCGTCTTGACCGAACCGGTGTAGCCGTTGTCCGCTGCGGTGAAGGTTCCGATGGTAGCCATGGTGGTCTCCGTTCTGTTGTCGGGCCGCGACCATCGCAGCCTCGATGGCGGTCCTTGGCCCGGGGAGCGATCGGCCCGCAGCCTTCGGGCCCGCAGCGCAGCGGAGGACGGCGGCGGACGGCTTTTTTGCCTCGCGAGGAATGCCGCCTCTTGGCGGCAGGGGAAAAAAGCCGGCTAAGCCGTTGCGGGAAGGCGATCGAGGCGAAGCCGCCCCTCGGGCCTGATCCGTCCATTCGAGGTTGCGTGAGGAGTGCGCCCATCAAACAGACCGATGGAGACCACCATGACTGCCGTCATCGTCACCGCACAAGGATATGGCATCACCGGTCGCACAAAGACTTGCGCTTGCGCATCAACGAAAGGCGAAGGCGTGACCCAACGAACGATGGCGCATGATTTCGCATCGCGGTGCAGCCGACCGTGCCGCCCTCACTCAGACCCCCGCGGAGTCCAATTGTGATCTCGATGTCAGAGATGACCGATAGAACCCCGGTTTAGGCCTCGCTGGTGAAGGGGGAGGGCGACGACAGCTTCACGCTGATCTGGTCCCGCCGCAACGGCGACTGATCCAACCGGTTCGACGCAACGTGCCATCCTTCGGGTGGGTTCACAGGAGCTGACCGCAACGCGCCCTGCCTACCGGCTTTAGGCTCTCCTATGAAATGCACCCGATCAAGGCTGGGTTGAGCATCATGAGGTGGGCCGCGCGCCCGAAGGCGCGCGGCCGAAAATTTCGACAGTCGCACGATGACAAGCCGGGACCGCGTTGACGGTCCCGGCCATACCGATCACTCGGCGGCGTCGGCATAAGCGTTTGCGGGTGCTTCCGCAGCAGCATCCGTCTGCGATTGCTCTACGCACTCTTGCGCGGTTTTCGGTGTCCGCATCATCGCAGGCAGCCAATCCGTCGCGGCCAGCAGCTGCTCGGCGGCTTCTGCCATGTCCGGCTTCTTCATGTCGGCCATGCGGTCGGCCGCTTCGTGACTGACGCCTTCCCGCACGGCCTCCAGGATGCGCTCCTTGGTAATGCGCCCGAAGTAGGTCCGCACGGTCGGCCGCCAGTAGCCGGTCATCTCAAGCGAGACAGCTTCCGCCAGTCGGTCGGCTGTGGCCTGCGCCCGTGGTTTCCGCTCCCAAGGCAATTTGACCGCGTTGACCGTCAGTGCGACGCAATGCGCGAGCAACACCATACGGCTGTCGTGATCAAGATCGGATACGAACGTCCACAGGCTGGTCACGTCACGGGGCATTTGCCTTGCCCAATTGGCATGACGATCCGCCCATGCCTTGCCAGCCGGGGTATCCTCGATCCCGTCCGCATGAGACGCCAGCACTGTGTTGACCGGACGAATCTCGACAACTTGCGCCTCTGCCCCGAGATAGAAGATTTGCGCCGCGAGTGCATGGGTGACGGCCACCACGGCGACGTCCGGCTGTTCGCTCAGATTGAGCCGCAGCCCCAAGGTGCGATGGGCGGTGAGGTCGCGAACAAGGATATCCGACAATGGACTGTCGGTTTCTTCCTCGTCCGTGGACTGATCCACCTCCCCTTCTCCCTCCTCGCCTGAACGGCCCTCACTGCTGTCGGCGTCGGCGCTCTCCGAAGCATCGCCCGCATGCTCGGCTTCGCCTTGGGGCTTTTCATCCTCGGTTCGGATGAAGCCGCGTTCGATCCGCACGGTGCCATCATGGTTGAGGATGACGAATGCTCCGCCCCGCGCGATGTAGTCCGGGTCATAGGCCTGTCGCTTCGCTTCCAGCCGCTCGATTTCGGCCTCAAGCTCGCCAAACCGCGCGTCCACCTCGTCAGGAAGTTCCTCGGCCGTCTCGTTCTGCTCGGTCAGGCTGTTGAATTCGGCCTGCGCAGCATCAAGGGCGGCCTGATCTTCCACTGAGAGCTCCACCGGATGCGGGTACGTCCGGCGCAAACCATGGGCGTGCGGAAAGTCGAGATGGGCCTGCGTCCATTTCCAGCCCTCGGCCTCTCGCAGGGCATCTGCGGCTCGTCCTAGTTTTCCGGCCACCAACAGATCGAGCAGCGCCACGTCCTCGAAATAGCCGCCGCGATCTTCGGTGAATAAATCACGCAGGATCGTGCCGCCCGCCTCCGTGTAGGCCTCCGCACCGACAAAGATCGCCCGGCGATCGGATGCTGCCACATGTGTCTCCGTCAACAGGCGGCGGATGGTGCTGGCATCACGGTTGTACGACAATCGCTCGTACACCGCTTCCTGCCGGGCATGATCCTCCGCAATCGCAAAGGCCATCAACTGGTCCAGCGCCAGATCGCCGTCGCGGTAGACTTGTATCAGCCTGGGCGAGACCGCGCCCAAGCGCAGGCGCTGCCGCACCACATGCGGCGTCACACCGAACCGGGCAACGAAATAGAAGCCAGTAGCCGCACCCTCCGTGTCCAGCTCCGGCTCGACGACAAGGTTCTGCAGGATACCCTTCGCGGCGATGCTGGCCGCATAGGCCTCAATCGACGCCTCGCTGTGCGGCGTCTTGCGTGCGTTCCTGGGGGATTTCTTGAGCTTGTTGAGCGGAATGAAACTCTCGGTCCCGCTCACTGCTGCGATTTCAACGTTCTTGGCAGTCATGATCAATCTCCTTTGAGGGCATGGGTGCAGCGCGCACCGCGCGCCTGCAGCCCTGCCCGTCGGCGAGACCGGGGTAGCAAGGGCAAGGGCGGGCGGGGCGGAGGGGGATCACCCGGCCTGCACAAGCGGATTCACATGGTGGAAGCTGTCCGGTCTTGGCCTCCGCGCGGAAGGTCGGGGAGACCGCTCCGGCCGGTCCCGGATCTTCCGGGACTTCACCCTTGCCCGCGCGAGGGCGGAGCCCTTAGCACTCAACAGAAAGAGGCACCCGCAGGAGGGTCAGCATAGCGCCGACGCGATAGCGGCGGGACCCGGGACCGAGTGCAGTCGCGAGACCGGTTAAAAAGGCACCCGAACGAAGGGCAGTGATAGCGACGCCGGCATGAAATGACGGCGGGACCGAGGGTGAGTGCCTCCGGCGAGCGAGACATTATCGCGCGAGGGATCGAAGCCGGGTGGCCGAGACGTTTTAAGGCTCGGTTCACGAGAGCCCGGTGCGGCACTTGCCGCACGCGCCCAACCGAAAAGCCAGGAAGACCAAGTTCAGGGACTGGGTGTCGGCGTGTCAATGATACCGCGAGTTCCCACCATTGCGAATCCCAGCCATGTGTTATCGGCCGGAACGAATGACGGACAAAACGATTCGCCGTTCAGGAGCCATTTCCATGCTGATGACACGTGAACGAAGGCCGGCGATACGGACGATGCGCGGATGGGCGATTGACGTGCTTCAAAACGCTGGCGCCATCCGGGAGTGCGAGGAGCACGGTTGGATGCAGGACCGCGCCGATCCGCATGCATGGGAGCGAGCAATCGATATCGCCCGTGAAGACCCGCCAGCAGGGGTCTCTCCTGATGCAGCGGCGGCCGAGGTTCGCGGCGTCCTGAACTCGATCGGTGATACCTGCCTCGAATGTCCTCCTGATTAGAAGGACCGGCGCCGAGCATGATGCTACTATTCCTCGATGGGCGCCAAAGAGAGACGCAAGGAAGGAGAGAGGTGGAAGCATCCCGAGACCGAGATGCGAGCGGCCTGGCGGCCGCCTCCGAATAGGGAACTCACGAGTGGTTCGGAAATTGATGTTCTTTGGAGGCACCAAATGGCAATCAACAAACCGACCGGCGACAACGCCCGTAAGGGCGCCGTGAAGAAGCGCACCCAGCTCAAGAACCCGCTGACCAAGACAGCGACCAAGCGCAACAAGACGGGCGGGCAGTTCATGGCCGTCAAGAAAAGCGCCAAGAAGTTTAAGGGTGTCCGCAAGGAGAAGTGATGGGCCGGTTCTTCATCGGAATCATCATGATCAGCGTTCTCATTCTACTGGGGATGTATCTGCACGTGGTTGCCCTGTAGGATTCTTGAGCCCCTCGGCGCGCACGCATTGGCAAGGCATTCCCGCGCCACACTGGCATCCACTCTCTTTGGACCATGCCTTGTCAGGGTGGTTCTCACAGACGAAACCTATCCCCAGGCAGATCGGACAGTCAGAATCCATGTAGCCTCATACTAACGCGCGGCCCCTGCTCCAGATGTCGCAGGTATACCGCGCGCCCACGACGGCCATCTTGGGGGGCCAGGCCGCCAATCCTATTCTTTGTTTTCACGGGCCAGACGTTCCGCCTTCAGTCGTTCAAAATTCGACCGGAACGCGTCATCCACCTTCTTTCGGGCGGTGAGGTTCTGCTCCGCATCCCAACGGGCTTTCTCTTTCTTGGCCACGCGCTCTTCTTTGGTGGGCTGCTGCTTGTCTTTGTAGACGTATTCCATACCTAGCCCCACCTAACGAGCTGCAGATGGTTTGGCTGTTTACGGTAGCTTTCGATCGCGCGGTTTGACAGCATAAGGGCCCGCCGCTCGCCCTTAAGCATCTGCGATTGAACATTCCTGAGAAGGAATTCAGCGGTTTGCTGCTGGTCGGCAAGCTCGCCTATTCCCTCCAGGTAATCCCAGGCGATTTGAAGCGAGTTTTCGATAAGGGTTGGAAGCGATTCGGTCATAAAACAGGAACGCCGCCCAGGCCTTAACGTTCCTTTTTGCTCAGCCCCTTGAATGAGCTTTGCCGCAGCAGCCCTTCCGAGGTGATATCCCGGTACTAATATCTGCCATAAACACCGGGTCTACCCACGTCGCCTTCGGTTTTCTTCACCTGCCTGGTGAGCTTGGACTTCGGGCTCACGACCGTACCAAGCTGCTTGCGGATTCAGCTTGAGACCGTCAATCACTCAGAACCTTTTCGCGCATTTCAGCCTCGTAATGCTTGGCCTTTTCTATAAGCGCATCGCGAACCTTCCCCGGCGCCAGCAAGGCGACCTGTTTCCGGGCTTCGCGGGCGCATTCAGCGGGTGTGTCTTGAGTTTTATTGTCCATGGTGCACCTCCCACCTAAAACACTTTCAGGAACCGCTCGTTCCCTTGGACAGGCCTTTGAACGAGCTGGCCCGGAGGAGGCCCTCAGACGTGATATCGCGATACTCGATACTGGCAGTAAAAACAGGCTCCACCCACGTTGCTTTAGGCTTCTTGAGCGGCTTACTAAGTTTGCTCCTTGGACTCACGACGGTGTCGAGTGCCTTGCGGATTTGGCTTGAGGTGGTGCGATTCCAGCCTGTTCCGACCTTACCCATGTAGACGAGCTCTTTGCCTTCCTTCTTCCCGAGATAAAGAGCGGCAACACCGCTAGGATCCTTGACGAATCCAACGACCGGAAATTTCCCCGTCTGGACGGTTTTGATTTTCACCCAGGCCTCAGTGCGCTCCGATCGATATGGCGCATCCGCGCGTTTGGAGATGATGCCTTCCCAGCCAAGCTTCGCGGCATGCTCAAACATCTCCTGGCCGTCGCCGGTCAGATGCTCGCTGTAGAGCACCGGCATGCCGACATCATTCTCCCCCATAAGGTCGACCAACATCTGCTTGCGTTCGATCTGGGGCAGCTTCCTTAGGTCGCCATCTCGCCAGAGCAGGTCGAAGGCGTAGTAGACCAGCCGATCTTGCCCGCCCGCGGCGAGTTCGGCCTGGAGTTCGGAGAAGTTGGTCCGGCCTTCATGAACCACGACCACCTCACCATCAATGATGGCCTGGCCGGAGATATCGAAGGCGCCGGCGATGGTGGAAAACCGTCTGGTCCAATCGAGGCCGTTCCGCGTAAACACGCGCTTCTTTCCCCCGTTGACATGAAGCTGGACGCGGTAGCCGTCGTATTTGATTTCGTGAATCCACTGCCGGCCCTGGGGAGCCTTGCTCTTCAGGGTCGCAAGCTGGGGCTTAATGAACCCCGGCATCTCCAAACGGTTTGCCACAAACGCAACTCACAAAAAGCCCGCCGTTAGAGGACCAACGACGGGCAGTCTACTCACGCTTTTCCCACGAATCTTTAACGCCTAAGGGACATCGCTGTTCCCCGACTTCCGCCAATTGGCGGCAAGCTCTTCGGAGTACTGCTTGGCCGCGCATCTGGTCGCTGTTCCAGAGGGCGGTCCCTCGTCGGGCAGGCGCGAACGGCAGCCCGAACTTTTTCATATGCGCGAATTTCGATCTGCCGCACCCGCTCGCGTGAAATGCCGTATCGTGTCGCTAGCTCCTCGAGCCTGACTGCCGGTTCGGACAGGAACCGGGCTTGAAATATGCAGCGCTCGCGCGTGTTGAGGACTTCCATGGCCTCCGCCAGCGCCTGACGCCGGTGGTTGGCTTCCTCCTGATCGGCGTACATGGCTTCGGGACTAGGTGCCGGGTCGACGAGCCAGTCCTGCACTTCGCCGGCCTCGTCTGCATGCACCAAGGTGTTGAGTGACACGTCACCGCCAAGGCGGCGGTTCATTTCAACGACATCGTTCTCCTGCACGCCGAGCCTCTGGGCGATCGTGGCGGTGTGCTCCGGGCGGAGATCGCCATCCTCAAGCGCCGAGATTTCCGCTTTTGTCCTGCGAAGCTTGAAGAACAGCTTCTTCTGGGCGGCGCTGGATCCCATTTTTACCAGCGACCACGAACGCAGGATGTATTCCTGTATCGAAGCCTTGATCCACCACATCGCATAGGTCGCAAGCCGGAAGCCGCGCTCCGGCTCGAAGCGCTTCACGGCCTGCATGAGGCCCACGTTTCCCTCAGAAATGATGTCCGCAATCGGCAGCCCGTAGCCCCGATATCGCATGGCTATTTTGGCGACGAGCCGTAGATGGCTGGTGACAAGATGATATGCTGCTTCGCGTTCGCCATGCTCGCGCCAGCGCTTCGCATAGGCCGACTCCTGGTCCGGCTGCAACATGGGAAACTTGCGGATTTCCGTAAGATAATGCGTCAAGCCGCCGTCCGGCGACAGCATTGGAACAGATGCAGTGCCTCCCATTGCCCAACTCCTGGTCTCGACAGATCATATCGTATGACATCCCGACGCTACGCTAGTTGATGGATGACGTTACGACCAAAGGCGGTGGCGCGTAGATTTCCGGTGGATCGGGCCGCATCACAAGGTAGAGTTCGCCCGCTACCAGCATGACGGCAGCGATCCCTACGGCAAACATGCCCAGCACCAGATCGTACGGGTCATCCATCGCTTTCGAAATCTTGCGGTTCTATTCGAACCTAACGGCATCCGCAGCACGACGAGCGCGCCTGATGGTAACAGGGATGTCTCGCGGACCGTTGGACTGCACATGGCGTAAACGGACCGACCTACCCCTCTGGCTCCATGACTTCGCGTCTTGCTGCAGCCGGTTCGCCCAGCGGTGCTCCAGACGGTCGATCACGTGACGAGGTAAACGGATATCGTCCATGCGTACCTCCTCAAGCTGCCAGCGCCCGCGCCGTCGAGAACCGGCGCTTTGGCGTGCCACCAGGCGGGTTGCGCGGGCCACCATCGAGTTCACATAAGGCCTCGAGGATGGCGTCAATGCTTACAGGCGCCTTCAGTCCTTCCGGAGCCCGCAACGCGGGACATGAGGCGATTGCTGAAGCGTCGGAAGCCCAGGAAGCAAGGATCGCCCGCTTCTCGGCCAGCGTCAGGTCCGGATGCGATACCACCTCCTTGGGATGCTCGAAGACGGTGCCGGGGTGCAGCAGCGCCTGGAAGTCGAAAACGTTGTCGTGGATGGCGGTCGTCGGCCGCATGTTTTCCTCCATTCTAAGACGAGTGTGGGCGGCAGCCCGACACAACGAGGCCGGGCCGCCGAGGGTATTCGCTCAAGCCGCCTTGGCTTCGATCTGGTGGACGTTGCTGCCGTTGATGGCGATCCGCCGCGGCTTCATGGCCTCGGGGATTTCCCGGACCAGTTCGATCTTCAGCAGCCCGTTGTCGAACGAGGCGCTCTTGACCTGGACGTAGTCGGCCAAGTTGAACTGCCGCTTGAAGTGCCGGGTCGAGATGCCGCGGTACAGGAACTCGCGCTCGGCTTTTTCGGGCTTGTTGCCTTCGATCGTCACGACGTTCTGCTCGGCCGTGATCGAAATTTCGTCGGGCGAGAAGCCGGCCACTGCCAGCGAGATTTGGTAGCTGTCTTCGCCGAGCCGTTCGATGTTGTAGGGCGGATAGTTGTCCTCGGTCGCGCGCTGGGCGGATTCCGCGAGGTCGAAGAGGCGGTCGAAACCGATGGTCGAACGCCAAAGGGGAGAGAAGTCGTAACTGCGCATAGCCAGATCCTCCAAAGAGCAAAATGGGTACGAGCGGCACCGGACACGACCGGTGCCCGTCTCTGGTTTCCCGGGCCCATCAGGCGCCCAGGAGCCATCTTGCGATGGCGACTGAAAAATAAAAAAACCGGATTTTGGTTTCAAGGGGTGCCTGAAAATTTTTCAGCCTGGCCATAGGTGGCTTGGTTAACGATTTTCCACGCCGCCGCCTGCCGCCCTTGGGGCCTACGTCGACCGGGGACCGGTCAGCAGAAAACCCTCGCCGGCGGGACGGAGAATGGAGATGCCGCGATTTTATCTGCGCGAGCGCACATCTATGAACAGCGGGGGTTGCGCCTTTGGCTATCCGCTACAGGCGCCCTACTCAAACGGCGGGCGGTAGTCCAACGAGTCAAAGACGTTGCCGCGATATGTACCGAGACCTTATCACCCACCGGCGGGCCGGTGCTGCGTCGCCGCCGGCCCTGCGGCGTTCAGAAGCTTGGAGAACGCTGTGACCAGCTGCGCTCTTGCAAACGGTTTTTGCAGAAGGATGCTGTACGCTCTCCGCCACTAAGAGCCGTTGACTAGCCCCGCGCGCGCCGCAGCGCAGCTTGCAATCGCTCCTTCTCCTTATGCCAGCGGGCTACCTCGGTTTGTGATCTCTGCTCGAGAGCCTCGAGCTCGGCCTGGATGGCGGCGGCCCGCCTCGCGTGCTCCTGCTCGGCCTTCTCCAACGCAGCCTGCGCCTTGTCGACCGCCTGTTGACGGCGTTCACGGTCCTTCTGCCTGGTGGCCTCTTCGCTCGCTCGTTCGCGCTCACGCCGCTTCTGCTCCTTTTCGAAGGCGAGAGCGGCCTTTCGCTCCGCAGCCTTGTCGACGGGGCTAGAGGAAGGTTGCTTCGCTCGACTGCCTTTCGACTTGCGGGCGGCCTTCCTTGGCCCGGAGCCGCCTAGATTGGTGGGCAGCTTAGCATGCTCACCGAAGGATCCTTCGGATCCGACGGGGCGCCGGAGCACAACGCCCGGTTTCGCCATGGCCGCGGCGATGACGTCCGGATCGTCACTTTCCTTCGCCGCGCCCTGATGGAAGAGATTGCTATCCGCCCCCCACGCTTCCAGAGCCGCTTTCATCGACGGCGCCGCGATCGCCAGATCGTAGAAGCCCAGCGAAGTCTGGTAGGTTTTTAGTTTCCTGGCCATCGGCCTGAGCCACCCTTCCCGATCGATCGTCAATGTCGCGCACGCCACGGCGCCCGCGGAACACGACGCGGCCTCGAAGCGTTCCCTTCATCCTTGAAGGACTTCCATGCAGTTCGCAACGCGCCCTTAAAAGGATTGCCCTCGAATGAGCCGGACATCGACCCTGCCCAAGCGCCTGCAGCCGATGCTCGCTACGCTCACCGACGCGCCGTTCGACGATCCCGGCTGGGTTTTTGAGGACAAGTACGACGGCTTCCGGATGATCGCAGAAATCCGCCGGGGCAAGGTTGCGCTCTACAGCCGCAATGGCAAGATCATCAGCCGCAACTATATGGAAGTCGCCAAAGCGCTGGAGGGCGTGAAGGGGCGACGCCGTGATCGATGGCGAACTCGTCGCGATCGGAAAGGACGGCGTCTCGCATTTCCAGCTGCTTCAAAACGCGCTGCGCCATGAAGCGAAGCTGCTGTATTGCGCCTTCGATCTCATGTTTGAGAACGCAGTGGACTTGCGCAAGCAACCTCTCCTCGAACGCAAGAAGAGGCTGAAGGCGATTCTACCGCGCGACAAGCTGGTCGCCTTCAGCGCTCACCGCAAAGGGGATGGTACCAAATTCTTTGCCGAGGCAGAGCGGAAGGGTTTGGAAGGCGTCATGGCGAAGCGCGCCGACAGCGCGTATACGTCCGGAAGCCGGACCCCGGATTGGCTGAAGATCAAGACGGCAAAGCGGCAGGAAGTGGTGATCGCCGGCTTCACGGCGCCCAGGCGCACCAGGCCGTTCTTCGGCGCCCTGGTCCTCGCCGTGCGGGAAGGCGCCGCATGGCGCTACATCGGACATGTCGGCACCGGCTTCAGCCATAAGGTCCTGGAAGACCTCCATGCCAAGCTCGTGAAGCTGACGGCTCCGAAATCGCCCTTTCCTGCCAAGGTGAAGGACGAGGCCGTAACGACCTGGGTCAGGCCGTCGCTGGTTGCCTAGGTCAAATTCGCGGAGTGGACGGCCAAGGGCGAACTGCGCCAGCCCGTCTACCTCGGACTGAGGTCCGACAAGCGGGCGAAGGATGTCGTGCGCGAACGAGAACGTTCGCGCAAATAGCGATCCCTTCGCGGCGGTGCGTTCAGTTGCCGCCAAGGTCGTGAATTTCCGGTCGTAGGCCCTCGGTCGTGACTTCGAGCGTCGCGAGCGTGATCGGCAGCTTGAAACGCCGCGGTCCCGCGCTGCCGGGATTGAGGTAGAGAACGCCGCCCACCGTATCGATCTTCGGTACATGGGAATGCCCGGAGACGATCACATCGATGCCGGCGCCGGGGTCGACCTGCAGCGTCTTCAGGTCGTGGAGAACGTAGATCGACTTTCCCGCCAGGCGCACGAGTTTCGTATCGGGGTATTCGTGGGCCCACTCGCCGTTGTCCACGTTTCCACGGATGGCAGTAACGGGCGCGATGCGGCGAAGCGCGTCGACGATCTCGGGACGCCCGATGTCGCCGGCGTGAACGATGTGGTCGACGCCCGCCAGGCGCTGTTCCGCCTCGGGTCTCAACAGGCCATGCGTGTCCGAAATGATTCCAATCTTGAACGTCATTTCCCGGCGCTCTTGCCCGCGATCGCCAAAAGACGATCGAGAAGCTCCACTTGCCCGGAGAGCATCTTCGTTCGTGCGAACTCAATATCAAACCATTCTGCGCGGTCGACTTCAGGAAATTTCTCTCGCCGTCCGCTTCGGGGCGGCCATTCGATATCGAACGTATTGCTCGCCAGTGCCGCGGGGTCAAAATGGCCCTCACCGGTGAATGCGATGACGCGTTTCCCTCCTCGCTGGCGAACCTCCCCTAAGGCCTGCAGCCGGCCAATCGAGGCGCTGCTGCCGAGCTCCTCGGCAAACTCACGTCGCGCGGCCTGCTCTGGATCTTCCGCGGCATCGATTTCACCCTTCGGGATGGACCAGGCGCCGTCGTCCTTCTTGCGCCAGAACGGGCCGCCGGGGTGAACGAGCAGAACCTCGAGCCCGTGAGCGCCTTGCCGGTAGGCCAGAATGCCGGCGCTCAACGTCGATCGCTTGGAAGTCTTTGTCAGCGCTGCCATATCGCTTCTAATTCGCAAATCGAGGGCTGAGCAAGGGTGCAGGATCTGAGGCACGACGACGCTACTTGCGCAGCAACGAACGTTCGAAAAGAGCTAGTAGCGCAGCAGGCCCCTGATACACCTCGACGCATCCGGCTTGCCTCAGCGAACTCTCAGCAAACCCGCCGCAAAGCACGCCGATGGTCGCAATGCCAGCCTTCCCCGCTGCCTCCGCATCGTAGGGCGTATCACCGATCGCGACGGCGTCGGCGCCTTCGATCTTGAGCTTCTTGAGCACGATCTCGAAGATGTCCGGTGCGGGTTTGGATTCTTCTACATCGTCCGAAGACGTTTTCAGGTCCACCAGGTCGGTGATGCCTGCGATGTCGAGATACTGGTCGACTTCATCCTTCTTCGCCGAGGACGCAGCGGCGATCTGAAGTCCGGCGTCGCGCACGCGTCGTAGCAGGTCCGGAACCGCCGAGAAGGTACGCACAAGCGGCAGATACTCGGTCTTGAAACGATTGCCGCGCCATTCTTCCAGTTCTTTGCCGTAGTCCCGTTGTTCGTCAGCCGATAGGAAGACCGGAATGAGCTTGTCTCCCCCCTTGCCTATCTGGCCTCTCACCTGCTCGAAGTTCACGTCGTGGCCGAACTTGAGCAGAGCTTCTTGCCATGCCAGCGCGTGAAGATCCACCGAGTCCAGAAGCGTGCCGTCCAGATCAAAAATAGCGGCTTTTGGCAACTTACAGTCCTCCACGGTTGGAGCGAGCTAGTTTTGCGTACCAGTCGGCATAAAGCGTGTTCTTCGCCATGTGCCGGTTAAGATCCGGCGAGCCGTCGTCCCACCATACCGGGCCACGCTCACCGAGCGCCCGCTTGACTTCGTCCACGGCCTTATGCGCGGCGCCTTCAGCTTCGTGGTCGGCTTTCTTCTTGGCATCGCGCACCGCCCGCCGGGCCGCCATCAGCCGGCCAACCAGATCGGCTCTCTCGGCGTCGTCGAGACCGGGATTCGCCATCCGCCAGAGCCTACCGCGGACGACGAAGTAGCGACCGTCCGGCGTCACCGGGTGCTTCACGATCCGCTAGGCCGACTTCCGCTGCGGCTTGGCGGCCGGCTTCTTCGCTGCGGCTTCCTTCGCTGGCTTCTTGCCGGAGATCGGCATCAGCATTTCCTTCTGACCGCTGGCGGCCTTGCGCGGCTTCTTGGCCGGCTTGGAATCTCTTGCCGCCGCTTCGTTGCCGATGCTCTTGCGCAGCGCGTCCATCAGATCGACGACGTTCTCGCCACGCGGTCGCTCTTTCGCGGCGATGGGTTTGCCCGCGCGCTTCTGGTTAATGAGATCGACGAGGGCGGTCTCATACTGGTCTTCGAACTTTTCCGGGTCGAAGTGGCCCGCCTTCTGGTTGACGATATGCCTGGCGAGGTCGAGCATGTCCTTGGTGACCTTGACGTCCTGGATATCGTCGAAATACTCCTTCTCGGAGCGGACTTCGTAAGGGTATCGCAGCAGCGTTCCCATCAGACCCTTGTCCAGCGGATCGAGCGCGATGATGTGCTCGCGGTTGGTCAGCACCACCCGACCGATGGCGATCGTGTTCATCTCGCGGATGGTTTCGCGGATGACGGCGAAGGCGTCGTGACCGACCTTTCCGTCCGGCACCAGATAATAGGGACGGATCAGATACCTCGGATCGATCTCGCTGCGGTCGACGAATTCATCGATCTCGATGGTTCGCGTCGATTCCAGCGCGACGTTCTCGAGCTCCTCCTTCGTCACCTCGATGAAGGTGTCGGTGTCAACCTTGTAGCCCTTGACGATGTCCTCGTTGGCGACTTCCTCGCCCGTGTCCGCATCCACCTTGGCGTATTTGATCCGATGGCCGGTCTTCCGGTTGAGCTGGTTGAAGGTGACTTTTTCGGATTCCGACGTGGCCGGATAGAGCGCGACCGGACAGGTGACGAGCGAAAGGCGCAGGAAGCCTTTCCAATTAGCGCGGGGGGCCATGACGGGGAACTCCAATACTGGTGCCGGATTCAAGACGAACGGCCAAGCTTGGTTCCGACAGGCCGCCCCTCCCCACAGCATGATTTTTTCGACATAGGCTTGATCAGACTCGACATTTGTTCCTGTTATGTTCTAATTCGGAATGACCGACCACCCGCTAGCTGGCGCATGCCGACCCCAAAACAGATGGCAAAACTGGCGGCTGAAGCCGCCCGCAGACCGACCCCGTCCACTGCGGCTCCGGATGCGCCCCTCCCCGCGGAATACTGGGACTCGGTCCTCAAAGACCCTCGCGCCGATGCGACCGGGGCCGAGATGCGGCAACGGCGTCTTTCCGAGATTCAGCGTTACGTGCTGCGCATCTCCTGCCGCCGCTGCGAGCGGACCGTGGAAATCCAGACCGCTGATGCCGTCCGATTGTATGGCGGCAACGCGGTCTGGAAAGACGTGGCACAGCGGCTGCTCGACAACACCTGCCAGCAGCGCACCGGGAGACACGAAGAAGACGGGTGCTGGCCGGGATTTGACATGAGCTAGCCTGCACCCCGAGTTTGGTCTGCGCTTGGATGTCCGGATGGCGCCAAAACACCACCCCACGCCGCTGTCAGGCGGAGACCGAAAGGCTCTGGCGAAGGAATTGGGGAAAGCACGTGCGATGACCGGCATTCTGGCTGCGCAATCGGCAGAGATGCGAGCCAAGGGCGCTGCGCTGATCCAGCAGGCCGATAGGCTGCTCTGCGAAAGCTGGAACGAGCGGATGTGGAGCGATGGCGAGCCGATCGACCCCTCGCCGACAATTGACCAGGCTATCAACAGTGGCTTTCCCTGGCTGGAAATCCAGTGTTCGCGGTGCAAGACCCCGAACGATGTCGACCTGGCAGCCCTCAAGCATCCGCCGACCACCTTCGTGCACGATCTTGCAAGCCGTCTGCGCTGCCGCAAATGCGCCAAGGCCGGGCGGCGCCCCTCCGCGACCTTGCTCCAACTCGGCTGGCAGCCGCGTCACCCTCGAGGGGAGGACTAGGTTGCGATCGAAGCTGGAATCATTGACCGTCGTTTATTCCAACCATGAACGGACGCCCAAGGTGCAGACGGCAACCGCCTATCCTCGAAGCCCTCAATCCCGATCAACGGCGTGCGGTCGAGCACGGGGCAGCAGGGGGATTGGCGCGGCGCCGCTGCTGGTGATTGCAGGTGCGGGGAGCCAAGGAACGCTACACCAAGAATCTCTGGACCGATCGGACGTCCGGCGCCAAGCCGCAACTCGTCACCGTCCGCGACGAGGCCGACCAGGCCCGCTTCATCGTCGAACGCATCCTGGAGAATCGCGAGTCCGGCACGCTCCTCAAGGAACAGGCCGTGCTGTTCCGGACATCCAGTCACAGCGGTCCGCTTGAAATTGAGCTAACGCGCCGGAACATCCCGTTCGTAAAATTTGGTGGGCTGAAGTTTCTCGACGCCGCCCACATCAAGGACATGTTGGCGTTGCTGCGGTTCGTCGAAAATCCGCGCGACCGTGTCGCAGGCTTTCGTCTGTTGCATCTGCTGCCCGGCGTCGGATCAGCGACAGCGCAGCGCGTGCTAGAGCGCATGGCGGAAGACGCCGACCCGATCACGGCGCTCGCGGGCATAGCGACGCCGCCGCGCGCCGGCGACGACTGGAAGGGCTTCGTCGAGACCTTGGGCAATCTCCGATATTCGGAATGGCCCGTCGATCTGGAGCGTGCTCGCCTGTGGTACGAACCACATCTCGCTCGCATCCATGAAGATGCTGAAACGCGGCGGGCTGATTTGCTCCAACTCGAGCAGATCGCGTCCGGCTATCCTTCGCGCGAAGGCTTCCTGACCGAACTTACGCTGGATCCGCCTGACGCCACCAGCGATCAGGCCGGCGTTCCGCTACTCGACGAGGACTACCTGATCCTGTCCACAATCCACTCCGCCAAGGGACAAGAGTGGAAATCGGTCTATCTTCTCAACGTCGTCGACGGCTGCATGCCTTCCGACCTCGGTACCGGCACATCGGCCGAGATCGAAGAGGAACGTCGACTGCTCTACGTTGCCATGACCCGCGCAAAGGACGACCTTCATCTGGGGGTTCCGCAGCGGTTCTTCGTCCATGGCCAGCATGCGCAGGGCGATCGCCATCTCTTTGCCTCCAGAACGCGCTTCATTCCCGAAAAGCTGCTGGGTCTGTTCGAGCGGACTTCCTGGCCGATTGCGCCTGCAGGTACTGCGGCGCGCGCACCCGGCCAAGGGCCGAAGGTGGATATAGGCGCTCGCATGCGGGGAATGTGGCGGTAGCCAGGAGATACCGAAATGCGATTACTCGCCGCAATGGTCGCCGCATTTGTTTGTTCGCCAGCGATAGCGGCTGACTACCTGGGAAAGGTTCTAGCCGTGTCGGACGGAGACACCTTCACTATGGAAGCCGATGGCTCCAAGGTACGCGTGAGGATCTGCGGAATCGACGCACCCGAACGCGGGCAAGCTGGTTACGGACAGGCCGCCGGCGTGCTGTCGCGCATAATCGAGGGCAAGACGGTCCATTGCCTGCAAGTGGGTGAAGGCACAGTCTGCGATGGACGGTCCCGACCTACCAGCCGGGACCGCATCGTGGCACAGTGCTTCCTCGACAAGGTCGACATCGCAGAACAGATGATTAGGTCCGGCACCGCGTGCGACTGGCCCAAATTTTCCGGCGGCAGGTACAAGATCAGCGACACTACCTGCTCGCGCAAATAGAAGGATGCAGACCCATAGAAAAAAGCGTGTCGAGATTTTCATCGAGGCTGCCCTTCTCAAGCGCCTGACGACGCTATTGGACGAGGCCCAGGTCTCGGGCTACTCCGCCAGCGGTCGCGACGGGGCCTGGCTCTCGACCATATTGGGCCAGCTGAAGGTATGTACGTCGTCTGGTGCATTCTCGATGAATCACGGCTCGATGATGTCCTGCTGCGTGTCACGAAGCTGATTTCCCGTCAGATCGGCATCGTTTCAATCAGCGACGTGGAGGTGGTGCGAAGCGATCGGTTCGCGTAGTTTCGCGAAAACTCGCCGCCTCCCCCTGACGATTTTTATTCGCGCACAAGCATCGGTGTCCCCCACCACCCGGGCCAACTCGATCGGCAGAACCGTCACTGCGCCGCTAAAACAGACCTTTCCGGTCCGGGTCGGGACACGCCTCCCGGGCTATATTGTCTGCAACTGTTTATCCCCCGGCTCGGCGCCCGGAGATGCCCGGAGACGGTTTTCGTCTCAACTGGCGTCATCGCGCCGATAGCGCCGATAGCAATGAGCCGTTCATGCTCTCTGGCTAGAGCGGGACGTTGAATTTGCCGGAAAATATGAGCCTCAGTAGTGGATGGGCATCATGCGAGTGCGGCTGCAACAGTTTCAATGCGGTTAGGCAAAATGAAACCGGCATCCGTATCGATGCCGGTTGTTTTGTTCTGATCCTTCTAAAATCCTTGGACACTAGGACACCCTAGACCAACCCGCAATTTGCAACGGTTTCTCGCAGTCCAAGCGCCATGGCGGTGCTTGGACTGCTTGGACATGCCTAGAGAGTAAGAGAATGACCAAACTGACCAACGACCAAATCGAATTCGCAAAGTCGATGACCATCAAGCAGCGCGGCGTGCTGAATTCGCTCTCGATGTACGATTGTTACATAAGCGCTAGTGAGATGGCCGACGTTGAATTGAAAGAACTGATCCGTACCCAGCTTGCCAGATACTATGCGCAGCCTGGGATTGAGGGTCGCCTATCGTGGGGAGCGACGGATGCGGGCCGGTCCATTGCACAGCGGATCAGGGCCGGCGCGCTGTAAAATAGCGGGTCCTTCCCGGCCCCCCAGCCCATACGGCCCAAGCGCGCCCCAAAAAGTCGGCAGCCGCAGATCCCAAAATCTGAGTTGACACGGTTGACAGGTTGACACCCAACCTCGTCATCCGTGAGGGAGAGTTCCGGGATGGACCCGCGCGGTGAGCCGAAACCAACGGCCGCTTTGCGCAGGAACCCGCCCTTCGCAATCAAATAATAACGATGTCTGTTTCTTACTCAGATGGAACATCTCCCACCACAGGAGCCATGTCCGAAAAGTGCCTGCCAAGACCGAAAGTCGGCGCTCACGACAGCAAAGCTTGATCAGAGGTGCCGCAGGAGAATCCTATTGTGGAACCGGTCGGAATATCCACTCGCGCCACACGGTCAGCAAGGCCGCCATGATCACAGGGCCCAGAAACAATCCGAACAACCCAAAGGCAGCGAGGCCTCCGAAGATTCCGACAAAGGCGAGAAGAAACGGGAGCCGAGCCGAGTCGCCGACCAGAGTTGGCCAGACGAAATGATCGCCGGCAAGCATGATGATCGCGCCCCAGCAAAATACCGCCACTGCCGCAAAACCACTACCGCCGCCAGAAACCAGGGCCACCGCCGCCGTGGTGAAGGCGAGCCATGCGCCGAATGGCAGCATCGCGAATGCCGTTGTCAGAATTGTAAACATCACCGGATTCGGAACGCCCGCGACGAAGTAGCCAACGCCGATCAATAATCCCTCGCCCACGGCGACCAGAACAGTGCCGTTCACCGTGCCGCGCGTGGCATCGACCATTTTCTCGACTAGCCCCTCCCCGGCATCGCCAGTAAGGCGTTCACACGTCTCAAGAACGCGGCTCGCGACGGCGCGGCCGTTACGGAGCAGAAAGAACAACGTCAGGAGCGAGAATAACAACAGAAACAGCCGATGGAGCAGCTGTCCACCAAACGTTTTGAAAAACTCCGACGCATTGTCCGCGTTGACAGCTTGAAGCAAGGCGGTGGCAGCTTTCGGGTCCGAGAGGTTGGCGCGCCACCATGATTGTAGACTTTCCGCGGCAATCGGCAGACGAGCAACCCAATCCGGGACTTCAACCCCGCTCTCCCGGACCTGCTTGAGCCAACTCACTAGCAAGTCCCCTTGCTGCGCGATCTGGTAAAGGGCAAGCGACATCGGGGCGAACAAGACCAGAGCAACTATTGCAGTGAAGATGAACGCAGCCAAGCTCGAGGAACCTGAGGAAAAGCGTGCCGTAAATTTGAGGTAAAGCGGCCACAGGGCAATCGCGAGAATCGTGGCCCAGATCAGCGCAGGCAGAAAACTCGCGGCGGTCCACACAGCAAGACCAAATAGGGCCAGGGCAAGCACGACCCGTCCATTCATGCGCGCGCCGGCACCTAAAGGAAGAGGCCTTCTCTCCGTCCTGGCAGCCGCTTCCTCGACCCGCTCGGAGGACCGCTTTTTGGACGCGGCTGAACCCATTTTTCCTGCCATGCACTTTCAGCGCCCTTATTGTCATGACAGAACTGCAGGACGGTCGTTCGGTTCCCGCTGGGAAAACCTTGCAATCCCACGAAAGACGGGCGCGCGATTGGAAATCAGAAGTCATTTCATGGCCAAGGACGACAACGGACTTGATCTGGCGCGGCTTGAAGAAGCCAAAGCTGCCGCTGCGACGTTGGCCACGTTCATGACGTCGATTTTGAGATCACCCAAATTGGGCGGATTCAAACCGGATATCTGAAATAGCCGCCTTCGTGATTAGCGCTCCGACCTCATGTGCGCGGTCCACTCCATGATGAGCCGAACATCAAGACAGTCCCGGACGGCAACCTGCGGCCTTCAGGAAGGATCCTTCTCGGGCAAGGTCTGCTTTGACAATCGCGCGGAAGATTGCAGCCAACGCGAAACATGCGACCAGCAGAGCCGTGAACCACCACCTTCCTATCCATCAAGCTCTCTAAGGCCGGGGGACAGTGATTGGGTGACGTTCCTTGTAAAAGGACAAATTGCCATCCCTTCCTCACGCATGCTGCTGAGCGAAAGCGGCGGCACAAAATTACTTAGGCGGGCTTCGCCTTCGACTTCGGAGGTTTCGAATTTTCCGTTGCGGAGTCTGTTTTGATGACACTCAATTCGCCGTTAGCTTCTAGACAAGCCTCTTTGACTTCAGCAAGTTCGGAAATTCCCACGCAACTGCCCCTTTAACTCTTCCTCCGTAATAAACTCCTGACGCATGCCGCGGCGGTTCATCTTTCCGTTTTTTATTAGCGGGATCGGCGGGGGAGATAGGAGCCACTCGAACACTTTGAACCGGTAGCTGATCCAGTTCAGGAACGAATTCCAAAACACGATGGTGAGAACTAGAACTAATCCTTCGGTAAAATGCATTCTGTCCGGCTCGGCGATTACAACGATAACAAGAATGTCGGCGATTCCGATCGTTGATGTCTGACGCACCATCACAAATCGTAAGATGATGAAAAGCGACAGGAACGTCACCGTGCCCCGCAGGTATCATCTCCGCGACCGAATGGGTTGGAATCAGCACTTCGGCCCATTCTACAGCTAGTAACTTGTCCAATGTGCCGTCACGATCTGTTTTCACCGATCGGCATAGGCCGACCATCGTTACCCCTAGGCAACGCTCTCTGCCGTTACATATGACATCGCGATAGTGAGCAATTCACAGCTGCAGTCCCTAATTTCTGCATCTCGTGATCATCCGCATAGGTCGCGGAGGCACGGCGGTATGCGACGGCCACCGTTGCATAGGCATCGGTAATCAATGCCGCCGATTGGTCGTCACACCCAATGCACGGTGTTCTCGCAGCCTAACAACCTTTAAAAGCGGCTTCGGCAGAGGCTTGAGCGAACTTCAAACCATCCAATTTCGGATCAGAAACGTCTGGCTGGCATCCTGCAGCTGCTCATCCCGGGAAAGCCGCAGCTTCAATGACCCCGCCCATCTTGGCGGCTTCCCTGCCGACCGCCTACAGCGCAGGAAGAACTCGATCCCGAAATGCCTGAACTTTCCCGGGCGTAAAGCCTCGGCGCCGCCCAACTGCGAGTGATGTGCTCTTCGTCGGCAGGAGGGCCTCGCCAGAGCAATTGGGAGCCCAAATCGCTCAGGAGCCGACTGAGTTGGCTGCGCTTGGCTCCCGCGCAGCAGGGACCGACTGCCGTTTTTACACCGGCTGGCGGAACACGAGGAAAAACGCGAGCCCACGCAAATCGGAATCCCAGCCTTGTGTTAGCAACCCGGAACGTCAACGGGCCGCAAAGATTCGTCCCGGCAGAAGCGGTTTCTATGCTGATGATGACGAAGGAAAGGCAGCCGTCGATCCGGACGCTGCGCGGCTGGGCGATCAATGTCCTGCAGGAAGTCAATGCAATACCCGAATGCGAGGAGCACGGCTGGATGCAGGATCGCGCCGACCCGCAGGTCCGCGAGCGCGCCTGCGACGTCGCACGCCAGGATCCGCCGGCCGGCATCTCTCCAGACCAGGCGGTTGCGGAATCCGGGACGTCTTGGATTCGATCGGCGATAGCTGCGCCGCGTGCCCGCCAGATTGCGGCTAGGCCGCTCGGCCGACGCGCCTTTCCGGCCCCGACCGCGCGCGGGCGAGTTCCCGCCAGGCCATGGCAAGCCGGATCAGCTCCTGCCGATCTACTCCGTCGGTGGAGATCGCGAGCTTCATGGCCGCTTCGGCCTCGCGTTGGGGATCGTAGTCGTCCATCGAACCAGAACGTAGTCGGAGATCGTAAACGATCAACTGAAGGGCGCTCCGTATGATTCCGGGGCGCCGGCTGATGGCCCCGGCCTCCCGCTTAGGCCGACTTCCGCTGCGGTTCTTGGCGGCGGCCGCTTCCTTTGGCTTCTTTCCCTCGAGCGACATCAGCATCTCCTTCTGCCCGGCCGTCGCCTTGCGCGGCTTCTTGGCGGGCTTGCCTTGCTTCGCCGGCGCGGCGACGCCGCCCACGCTCCGGCGCAGCGCCCCCTTCAAGTCGACGACGTTGCCGGCAGCAGGCCTTCCTTCGGCGTGATCGGCTTGCCAGCGCGCTTCTGATGGCCCCGATGACGGCATCGTCACCGGCGACGCGGTCGAGTGCTTCGACCCGAACGCGGCGGTGATGAAGGCCGAGGCGCTTTCGCGAAAGCCCGGCATCGTCGGCGCGGTCGCCTTCAGCCTCAGCGGGGATCCCGCCACCGGCGATTCTCGGCGACGCTGCCGTAATCCGGAAGTTCGGCGACGTCCCAGACGATCTGAGCACGCCTTAAGCTGCACCTGGTCTCGCCGGAGCGCGCTCCGTCACAACCGCACGGACACCGCGGTCGGAACCATTCGCCCGGCGGACATCCGGCCACGGCCGCAAGGTTCCTGAGAAGGAACGATTGCCGAATTTTCCCGTTATTCCGCGCCGGGCGAAAAAGCCGGGTTTCGTGGAGGAAAAACTCATGAAATTTAGATTGATTGCCGCCGCGGGTCTCGTTGCCGCGTTCGTCGCTCCCGCTTTGGCCGCCGACGAATTCTACATCGCTCAGGACGTGAAAACGAAGAAGTGCACGATCGTCGACAAGAAGCCCACCGATGCGTCGATGACCGTCGTCAGCCCTTCGGGCACCGTCTACAAGACGCGCACGGAAGCTGAGACCGGCATGAAGACGGTCAAGGTCTGTTCGTCCAACTGACCGGAGATCGCCCGGAGCCATCCTCTAGCGATGGAGTGCTTTCGCGCGGCCCCTCGGATGGTGGCACGATGTCGCGCGGACGTGACGGATTAGCCATCTCGTTTCGAGGAATAGGAAGCTGATGAACGAACATCCAGAACTACCATCGGCAATGCTGGCAATAGCGTTGGCCGGCGTGCTTCTGCTGACCGGCCAACTCTACATGGAGCATCGCGCAACTCGTGACATACGCAACTCCACCACGGCCTGGTCAACAAAAGCAGACGTGAGGGAAGGGACGGACATTAGGCTCGTCAGCGAGCGTAGTCCTTTCATGAGGTCCGAGCGCTGAACGCCCGCCACCTCAAGATCGTTAGCCTGGCTAGTGCGATTGAATCAGCGCCACCGCCTCCCCTCAATGGCAATCACGCAGACCGGCGGGTATCGTCCGGACCGAGACCGCACGCGAGGCGCGCGTGTTGTCTACAACCAGTCGAAGCGTTGGCTTGGCCATGGCTCGGTGCGGCAACAACGAGCACCGCGGGAACGGTTGCTCCGCCTTCTGCGTGCGCGGAGAATGATTTTGAGCTTAGCTGCGCTAGGGCGCCGCCGCTGCTACATACTGCGCAGGAGGCACTCGCCGCCTGCCGTTGCAGCAACTGTTACAGGATGTCCCAAGTTAGATCCTGACCGGCGCGGCTATCGCAGGACTCACCGAGGGGCTTAGGGGTATGCGCAACACCACGCGGCAGCCCGCTTCCAAGCGCTCATAGTGCAGAGAGCCACCGAGCTGCTGCGTAAGCAGTGAGATGATGCGCGATCCGAGCCCCTCCGGCGTCTGCGAATCCTTAAATCCTATTCCGTTGTCCGTCACGCTCAGCTCGATCGCGTCCTGCACTTTCAGGGCGACGTGGATGTGACCCGGGCGGCCGTCGCTGAAGGCATACTTGTAGGCGTTGGTGACCAGTTCGTTGGCGATGATGGCGAGCGGCACCGCCTGCGTGCTCGGCATGTAATACTCGTCGGACTCCGTGGTGATGGCGATCGGCGTTGCCGGGTTGAGGGCGCTCTGGATCTTTTCGAAAACCTCTTGGAGATATTGGCGCGCGTCCACCACCTTCGTGTCCTCGCGCAGCATCAGGTGATCGTACACCTCCGCCAGGACGATGATCCGACGCGACGTGTTCTCGAGCGCTTCGGCGACGGCAGGCTCCTTATCCTTCGACTGCAGACGAACCAGGGCGCCCAGAATAGCGAGATTGTTCTTCGTCCGGTGCGCCAGTTCCTGCAGCAGCAGCGTCTTCGAGCGCTCCGACTCGACGAGCCTGATCATGACGGTGCGCAGGACTTCCGCCACAAGGGCTGTCCCCGCGGCCGTCACGCCAAACAAGGTGTAAGGCAGGATGTCTTCGGAGGAATGGAGTTCCGGCGAGATTCCGAAGATGGCGAAAAGCACCGAGAGGAGTGCGGCGAGAAAGCCTGACCCTCGATCGAACAGCAGACCGCACAAGAATATTCCCGGCAGCATCAGGAAGAATCCGGGGAAGCGCGAGTGCGCCTGCAATCCGATTTGCAACAGCGCGCAGATCATGACGATGACCACCGTCAGGCCGTAGCGAAGCGGAAGCGGCAATTTGGGACCGGGAATGAATTCCAGTAATTTTTCCATGTCATCAAAATCCCACTGGGGAGTGGCGCTCCGCGTTGGTCTGCCGGCGACGAACGTTCTTCTTCCTTGAAGTTCCTTACGCAGGCTCCTGACCAGTCTTACCTAGAAGGCGTTCGCCGTCCGCCGTTGTCTGGTCGGCCTCCGGCGACGCCGTCGTCGCTCCATGCGGCGCCGATCCGGTCCGGCAACGACAAGGCTTGCCGGATGAGGGATCGCCGGCGACGGTTCCGGCGCGGCGACCTGCGCCGGCGACACCTCGGGAGCGGCGGGCTTCTCCATCACATCGAGGGCGGCTCGGCCCGCATCGGTGATGCGCCAGCCGCCGTCTCGCCGCTCGACCAAACCTTGCGCGAAGATTTCCAAACCGGGCAAGCGCGCCGCCAGCTTCGTGGTGCGTTCCGACCACTCCCGTCCGCTGGTTACCAAAATGGCCACGTCGCGCTTGACGTCCGCCAGACTCGCAAATCCGCCGGGGTAGCTCGCCAGCACCTTGAGGATGGTCACCTGGAAATTCACTGCCCAGCCCACGCAACTACGCGGGGCCGAACCGGCCCCTTCCCGCCCAAGCTTGCCGAATTTTCCCGGGGGAGCGCAAGGCCTGCTGGTGCGAAAGTCGCGATTTGCCGAGCGGTACGGCTCGATTCGGCGGTCAAGCTTTCAAGTCGAACTGTCCGCGCAGCTGATCGGCAATGGCTTCGATCATGTCGCAACGATCCGCGTCGCGCTGCGGTCCATCCCTCATGATCTCGACTTTCCAGGAGTCTTCGTGCGGCACGACCGAGATAGCCAGGTCCGTCGGCCAGCCGCTGATGTCTGATGGCGGACTCTAGTTCTTCACGGGTTTTCGACGGCTTTTTCAAGCTGGTTCTTTCACCGCGCGGAACGGGACCACCGCCTTTGGCTATCCGCGCGAGCGCGTGTCTTTGAACAGCGGGCGTTGAGCCTTTGGCTATCCGCTACAGGCGCCGTACTCAAACGGCGGGCGGTGGTCCAACGAGTAAAAGACGTTTGCCGCGATAATGTTCCGACCTTATCACCCGCCGGCGGCCCGGTGCTACGTCGCCGCCGCCCCTGCGGCGTTGAGAAGCTGGGAGACCGCCGTGACCAGCTGCGCGCTCGCAAACGGTTTTTGCAGCAGGATGCTGTCGGGAACCCCGTGCGACGTCCACTGGTCGGCGCTTGCGCCGGTTATGTAGATGACCGGAAAGCCCGCCGCCATCTCCCTGATCTGCCTCGCGACTTCCCAGCCGCTCAACGAACCCTTCAAGTTCACGTCGGTGACGAGGGCGCGATAGGGCGCAACCCTGCCCCTGAACAGGGTCAGCGCCTCCTCTCCCGACGAAAGGATGGCGGTCTCGAAGCCGCCGTCCCGCAGCGCTTCCTCGACCAGGCCCTGCAACGAGTATTCGTCCTCCACGACGAGGACGAGAGGTACATCCGACACGTGTCCCCCGTGGCTAGATCGAGCCGAGCAATTGGTCGCTCGCGGCTTGTGTACTAAAAGTGAGCTTAAGGAAAAGCCCAGTGTCATGCAAACAGCGACGGGCTCCGCACGGCGATGCTGCTCTCGTCGGCAGGCAGCCTTCTACGGTGCACGCCCTTGGTTCCCATCTTGAGCACTCGGCGATTTGGATCGGAACGAAATCCCGCGCACGGAGTGATCAATTCGGGCAGGACAAGCGAACGGAGAAGTGGAATGCCCGCCCGGACCATCAAACGTCCCTCTGACGGCGTGATAGCGGAAGTCCGCCTCGGCATAACAGTGACCGGCCTGTATACGCTCGTCGGAATGGGCCTCGTCATCGCCTTCATGTGACCGGGTCCGTTGGGCTGTCCGGCGGACCAATCCGTAGTCGGCTTCTGCTCATCCTCCGAACCGGCTGTTGCCTGCGAAGTCGCATCAGAGCCGCCAGTCTGCCGCTCTGCCACAGCGGCATCTTCCGCCGCTTCTTCCGATGCCGCCACGAGAGCGGACGGTTGAGCCGGAGCCGCTTCGGCGGCGTCCAGTTCGCTTTGGTAGTCGGCCGCCATCTGCTCGAAGCGCTCCTTGTCTGCCTCAGTATTCATGGCCGCGGCGAAGCGCTTCGCGCGGGCGATCTGCTCCAAACAAAAATTCCTTACTCCTCGGCATGGCGTCATCTTGCTTCGATGCTCTGTCCCACCGAAGCAATTCGCAGTGTGCTGTTTTGTTACAACGGCGGCATTTTGAACGCCTCCAAAACGGAGTATCTCATGCTCTGTTAAGTGCGTCTCGAGGACGACGATCGGCGGGCGCGCTCGCTTGGTGAGCTCGGCGTCGACGCGGAAGATCTGCGCCGAATAATAGATCCAGAACATGAGGACGATCAGCGCGCCGGCGGCGCCGTAGGGCGAACTGGGCGCCGCGGCCGAGATAGATTCCGATCAGCGACTTTCCACCCGCGAACAGCACGGCCGTGACGAACGCGCCCAGCACAAGCTCGCGCCAAGGTATCGCCGTGTCCGGAAGCACCTTGTAGATCGCGGTGAACAGCAGCGTGAAGATGGCAAGCGAGACGACGGTGCTGAGGACGGCCAGCAGGATCTTTCCGGCGAAAACCCCTAGATACCGCACCTAACACATAAGCCAATAAATCGGGCATTTCTTGCAAGCCCGATGAGGCCGCGTGCACCAGCGTTGTGCCCCATAGGCGAGCTGTATGGCGCATAACCGTTCAAAAGCTAAAGCAACGCAAGCTTCCCTAAGCCAGCGCTGTCCAGCATGGTTCGGCCGCCGCAGCTTAAGAGCTGGGGCTTAACGCCCTACAGCGCGGTGAGTCTTCAATACAGTGGCAAGCTCGCCGAAAAGACCGACTAGGCTGCAAGCGAAACGCCGCCGGGCGCCCTAGGGAGGTCGCGCCGCCGATTTCGGCAATGGCAATGGCGGCTGCTCGAAGCTGGAGGAGGTTTGCCGCGACCCCGCGCGCTGACGAATGCGGTGTCGGTTACACCGCTTCTCCCACCACGAATGCCGCTCAAGGACGAGATTCCCCTGGGAAGAGAGGATCGCCACTGATTATTTGCATGCCTACTTCGGCTTTTTCTTCATCTGCTCCGGCACAAGTGTCTCGGGAAGGAAGATCGGCTTGTCAGATGGCCACCATGGCATCAGCTGGGGATGATAGCCCTCCGGATAGTATTTCTGCGGAGAGATTTCCGCGTCCCGAATGAATTGTGACTGTACGTCGCGGCGAGTTGTTGGCGGCAATGGCATGATCAATCCGCCTGATGTCGAGACGTCAAACTGCGGCGGCGCCATGTTCGGATATTTAGGCACTACGCCATCCCGCACCCAGATTTTGTCCTTGGTCATGTTCACGACGACCATGTCCGGCGCGCCGAACTGAAATGGTCCCTTCCAATGGTGGCGCACTTCTGCCACCAGTTCGGGCATCACGTACTCGTCGTAGGACACGTGAGTTGCCATGGCGAGACGCGGCTTGACTTCATTGTAGAGGTAGCCCGCGGCGTAGGCGGGATTGTGCCAGCCATCAATGGTGGTGCGGGAAGTCAGGGGCATGGTCCCCGACACTGACGAACTGATGGCCACCGTCTCCGGCTGAATCTCGGTGATCAGCAGGTCGCAACCCTTGGCGTACGTTATTGTCAGCGAATTGGGACGACCGTCTCCGGTGAACGCGACGCACATGCCGTTCCAATCAAGACGATATGCCGAGGCGCCATCGCTGCCATGGGATTGTTGCCAGTGGGTGATCCTAACACCGTTCTTTTCGTAGGCCACGCCGCCGTCATCTTTGTAGTCAAACTCGTTGACTTCGATGTCATAGCCTTTGCCAATCGGGCTACCGGCACTGAAGTTCTCCATGTGCCAAAACAACATCTCCTTCATATGATACACCATATGACTGATGCCGTGTTTCGGAGTCCGTCCGGAGGGGCCATTAATCCGAAAGGTTTCGTGCCAGCGGCCACCCCAGGCGCCAAACACGAAGGCATAGGGCACTGAGGCGAAATGATCCCAATGCAGGTGGGTGATGAAGATGTCGTTGATCTGGTTCAGCGGTACGCGGGAGGCCAAATAGTTGGCGATGGAGCCGGGGCCGAAATCGAAGATGAAGCGGTCGCCGTTGCCAAGCTCGACATAGATCGACGTGCCCATTTGGCCCGGTCGTGGCAAGGGCGAACTCCCCATGAAGGTCACGCGGATTTCTTCCGGCTGCACCTCTTCCGTGCCCGGGGTCCAGTTGGCTGCGCTCTTCAGCCACGGCATCGGTGCGATGCCGTCAAACATGAGCCCTTCCTTCCAACGTCCAAGTGGTCGGCCGGCCGTGGCGATATCCTGCAAGATCTTCGGGTCTGCCTGAAACCCCTTCCTCTCAAGCTCCTGCAACTGCTCTGGCGTGATCGAGAGGCTGGGCACCTGTGCGGGAGATTCTGATTGTAGACTGATCATCGCCACGACAATCAGAATTATCCGCGCCGGGATTTTCATTTATTCTCTCCCTTCGTGATGGCACTCAGTAAGAAAACGGACGAAGCCACGGAGAGTGCTGCGACTAAGTCGACCGCTTCCCATCGAAAACTACTTCGTCTCCCGCGCCGTCGCAACGACAGGAGGAGGCGCCCACTTCTGCTCGATGATCTCGGCGCCAGGCATGTAGGTCCGCAGGATCAGAAAAAATCCGCCGCTCTGCGTGCTCGGCAGCCAGTTGGACTCCTTGTCCTTTCCCGGTGAGGCGCGCTGGATGTAGACGGTCAAGCCGCCGTCGGCGTCCTGCTTCAAGCCTTTGGTGCGGTCGCCAATCGAATAGCGATTGAGGGGGTTGTCCGTGAAGTTGAAGGTCTGGTCATACATCGTGAGCGACCAGAAGGCGTTGACCATCGGCAGTTGGCCGGGGGCGAACCGAATCGTGTAGTTCTTCCCGCTATCGAAGGTCTGTCCTGCGCTGTCCTTTGTCGTGTTGTAGTAAACGGTCTCCTCCAGCTCATTGGAGAGGATGCCGCCCATGGCCTGTATCGAGGCACGCAGCAGAAAATCGTCCACGAGCCCGGCGCGCCCTAAAGTGCGCGGCGGAATGTTCCAGTTATTGACCTGCCTGCCGAGTTGGCCCGAATCGATGACGGCTTTGATTAACTGTCGGCCATCGACTGCGGCGCGCGCGAGTCCGCGCTTGGTCGCGTCGTCCATTTGATCGATGTCCTGCCCGGAACCGACGCCAATCCTTGCGAACAGTCCGACCAACTTGTCCAGGCGCGCCTCGGGCGGATTCTCGGTCATCGCCCGGTTCATGGTCCGCCACTCGGCGAGCGGATCGGTTTTCGGATCGAAGGGTTGCCAGACTTCGCGGCTCGCCGGCAGCACGGCATCCTTCTTTCCCCACAGGCTGAGCGGAATCAGCGAGTACTGATCCTGCAGCGCATTGACCGTCTTCGCATCGGCCGGGCCGTCGATCAGCGCCGGGCGAAGATCAGCACGGTCGGTGTCAGAGACGGAGCCAATGCTTTAACCCCCTCCGGCAGTTCGCCCTTCCAGCCGGGGCCGACGATGGCGAAGCTTCCAGCCCTCCCGCCGGTGGTGCGTTTGCCAACGTAGGCAAAATTGTCCGAGTCCACGCCCGCCAATTCAAATGCGAAGTAGCGGTCGCTCATGTCCGGATGCGAAAGGATCACCGGCTCCTTTCCGACGTCGAGCCAGGCTGTCGAATAAAGCGTGTCCTGATTGGGCGAACCGCCGCCCCGATAGGACGCATCTGCCAGCGCTCTCACATGGCTGAAATGATTGATCGGCGCATACAGCGGTAACTCGTTAGAGGACTTGGGCCGGGTGACCCAATCCGCCCGCAGGCTTGGTAGATATACGTAAGGAAAGCCGAAGATGTAGGCCTGTACGCCCAGCGTGTAGGCGTACTGCTCCCGCCAATCGGTCTTGCCAGACGCTTGCACGCCCGTTGCCTGTGCTCCGGCCGGTGCGGTTTGCGCCAACGCCAAGGAACCGAAAAGCGTTACAACCAAGGTCGTTGTCAGCAACAGAGCCACTCGTCTTACAGTTGCAATCATGTTCCCTTCCGCAATCCCTGTCAGACTCAGACCCGTTTTATGCGGTTGCTCGCCCGCGGTAGGTCGAACGACGGCGCTGATCGTTCGCTTACGCAACATGGACAAAGGCGGACCATTGCGACAGTCAGCTTCTGCCAACGACGAACATGCACCGGGACTTCGGAATATCAGCGCCTGCCAACTCGATTTACGGGACCGCCACGATTCATCGTTGTCCCTGGCCGTACGCCAACTCCAGCCGCACCGACGCCGGGGGTCACCACGGCTCGCGCGACTGGCCGCGGCCGCAGCACGACGCCGGGTCTTACGACGCATCCCGCCGGATACGAAACGTATTGGCAGTATACTACGGCACTGGCCGGTTCGCTGCCCGCGGCCAAGAACCCAGTGATCAGCAGCGCCGATAACGCGAACGGAATCTTCATTCTAGCCTCCTCTGTTTCGCCGATTGATTTAGCCGAAGTCATTGCTTCTTCTTTATGTCGCTTCTTCTTATGTCATTCTCGGCTCGCAAGCCCTGAAGACTTCGAAAGCTTTTCGGAAACGTGTTTGCTAACTGAGCGCAGGTTGGCTTTAGATGATCGATATAACTGTCGCGATCCGCGTACATTGGCCTCGCAAGATCGATAAGCCCGCGCGAAGAGAAGCCGCCAACCGACCATCCGGCTGGAATACCTGGCTGACATTCTCGATCTCGCCGATGGCGCCCACCAGCACTGTGGCACCCACCCGCCGGATCGCCACCAAGTAATGCGATCATATGGCGTTCTCGGACCGAGGCCCCGGTCACGGCAACGTCCGGAAACGGTAGTATGCCTGCCCAATCAGAGTTTGCGCTGCGGGCTTCCAACCGGTTTCGGGAAGGCCTAACATCGCGATAGCAATTTATTAAAGCCGATTCATAGGGGCACCGATGATGATCCGTTGGCCTTCTATTTCCGCAGCCGCACTTGCTGGCGTTTGTGCCGCATACATGTTTGCAACCACCGTCGCCGCGGAGGATGTGACGACGGACATCGGCACGTTCAGCAAAGAGACCGCCGATAAGGTGTTTCCAACGAAGCCGCCTTATTCACCCTATGCCGGGCGCAATTTTCCGTCGCGGCCCTACTTCGGCGACACCCACACGCACACCTCGTACTCGATGGACGCGGGCGCGTTCGGCGCCCGCCTGGGTCCAAAGGACGCTTACCGCTTCGCCAAGGGCGAGGAAGTAATTGCGTCAAGCGGTCAACGCGCCAAACTTTCGCGTCCGCTCGATTTCATGGTGGTCGCGGACCATTCGGACGGAATGGGCTTTTTCCCGCAATTGATGGGAGGCGACCCAGTCCTGCTGGCAACGCCGCAGGGTCGGAAATGGTACGACGAGATCAGCACCGGCAAAGGTGCGCAGGCTGCCGTCGATATCATCACCAGCTTCGGCAGGGGACAGTTGCCCAAGGGCTTCCCCACGCCGGGGACGCCAGCCTATCGCAGTGCCTGGCGCGAAACGATCAAGGCGGCCGACGAAGCCAATGAGCCCGGACGATTCAGTGCTTTCATCGGTTATGAATGGACCTCTGGCGAGGGCGGCAACAACCTTCATCGCAACGTCATCTGGCGCGACAACGGAGCCAAGGCGAGCCTTGTCGAACCCTTCACCACGCAACCGCCGCTCGGCAGTGCAAACCCCCGTGATCTATGGAAGTGGATGGCGATGGTTGAGGAAAAAACCGGCGCAGAACTTCTTGCGCTGGCCCACAACGGCAACCTGAGTAACGGCCGGATGTTTCCAATCATCGAGTCCTTCAATGGCAAACGAATCGACCGCGAATATGCGGAGAGCCGCACCCGCTGGGAGCCGCTCTACGAAGCCACCCAAATGAAAGGCGATGGCGAGACCCACCCGTTTCTTTCGCCCAACGATGAATTTGCAAACTTCGAACGTTGGGACAAGGGCAACCTCGATCTGACCGAAGTGAAGAAGCCGGAGATGCTAGAATTCGAGTATGTCCGTTCGGCACTCAAGAACGGGCTCAAAATGGAGGCCGAACTTGGCGTGAATCCTTACAAGTTCGGCCTGGTCGGCAGTACCGATGCGCATACCGGGCTCGCGGCGGTCGAGGAGGACAATTTCTTCGGCAAGACAACCTCTGCCGAACCGAGCGCCGGCCGGGCGACGCATCCCTTTGTCAAGACCAATATTGCCGTCATCATGGGTTGGGAGACGACGGCCTCCGGCTACGCTGCGGTATGGGCCACTGAAAATACCCGTGAGGCGATTTTCGATGCCATGAAACGCCGCGAGACCTACGCCACCACCGGGTCGCGCATGGCGGTTCGCTTCTTCGGCGGCTGGGACTTCGAGGCTGCCGATGCCAATAACCGCACGCCGGCGCGAATTGGCTACACCAAGGGCGTGCCGATGGGTGGCGATTTGAGCGATACGCCAAACGGAAAGTCTCCCACCTTCCTTATCGCCGCACTGAAGGATCCGATCGGCGCAAATCTTGATCGCATCCAGGTCATCAAGGGTTGGGTCGGAAAAGACGGCCAGACGCAGGAGCGAATTTACGACGTCGCAGTGTCCGGAGGCCGCACGATCGACGCCGACGGCCGCAGCAGAACATCCGTCGGCAGCACGGTCGATGTCGCAAACGCGACATGGACCAACACGATCGGCGCGGGCGAGATGATCACGGTATGGAAAGATCCCGATTTCGACCCCGCATTGCGCGCGTTCTACTATGTGCGGGTGATCGAAATTCCGACGCCGCGCTGGACGGCCTATGACGCAAAATACTTCAGTATCAAAATGCCGGCGGAAGTCAGGATGACGACCACCGAACGCGCCTACACCTCGCCGATCTGGTACACGCCTTGATCGCTCGGCTGCTAAGAGAACCGTTATTCCAGTTTCTTGCGATTGGTGCGGCGCTGTTCGCGCTTTACGGTCTCGTTGGCAAGCGAAATGAGGCGCCCGAGAAAATCGTCGTTTCCGCCTCGCGGATAGCCAATCTCGGCGACGGATTTGTGCGAACGTGGCGGCGGCCACCAAGCGAGCAGGAACTGCAGGGGCTGATCGAAGACTACATCCGCGACGAAGTCTTCTACCGCGAGGGTAAAGCGGCCGGGCTCGACCGAGACGACGTTATCATTCGTCGCCGCGTACGGCAGAAGATGGAATTTCTCGCCGCGGACATGCCGGAACCGAGCGACGAGCAGCTTGCCGCTTACCTCGCGTCCAATCCGGAGCGCTTCAAATCCGACGATCAAATCACATTCCGTCAGGTCTTCCTGAGCGCCACGCGGCGTCCCAATACCATCGAGAGCGACAGCAAACAGGTTGCGAGCGTCCTGGCCGGCGCCGACGCCGCGGTAGATACGACGGCACTCGGCGATCCCTTTCTGCTCGGCGAGGAGTTTCGTGGCTTCTCGGCAACAAAGGTAACTAACCAGTTTGGTGAAAGGTTCGCCAAACGGGTACTCGCGATGGAAAACGGTCGCTGGCAGGGGCCAATTTCTTCGAGCTTTGGACAGCATTTCGTCTTTATCAGCGAGCGAGTTTCCGGCAGCTTACCGTCGCTCGACGATGTCCGGCCGGCCGTCCGCCGAGAGTGGGCGAACGCGCGGCGCCTTGAGGCAGAACAGAAGCTGTATGCCTCGCTACGGGAGCGCTACGAAATCGTGGTGGAAGCGCCTCCTTCCAAGGCGGCGTCAGCCGACGTTGGTCGATGACCCGTTTTCGTTTGTTCATTGCTGTTATGGCGGTGCTGCTGGCGCAACCCGCGATCTCGGATGAACTTCGGCCTGGCTATCTGGAAATGCGCCAGACCAGCTCCGGCGAGTATCATTTGCTTTTCAGAATCCCTGCGCGCGGGGAGGACCTGCGGCTAGCGATCTACGTCAAACTGCCCGAGGGCACTCAGGATGTAGGGCCGCCCCGTGGATCGTTCAGCGACGGAGTCTACGTTGAACGCCGTACCATTCGGCGGGATGGAGGATTTATAGGGCAGCCGGTGTCCATCAGCGGACTATCGGCCACATCGACTGATGTACTGGTTCGGGTCGAAAGCCTTGCCGGCGCAGTACAGACCGAACGGCTTTCTCCAACGAAGACGGCATTCATCATTCAAGCCGTGCCTGGCGCTTGGGAAATTGCAGCGACCTATCTGCACCTGGGTGTCGAACACATTCTTTTCGGCTTCGACCATTTGCTGTTTGTGCTGGCGCTGGTGATTCTCGTGCGAGGCTGGGGCCGCGTGACCATTACGGTTACGGCATTCACGATCGCGCACAGCATTACCCTCGCAGCGGCGGCGCTGGGCTTTGTGAATGTGCCGGGACCGCCCCTGGAGGCAACCATAGCGCTGAGCATCATGCTGGTTGCGGTCGAGATACTGAACGCCCGCCGTGGGAAGCCGAGTTTGACCGCGCGCCTGCCATGGCTCGTCGCCTTCTCCTTCGGCCTCCTGCATGGCTTTGGATTTGCTGGCGCGCTGGCTGAGGTGGGATTACCCCAACATTCGATCGCCGTTGCGCTGCTGTTTTTCAATATTGGGGTGGAGATTGGGCAGCTCATCTTTGTTGCCGCGGTCTTGTCGTTGATGTCCCTGTTACGCGTTGTGATGGCAAAGCTATTGGAGCCTCCGCGTATACAGCCATCACTCGACCGGCTCGATATGACCGTCGCCTACGCCATAGGCATCATGGCGGCCTACTGGCTGGTCGAACGTACGACGGCCTTTTTTGTGTAGCGGGGCTAAAGCGGTGCAAGAGACCGATGTCCGCTGTGGGTCAAACTGAGACCTCAATCCGCCAGTGCGGCATATTTCTACCCCAGGAGCAAGACATTCCTCCGACCGACAGCTTTGCGCCAGTCGTGGAACGGGCGGTGCATTATCAACACCCTGAAGCTCGATGCTGGGCGATGACCTGTCCAAACGCGAATTGGACGCCCTGGCCGAGAAAGCATTGGAGGTGGCACGATCGATGCCGCCCGGTCTGGCTGTCGTCCAACTCGCGATTACATCCCGGGGTGGCTCTAGGCAGCGTACTGTATGACGCGATTGGATATCAGGCGACGTTGGCGGCGAGCGCTGTCATCCTCGTGGCTGCCTTGATCATGGCCATCGTGACGGTCGCGGCTTCGCCGGAAATAAAGAGCTCCCGCGCCATTGGAAACTTATCCCGCGCTGGCCCGTTGGAGGAGATCCCAAGAACGCATACGCCATGCCACTCAAGGACCAGATCAAAAACTACGCCAGGAAGCTTGTCGAAGACAGGCCGGATACGGCGGCGCTTCGAAAGATGGTTAGGAGCCGTAAGCCGCTGATGCTGAGATTCGCGGATGACGGAATTATACCGAATAATTCGCAACTCCCGGTCTTGCATTATCGCGGTGCCGTCGCCCTCCCGAAGAACTTCAACCCGGGCACCGTTATCGACACCTTATTTGAATCGAATGGCTGGGGACGATCATGGCGGGACACCGTCTATGATTTCGTCCATTACCACTCGCAGATCCACGAGGTGGTGGGCGTTGCCAAGGGTCGCGCCAAGATTGAATGCGGCGGGATCAAAGGCCGCATAGTGAGCGTGAAGCCCGGCGATGTTCTGGTATTGCCCGCAGGCACAGGCCACAGGCTGATCGATGCCAGCCGGGATTTTCTCGTCGTGGGAGCCTATCCCGAAAGCGGGACGTACGACGAATGCACCGACATGCGCGAACGGCGATACGCCGCTAAACGCATCGCGAAAGTGCGAAAGCCCAACAAAGATCCGATATTCGGAAAGGGCGGTCCGCTCACGAAGGCGTGGCGCAGGAAGGCATAATTCATTTGTCCGGCATGGCCGACCGGGCTCTATTCGCTTGACGAATACCGAGCCAAGCCGTTCCCGTCAAGATGCGGAACGTTTGTCTCAGGCCTTTCGGTAACGATCCGCGCGCCTGCATGTCATTACGGCCGCCGCCGTTGGCTGGGTTCTGCGGCCACTTGGCCGTCAAGGCTAGATCCGGCGCCGGCCCCATTCTCTGTCGTTATTCAGCCTTGGCAGAGTACCCATGTGAGGGTGATTTTATTATATGATCTCGCTGCGGAGGCTGTCCGACTCCAAAAGTTAGAAAAGCGCCAACTATCGAAGACCCGTTCAAATCTCTGATGATCTGGCGCGGTTGGATCAACGGCCTCTCGGCAATGAAGAGTGGCCGATGCGCCGCGCGCGCTGCCTACAAAGCGTCCTCAACGTCGGACGTTCGTTTTCCCCTCGACCTCAGCGACAATTTCAATTGATGCGCCTTGAACGTCACCCCGCCAACAGTTCGATTGGTCAATTCGGCGATCGTCGGCGCCGGGTATCGTTTCGCCAAGAGCCTGAGTTCGTCGATGTCTCGGTCGGTCCAACGCCTGCCCACTTCAACCTCTGCATTTTGCGACTCTGCAGGTCGGGAAGAACGGGAAGGTTCCGAAGAAGCCTGTTTCCCGCCTCGGCGAAATAAACCTAAAACGAAAGGTTGCTTTGATCTCCCCTGCCGCTGGGACCAACAATAATGGAGAGGAATATGAATGCAGCTATTGCTCGGCTACTGCCACGCACCGTGGTCGCGGACCTCGACACGCTCATTTCTATTGCGATCTACTACGGCGCCGGCTTGCTTTTTCGCTCTCGGTTTTGATCCTCGATCGGTACATCCCCGGCGAGTGGTTTTGATCTTCCGATAGGAACTATCTGCGAGCGCACCCATTGTTGCATCGTCGTGCTCGTTCTCAGCACGGCTTCAAGGCCCCCGACGGCCTCGGCGCCGCCGGCCCGCGGCCGTCACTTTTCTCGCTCCGCCATCTATGGCGGCAGCCGATGAACAAATCAGCCCATTTTGAATTGAGTATCCAGAGGCAAACATGTCGAAGTTCGTTGCACTTGTAGTGGAGGACGACCCGCTCCAGCGGACGTTCGTCGCTGATCTTCTAAAAGACGAAGGTCTTCAGGTTGTCGAATGCGCAAGCGCGGAGGCGGCCGAACTGGTCCTGGTTTCCACCGGGAACGAACTTCGTGCGTTGGTAACCGATGTCAACCTTGCTGGCGACAGGTCCGGTGTTGAACTTGCTCAGTTCGCCAAACGCAAGTTTCCCGACTTGAATGTCGTGATGGTATCTGGCCGGGGTTCGCCCCGCATCCCGGACAACCCGCTTCCTCATGAAGCCTTATTTGCCCGACGAGTTACTCAAAGCGGTTTTGAACTGACCGACCACGCGACGCTGTTTGGTGGGGACGCCCTCTCAGATATTTGAGGCCCTCGACCGCCAGCATGTGCGCTCATCTGTACCTTGGTCCTGGAGAGGTCTCCCAACGCGCTCTCGGGCTTCCTGCTCTTCTTCGTCGGTGAGATGGACTATCATGCGGTAAGGCGTCATCACGCGCTCGATCGCTGCCTCGATGGTCAACTCCTGTCCTGTTCCTGAAACGGAACGCCAACGTGGAACCAAAGTTCCGGGCCGGTATTATGTGGACACTACTAGCGTGAGGCGAGGATGGAGCGGGTGACACGTTGTTTGCGTTGCGGAAAAAGGACGGTCCGGGTCCCCTCCTTGCAGGGAAGTAAGTTGCAGTGCGTAACGTGCGACCTTGGACCCCGGAAAAAAATGGAGGTGACCGCGCGGGTAGAAAACCCGTTCTCCCCGTCCTCCGGCTCACCCCTGCCAATCTACACAGCATAGGGTATTTCGATTTCCGATCGTTTGGCCTGCATCACAGGTGCCCAATGAAATTGCTTTCCCAGTACCTCGATCACGCGCTGAAATTCGAGAGTCTCGCCGCCGGAGAGACCAACCCAAAGCTCAAGGCTGATCTTATCGGACAGGCACAAGCGTACCGAAAACTTGCCGCCGAGCGTGCAGCAAAACTGGGACTGCCGCCACCAAGCGCGACAGAAATCCAGGCCGAAAACAACCCGTCCCCGGCCGTTATCGAACGAAACAATGAAGACGCGCGATGAGACAACACCAGGCCTGGACAAGAGAGGAAGATCGCCGGTTGCTCGAATTGCACGCGGCGGGCCGATCTCACATTTCGCTTGCAGCAGCCCTCAAACGCACAAAATCGGCGGTCAGGGAACCGGCTTGAGAACCTGCGACCCGGTTGGTCGATGATCGTTCGAAACCACGCCCGTGCCTGATAAACCGCGAACCCGCCAACACGCAGCCCTGCGGAAGTTTACGCTGCATCAAAGCAGCCTGCCGCTTCTCGATGACCGCATCATTGGCGAGCCTGATCCGGGGTGTCGTCCCGGCGCGCCAGGCACTCATGATGGTAGGGGCGCAAAGCCGTTCGGTTTCCGAAAACGGATATGCCTGCCCCGTGAATTCCAGGTAATCGAGCGCAATATCCAGCGCATCTTGGAGCGTCCGGCTTTTCGAGGGGCCAAGGATACGGCATGTGTGAACTCAAGAACTTGCATTCCTGAGGAACGCCGAATGATCGAAACCGTTCCTGGCTTTGGTCAGGCAGTGTGACCAGGATCGTCGTTGTTCGGCGTTTTCTTATCGCGCTGAGGCGTCATTTTCGCTGGATCGGGCGTGCCGGGTATGCCCCTTGGCCCAAGCTGTTCGCCCTGAAGATCGTCTTCAGTTTTTCCGACTGGAGGTGTCTGGTTGCTCATAGGGTCTGCTCGAATGCTGAAAACGGATAGAGAGCGGTCGACGCTCGCTATTAGTCGGGCGGGAAGCGGACCGCGCTCGAAGTTCCGTGCCGGCCAATCCAGAATTCTGCCATACAAATTCGGCCAAATCTGCGGTCCTTCCTCTTCGGGCTTTGAGCATGGCTCTACAATCACTCCGTGAAATCCATCAGAGATATGTCATCGAGCGCCGACCACTCGAAACGAGCCTCGAGGAAATCCTGCGAGCAGACATCCGCCCTGGAGCACGCGCCATTCTCGCTACGATCGAAAGGCGGCGATTCGAAAATCGGTCCGAAGGACAGCGGCTTCGCAAGATGCTTCGCTTCGAAACAGATCTTTGGAAAACGGGATACCATGCCGTCGCCGGTGTCGACGAAGCCGGCATGAGCCCGCTCGCTGGACCCGTCTCGGCTGCCGCGGTCATCCTAAAACCCGGAACGCGCATTACTGGTATCGACGATTCAAAGAAGCTCGATTCGTCTGCACGCGAAGCTCTCGCGGAAGAGGTCAAGGAAAAGGCGGCAGCCTGGTGCGTAGCTTTTGTCGACGTCGAGGAAATCGATACGATAAATATCTACTGGGCGGGCCTGCTTGCGATGCGACGAGCGGTCGAAGGGTTGCAATCGCTCCCGCAGCATCTTTTGATCGACGCAAAACGTTTGAAGGATGTAGACATCCCCCAACAGTCAATCATCAAGGGTGATGCCAAGTCGGCCAGCATCGCGGCGGCTTCCATTCTGGCGAAGGTGTCACGCGATGAGCTGATGAGAACGCTTGAAAAAATTTATCCTGGTTACGGCTTTGCAGACCACAAGGGCTATCCCGTGCGCGCCCATTATGCGGCGCTTTCGCGTCTCGGCGCTTGCGCAGCCCACAGACGCTCGTTTGGCCCCGTTCGCGAGGTGCTCGGCTTGCCGCCGTTGCCCCCTTGGCCGTCCGCATCGGAACGCGCCGTCTGAGCCCAATCACTGGCATATCCATATGGTAGTGCCGCTCGCTCAAGGCCTTGGACCCCCATGAATCGCCGAGGCTGTGGGCTCCATTCTTGCACCTTCCTATCAGGCTGCGCGTCTGCCCGACCCGTAAAGTCGCGCCATCGCCACCAGCGGAGAGCGTTCGGCTTCACAGTAATCGGTCCAAGCCTTTGATCTCCTCAGGAGCGGAGGAACCGTGCGGATAGTATATGCCGTGGGGTCCAGCCCGTGCTTCACCTGCGGCCATGTTATGGGCATCGAGACTGGCGCGTTTGGCCGGGCGCGGGGCGATAAAGGCGCCACGGCCGTCGAAAATTGGTCGTTTCGGAGGTAGTCGAGGAAGATCTTGCCTGTCCGCTTCGCCTTGCTCATGTTGATGAGATAGCGGTCCGGACTGTCGGCCGCCATCGTACTGCAGACGTCCCGGGCGAATTGCTTTGCCTCGGCCCAGGTCAGCCGGTGTCCTTTTTTCGGGCGCGCCAACGGAGTAACGACATGCAGACCTTTGCCGCCCGTGGTCTTGCAGAAGGAGACGAGGCCAAGGCTCGACAGACGGTCGCGCATTTCCTTAGCGGCGTCGATGACGACGTCGAAAGCGACGTCTGGCGCGGGATCGAGATCGAACACGAGACGGCCAGGGAGGACGGGATCACCGGGCTGGTTGTTCCACGGATGCAGTTCCACGCCGGCGCTCTGCGCGACGGCGACGAGTCCTTCAATCCGGTCGATCTGCACATAGGGCTTGCGGTCGCCGGACACGGAGACTTCTTCCAAAAGGTTGGACCCGCCTTTCATCGAATGTCGCTGGAAGAAGCGTTGTCCGCCGATCCCATCAGGCGCTCTGATGATTGAGCAGGGACGGCCCCTGAGGTGCTCCATCATCCAGGTGCCGACGTCCTCGAAGTATCGCGCCAGGTCGAGCTTGGTGACGGCGCCCTCGCCCTCGTCGGGCCAGAGAACCTTGTCCGGACGACTCAGGGGCACTCCCATTACGACGCCCTCCCCGGACGCAGTGTTGCTTCGGGTATGGCTTTTCGGCAAGACGGGTGCTGCGACTTCGGTTTTGTCGGAGGGCGCGGGAGTTTCGGCTTCGACTTCCTTCGCCGGCTTATCTTGCCGCAGCCCCTTGAACGCGGCTTGACGGATCATGCCGGCGCCGGTGAAACCCGCAAACTCGATCTCGGCCACGAGCTTCGGCTCGAGCCAATGTACGCCGGACTTCTTTCGCGGTGCATTCTTACCCCCGAAAGGGTTCTTGTCCGAAGCGGCTGCTTTGAGCGCCGGCATCAAGCGCGAGACCTTGTCGGCGGCGAAACCCGTACCGATGTTGCCGACATAGACCAGGTGATCGCCGCGGTAAACGCCGGCCATCAGCGACCTGAACTGGCTTCCATTGCTGTTCCAGGCTCCGATGACGACCTCATGTCCGGCGCGGCATTTGGCCTTTGTCCAGCTATCGGTGCGTCCCGAAGCGTAGGGCGCGTCCGCCTGCTTCGAGACGATACCTTCCAGGGACATTCGGCACGCCGACTTGAGGACCGCGTCGCCTCCGCTCTCGAAGTGATCGACATATCGGATCTCCGCCTGATGCTTGCCGTAGACCCTCGTGAGGAGTTTCTCGAGAACGCTCTTGCGGTCCGCAAGAGACCGGCTCCGCAGGTCCTCGGTTTCGAGAAAGAGCAGGTCAAAGGCGAAGAAGATCAGGTCGTCGGTCTTGCCTTCGGACAGCGCGGCCTGCAGACCTGCGAAATCCGGAGAGCCGCGATGATCGAGGGCGACGATCTCACCGTCGATCAAGCAATCGGGTAGTCCCCTCGCCGCTTTCGGAATGGCGGAGCCGAATTTGGCGGTCCAATCGAGGCCTTTCCGGGTCTTCAGCGTGACGGTTCCGCTCTCGACACGCATCTGGACGCGATAGCCATCGAACTTGATTTCGTGAACCCAGTCGCCTCCAGCGGGGGGGCGTTCGACCGATGTGCAAAGTTGCGGCGGCACGAAGGCCGGCATGTCTCCGTCGGAAGCGCGCTTCTTTCTGGCCGTCTTTTTGGTCGAGGCCCGCTTAGACCGCGCCGCGAGCGGTCGAGATCGCTTCTTCGCAGCCGATGAGTTCGACGCGGCACGATGGGAGGTCCATTCGGCCTTTGCAGATGCGCGCGATTTCTTTCCCGTGATGAACGATTTCGGACCCTGGCCCTTGCCGGCCGCGATTTCGTCCATCGAGCGACCGGAGGCCACGGAGGCATCCTTGTTCAAGACGTCGTTCTTCTTTCCCTCGTACGCGAACGCGTCGCGATGCTTGATCAACAGCCAGTTGGTGCGCTTCTCGCCCTCCCGATTGCGCATCCGCGTCAGGATCCAGCCCCCGTGGAGCTTCTCGCCCTCCAACGTGAAATCCAGCTTCCCTTTGCGATAGGCCTTTTGCGGGTCGTCGCAATTCCAGAAGCCACGATCCCAAACCATCACCGTGCCCCCGCCGTACTGGCCCTTCGGAATCGTTCCCTCGAAGTCGCCGTAGTCCAGAGGATGGTCCTCGACCTCCACCGCCAGCCGCTTGTCGTGAGGGTCGAGAGAGGGACCTTTCGTCACGGCCCAAGACTTGAAAACCCCATCAAGCTCAAGCCGCAGGTCGTAGTGCAGGTGAGACGCCGCATGCTTTTGGATGACGAAACGAAGGCCCTTTGCGGCTTTGACTTTGGAATCGCCGCTAGGCTCTTCGGTCTTCGTGAAGTCTCTCTTGGCGCGGTATTTTGCGAGCAGTTTCTTGACCATTTGACACCTCACAGTCACTGGAACTGAAAGTTCCTGTAACCGTTAAAGTTCCTTTTGCTGGAGATCGGGAATGGCGCCACGTGCCTATTGGAAAGGGTCACGCAAGCTTTCGCTGGTCACTTGTCCCATCGCGCTTTATCCGGCTTCGACGCAGGCTGAGAAGACGCATTTCCACCAGATCAACACGAAGACGGGACATCGGCTGAAGCAGCAGATGGTGGACGAACAGACGGGACGCGTCGTGGACAAAGACCATAAGGGGCGAGGCTACAAGCTCTCGAAGGGCTGCTATGTTCAGATCGAGGAAGAGGAGCTGGACGCCGTCAAGCTCGAGAGTACGCATACGATCGAAATCGACGATTTCGTGCCTGCCGAACAAATCGGAGATATCTCGAAAAGCCCTACTACATCGTTCCCAACGGCAAAGCGGGTGCCGACGCGTTCGTGGTCATACGCGATGCCATGAAAAGAAAGGAAAAAGTGGCGCTCGCGCGAGTGGTGCTCTCGAACAGAGAGCACGTCATCGCCCTTAAGCCTATCGGAAAAGGCCTCCTCGGCACCACGCTGCGATACCCGTATGAGCTCAGGGATGAAGACGACTACTTCGACGATATTCCGAGCCCGAAAGTTTCGAAGGACATGGTGGACCTGGCGGCGCATCTTCTCGACACCAAGGCGTCGAAATTCAATCCCGACAAGTTCAAAGACAAGTACGGGAGCGCTCTGAAGGCGTTGGTGAAGCGGAAAGTGGCTGGCAAGACGATCGAGCTACCGGAAGAAGTGCCCGAAGAAAGCAACGTCATCGATCTCATGGATGCCTTGAAGCAAAGTCTCGGCCGGAGGAAGCCAGCCAAGGCAGCAAAACGAGCCAAGAGATCACAGGCGCGAGGCCGAAAGCGCAAGGCAGCATGAAGACGAGTTATGCCATTGCAGCTATGGAAGCCCGTTCCGTCGATGAAATTCCGGAGGGACCGCAATGGCAGTACGAGCCCAAGTGGGACGGCTTCCGTTGCATTCTCGCGCGCGATGGCGGAAAAGTAGCGCTGACTTCCAAGAGCGGCCAGGATTTGCAGCGATACTTCCCGGAGATCGTAGCAGGCGCACTAAGTTTGAGAGCGCAGAGTTTTGTCCTTGACGGTGAAATCGTCGTGCCCGTCGAAACCCAGTTTTCTTTCGACGACCTTCTGCAGCGCATCCATCCCGCAGCGAGTCGCATCAAAAAGCTGGCGGAGAAAACACCCGCGTTATACCTGGCTTTCGACCTCTTGAAGGATGGAAGGACGGAGGTTGCGACCAAGCGGCTGTCGGATCGGCGCCGACTTCTGACCAATTTCGCAGGACGACAATTTCCAAGATCAGAGGTCTTCCGACTTTCACCCGCCAGCCTCAAGCTCAGTGATGCCGAACACTGGCTAAAGGCCGCGGGAGGGGGTAGCGACGGCGTAATTGCGAAGCGTCTGGATCTCGCCTATCAGGCTGGCACGCGGGAAGGCATGCAGAAGATCAAGCGATACCGTACCGCGGATTGCGTAATCGGCGGCTTCCGCTACGCCGAGCAGAAACAGGTTGGCCGCAAGGTCGTAGGATCCTTGTTGTTGGGCCTTTTCGACAACGATGGCCTGTTGCATCACGTCGGCTTTTCATCAGCCATTAAGGCGAAGGACAAACCGGTGCTTACGGACAAGCTCGAGAGCATCGTGCAGAAAAGAAGCTTCACGGGCAACGCACCCGGTGGCCCGAGCCGATGGTCCACAAAGCGGTCGTCCGCATGGGTGGCGGTGAAGCCGAAAAATGTCGTCGAAGTCTCCTACGATCATTTTACAGGAGGGCGATTCCGACACGGCACGTCAGTTGTCAGATGGCGAACGGACAAGCGGCCCGACCAATGCACTATGGACCAGTTGGAGCAAAAGATATCACGAGCACTGGTTCGGAATATCTTGCGTCGCTGAGGATCTCGAAACGGCTGAGAGAGAACTAAATCGGCAAAGGAATGTTCGGGGCGGGCGGGAAAGCCCTCGGTGGACTCTAAGTTAGATCGGCGTCGGTTTGCCCTCGCCGTCTGATCTTCTGGGGCCGAGCGAACATGCTCTGCCCTATCGTCAGAGCCTTGCCCGAAGCCAGCTGGGCCAACGGTTGGTCATCTCGGTCAACTATCGGTCCCGATTGGCCTGCATGGGTGCCACAATCAAAACGCAGCACCGGGTCCGCTGTATACATTCACCCTTTTTGTTTCTCTTTTGCGCTTCTTCCATCGGAGCTTTTAGCGCGTTCTTCGAAGCGATCAGCTCCCTTAGCGAGATCGTGTCCTATCTTGCTCTCGATTTTCGCTTCTTCCTTAGCAGTCGCCTCGCGCAAGCCTTCTGCTGCCCGTTCCCCAGCTTTTGATGATTTTGGTTCGTCATCCATGTGATGTACCTTCCCTGATAATAACACGCTTCTCCAGGAATATCCGGTGTCTATCCCGGCTAAGCGGTAACGAACTTCAATCAGATCGCTGGGACATTGTTCCAGTCCGGAAGCGGTCGATAAGGACGCAGGGTGTCCGGAGGCCGGTTAGCTCTATCGTCGCGGGTCCGAGCTCGACGAGCGTCCCGAGCGGCAACCGCTCGAGGTTCAGGCCGGCAGTGGTGATGTTCTCGCCAAGGTCGCCCGCACCGACCCGGAAGCCAGCTTTGAGCAGTGAAGCGAAGAGCTCGGACGGGATCAGGTGGACTTGTCGGAGATTGTCCATTCGGGGCTGACGTCGGGCGAGATAGCGGTGCCTAACGAACGCGCCTGCGTGGGCGTCGCCTTCCACGCCGTGGCCTTCTACCAGGACTATGCGGTCACGGATCGGTTTGCTGAAGTGGTGCCCGCGATCGGCAGCGACCGCCACCACCCTTCCCTCCATCGAGAAATCGTGCGCCTGAGGCATCACGCAGCGCGAGTGAGCAAGCGCCGCTTCTGGCGGAGGTAGCGCGTGATCTCCGGCAGTGTCATCGCGTTCAGGACCCGGTCGGCCGGGACACCTCCCTTCCGGGCCATCTCGACGCCCCAGTGCATGTGATCGAGTTCGGGGATCGAGTGCGCGTCCGGATTGATGCTCATCATGCAGCCGAACTCGACCGCCGCCTGGTGCCAGCGCCAATCCAGGTCAAGGCGCCACGGGTGGGCATTGATCTCGACCACGACGTCGTGCTTAGCGCTGGCGCGCAGTACCTTGTCAACATCAATTTCGTAGCCTGGCCGCCGCTGGAGCTGCCGCCCGGTCATGTGGCCGATGATAGTGGTGTGAGGATTGGAGATAGCCCGAAGCAGGCGCTGCGTCTGCGCCTTTCGGTCCAATTTGAACCGGCCATGAATGCTCGCGACCACGAAATCGAACCGCTCGAGCACCTCATCCGGATAGTCGAGTGAGCCGTCGGCCAAAATATCGGATTCGATGCCTTTAAGGATCCGGAAATCCTTGCCGAAACGTTTGTTCAAGAGGTCGGCTTCCCGGTGCTGCTGCGCGATCTCCTCGACGGAGAGGCCGCCCGCATAATGCGCGGACTTGGAATGGTCGGCGACCCCGAAATATTCGTAACCACGCTGGCGAGTGGCCTTTGCCATCGCTTCTAAGGTCTCGGTACCGTCGGAGGCGTCCGTGTGGCAGTGAAGGATACCGCGTAGGTCCTGGTCGCTGACGAGCTTCGGCAACTTGCCCCTCAGAGCCAGCTCCAGCTCACCGCGCCCCTCCCGAAGTTCGGGATCAATGAAAGGCAGGCCGAGAGCGCAATAGATCTCGGCCTCGTCGCCGGCGATCAGGGTGCGGCCCTTCTGCAAGCCGTCGCTCTCCAACCGCATTCCCTTCTCGGTGGCCAACGCCTGCAGCTGCTCAAGGTGAGCGGCGGAACCGGTGGCGAAAAGAAGGGCAGCGCCGAAGTGCTTGCGGTTTGACAAGCAAACCTGCAATCCATCCGCCGCGGACGCCTTCGATGTTTTGGCGACCCTGGGCGCTTCTGCGACGATCGTGAGTTCATCGACGAGTTCGCAGCCGCGGCGGAAGTCGCCGGCGATAGTCACGCGCTTGAGCTCCGGACGGGCCTTGCGGAGCGAGTCCTTGGCGTGCGCGAGCAGGATGGCAGCTCGGTGCAGGTGGAGGCGGCCTTCTCCGCTTTTCGCGATGGCGAGGTTCTGCAGGATCTTGGCTTGCAGTGCAGCGCCGAGACCTTTGGCCTTCTTGATGCGGTTGTCCTTGGCGGCGGCCTCCAACTCGGCGAGCGAGCTGATGCCGAGTTCCTTATAGAGCCGCAGCACCTTCTCGGGGCGGAGACCGGGCACGGAAAGCATCTCGAGCACACCAGCGGGAATCTCCTTCCGCAGCTTTTCGAGGCTTGGATGAGTACCCGTCTTGTGTAGCTTGGTTATGATGTCGGCGATCGCCTTGCCGACGCCGGGGATCTCCTCGAGCCGGTCTTCGGCAAGGAGCATGTCCAGAGGGACGGCCAGGGCCGCCAGGCTGTCGGCCGCCCGGGAATAGGCTTTTGCTCGATAGGGATTGCCGCCACGAAATGCGGTGCGCCGCGCGTATTCCCGCAGGAGACTTGCGACAGTGCGAGCGCCGAGGGAGGCCACTTAACGATCCTCCCGTCCCGCGCTCTGCCGCCTCGGCGGATAGTTGCGGCTTTGGACAGGACCGTCTTCCGCCTGACTGTCGAGAGATCTCTCGAGCTTCTGCGCCATCCGGAAGTCCTCAAGGTACTGCGTGTTCGGACTATAAGCGGCTTCTTTCTTCAGGAGATTATAGATGCGGCCGGCCAAAAGCTGCAGATGCTTCATCCTTCCCCGCGGCATCGATCTGGCCCTGCAAAGAGCCCGGACAGCGTAGGCGCGGAAGTAATCGAATGCGTCTGACATGACTCGGTAACGCCCACTCTCGCCTATAGTTCGTTCGTACGGGTGCCCTGCGGGAAAACGTGGCCGCGCGCGGCCAAAGGTCTTCGTCCGAAGAACAGCGGGTGCCACGGTCTTAGTCTTTCACCGTCAATGCGCAGGAAGATCTTACCGCTATTCCAACACTCCCGCTGTGTCCGTTGGGAACGCCAAGCCGGCACATTTGTTAGTTCGGGATGCCTTAGACATGAGTAGCGGCTGCCCGCGTGCTGACCTCTCGTCCGCGGTGCAGAGCGGGAGAACGTTTTGAGCAAGCGATGGCCATCCAAGCTTTGGATTGTCCGGCACGGTGAGAGCGCAGGTAACGTCGCACGTGACGCCGCTCATGCCGCTGGGCTTCCAGACATCGATATTTCGGCCCGGGATGTGGACGTGCCACTAAGCGCTCTTGGTCAACGGCAGTCCGAAGCGTTGGGCCATTGGTTCGCGGCGCTGCCGTCGGAGGGAAGGCCGGAGATTGTTCTGACATCGCCCTATCTACGCGCTCAATCGACTGCGGCAGCCATCGGCAAAGCCTCGGGCTTCTCTGCCGGCTGTTGCAATCCAGTCATCGATGAGCGATTGCGCGAAAAGGAATTTGGAATTCTGGATCGCCTGACAAGACTCGGGATTGAGCAGCGGCACCCCGAACTGGCTGCCTCGCGTCAGCTAGTCGGAAAATTCTATTATCGGCCCCCGGCGGGCGAAAGCTGGTGTGACGTGATTTTGCGGTTACGGAGTGTCCTCGATACGATCAGCCTACACTACGGCGGTAAGCATGTGCTGATCGTGGCGCATCAGGTCGTGGTGTTATGCATGCGCTATCTTCTCGAAAAAATGGACGAGAAAACTATTCTTGCTATCGATGCCGAGGCCGACGTAGCCAATTGTGCGGTGACTGAATATGTTTTTGATGAGGAGAAAGAGGGAGGATCGCTCGTCCTGACAAAATACAATTTCGTCGCGCCGCTCGAAAGAGAGGGGGCCCCGGTGACCACCACGCCAGATGCCAACGTCGCCGCGCGATGAGCGTCACCGAGATCACCCGGGAATTCCTGCTGGCTCATCCGTTGCCGGAACCGGAGAGAGAGGGCGACAAGAGGGCGAGAGGTTGTGTCCTCGTCATTGCCGGAAGCTTGGAGATTCCGGGCGCGGCATTCCTGGCCGGACTTGGATCGCTCAGGGCTGGCGCGGGAATTCTGCAGATCGCCACCTGCCGTTCGCATGTTGCTCAATTGGGGATGGCCATGCCCGAGGCTATGGTTATTGGATGCAACGAGACAAAGGCGGGTGGCATAGATCCGGCGAGCGCTGAGCGGTTGATCGAACTCGGTGCGGACTGCGATGCTGTGCTAATCGGGCCTGGCATGACAGACTCCATTGCGGTCGCGGAGCTGACGTGGGCGATGTTGAAGCATCTTGAGCGTCCGGCACTGGTCCTCGACGCGCTGGCGTTTTCGACGCTCCAGGCTGATGCAATACCGCAAGGCGTCCGGTCCGGCAGATTGATAGTCACGCCGCATTCGGGCGAGATGGCAAAATTTCTGAAGACCGATCGCGACGAGGTCGACAATGACCCCCTGCATGCCGCTCGACGTGCTGCTGCCGCCTTGTCGGCAATCGTGGCGATGAAGGGGGCCGAAACCTATGTCGTTGCTGAAAATGGACAAGCTTGGCTTTCTCGAAATGGCTGCATCGGCCTGGCCACGTCGGGATCGGGAGACACTTTGGCAGGCATTCTCGCAGGCCTCCTCGCTAGAGGCGCCGAGGCCGGTCTGGCGACCGCGTGGGCGGTTTACATGCATGGTCAAGCCGGCTGGAAACTGGCGGCAAGACACGGCAAATTTGGGTTACTGGCGCGCGAAATTCCCGCAGAGATCCCCGCCATTATGCAGGAACTCAGTCAATAATAGCCACAATGTATGGTACGGATTGATTCTAAGTGAGTGCTGCCAGAAGTCCTCATCGCGCCCTTGAGGCTGGCCGGCTTCCTTCCAAAGCTGATAAGCCCGCGCGACGATCTTGCTCCATTGGATCGGCCATCTGCATATTCTCCCCGGGCAGTTAAGCCAAGGGGACCCGGGAGTTCCTCTAGAGTGGCTCTTCAACGAGGTTTGCCGCAGGAATCCCTTCCCGCGTGATGGCGCGGTATTCCACGTCGGCAATGGAGGACTCAGCCCTCGTTTCCTTAGGCGTCTTGATTAGTGGACTTCGGCTTCCAAAGAGCGAATGCGAACTACGCATCGGGAGACCCTCGCCCGCTGCGAGCGCTCGGAGAGCCGTTCGTCTGCGCCCGTTCACTCGCTTCTTCGCGGCCGGCCAGCGACCCAACGGGAAGGTGCGAGAGCGCGGGGCACCTTTCTAAAGATATAATTTAGTCGAAAATGCGCGGCACCGTTCGCTTCTCTGAACCTTGTCAGTGTTTCTGCAATGGAGCGCAAATGTTGCCTAGCTAGAGGATTGCTATGAGTGAGCTCGTGTTAAGTTTTGAACACAAAATCGGCCGGGCAGCGCTCAAGCTATGGTCTAAACTTCCCCGAAACCTGCAGGAGCAATTGTTCGAGGACGCCGTAGGCGGCGACGAGACGCTTCGTCATCAACTCGCGATCTATCTGCATGATCACCATCCGCGCACTACCCATCCTCCAAAGCCGACACATGGCATAGGTTGGAGCTTGTCGTCGTTCCCTGTGCTATAGAACATTCCCGCGATCCGCAGTTGACACTTTGCATTGGGCTTCTCAGGTCGCCCTATCCCATGTGGTGGTTGCCAACCGCGGTTGCACTATTAGCAACGGGTGATTGTCGCGTGCCAGGAACTTAAGACGAGATGAACGGTTTCAAACCCTCTAACCACTGGAGGACAGTATGAAACGTTCAATTCTCGCCGCCGGCATCGGAGTGTTGGCGATCACCACGGCATATGCTCAAAACCCGCCGGCTCAGTCAGGACCAGGCAACAACGCCGTCAACTCCGCCGGTCAAAACAATGCGGCTGCTCCAGTCGCCGGCGCCAACAGTTTCACGGAAGGGCAAGCCAAGTCGAAGATTGAGGATGCGGGCTTTACCAACGTGACTGAGCTGAAAAAGGACGACAATGGTGTCTGGCGCGGCAAGGCCAGCAAAGCCGGCACCGCGACTGCTGTAAGTGTCGATTTTCAGGGCAACGTCAATACTGCGAAATAGGGATAACCAAAATGACCGTCACGATATCGCGTCTTTACGATAGTCATACCCATGCCCAAGCGGCCGTTGGGCGGCTGGAAGCAGCCGGCGTACCACATTCAGACATCAGCATTGTCGCCAACAATTCTGACAGCTGGTTCACCACTGACAAGAAGGTGGATCGCGACCGCGACGGCGTCGACGATCGGGCGGAAGGCGCAGGCGCGGGTGCAGCGATAGGCGCCGGGCTTGGCGGCACGGCTGGGCTGCTGGCGGGCCTCGGCCTGCTCGCAATTCCCGGACTGGGCCCTGTTGTCGCAGCGGGCTGGTTGGCGGCAACGGCAGTCGGCGCGGCTGCAGGTGCCGCAAGTGGTGGCATTGTAGGAGCGCTCACCCAGGCTGGAGTATCGGAAGAAGATGCTCACACTTACGCGGAGGGCGTACGACGAGGCGGCACACTGGTATCTGCCAGGGTGGCCGATGCGGATCGCACTCGTTTAGAGTCGCTCCTAAATGAGTCCGCGGTCGATATGCGTACCCGTCGCGCCGCTTGGGAAAAGTCCGGGTGGAAATCATTCGATCCCGCAAGCAAGCCTTACGGAGCGGATGAGGTCCAGAGAGAACGGGCGCTCTACGGGACCGGCCTGCGTTAATCCCTACCGGAACGGCCCGCCCTGAAGCGGGCCGTTCTTTTTGGCTGCCCAGTTGACACAGGCATCCGGCTGGACGGCCGCTTAGAGAAGCAGCCGTTCGCAAATCGAATGTTATGGAACATTAATTCGGAGGGAGACTTCCTACCACTCGCTCCTCCATTACGGAATCTCAAAGCGGTGCGTATTGCCCGCGGATCGCGCCCGCCGGGCAGAGCTTATCGCTAACCTGCGACCGGTTTGGCCATGTATGCAGCTTGGCGATTATTTTGACACCGCCGGCTCACCGCCCAGCCATCCACGTGCAGACTAGAAGCCATACTTTTCTCGGCGAAGATTGAAGGCCGCTTTGCCGCCTTCCATGATCCGTTCAATGGCTTCCCGTACGTTGGCAACATCGATAGCGCCTTCGCCGGCAACGACGCCGCGCGATTGATCGCCGGACGTCCTGTAGTCGCACCAGGCGACAAGCTCAGCGTCCCCATTGACGACAAGGTTGGCGTTGTGGCTCGCGAAGATGATCTGCCGTTTCTGCTTGGCCTTCCAAAGCTGCTCCACGATCTCCAGCATCACGGGATTGTCGAGATCCTCTTCAGGCTGATCGATGATCAGGGGCGGGCCCGCTTGATTGAGCAGCGTCTTCAGCAGCGCGGTTGCCTGTTGTCCGGCGGACGCGTTTACAAACGGGATGTATTCGTTTTCGCGCGCCCTGTACTCGAACACAGGTACGCTCGGAATCGGAATAAGCGTCAGCGCCAACCACTGGTCGGGTTTGAGGCTGCGTGCCAGCCTATCGATTTCGCCTGCGGTCAGACCAGCCGCAGAAAGCGATGGCGCTTCTGGACGTAGTGCGTTGCCCTCGTTCTCTGGGTCGACTTCGGCGAGTTTTTCAAGATCGGTCATCACTGCGTCCCATTGGATCGCGCCATCGGCGGCAGATGCAATGCTCTCCCCCAAAGCTTCGATCTTGCCGCCAGAAACACGTGATCCGCTCAAGAACTGACGCAGGCTGTTCACGAATTCAGAGGGATCCGCATACGGCTTAACATGCGCACGTATCATCCCATCTGAACTAGCCGTGAGGGATGCGCATTGGGCTCGCATGAATTCATCACGCTCTCGCCGCAAGGCCCGCCATGCTCGCCGCTCGGTTTCATAAACGGCGTCGGCGCTTTCAAGCGCACGCAGTTCCTCGCGAAGGCGAGCGGTCTCGCGGATGTGGCGCGTCAATTGCTCCTCTATCTGCTGCAGCTGCGTCATCCTCTCGGCATGCGTCGAGGAGCGGGCGACCGCAGCATTGTAGTCTCCCTTGAAGGCGGCCAGGGAGGCGGCCCATTGGCGCCAAGGACTCTGCGCGCGACGGTCGCGTCTAGCCTCGTTCAATCGGCGCCGGCTCCCGTGGCGTCAGAAGCGGCTGTGCTTCAGGCGGCGCGAGCCGAGCAACAAGGCCTGTTGGCCGAGGCCCAAACAGCGCTTGATACGTTGATAGCAAAGGCAATCGGCATACTGGAGTCGTCAGGGTCGGAGAACCACAGCTACATGCAGTCACGCATGATCCTTCTCTCCATCTTACGGTGTGAACCGGACGCCGCAGTGCATGACAATTGGGTTTCCACGCCAGCGGCGATGTCAGATCGCCAATCCGGGCGCGGCAAAGACGTATCGGCCCGGTAAGCGTCATTCGGTATTCCAAAAGAAGCTAGCGCAGAATCACTCGTTAAAGAGCGTGCCTGAAATGATATTCTGTTCAAGGGCTTGACCCTAAAGCGCAACTGTTTGAGCCCCAACTGCGCTTTTTTGGGTCAAATTCAAGAATTGAATTACCTAAATGAAATCAGCTGCTTGAAGTCACTTTTACCCCTACTTTTGACAGGGTGCCCTTGCTGCTCGGTTGGATTTTTCTATGGTGATACGAACCGGCGAGTAAGCGCCAAATTGTAAACATCGTTGGAAGAGCAATGAAGCAGGTCGAGATTGAACGACTTCTGCAATGGACGTTTTGCGACCAAAAATCCCGACGCTCCGTGCCGGGATACGGATATCAAAATTCGTGGGCAATGCTCGAGCGGCATTTGCGTTTAGGCTGCAGTATTGATTCCAGCCCGCGCAGAGACTGCTTGGGTGACGTTTCTGCGTTCCCCGACAGTGACGCGCTCATTGTTGCACGCGAAGTCGGAAAGCTTAGTTCTAATGCTGTTGTTGATTGGCGCGAGTCGAAAAAACTTCTTCTCGGCAACCTGGTGGGCCTTGCATCACGTGAGCAGTTTCTTGTCTTCGACGAGATTGCGCTAGTTATCGAGCAAGCCTGCACCGGCATTTCTCCGATTTGGAATGTCGGATTGCCGAAAGTCCGACCGTCTATTCTCGGCAACGGCAAGCCCGCTGTCACAGGGACCAGATACGGGAAAAATCGCTACAGCACCGGAGCGCATTGTCCGTTGGAGTGGGCGCAGCCTACAATCGAAGGAGTCGCGCTCGCACGTGCACGATACGCGGTCTGGCACTCGGCTCTAACGCGTCTAGCAGGCTGCCTTAGCGGGAAGCTCAAAAATATCGTGGCAGTGCCGCCGATTTCACGCGCTTCGCCATGGAACACGGCAGTCCAACCACGCCGCTAAACGTCGCTTATATACCGCCCTCGCCACTCGCTCTTCCTGTCCCGGACTAAGACCGAAAGCCAGTCCCAGTGATTGAGCACGGCATGCACCGGGCGCCACGAAACTGTCTGTATCCTTCAGGTTTGATCATGCCCGACCGTAAGTCACCCGCGCGCCGCAGTAGCGCGTTGCCGCCGTCATTGCCGCCGCGCGGCCTATCTCGTTCTCAGGCCGCTGAATATGTCGGTATTAGCCCATCGACATTCGATAAAATGGTCGCAGCCGGCGAGATGCCCGGGCCGGAAAGACTTAGGGGGCGGGTTGTTTTTGACCTCAAGAAGCTTGACTGCGCTTTTGATGCATTCGACGATGGCGGAGAAAATTCATGGGATTGAAACTCGGCAAACAAATGCGCGTGCGTCTCAAGTATTTTAGCGAGGATGTCGATCGTCACGACAACGTGCGTTGTTACGTTCGCTTGCCGGGAAAACGCAAAGTACGCATTCACGCCCTTCCCGGTACGCCCGAGTTCCTAGAGGAATATCAAGCAGCCATCGCCGCGGCAGCTATCGCGCCGATGCGGCAGGCTAACGAGTCAAAAAAAGGTTCATTGCGTTATCTCTGCATTCGCTACTATGCGAGTGCCGCTTACAGGGCGTTGGACGGCAGCACGCAAAACTGGCAACGCCGCGCGCTGGACGAGATTGCGCTGAGCACGGGGCTAAGCCTGTCGCCACGATGCAGGCGCGCAACGTGCGCCGAATTCGCGACGCCAAAATTGAAACACCGGCCGCAGCCAATCAGCGTATAAAAGCGCTTCGTGCCATGTTTTCCTGGGCCAACGAGGCCGGCGAAACGGGGGTCAACCCGACGATCGGTGTCAAGAAACTCAAGTACCGGTCGGATGGACACCACACATGGACGGACGAGGAGATCCAGCGATATTACGACCGCCATCCCCTCGGCACGCAAGCTCGGCTTGCTCTGGACTTACTTCGTTATACGGCCGGCCGCCGCGAGGATGCGCCCAGGCTCGGCCGCCAGCACATTCGAGAAGGCCGGGTCCGTTTCCGCCAAGCGAAGAACGAACATCGAAATCCGATCGACATAGATATACTGGTGCACCCGGCTCTCGCCGAGAGCATCGCGGCGGCTGAGGTCAGCAATAGAATGATCTTCCTGCTAACCGAATTCGGCAAACCCTTCACAGCGAATGGTTTTGGCAACAAATTTAAGGACTGGTGCCGTCAAGCCGACCTTCCACATTGCTCGGCACATGGTGTCCGCAAGGCCACCTCGACCGCGCTCGCCGAAGCGAGCGCAACGCCGCACGAGATTATGGCGATCACGGGGCATCAGACGTTGGAAGAGGTTGAGCGCTATACCAGGGCGGCAAGCCGGAAGAAAACGGCAGATGCCGCCATGCGCAAGCTGATCATCTGAGCCTTGCCGCCGGTGGATTTAGTTTGTCGGGGATGACCAGGCAGCTTCGGCGCCTGGGCATTGCATCTGTTCCACAAGCACAGCGATCTGAGCGATACGAGATCGGATGAAGAACAAAGACTGTCCCACGGTAGAATGGAGTGGGACAATCAAGTCGAAAAGATCAAGAATATCAATTGCGGCTTGAACACATGGCGCTCCCTAGGGGAATCGAACCCCTGTTTCAGCCTTGAGAGGGCCAAGTCGATCCATTTGATGATCTCGCAAAGCGAGTTCGGCGATGGCAGACACTTTCACTTTGCCGCCCGCCTCCCTGAACGATCGATCGCGGGCAGCCCCTGTGCCCCAGCGCCGATCACATTGTAGAGAGCGGACGGTTCCACCAGCGCGCAAAATACCGTTTGAAAAACCGTTTTAGTCGGCGCGTTTCAAACGGTGAAGCCGGCTAAGTTCTTGAAGGGCTTGGTGGGCGCACCAGGGCTCGAACCTGGGACCCGATGATTAAGAGTCATCTGCTCTACCAACTGAGCTATGCGCCCGGACTTGGTCCGGAAAAGCCCATGCAAGAGGGCGTCGTTTAGCAAAGCGATTCCCCGATGTCCAGCAAACTGGAGCGAGTTTTCCCGGCCTTTGGCGCGGGCCCGGAAAGGCAAAAAGCCGCTGGATTTCAGCGGCTTCCGCCCCTAGAGCCTTTTCCGTTCCGATGGAATCGGAACAGGGCTCTAGATTCTTGTTTTGACGCGTTTTCTTGACGCGAACCGGTGTCCACTTCGCTGGAAAACGCTCTAGCCGGGCCGAACTCGGCAAACCTGTGCTCAGAGCCGCTCCGGGCCCCCTCGGTCCGGCCCGTCATCCCGGTCGTAGCGGTTGCGGTTGTAGCCGCGATCCCGGCCGCCATCGTCGCGATCCCGCTCAAAACGCTCCATGCGGCGTTCCCGCCAGCCCTCGCCACGGCCATGAAACCGGTCCATTCCGGTCAGCACGGCCAGGCGGCGCTTCTGGCCGTCATCCAGCGTCTTGTACAGTGGATCGGCCGCATCAGCGATTTTCTTCATGGCGGCCGCCGAAGTCGCCATGTTGTCGGCGCGCTCGCGCAGGCGCGCCACCGGATCATCCGGCTTCTGCGGGCTCGAATCGTCCCGCCGCGCATCCATTCGCGCATTGGCGCGGTCGATCCGCAGTTTGGCGAATTCCCGCACCGCGGTTTCCACCGCTGGCCACAGCTTTTCCTGGTCGGCGGTCAGCTTGAGCCCGGCATGCACGGCGGCGATCCGCGCGTCGGCAAACGCCGCCCGGTCTTCCGGGTTCATCCGCATATGCCCGTAGCCCCAATGACGGTGCTGGGCATAGACCGCCGTCGAACCGGCGATGGCGAGCACCGCGACCGCGGCGATGGTGAACTTCCTCATGCTGACCTCCGTTGAAAGGTTGCATGAAGATGAGCCGGCCACTGCCGGCAATCAACTTAACGATAGGCAAGAGTGCCTTCCCTTACCAAGATGTAATGTCGCGCCGCCAAACCTTCCTGAACTAAAGCATCCCGAGCGTCCGCGGCAGCCAGAGCGACAATTCCGGGATGTAGGTGATGAGGCCGAGGAAAACCAGGAGCGTGACCAGCCATGGCAGCACCGCGATCGACAATTCGGTAATGCCCATCTTGGCGATGCCGGAGGCCACGTAGAGATTGAGACCCACCGGCGGATGGCACATGCCGATTTCCATGTTGACCACGATCATGATGCCGAAATGCACCGGATGGATGCCGAGCTTGACCGCGATCGGATAGAGGATCGGCGCCATGATCAACACGATCGAAGACGGCTCCATCACGTTGCCGGCCAAAAGCAGCAGCAGGTTCACCACCAGCAGGAAGGTGATCCAGGTGATGCCACTGTTCGTGATCCAGTTCGACATCGCCTGCGGGATCTGCTCGCTCGTCATCAGGAACGAGAACAGCACCGCGTTGGTGACGATGTAGAGGATCATCGCGCTCATGTTGGCGGAGACGAGCAGGACTTTTGGCACGTCCTTCCACCTCAGGTCCTTGTAGATGAACATCTCGATCAGGAAGGCATAAACCGCGCTCATCGCCGCGGCTTCGGTCGGCGTGAACCAGCCGAGATAGATGCCGCCGAGAACCACGACTATCAGGGAGACGCCCCAGAACGAGTCCACGAACGCCTTGAACGCCTCGCCCCACGAAGCCTTCTCGACCCGCGGAATGTTGTTCTTCCACGCGCGATACCACGTGGTCCCCGACAGCATGATCGCCAGGATCACGCCCGGCACCATGCCGGCCATGAACAACTGCCCGACCGAGGCAGAGGCGACTTTCTCGCCATTCGGGCCAAAGTAAACCGCCCCGCTCGTCGCCACCGCATAGATCACCATGATGATCGACGGCGGAATCAGATTGCCGAGCGCGCCGCCGGTGACGATGACGCCGGCGGCAAAGCGCTTGGGATAGCCGACCGACAGCATCGCCGGCAGCATGATCGAGCCGATGGCGACGACGGTTGCGGGCGAAGACCCCGACACCGCCGAGAACAGCGCGGCTGCCATGGTGGCGGCGATGCCGAGCCCTCCGGGCCAATGGCCGATCATCGTTCTGGCAAAAGCGATCATGCGTCTGGCGACGCCGCCATGGGTCAGAAAGTTGCCGGCCAGGATGAAGAACGGGATCGCCATGATCTCGAACTTCTCGATGCCGGTGAAAAGCTTCAGCGCCACGGACTCGATCGGCACCGAGGTCATGAAGAACAGGAACGTCAGCACGGTCAGGCCGAGCGCGATCGAGATCGGCATACCCGTCAGCATCAGGGCGACGAGCAGCCCGAAGATCATCAGCGTGATCATCGGGCGATCCCCCCAGCGCCGACACCGGGCGCATCGATCTCCACGCCCTCGACCTGGGTTTCGTCGTGATGCGGCAGATGCCCGGTATGCCAGAAATTATTGGCCACCTGCAGGAAGCGGAAGCACATCAAATAGGAGCCGAGCGGAACGCAGAGATAGGTGATCCAGCTCGGAATCTCCATGTCGGCCGTCACCTGGTCGGTGTGGTAGAGCCCCCAGACAAATTTCGCACCCATGGAGCCAACGACGAACGTAAACAGCGCACCGCACAGCAGACTGAATATGACGGTGACTTTGCGCTTATTCGGACCGAGCTTGTTGACCAGCACGTCGACGCCGACATGGATGCCGGTGCGCACGCCATAGGCGGCACCGAACTTCGCCATCCACACGAACATGATGATGCAGAGCTCCTGCGCCCATGCGAGGTTGATGGGAAACAGGTACGGGTAGAGAAGAGGAATGCCGACCAGATAGCGATGCATCACCGCGATGAAGATGATCACCGTAGCGGCCGCGATCAGGAATGTGATCAGCAGTTCCTCGAGCCGGTCGAGGATGCGTAGAAGCATCTATATCCCCCAATTATCGAACCCCGGGCATCCACGTCTTGCTAGCGCGCGTCAGCAAGGAAAGACGTGGATGGCCGGGACAAGCCCGGCCATGACGGAGAACGATCCATTCGCCCCTGCCAGGAGCCTGGAAGCTCCCGGCATCTCAAATCGTCGTCTTAGTTGGTCGCGCCCCTGGTCTCCTTCAGGAACTCGTCGATCAGCCCTTGGCCGACGCGGCCGGCGACATCCTTGTAGATCGACTCCATCGCCTTGCGCATCGCAGCGTCCTGCTCCGGCGTCAGCGTGACGATCTCCGCCTTGCCGCTCTTCTTGATGTCGGCGAGCGCTTCGTCGTTTTCCTTCTGCGACTGGCCGTTGCCGTAAGCGGTGGCTTCCTTCATGGCCTTGTCGAGCTGGCCACGAACATCATCCGGCAGGCCGTCCCAGAACTTCTTGTTCACCACCACGATATAGCCGATGTAGCCGTGATTGGTGACGGTGATATGCTTCTGCACCTCGTGCATCTTCTGGGTGTAGATGTTCGACCAGGAGTTTTCCTGGCCGTCGACGACGCCGGTCTGCAGCGCCTGATACACTTCGGAGAACGCCATCACCTGCGGGATCACGCCCAGCGCACGCATCTGCGCCTCGATCACTTTCGACGACTGGATGCGGAATTTCAGGCCCTTGTAGTCGGCCGGCGTGATCAGCTTCTTGTTGGCGCTCATCTGCTTGAAGCCGTTGTCCCAGTAAGCGAGACCGGTCATTCCCTTGGCATCGAGCAGCTTCAGCAGCTTTGCGCCGAGCGGACCGTCGGTGACTTTGCGCAGCGTCTTCAGGTCGGGGAGGATGTACGGCAGATCGAACACCTCGAATTCCTTGACGCCGATCGGCCCGAACTTGGCGCTTGACGGCGCCAGCATCTGCACCGCGCCGAGCTGCAGCGCCTCCAGCTCTTCCTTGTCCTTGTAGAGCTGCGAATTCGGGTAGACCTCGACCTTGACTTTGCCGCCCGTGTACTTCTCGGCCAGTTCCTTGAATTTCTCCGACGCCAGCCCCTTCGGCGTGTTCGGCGCCACGACATGGCTGAGCTTGATGACGATCGGCGACTGCGCCGACGCCGGGCCCGCCAGGGCCAAAGCTGCAATCGATGCCGCAGCCAAAATCAATTTGCGCATGTTTCCTCCCACGTAATTTTTTGCGGAGCGCGAACACCCGGCTCCGAAGCTTGTATGCCACCGAACCAATACAGAGAAGCCGGGCAAAACGCCATTGCCCGTTAGCAGGGGCCGGGCTTTCAAATCTTGAAAGGTTTGCTGCATCGCAAAATGCGACATCCTGTCCAGCGACGATGTTCACCAAAGAGGCGGTTTGCCGTTTCACAATTCACAATGCAGGACATGGCTCCGCACCCTCGCCGCGCGAAGCGCCCGAGTTGTGCAACCGAGATGCCCTCTGGAAATCAGAGGGCGCAGGGAATGCCGGATGCGCGCTGCACCCGCGGTCTCATGTGCGATTGTGCATAAGAATGCTGCACATGAGCATACAGGGCAGCGGAGAACATCCGACATTCCCTGCGCAGTGGCTTTACGGCTTATGACGCGCTCTCCCCGGTGAGACGGCCTCTATTGCCACCGTCACCCCTCGGAAGCGTTAGCTTCTTCGGAGCTTGACGCCGTTACGGGCGCCAGGACCACACGCTTTCGCCGTACGCTTCAGCCGCGACCGTCAATCGCAACTGTCACGTCCACCGCAACCCGCCCCTCGTCATGACGACGGCCGACGCCCCTCTGAGTGGGACGGGATGGCGATAGATGCGCACTGATTTGGGTGGGACGGCAACAAGAATATTTTCGATTTTCGGAATCTTTTGACTTGACACGATTTCGGTAAAATCGAAGTGATTTGCCCGTCGTGTTGTTTTGTCGCAGCTCTCCCCGCCGTCATTCCGGGGCGATGCGCAGCATCGAGCCCGGAATCCATCGAGCGACAGCGCATGCGGCATGATGGATTCCGGGTTCGCGCTTCGCGCGCCCCGGAATGACGACAATTACGGTGGCAGTCCTGTGGACTGTCATCGTAATGCCAAGTTTCATTTGCAACCGTTAAGCGAGGCGTAATGATGTGTCGCGGTCGACCGAAAGTGGTTCTTTGCTGCAATGGGGTGCTTCGTTATGGGCTGGGTTGCGGCTATCGGCACAACGATACTCATGTCGATTGCTAGTGGAGCATCAGTCGACAGCGGCTTGCCTCGCTATGCAATTCAATTGCCTCCCCCGGAGCATCTTCGTGCTCAAGGCGTCGCGGTTACTCAGAACTTTGACGGCCGCGGAAACGTGATTCAAATGGTGGCCAATGACCGGGCGCCGGTAGCATATTTTCTCGATCAACTGCCGTCAGATTTGAACTTGGCCGGGCTTCCAGCCGAAGCAAAGGACGTCGTGGTTGCCAGAGTGCGCGCAATAATGTCGCCGAGTTCGCTCAGTGGGCGTGATCAATCTGGAGCGCCTGCGAAGCTTCCTCGCGATAGGCTCTTTATTCGGATCAAAGTCATGGAGGTTCTCCGCGGTAACGCGGCCGTTGGAGAGGAATACGCTATCTATTTCGGCGAGCCTGGTCGCGAATTTGCTTATCCTCTTTCGCCGGAGCAACTCACCCGTGACTACGTTTCGATCATCTACCGAGACTCGCTAGATGCTAAGCGTCGCCTGTTGGGAGTCTCCATTAGCCTTGCGCAATTTATGAAGTGGCAGGAAGAAATCTCTAACCATCGGCGTTCTCTGCTTAAAAAATAAGAGCGAGTCACGCTGGATAAACGGTAATTCACCCCTGCAATTACGGTGACAGTGCTGGACTGTCACCGTAATAAACTAAAGTGCCAAGAACAAACACCTGCTCCACAGTGTACTTAATCGACCGTGCACTTAATCAGTCGTACTTCGTTCACCCAATGCGGCGGAGCAATTGAGTGCACTCTCACCGTCATAAGAAGCGGCCAAAAGGGCGCAGTCCAGCACCGTCACCGTAATCACTCACCATCATTCCGTAGTTCGCCAGGGCATTGGCGGACGCCAGCGGTCGCCACGCTCCGCAAAAGCCGGTTGGTTTTCGACCCGTTTCGCAGCACACTGGCACACGAGATTAACGCTTCTTGCGGATATCGAATGGTCCAGATGAAGACGGTTCCGGCGCGTCGCGCGGGGCGGATGGGAGCCCGCCAAATCTACCAAACGCTCAGGGATCAGATCATGGAGCAGGTGTACGGCGTTGACGGCCTGCTGCCATCGTCCCGCGCCCTTTCCAGCGAGCTGGGCGTCTCGCGCACGACCGTAACGGTCGCCTACGAGCAGCTCGCCGCGGAAGGTTTTATCGAAGTTCGCCACGGGGCTCGGCCGCGCGTTGCCCGCGCCGTCGTCGAGAAAGGACGCGCCCGCACTGCATCAAAGCCCTCGGTGCGCAACGTCCGGCTTTCGAAATTCGGCGAGCGATTGCGACACGACCCGCCCGGCTGGACCTTGCCGCCGCGCGGCCTCGTCGCAAACTTCAGGTATGGCGACCTCTCGCCGTCAGACTTCCCGACGCTCGCGTGGAAGAAGGCCATGGTCTCGGCGCTGAACCGGCGGCCTGAGAGACTGGCCTACGACGATCCCTGCGGATCGCTGCGGCTCCGAACGGCGCTGCAGGGCTATCTCTGGCGTTCGAGGAGCGTGCGCTGCGACGTCGACCAGATCGTCGTCGTGAACGGATCACAGCAAGGGCTCGACATCTGCGCGCGGCTGCTGCTCAACGCCGGCGACCAGTTCGTCATGGAGGACCCGGGCTACCTGATGGCGCGACACGCCTTCTCGGTCACCGGCGCCGTCGCGATACCAATTCCGGTCGATCGCGACGGCCTGGAGACGGAGCGGCTTGCGACGGTCGAAGCGCGGCTCGCCTACGTGACGCCGTCGCATCAATACCCGCTGGGTGGTGTTTTGCCGATAGGACGTCGGCACCAGTTGCTCGCATGGTCGCGACGGCTGGATGCCTATTTGATCGAAGACGACTACGACAGCGAGTATCGATACGGCACCAAACCGGTCCCGCCGCTTCATTCGCTGGAAGGCAGCGGGAACGTCGTCTATCTCGGCACCGTGTCCAAGACGCTATCGCCGACGTTGAGGCTCGGTTACCTGGTCGTGCCCGCCGACTTGCGCTCCCTGTTTGGCGCGGCCAAGCAGATCATGGACCGGCACACGCCCCAGATCGAGCAGGAGGCGCTTGCGACGATGCTGGAGAGCGGTGCGTACGACAGTCACGTCAGACGTGTTCGCCGGCGCAGCGCTGAACGCCAGCAGGCTCTCCTCAACGCCTTGCGCCGCAGGTTTGGCGACAGAATCCAGATCGACGGCACGGATGCCGGCCTGCACGTCGTGGTGTGGTTCCGCGATCTGGCGCAGGATTTCGAAGCAGCGTTGATCGAGGCCACCCGGTCGAAAGGCGTCGGCGTCTACCCTGTCTCGGCGCTGTTCGACCGGCGCCGGCAGGGGCGCCGCTCCCGTCCGGAGGTGGTCGGTCTCGTCATGGGCTTCGCAGCGCTGGAAGTGCGGCAAATCGAGCGGGGCTGCACACTTCTCGCCCAGGCCGTCGACGAAGTCGCCGCCGGGAGGCCTCGATAGCTGGACCAGTAAGAATGTCGATAACTGGCAGTTTCGTGTGTGCCAGATTCGAACTATCTCCGGGCCGGGAAACGGAGAAACGCGATGTATGTACCCCCCGCCTTCAAGGACGACGATTTCGAGAGCATTCGGGCGACCATCCGCGGCGCCCGGCTGGCCACTCTGGTGACGGCCACCGCCGAAGGCCCGGTGGCGACGCCCCTGCCGTTCTTCCTCGACGAGACCGAGGGCGAGCACGGAACGCTCTACGGGCATCTGGCAAGGGCCAACCCGCACTGGCGTCTGCCCCCGATCGGGGAAGCTCTGGCCATCTTCTCGGGTCCGGAGGCCTACGTGACGCCGTCCTGGTACGCGACCAAACAGGAGACCGGAAAGGTGGTGCCGACCTGGAATTACGTCGCCGTGCACGCTTACGGTCCGGTCGAGTTCTTCGACGAGCCCGAGCGTCTGCTCGATGCAGTGACGCGCCTGACGAACAAGCAGGAAGGATCGCGCGCACAACCCTGGGCCGTCGCCGATGCTCCCGCCGATTTCATCGCCGCGCAGTTGCGGGGGATCGTCGGCGTGCGCATTCCGGTCGTGCGGTTCGAGGGCAAGCGCAAGATGAGCCAGAACCGTCCGGAGGCCGATCGCGTCGGCGTCGCGGCGGGGCTAGCGGCGAGCGACGACCCGCAGGACCGGGAGGTTGCGCCTCTGATCCCGGTTCCGGCGTGAGTGCGCTTGTCCTGACTTCAATGCCGCGGTCGGCCTCTCATGCGTCGGACGACCATCTGATGTCGAGATCATTGCCAACCCGAAGTCCAAGCCTATAGAATATTGCCTGGGGACGTCGCAGCCTCCCCGTGAAGTGGGTGACCCCATGCAAGCGCTGCTCGCTTTCCTATGGAGCGAGCAACATGGATGGAAACCTCATACTTCCTTTTATTCTTGCAACATTTCTTGGCGGCTTCGTCAGCGGGTTTTCCGGATTCGCGATGGGCCTCGTCGTATCCGGTATATGGCTGCACATCATCACGCCGATTCAGACGGCCGCGCTGATTGCCGGCTATGGGCTACTCACGCAAGGATACGGCATCGCGAAGCTGCGTCATGAGTTGCGCTGGCAAGACATTTGGCCGCTGACGCTCGGTACGGCAATCGGCATCCCGATCGGCGTGATGCTGTTGACCACATCAATCCAACTTACTTGCGCTTCGGCGTCGGAGTGTTGCTGGTCCTTTACGCAACATACAGCCTTGCACGGCCACCCATAAAGCCAATGAAGATCGGGGCGCCGGCCGATGTTGCGATCGGCATTTCCAACGGCTTGCTCGGAGGTCTCACCGGTCTCGGCGGCATCATCTCCACCCTCTCCTGCCAGTGGCGCGGCTGGTCCAGGGACAAGCAACGCTCCGTGTTTCAACCGGTGCTGTTTGCGGCATTTGTGATCATCTCGATCGCGCAACTCGTCGCAGGGTCGTACACGGTCGAAACCGTCAAACTGTACGGCATCGGGCTTCCTTTCATGGTTGCCGGCATATGGATCGGCTTCAAACTCTACGGGACCATCAACGACGAGACGTTTCGCAAGGCGGTGTTGATACTGGTTCTCCTGGCGGGCGTGTCACTGATCGCTTCGGCGTCGGGGCTGATGCCTGTCTCCCAAAGTCAAAACTGAGGGAGATTCTGGCGCTCTCAATCTCCCGTGGACATAGCAGGTTACTTGGGGCGCCGCATTCCGGTTCCGGAACCAAGCGCGCCCTGATCGATTGACGTACAGCCTGCATCTCAGTGCATTCCTCACACTCTGGAGATTTCATGTTGCTCCCCAAGGGAACAATCGTGGCCGTCGCCGACGGAGAAAAGTTCAACCTTTTTAGCAATACCGGCGATGAGGCTAGCCCAACGCTGACGGCGATGCCTGAATCGGAGATCGAAAACGTAAACAAGGGGTCCGGCTCGGGCCATCAGAGCAGTTCTGCCAATCCTGACGAAAGCCAGGCCGCAGAAGACGGCTTCGCCGGCGGAATAGCGGGTTTACTCAACAAACGGGTTCTGGAAGGCGAAATTTCGGATCTCATCATCATCGCCGCCCCGCGCACCCTGGGCGAGCTTCGCAAGAGCTATCATAAAAAGCTGTCGGAGGTTCTTCGCGGCGAGATCTCGAAGGACCTTACCGGTCATGCGGTGCATGATATCGAAAAGACGATCGCTGCAGCCTAGAGTCTTATCGGTTCTGATTGAATCAGAACCGAAGCTCCAGGCCGTTATCCCGGACGCGTTTTCTACCGCAGATAAGTTTACGCAATCTGCGTAAACTTGATTGCTCTGCGAAGCGATATCCACCCCGGATCAAGTCCGAGGGCATGCTTCGCTCGAAAACGCGACAGCGTTGGCGGCCGCAACTTTCACTTGGCCAGCAGCGGCGACATCCCGGCACTTGTTCGTACTGAAACTTCATGTTGGAGACCAAAATGCGCGTTGGAAAAACTGCAATCGCTCTCGCGACATTGTTTATCGGCATTTCTGTCGGAAATGCATCAGCTCAAGTTGCGAACCCCGAACTGGAGGCGTGCCGGTCGACGGGTTTGATTGCACTGAGAGAGCGCAATCCCGGCATCAAGGACGTGACTCTCGACGTTGACGGAATGACGGTTGCAAAGGCCAATACGAAGGTCGAGGACACGCCCATCAAAACAATTGTTATTGGAGACGCCTATCTCGAAAAAGGCAAGCAGGACACGCGCCGAACCTTTCTCTGCCTGATCGGCGAAAAGGGAAAAGTCTTACTGACGTTTTTTACGGACAAATAGGCGGACGAGCTTGAGGGGCCGCTCACGCGTTCAAGTGTTCGCGCCGTCTAGTTGCCGAACAGCGCCACGCGCGACGTGTCGTCACCACCAAAGGCCATGACCCGGCCTTCTTCGTGCTCTCGCGGCTCCAGCCGCTGTTTGGCGCGGGCGGCCTCGCGCTTTAATTTGCGTTCGGCGTAGCGCTTGCGGCGTTCCCGCGCGTCGGCTTCGGCCTTCTTCGCGTCCGGCTTCTCAACGCGTTTTTCCGGTTGCGCTGCCTGCACCGGCTCGGGTGCCGAGTCCACCACTGCAGCCTGTCGCGATGTCTGTTGCGGCGGTTGCGGCGGCTGGGCCGCCTCTGCCGTTGTAGGCAGAATGACCCTGACGGGGGACGGCAGTTCCGCGGTCGTCCGTGCCTGGTAGCCGGAGTGGTCCTTGAGCGCCGAGTTAGCCATCAGGAGTCCGCTGCCAAAGCCAACTCCCAGGATGACAAAAGTAGTTCCCACCCCTGCGAAAAAAATGCGCGCGCTCGATGCCATGACCGTGTCTCCAAGAATGCACGTCAACACCGTGATCGCGAGATATGTTCCGGGGCGGGAAAAATAGGCAGCCGGCGTTTGCCTGGCCGCCGCAATCCCTACTCGCGCGCGCTTGAGGTTTGCGCCTCGTTTGAGAATGCTGATGCAGTGTCCGAGAAAACTTCGTCGCGATGATTGGCGGCGCTGCCGAGATTCATAAAAAGCCCTGCCGAGCGGGTGCTCGGCAGGGCTCACGCAGAGAAGTCGACGGACGGCAAGCGGGGACCTTGGTGGCCCATCGAAGGTCTGCGAGCGTGTTACCGTCGGCACTAACGTCCCGGATTACCACTTGTTCCCGGCAAGATACTCAAGTGTCGCCTTAGTCGCCGTCCGCCTTTGAACCTGATAGCGATCATCGATGGTTCGCGAATGTAGGCTATGCCGACAGCCGTCGGTCCAACGGCCCGCAGTGGGTGCGCTCAATCTTGCCTGACGGGCTGAAACGAAAGTGCGCCCGCACCAGACTGGCTTTGTTGTTCCGATAATCAACCCAAATGCCGTCTTCCGTCACCGTGAGATCGTCGAGGGTAAAGGCAGTCGGGAGCTGGTTTTGCAGTTTGCCGGACCAGTAAGCCGACAACGGCTCTCGCCCGGTCAGGCGCACACCCTCGCAATCGCATTCAAGAATGGCGCACTCCTCGTAAAGATCGAGCAACGCGTTGAGGTCACGTGATCGACATGCGTCGAGCCAGTCAATAACAACGGCCAGCGGATCGAAATCATCAGGGGCACGCGACATAACGGTCCCATCATAAACAGTCTGCCGCCCCCGGCGCTGAATAGGCAGTTCATTATGAATGCACCTTGAACGGCCCAAGCCTCGCACCCCGTAAAAATACGGTGGCGCCCCACTCCTCATGCGAAGGCTTCACCAGGCTGCGAAGGTCGTCGTGTTTGTGCGTGCGCGCATGCAGGAGAAGCGATGACTGGCCAATGCCGCTCGGCCAAAGGCGGACTGCGCCCAACGCAAGGCTTGTTCCCCAGGGAACAGCGCGGGGCGGCAGACGGGGGCATGGTCCGGCTCACCGATGAAACGGAGCGATGATCGCCCCGGTCGGGCACGACGGAGCAAACCGATGACCAGCAATACCGGACTTCTGAACGACGCCGAGCTTGCGACCGCTTCAGGTGGCATCACTTCCCTGATTGGCACCAGCACCATTGCGCATCCGCACATTCCCCGGAATCACGACCTGCTGACGCCGCAGCAGATCGCGAAGCTGCTTTCGTTCAACGGCGGCTTCAGCCCCCCGATCCCCCGCAGCTGATTTCGGCAAGCCGAGCGCTGAGTTGCCTGATCTCGCCTCCCCTGACCAGGGAGGCGAGGTCTTCGCCGCGGCCTGAGCCCGGCTTCGCTGCTGCAGCATGGCGGGCTGACAGTCCGGCAACGGCCAGGCCACGGTCAATTCTGCCATCGCCCTGGCCTAGGTCAGTGCCGGTCGCAATGACGTCGTGCTGCGACCGTTGGTCCGCGAAATCAAGTTTGACCGCCGCGCCGCCGTGGAACAGACTGTGCGTCTTGGTCACTTTTAAATGGGAGGCGGACTTGAAGAAACTCGTTACGGCGGCAGCCATTTCGTTCTTTGCCCTTGGATCGTCATTGGCGTTGGCTCAGACCGCGCCGCCAATGATCGCAAAAGACTCCAGCAAGACCGGCGCGACTCCGCCCAATGCAGGCGCCAGTGCGTCCATTGCGGTTGATCCAAAAGCCAAGAAACCGACTCCTATGTCAGGCCCTGATTACCAGCACAAAGCAGGCGCCGCTCCGCCCAACGCGGGCGCCAGTGCGTCCGTCGCGGTTGATCCAAAAGCCAAGAAGCCGGTTCCCATGTCAGGCCCTGATTACCAGCACAAAGCAGGCGCCGCTCCGCCCAACGCAGGCGCCAGTGCGCCGATCGCGTCCGCGCCCGCGGCCAAAGGGAAGAAGTAGAACCAGAGCGGTTTTTGTGCGTCTGAAGGCCCCGTCCCCACGGGGCCTTCTTCGTTTGCCGTGAGGTGCTCGCTGCGGCGCCAGTCCAGCTTTCCGGCGGCCAGAACGGACATCCGTTTGCTGGGCGTGGACCGGCGAACTGGGCCGCGAAATGTCTTTTCTCTGGTGCAAGCGTCGTTGGCCTATGACGCGACGTGCGCCAGTCCGCTCCAGTCGAAGGTGATGCCATGGCCTGGCCGCGCCGGCGCCAGTGCCATGCCCTGTTCGAGGACGAGCGGTTGCTCGATGTAGCGGTCGAGCCCGAAGCCGTGGGCCTCGAGATAGGAGCGGTTTGAGCAGGCTGCGAGCAGGTGGACGGTAATGTCGTGTGCGCCGTGGCTGGTCACCGGAAGATTGAACGCTTCGGCGAGCCGCGCGATCTTCATAAAGACTGTGACGCCGCCGCAATTGGTGACATCGGGCTCGGGATACGACACCGCACCGGCCGCGATATAGTTCTTGAACTCCCACAGCGAGCGCAGGTTTTCGCCCGCCGCGATCGGCACGCCGCCGGCGGCCATGATGCGGGCGTGACCGGCAACATCATCGGGAATGATCGGCTCCTCAAGCCAGGTCAGGTCGCAGGATTGCAGGGCGCGCGCGGCGCGGATCGCCTCCTCGACCGTCCATTTCATGTTGGCATCCGCCATCAGCGGAAAGCCGTCTCCAAGATGCTTGCGCATCGCCTGCACGCGCGTGACATCGGAGGCGAGATCGGGCCGGCCGACCTTCATCTTGATGGCGCGAAAGCCCTTGGCGAGATTGTCGTCCGTTTGCCGCAGCAGCGCCTCCACGGAAAGATCGAGGTCGATGCCGCCGGCGTAACAGGGTACGCGCGCGTCGAAGCCGCCGAGCAGACGAAACAGCGGCACGTTAGCGCGGCGCGCCTTGAGGTCCCACAGCGCGATATCGAGCGCGGAGAGCGCGAGCACGGGCGGCCCGCCGCGGCCGCCATAGTGCAATGCCCACCAGACATGATGCCAGATCGCTTCCGTGTCGTCCGCTTCGCGGCCCTCGATCAGTCCGGGAATTTCCCGCCGGAGCGTATCGGCAATCGCGCCGCCATTGCGGCCGACCGTGTAGGTATAGCCGACACCTTCGGCCCCGTCGGAATCGCGGACACGGCACGTGATCAATTCGAAGGCGTTGATTTGGCCGTGCGTGCTGTCGGAGAGGCTAACGGTCAGCGGGATCCGATAGAGCCCGGTGTCGATCGTCCTGATAAGCGCCATGGTCCGCCCTTTTTGGGTATCCTAGGCTGACGCCGTTAGCAGGGCAATTGCTTCAACAATTTACATCGGATGGGTGCTCTCCGGAAGGAACGGTCGTGATCGGCAGCCTGGTTCACCTTGGTCGCATGCTCCCCCAAGGTGTGAATGTCTGCCTGGCAAGTTCGCGGTAGAGCTCGCAAATCTTTTGCGTCTCGGCAACAAACGTCAAATAGGCCTGCCTTGCAAATTCGGTCTGAATCTCAATTGCCTTGTCGAACGACCGCGCGCCGATGAGCTTCTCGACGAGCAACCCGCTCTCCTGAAGCGACATCCTGGTGTAGTCCCGGTACGCATTCGCGATGGTTTGAATACTGACTGGGTTCTCTTGAATACTGACTGGGTCCTCGTTCGCAGGAAGAACTGCGATAATCGAGGGCACATCCGCCTGTTCAACTTCGCCGATGACGGCCGCAGGCGCGGCTGTGTCGTCCGTGGAAACCTCAGGTGACACCATTTCCGTGGAAACCTCAGGTAACGCCATCGCCATGGAAACCTCAGGTGACGCCACCATTGGGCCGATCTGAGCTTCATTCTGCGGATCAAGATTCGGACTTGGCTGTTGTCCTGACTTCCGGCTCTGCTGGTCCGTCTTCCGGCTGCGCTGGCGGGGCTTACCGCCGGATTTGCCCTGGTGCGTCGTCGACATTGTTGAACTCCACTAAATTCCGCTGTCGAAATCAGACCAGACATCAAGACTTCGCCATGTTTGCGATGGAATCGCGGTTCTGGCTTGTCCCTTGGGCGGCTTTGGTGTGGTAGCGGAAAATTTGAACGGAACGCGGAACGCGGGACGCTTGCGCGGAGCAAGGTTCCTTGTCAGGCATCGAGGAGGACGGCCGCTCTTGGCGCAAACGGGCATGCTGGAAGCTCGACGTCCGGCAGCTTCTATCAGCGGACGTCACCGGGCTCATTCCGCTTCCTTCATCCAGCGCACAATCCCGGGCCAATACTCCTCAAGCGTGCGCCTCCCCATGAACAGACTTAGATGGCCGCACGGAGCGATCGCATGGCGCAGAGATTGCGCCGGCGTTCCGACCAGTCGTTGCACTGCAAGCAATTGTTCCGGGGCGACCACGTCGTCGGCGCTTCCGGCCAGAAGATACATCGGAAGCAGCAGCCGCGAGAGGTCGATCTCCTTTCCCAGGGCGACGAAGTTTCCGCTGGCGAGCGCGTTGCATTTGTACAGTTTCTCGACAACTTCGAGATAGTATTTTCCGGGAACGTCGATCGTCCAGGAATTCCAGTTCTTGAAGATGGCTTCTAATCGGGTGAATTCCGGCGAGCCGATCGGGTGCACACTCTGCAGAGCGTTTCTGATATCGTTCGGGTCAGTCTCGTTCCCCCAGAACGGCGCGACCTTGCGGCCGATAACGAGACCATCGCCTGACTTGACCAGGCTATCAAACACGAACCGCGGGGTCGCCTCGGCGATAACAGACAAACCGGATTGCTGCGCGGCAATATCAATCGGCGCGCCGGCCATCACAAGCTTGCGTACCTTGGCCGGGAAGCGCCCCGCATAGACCAGGGATAACCAGCCGCCCTGGCAAAGCCCCACGAGATCGACCAGACCGCCGAGATGATCGACAAGGACATTGAGATCGGCAAGATATTCGTCGGTCCCGAGAAATCGCATGTCAGCGCTGGCAGAGCGCCAATCGGCCATGAACAGACGTTCAATTCCGGCGCCATGAAGGGCATCAACGAGACTGTGGCCGGCTGCGAGGTCGGCGATCGCGGCTCCATGCAGCGCGAGCGGTGGGCACAGCAGGGCGGGAACGCCGCTTCCCCCCACAGTAAAGTCACGCAGCCGGACGCTGTGCAGATCCAGCGCGATGGTGCTTGGCGTGGCTCCTTCCGGCTCCTGCGCAGGACCGGCGCCGCCAGCATCGGCGGAGAATCCAAGAAGCTGCGCCGCGACGGACGAGGCGGTTTCAGCGGCCGATGCAGCGACAATCGCAGGCCAGAAGAACGCCGCATAAGGGAATTGATCGCCTAGATACCGATCCATTTGACAGATGTCCCGTGCGCCCCCACGCGACAACCTAGCACTTTTCGCTGGGCCATCGAGCCGGGAAATGGCGCGACCGGGCTCACGTTGCAAGCCATCAAGAACGCGTCACGAATGCCACGATCGCGAGGAGTTCATCTCACCGCTTGAACAAAGAAAAAGACCGGTGGGCATTACGCCGAAATTGCCTTGCGATCGTACGCCCGCAATTGCGGTGCAGCAGGCCATTCATTAGACGCCAGGTACAAAAAAGCTTACGGTCTTGACCGGCGATCGGCGCTGCCGTTCGCTGCAAAACAACATGCGGGAGGGACCGATGGCTTCGATGATTATCCATCACAGAGTCCGTGACTACGCAGCATGGCGTCCGGGCTATGACGCCCACGAATCGAGCCGAACCGCGGCTGGAGTCACTAACTGCCGCGTCTACCGCAACACGGAAGACGCTAACGACCTTGTCATCGTAGGCAACGTATCGGACCTGGCCAAGGCGCGCGCCTGGACGGCAAGTGATGATTTGAAGGCTGCGATGCAAAAGGCCGGTGTGGAGGGTGCGCCGACAATTCATTTCATCGACTGATCCTTGATCGGCTGATACTCTCGATAAGGCGACATCGGCGGGCGGTTAACCCTGTCGACAAACATCGTGCGCGTGGGTGAGGTTCCTGCGCGGACCGCCGCCAGATTGCCCCATTAGATCGGAGAATTTGCACCGGCACCATAATGGCCGGAGAAGCATCATGTTGAGAATGGTGTTGTTGGGCCTCCTCATCCCATTGGGCATAGGAGCACTAGCGGCGATGGAACTCAGAACTCCGCCGCGCACTGCAACAGCGGTCGTTCAGCCCCCCGCCGAAACAACCGTCGGCATTTCCGATTCACATGGTGCGTTGGCGAAGGCCGACAAGCTTGAAGTTAACTATGCGAAAACCGAGATGCCAGCGCAGCCTGCTCTGGTCAACGAACCCATTCCTCCTTCGCCGCCCGCGGAAGCCACCATTGTACGGCCTTCGGAGGCCCCGAAGATTAACCGCCACCGGCACGATCCCAAAGCAAAGAAGGTCACTACCGCTGCCCTTCCCAAGCCGAAGCCAAAGAGCATCGATATCAGGCGAACTACCGATATCAGGCGAACTGCCAATTCCGAGCGTTCCAAAGCCGCCGCCAGCGAGCCCCTGCACTGTCGGCTGAGCGCATTTGGTGGCTTGCGCAAGGCCTTGAATACAGCCGGCTGCGAAATCTAGTTCAGCGAACCGCGATCCCCGCGGCGGCGGCGATCAGTTCGAAGGATCGCAGCCGCTTGGCGTGATCGTAGACATCGGACACGATCATGAGTTCGTCGGCGCCGGTTTCCGCAACCAGCGCATCGATGCCGGCGCGAACCGTCTCGGGCGAGCCGATGATGGAGCGTGCGAGCATGCCCATCGCCTGCTTCTTTTCCGCCGGCGACCAATAGCTCTCGATGTCGTCGATCGGAGGTTGGCTGAGGCCGCGCGCGCCGCGGAAGATGTTGGTGAACGACATCTGCTGCGTCGTCGCCAGCCGGCGCGCTTCGTCATCGCTGTCGGCGGCGATGATGTTGACGCCGACCATCGCGTAGGGACGGTCGAGTTGCTCGGACGGTTTGAAGCGGCTGCGGTAGATCTGCAGCGCCGGGATCAGGAGCTCGGGTGCAAAGTGCGAGGCGAAGGCATAGGGAAGCCCGAGTTCACCCGCCAGCATCGCGCCGAAATTGCTCGATCCCAGAATCCACAGCGGCACTTCCGTGCCAGCCGCCGGCACCGCCCGGATGCGTTGATTGGGACCCGCGGGCGCCAGGAAGGCCTGGACCTCCAGAACGTCCTGCGGGAAGTTTTCGGCGGCTTCAGGCGTGCGGCGCAAGGCGCGCAGCGTGAGCTGGTCGGTGCCGGGAGCGCGGCCCAGCCCAAGGTCGATGCGGCCGGGAAACAGCCGCGCCAGCGTGCCGAACTGCTCGGCGATGACATAAGGCGCATGGTTCGGGAGCATGATGCCACCCGCGCCGACCCGGATGGTCTTCGTTCCCGCTGCGATATGACCGATCACGACCGAAGTCGCGGCGCTCGCGATGCCGGCCATGTTGTGGTGCTCCGCGACCCAGATGCGGCGATAGCCCCAGGCCTCGGCATGAACCGCGACATCGCGGGCGTTGTAGAGCGCGCCGCTCGCATCGGTCTCTTCGGTGACGCGGACGAGATCGAGGATAGACAGTGCGGTCATGAAAACTCCCGAACGAAACCACTTGAAATGACGCCGCCCGAGCTACGAGGCCGCATGCTTGCTAGTCCGAAACGGCAGGCTTCATCCGATTCTTAGCTCCCATATGGATACTGTCGCCGTGTGGGTCAATTGCTGAAATCGAATGGCGACCAACCGATAGCGCCGGGCGCGTCGCTGCGCCGACGACCGCTATGGCGCAAATGCCGTGGCAGCGAAATTCTTCCGTGTCGGGAAACGGGTGGTTGGAACATCGGTCGTGCAATAGGTCAGAGGACGATGACACGCGGCAAGAGTTTGAACGCGACTCTGACTCTGAAGGCCGCGGCGTACGTTTCACTTACGACCTGTGAGCACACAATGGAGAAGGAATTACGAATGTCGAAGGAAGAGGAAAATAAAGCTATTGTTGGCCGCTGGTTCAAGGAGTTCTGGGGCAACCCCTGGAATCCCGACATCGTCGACGAACTCGCTGCGCCTGACATGCTGTTGCAGTATTCGCTGCATGAACCGCGTCGGGGTCGCAAGGACGTGAAGGAATTCATGACTGGATTCCGCGATGCGTTTCCAGATCTCGGCTTTGGGGGCACTGCGGACTTGATCGCGGAAGGTGATTACGTCGTCGGTCGTTGGGAAGGCGGCGGAACACACACGGGGTCCACTTTCGACGATTTCATCATCGGATCACTGCCGGCGGCTTCCGGCCGGAAAATGCGCTTCAGCGGAATAACGGTGCTCCGCGTCGAGAATGGCAAGATCGCAGAAGAGGTCGGCTTGGACGATGGCGTGACCGCGCTGCAGCAGCTCAATATCTTGCGCGCGGCCTGATCAATCGTGATGGCCGTCTCCGACAATGTCGGCAGCAGCCATCCGGAAACGAGTTGGACCGGGTCAGTCCCCGGTTCGGCTCGCTGCTGGGAAGCTGTGAGATCAAAAACAAGCAGGACAAGTTCCATGAGCATGAGTCGCAAGGAATTAACGTTCGCCTCCGGTCATGACACATGCGCTGCGTGGTTTTACCCCGCGGCGGCGGATGAAGGGTTGAGACCTGTTATCGTCATGGCCCACGGATTGACCGGCACACGCCGAGATCGGCTTGGTGCGTTCGCCGAAAGGTTTGCCGCCGCCGGTATCGCGGCACTCGTTTTCGATCATCGAGGCTTTGGCGACAGCACGGGTGAGCCGGACCTGTTCGAGCCGTCCCTTCAGTTGGAAGACTGGCGCGCTGCCATTGCGTTTTCTCGTTCGCTGCCCGATATCGATGCCGGACGCGTGGCGACGTTTGGCTCCTCGCTGGGCGGCGGCAACGCGCTCGCCGCGGCAGCGGAGGACCGCAGGGTGGCCGCGGTTATCAGCCAGGTCCCATATCTCGACAGGGATTCTCAGACTTACACCAAACCTCCGCACGCCGTAGAGGCAATGAAGGCTGCAGCGGCCGAAGGTCGTTATTTGGCTGCCGTTGGTCAGGCCCATGAGGCGGCAGTCATCAGCGCGCCCGGATCTGAGGTCGGTTGGCGCCGCGTTGTCGCAATCGGCGAGGAATCGCGATGGCGTAACCGCGTCTCCGCGGCCTGGCTGCTCGGTCCACCATATAGTCCCATCCGACATGCCGCCACGCTGCACTGTCCCTGGCTGGTTTGCGTCGCTGCGGACGATCAGGTTGCCAAGCCGGGACCTGCAGTTGAGGCCGCGCGCCAAGCCCCGAAGGGTGAGCTCCGCATCTATCCAGGTGTCGATCACTTCGACATCTACGACGGGCCGGCTCACGAGGCAGTGGTCGCGGACGAGATCGAGTTTCTTCACCGCCACCTTCTAGGCCGAAGCCTCTGCGGAACAACCAAAGCAGCTTCGGAACTGGCGCGGGTCCATCTACCCACGTTGGCCTCGGGTGACAATCGAGTTGGCGAAGATATTGCGACAGCACGAAAGTAGCGTCGGCAAACTGCATGGCCGCGAACCAGGCTTCCTTTGGGCGGCTCTTGAGATGCAATCATCCCGGAACGGCGCGCTGCTGGCGCAAAGCAGCCGCCCAGCAAATGCGGTGCTATTGATTCCGGCGGGACGCGACGACATCGCGATACAGGGCGGCGTAGCGGCTCGCCCGCTTGCGCCATGATACATCCGTCGACAAGCCATTGTATTGCAACCTTCGCCAGGCTTGCTGGTCGTGCCAGAGGAGACTGGCTCGTTGCAGCGCGCCAGCGAGGGCTTCGGCCGTGACGGGCCCAAACTTCAAGCCGGTTGCAGCGCCACCGGCCTCACTTACGTCAATGACGGTATCCGCAAGGCCGCCGACCTGCGATACGATCGGGACAGCGCCATATCGCAAGGCGCAAAGCTGGGTCAGGCCGCATGGTTCGAAGCGTGACGGCACGACGAGGGCGTCGGCGCCGGCTTGAACGAGATGGGCGAGCGCTTCGTCGTAGCCGATCAGAACCGCGATCCGGCCCGGGTGCGCCGTTGCGGCGGTCTGATAAGCATGCTGGAGACCCGCCTCTCCGCTCCCGAGCAGGACGAGTTGCATTCCTTCACCGAGGATGGTCGGCAGGTTCTCGAGGAGGATATCCAGTCCCTTTTGCCAGGACAGCCGGCTCACCACGCCGAGCAGCAGGGCGTTTGGCGATGGATCAAGAGCAAACCGGCGCTGCAGGGCCAGTTTGTTCGCCGCACGGGAATCCAGCTCGGTCGCGCTGAAACGCGCGGCGATGTCGGGGTCGGTTTCCGGATTCCAGACCGACATATCGATGCCGTTGAGGATGCCGCTCAGAACCTGTGACCGTTCGCGCAGCAACCCACCGAGCCCCATACCTCCCTCATTTGTCTGAATCTCGCGCGCATAGGTCGGCGAAACCGTCGTGATGCGATCGGAGAATTGCACGCCCGCCTTCAGGAAGCTGATCTCACCATAATATTCGACGCCGTGCATCGAGAACGATTCCGGCGGCAAGCCGAACGCACCGAGCATGTGATGCGGAAACTTGCCCTGGTAGGCCAGATTGTGGACCGTCATCACGGTGGCGGGCCGGCGCTGATGGGTAAGGTGCAAATAGGCAGGCGCGAGGCCGGCCTGCCAGTCATGGGCATGCACCACATCAGGCACGAACGACGGAATGGCGCCCTGGCCGATTTCGGCGGCCATCTTCGAAAGCGCGGCAAAACGCACGCCGTTATCAGGCCAGTCCTTGCCATCAGGGGTGACGTAGGGGTTGCCGGGCCGTGCAAAGAGATGCGGCGCGTCGAGCACGAGCAAATTGAGGTTGCCATGCACGCGACCTAGCAGGCGGGCCGGTCCGCCAAAAAATTCCGGCACATGGAGGAACTCCTCCGCGACCGTCAGCCCCTTGATGACATCGGGATATCCCGGCACCAGGGTCCGCGTTTCGATGCCATGCGCTTGGAGCGCAGCCGGGAGCGCGCCGACGACGTCGGCAAGACCTCCTGTCTTGACGATCGGATAGATTTCAGAGGCGACCGCGAGGACGCGAAGCTCGCTCATGCATCGAGCCTGTCGATCATCGGCTGCGTGATCAGCGTGATACCCTGCGCCGTGGTTCGAAACCGTTTCGCATCGAATTCGGGATCTTCGCCGACCACGAGACCTTCCGGGATGCGAACGCCTCGATCGATCACGACATTCTTCAATCGCGCATGCCGGCCGACGTTCACGTAAGGCATGACGACGGCATTTTCCATGTTTGCATAGGAATTGACGTGCACGCCGGTGAACAGCAGCGAGCGGCGCAATGCGGCGCCGGAGATGATGCATCCTCCTGAGACCAGCGAAGTCACCGCCTGTCCGCGCCGGTCGTCCTCATCGTGAACGAATTTGGCGGGAGGCGTGATCTCGGCATGGGTCCAGATCGGCCATGCGCGGTCGAAAAGATCCAGCTCCGGGACGACGTCGGTGAGATCGATGTTGGCGGCCCAGTAAGCGTCGACGGTCCCGACATCCCGCCAATAAGCGCGCGGATCATCGCCGGACCTGACGCAGGAGGTAGAGAATTGGTGCGCCACCGCCCGGCCGTGCTTGACGAGGTAGGGAATCACGTCCTTGCCGAAATCGTGGCTCGAATTCGGGTCGTTGGCGTCACGCCGCAACTCGTCGAACAGGAATTTCGAATCGAATACATAGATCCCCATGCTGGCCAATGACGTGTCAGGCTTGCCGGGCATCGCCGGCGGATCGGCCGGCTTCTCGAGAAAGGATTTCACGATGCCCTCGTCGTCCACGTGTATGATCCCGAAGCCGCTCGACTCCGCGCGCGGCATCTCGAGACAACCGATGGTGACGTCGGCACGTTGCTCGACATGCTGCTTCAGCATGCGCTCATAGTCCATCTTGTAGATGTGATCTCCGGCGAGCAGCACGATGAATTTGGCATCGTGCGACTCGATGATGTCGATGTTCTGATAAACCGCGTCCGCCGTTCCGAGGTACCAGTTGGTCTCCGAGACGCGCTGGCTCGCCGGTAGGATATCGAAACTCTCGTTGCGCTCCGGACGAAAGAAGTTCCAACCCATCTGCAGGTGCCGGATCAGGCTGTGGGCCTTGTATTGGGTTGCAACCGCGATCCGGCGAATTCCGGAGTTCACCGCGTTGGAGAGGGCAAAATCGATGATGCGCGATTTTCCGCCGAAATAGACCGCGGGTTTGGCGCGCTTGTCGGTCAGCTCCAGGAGCCGGCTTCCACGACCGCCCGCAAGAACGAAGGCGAGCGCATGGCGTGAAAGCGGTTCGTTGACGATGGCCATTTTTGTCCTCCCTGTGAACCACAACGCATGCCCCCGACACCTTCTCTTGTCCGGAAGGCAGGGTCGAGGGCCATGGGACTGATAGTAGCGGGACGATTGGTTGATCGGAAAGTGGTATGTAAAACGGCCGAGTTCTGAAGTTTGTTCCTTCGACGGCAGTCGGAGGTTCGCCGTTCCACCGGGCCGAACGGTTGCTGCTGGCGCAAAGCGGGCATTCGACGATTGGGCGGCGTCGGCTAAGTGCCGATAATGGAAATTGTCCAATTCATTCGATGACCTTGTCCGTTCGGGCTAGAATGGTGTCGGGAATGGTTAGGCCAAGCGCCGCGGCCGTTTTTACATTTAGAGCAAATTCAAAGACAACAGGCTGTTCTACGGGAAGTTCTGCCGGGTTGGCTCCTTTGAAGATCTTGTCGACGTAATGCGCCACCTTGCGATAAACCGGCTTTAAATCGGGGCCGTAGCTCGCTAGTCCACCCAAATCAACAAAAGTGCTGAGTTGATAAAATGCCGGTAGTCTTGCTTTGGCGGCTAACGAAACAATCTTCGGCCGGGTTGGATCGGCAAGGACAAACAGAGCGTCGCAGTTTTCCTGCCGCATCCCGTCAAACGCCTGTTCGAGATCGTCAGGCGTGGGTGCCATCACTCGAACGACGGTAAGGTCAAACGTTTTCGCAGCAGCTTCCACCAACTCGTATTGCTGCGGGTGGGTCGGATTGGTAGACATTAGCACCGCAATACGCTTGGCGGACGGCAGTATGCTGTGGAGGAGTTCAACCGACTTGCCGACGGCGTCGCCAAACATGTTGGCCATACCGGTAATGTTTCCTCCAGGATGAGCCAAGCTCTTGATGAAGCCTGAGCGAACCGGATCAGTGGCAGGGGCCATTACAATGGGAATGGTCGAGGTGGCGCGCTGGGCAGCAGCTATGGTTGGGGTTGCGACAGCAACAATAACATCCGGCCGGCGCGTAACCAGCTCGGTTACCAATGAAGGCAAGCGTTCAGCTTTCCCCTCTCCATTCCTACTATCGATGACAAGGTTCTTGTCCTCAATGTAGCCAAGCGCCCGCATCTCCGCGCGGAAAGCGTCAAATAGCGCACGGGCAGCGGGATGATCCAAAGTTTCCGGATGAAGGTATGCGATACGCCACACCTTGCCAGCCGGTTGCTGCGCAAGCGCTATGCCCGGCCACAAAGCAGCCGCACGCACAACCAAGGTGACGAACTCCCGGCGTCGCATGGCGCCTCCGAGGGACACGCACGATCCGATGCGCGGACCTTAACACGTCGCGAGCGGACGGACAGATACCCGGAACAACAATGTTCGTGGAAGCCGACGTCCGTTGTGGGTCAAAAACCGCCCCAGAGGAACGTCAGCTGCTGGCGCGCCCAGCGGGCATTCGAACCCATTAAGAAGCTCGGGGCGCCGCGCGATAAAAAGAAAAAGGCCGGCGGGCATTACGCCGCCGACCTTGTCTTGCAACTGCCGGCTCGGGGGTCCGGTTCCGTTGCTTGCATTCCGTCGTGCTGGATTGGTAGCGCGACGCGTCGGCAGGCACCATTGCACACGGGTATGGTTCGGCCGTCCCGAGGTAGCCTGCCGCTACGCAATTGGGATGGAGCCGGCTATCCCTTGGTTTAGGGCACATATCGTGCGACCGGACTGACATCGTCATTTCCGGCGGGGTCGCCTCGCCGCTGGTTCTGGAATAACCGCTCCCGGCGTCGAGCGGCCGTCCGGCGCTGACCCGTTACGGGCCGCCCGCCTTCAACACTTCGAACACCGCGGCCGTATCCTGATCGCTCAATCCCATCGCCATGGCCTGTGTGTAAACCGGTTGCGTCATTGCAAAGAGCGGCGTTTCGCAGCCGACCTCGCTGGCGAACTCCGCGATGATGGCCATGTCCTTTTTCCAGGTCGAGATTCGCATCGTTGCCGGTTCATAGAGGCGGCTTGCCATCATCGGGGCCCGCATCTGAAACATCCGCGAACCGCCCGCGCCGGGGGCGATCATCTCGATCACCTGATTCAAATCGAGGCCGGCCCGTTCTGCGAGCAGCATCGCTTCCGCCGAGGCGACGTTGTGAATGGCGACCAGATGATTGGCGACGAACTTCATCCGGCTGCCATTGCCATATTCCCCGAGATCGGCACTTTGCTTGGCAAAGTCGGCAAACAGGCCGCCACAGCGCGCGATCGCGGCTTTATCGCCGCTCGCATAGACGACGAGGTCCCGGACCGCGGCCTGGGCGCCGGTGCCGCTGAGCGGACAGTCGAGCGCGATATGACCTGCAGGCTCGAGAATTTGCTTGAAGCGCACCTTGTCGGCGATGGTGAACGTACTGAGTTCTACAACGATGCGCTCACCTATCGCACACGCGGCGATTTCCGCAGCAACCGCATGGGCAGCCCCGGCGTTGGGCAGGCTCGTCATGATCGTCGAGGCGCGGGCGGCGACGGCGCTGGTGCCATCGACGATATCAACGCCGGCAAGCGCAAGCTCGCTCCTGCGCGCCGGCTCGGTGTCGAATCCGGCGACAGCCCAGCCGCGCGCGACGAGGTTGCGGGCGATGGCGCCCCCCATGATGCCAAGTCCAATGATACCCACTGTCCGATCTGTCACGTGACCTCCAGCCTGTTGACTCCTGAGAATAACCAACTCGCCCGACGATTCCCGGCCAACCGCGGCAAATCATATCAGTGGCGTTGCTTCGCGGTCCGGCGCAAATCCGGACTTCCCCTCGGACGGCCGATTTCGCCAGTTGAGCGATGCCCGAAATACTGACTTGTTGCCATTGGTGCTGGACGCTACCTTCGATTGCTCGATTTTTTCGATTATCCTATTTTATCCTGGAAGCTCACATGATCTGCCCGGGTTGCCAGCACGAAAACAGCGCGCAAGCGAAGTTCTGCGAGGAATGCGCTTTGGCCCTGGCTCCTGTCTGTACGAGCTGCGGCAACCAGCTTTCGCCCACGGCCAAGTTCTGCTCGCATTGCGGTCACCCCACGGGCCGGAGCGTGCCGACGTTTTTGTCTTCGCGCTCCCTGGCACTGAGACCGCCGACCCCGCGCCACCTCGCCGAAAGAATCCTCACGGCCAGAGCCGAAGTCGAGGGCGAGCGCAAGCAGGTCAGCGTGCTGTTCGCTGACATCACGGGGTCATTGGAGCTGATATACGGCCGCGATCCCGAGAGTGCGCAGGCGATCCTCAATCCCGTGCTCGAGCAGATGATTGAAGCCGTCCATTACTATGAGGGGACGGTCAACAGGCTCTTGGGTGACGGGATCATGGCGATCTTCGGCGCGCCATTGGCGCACGAGGATCATGCCGTGCGCGCTTGCTACGCCGCGCTGATGATACAGGAATCTGCCGCCGAACTGGCGGACCGTGCCGAACGGCCGCTCAAAATTCGCGTCGGGATCAACTCGGGGGAAATTGTCGTCTGTGCCATCAGTAAAGATCTCGATATGGAATACACCGTCGTTGGCGAGACCGCGCATCTGGCGGCTCGCATGGAGCAGATGGCCCGGCCCGGCTCGATCCTGACGACAACGCAAACTATCCGCTTGGCGGAAGGATACATCACCGCGCGGTCTCTCGGTCCGATGCCGATCAAAGGACTTGCCGAGCCCGAGGAGGTCTATGAACTCGTTGGCGCCGGCCCCGCGCGCACCCGTTTGCAGGCGGCAACCATTCGGGGCCTAACCCAGTTCGTTGGCCGCGAGACCGAACTGGATCAGCTCCGCCGTGCCCAGCAGCCAGTGGCCACCGGGGCGGGCCAATTGGTCGCTGTTATCGGCGAGGCCGGCGTCGGCAAATCGCGTCTCCTTCATGAGTTCACTCACTCGCATCGGCTGCTTGGCTGGCTGGTGCTTGAGACCACAGCGATCTCGCTCGGACGGGGAACGAGCTACCTGCCCGTGGTCGCGCTTCTCAAGAGCTATTTTGCGATCCAGGACCGGGACGAGCAGCACGAAATACGCCGCAAGGTGGTCGAGAAGACAATCGCGCTCGACGAAGGGCTTGAACCGGCGCTTCCGGCGCTATTGGCGCTGCTCGACATACCCGTCGATGACGCCGGCTGGCTCACGCTCGATCCGGCTCAGCGCCGGCGTCGCTATCTTGATGCCGTAAGAGGCTTGATACTGCAGGCAGCCCGCAAGCAGCCGGTTCTGCTGATCTTCGAAGACCTTCATTGGGTGGACAACGAGACGCAAGCATTGCTCGACGCCCTGGCGGGCGCTCTCGGCTCGGCCCGGCTGCTGCTGCTGGTCACCTATCGTCCCGGCTACCAGGATGTCTGGGGCTCGAGGCCGAACTACCGCCAGGTCAGGTTAAGCGCGCTGCCGACCCATGACACCCATGATCTGCTGGAGGTGCTGCTTGGCCGGGATCCCGAACTCGATCCGCTCAAGCAGCTTCTCATGGGGCGCGGCGGCAATCCGTTTTTTCTCGAGGAGACTGTCCGTGCCCTGGTGGAAACACAGGCCTTGTCGGGAGAACGCGGGCATTATCGGCTGATGCGCCCGATCGGAAATATCCAGGTGCCACCCACGGTACAGGCCATCCTGGCGGCGCGCATCGATCGGCTTCTCCCCGGCGATAAAAATCTGCTGCAGATCGCTTCCGTGGTGGGCCGGGAGATTCCGCTGGCGGTGCTTCGACCCATGGCCGATTTTACCGAAGAAGCACTCGAGCATGCGCTCGAACATTTGCAGACGGCCGAGTTTCTCTTTGAGACCGGACTCTACCCAGACGTTGAATACTCATTCACCCATGCGCTCACGCACGAAGTGACCTACAATGGATTGCTGCGGGCGCGGCGGAGCTCGCTCCACGCGCGACTGGTCAATGCGATAGAGACCTTGTATCGGGATCGGCTCGGCGAACACATCGAGCGTCTGGCGCAGCATGCCGTTCGTGGTGAGTTGCTGGAGAAAGCTGTTCGATACCTCCGGCAGGCCGGACAGAAGGCGCTGTCGCGTTCGGCGCTCGAGAACGGACGGGTCTGGTTCGAACAGGCCCTCTCCATCCTCGAGAAAGTGCCCGAAACCAGGGAGAATATCGAACTTTCCATCGATATCCGGTTTGATCTGCGCAACTCGCTTCACCCGCTGGGCCACCTCGAGCGATGCCTGGATCACCTTCAGAAGGTGCAGGTGCAGGCCACACAGCTCGGCGACAAGCGAAGGCTTGGTCAGGCCTCATCGTTCCTGTGTCAGTATTACCGCCTGATGGGGGAGCTCGATCCCGCCACCGAGGCCGGCGAACGCGCCATGGCGATCGCGGAAGAGCTCGACGAACTGCCGCTGCGGATGGTGGTGAGCGGACATTTTGCGGCCCTGTGTGCCGCCAGGGGAAATCACCGTCGCGCAGCAGAGATACTGGACGCGGCCGTTGAGCGCCTTCGCGGTGACATTGCCACCGAGATGATGGGCACCACGGGAGTTCTTGGCGTATTCATGCGCGGATATCTTGCGTGCTCGCTCGCCGAACTCGGCGAGTTTGAGCGCGCGGCGTTTTTCGCCAGGGAGGCCGTCGAAATCGCCGAAAGCGCGAACCAGGTCTACAGCCTTGCCTTTTCCTATTACTGCAAGGGCACCGTTCTGGCGCTGCAGGGCAACGTGGCGCAAAGCATCGCGGTGCTCGAGCAGGCCCTCAATCTCGGCCGCTCGTGGACGCTTCCCCTGGTGCTACCGCTCATCGGCCTAGCGCTCGGGCACGCTTATTGCCTGGCGGATCGCGCGGACGAGGCGATCGCGCTGCTGGAGGAAACCGAACGCGACGGAAACACCATGCATCGCCTCGGCGGCCACGCCATGATTCTGGTTCGCCTGGGCGAAGCCTATCTACAGGGCGCCCGCACGGCCGACGCAGAGCGAACCGCCCGGCGAGCGCTCCTGATTGCGCGCAAACAGGGAGAGTACGGTTATGAAGCCTACGCGCTTCGGCTGCTTGCCGAGCTTGGACTGAGTGACCCCTCCCCCCTCGACGAGAGCGAAACCAATTTTCACGACGCCCTCCGCAAGGCCGAGGCGTTCGATCTGCGACCCCTGGCGGCTCAATGTCACCTCGGGCTCGGAAAACGCTACCGATCGGCCGGCCAGAGCGGAAGCGCCGAGCAGCACCTCAATGCGGCCGCAGCCCTGTTCCAGCAACTTGGCATGCAATTCTGGCTGGAGCAGACGCAGTCGCAGCTTGCTTCATTGTCCTAATCCAGGTCGAACAGAAGAGCCGGAAAAGGCAGACGCCATATCCAGCGCAAAACCCCCTTGCGGGGGATTTGTTGATGGTTCGGTAATCTTCTGCATTCAAGATTCGGGCAGTTAGTTGCGTTGGAGTGCCGCCTTGGAAAATTTTGACGAACTGCGCGATCTCGCAGCGGACGTTCGCACATTCATTGAAAGCTCAAAAGACCCAGCCGCCGCATTGAGGGATGTGGTCGCGGCCTATGATGTTGTTTTGGGTATCTTCCCCTCGGAAGAGGGAATGGGCCTGCACGTCGTCAAGGGCAGCAGTTTGCTCGACCGCCTCGCCACCCTTCAGTCAAATGCCCTCTATAGTCACACCGCTATTGCCGTGCATAGCCGGGAACAGGCGGTAAAGCTTCAAGCGCTGGTGGCTTAAAGGCGCCCTCTGACATCGTTCAAACTGATTTTGACCTGCGCCGCATCGTAGCGATCCGGCGCTTCGCAGCCTTGGCTTCCGGGGCTGCAACTTCCAGGGCGGTGACCTCCAGTCCGCAAGCGCTGGCCAGCGCTCGCAGCTCGAGTTGAAGGGCCTCGAGCTCATGGCTGTCGAGGCCTCGATCGATTGCGAGCGCGGTGACGACCGGATCCCGGATCTCGGGAGACTTACTTCCTGGAGGCTTTCTTTTTCTTGGCAGCTCTCTTCTTGGCTCTTGCTTCCCTTGCAAGACGGTCCTTTTTTGCGGCCGCGGTCGCTTTCCACTTTTTCTCAAAATCCTTCACTCCCGCGACGAACTGACGAAGCATCGCCTTCCCTTCGGCGCTCTTCGGCGTGACCGCCACCCGAATATAGGTACGGCCTGTGGTGCTTATCTTCTTGTTGACTTGAATGTACGCCATCCGCTCTTGCCCCTTCCCGTTGTTTTCAGGCGGCCCCGATCCGAGGCGGCCCCTTGCCAAGTACTTCGAACGTTATCAGCGAATTGGGAGGCGTGGAAGATGCGCGGCGCGCTATCGAGGTCTCGCATCATGTACCAGTCCGGCGAGGCCTCGTAGCTGTCTTCGATTTTGACCTTCAGGCCTCGCGCCAGCTGAACGAAGGTCCTCGCCATGTTGTGCTTTCCGACCATATCGAAAATGTTGGTCGAAGACGTAAACCGGCCGACGCCGATTTCCGTGATGCAGGGAATGCCGCGCACATCTTCCTTGAGATCCACGCTGAAAACGCCGGACGCCCTTGCATCAAGCAGCTTGATGGCCCGCACGCAGGTGTCCACGACTTTCGGTTCGAAGACCGTCTTTGCCAGCCCCGCCACCGAGGAGACCCGCGACGGCTGACTGCCCATGCCAAGATAGGAAAGCCGTTCGTAGGTCTTGATGAGCACCAGCTCGCCGTCCCTCCAGACGCTTTGGCAGCCGAAATCCCGCCCCGGCAAAAACTCCGACAGCAAGAACGCTGCGACCGGCACGCCGCGCATCTCCTTCCAGTACCTGATCCAGCTCCGTGCCTGCTCGGCGGTCTGGACCGGCAGTGCGCCGAGTGCACCGGCCCCGCTCCGGACCCGGCACCATAATGGTCTGCCGCCCTTGAGCTGCTGGAAGATTTTGCTGACGTTGTTCAGGTCCCGCACCGGATAGGTTTCGGGAGCGTCGATGCCGTTGCGGCGCAACAGTGAAACGAGACGGTACTTGTCGCGGGAAACACCCAAAACGGCTTCGCTTGGCAGAAACAGATATTCGCCCAGCGTCTTCCGGGCGCGCGACAGGCTCTCAACATCGGAATCAACGGTTGGAATAATGAGATGCAGGCGTTCGGTCTTCATGATCCAGCGCAGCACCTCGCTCCATTCCGGGTGATCGGCGGGCGGGACGAGGTAATTCCTGTCGGCGTCGGATTTCTTCAGGGCGAACTGGTCGTCGTTGCAGCCAACGATAAAGGAAGGGCCGGCGCCGGCCCGCATGCTGCGGACCAAATTATTGCTCGAACCGTTACCCGCGCTCGTAAACAGCAATCGCGCAGCCACCAACTTCTCCCGTATCGCCTAAATTATGATTTCGCCTGAAAGGAAGCTAACGATGAACCTCACGAGGGTATGCAACAAACCCTGCTGAAGCAACCAGGCATGGGCCGTATCCCACAGCGACAGGCATTCGCGAAGCTCGCAATGCGGCACGGTGGTCAAGCCTGTGAAACCGCACAGGAGGCATCATTGTTGGACCGCCTGATGGAACGCATTGGAGGGAACCGAAGTTGTCAATCAAACGTGCGGGAGAACCTCTCATGTCCTACCGAAGCAAGCGCGAACTCCGTATTGTTCTCTTCGGCCTCGCCTCCGCTGCGAGCCTCGCCGTCTCTCCGGTGATGGCCGGAAGTCAGTCATCGAATTCCTCATCCAACTGCTCAAACGGCCGCTGCAGCCGCGTCGACACGCTGGTGATTGAGGACGGCCGCGGCCGTAGCCGCGGATGGCAGCGTACCGAGGCCTGGGAGGAGCGGCGGAGCCGCTCGATCCGTGTCCGACCGCCGTACCGCTACCGCGACGACTGATATCGAGACTGCAGTCTACACGGTGGCGCCCCTGCCCTGCGGGGAATATCTAGCGCTGTTATCGCACGGCTGGTGCCACGTCGATCACGCCCAGATCCACCAGGGTCCGGTGAAACCGTCGTTTCCGTTCCGACGATGATGCGAAGTAGGCGCCGCCGCACTGTTCAAGCAGGCTCGCGCGCGTCGCGAAGATCTCATCCAGCGGCAGACCGGCATGCTGCAAGGCCACGGTGCCGAGAAAGGCGATATCCAGGTCCGGGCCGCGTCCACGCGGAATTCGGTCAGGGAAGTCATTCAAGGTTTCCATCGCGTAGAACGTGCGGAACTGCCGCCTCGCGTCCGGGCCGAGCTTGAGTTTTTTCTCGATCCGTCGGGTCATGACGGGCTGATGATCGCCATAGTGCACAATGAGTGTCGGACGCCTGGGAAAACGGGAGGAAAGCTCGGACTTGAGTTTATTCCAGGTCACGGCGGTCTCGACCAGCCGCGCGTAATACTCGGCATAATGTGCATCGGGAAGGCTCGCGGCGGCAAACGCCCGCTCGCCTTCATAGCGCCCGGGGGCAACCAGGTTTCGGTTGTGCGGGCCGTGATTGAAGTTGGTCAGCGCGTATAGAAAGCGAGGTGAGGCATCGTCGGCAATGCCGTTCATATGCGCATTGAGCGCGGCGTCCAGAAACAGCCCATCGGAATTCGTGGTTTCGAAACGATCGACGTCGAAGGGCGGTTCAAAATCATCCGTGAAGAGACGCTCGTTGATCCCTATTGAACGGTAGAACCTGTCATAGCTGAGAAAGCTGCGGCGGCAGCTCGAAGTCAGCATTGTTCTGTATCCGAGCGCCGAGAGCGTCCCTGGAAGACTGCTGTGGAAGCGGCCGGCCCCGCGCTTGAAGAGAAAATAGGCGTTCGAACCGAAGCTCGCGCTTGAAAGGCCCGTCAGCAGGCTGAATTCCGATTGCCACGATCCTCCGCCGAAAATATCCACGTTGAGGCTGCCATGGAGTCCGTCTTTCGGTGACAGAAACGATTCGACAATCGGCTCAACCGGGAGACCAAACAGGCGCGGATCGAAGATCGACTCGTGCTGGATCACGATGATGTCGGGATAGTCGAGGCTGCGCGCCGGTACGGCCGCCATCAGCGGCAGCGGGTCTTTGGCGATATCGCTCAGCGCGAGCCCGCCGGGCGGCCGCCAGGAAAGCGGGTTGAGCAGCGAAGCGATGAAGCTGGAAAGAAAACAGCGGCGGAGCGCCGCATTGCGCTGGAAAGGTACCGGCCCGCCGCTTGCTTGGTAGGCTGCCACCAGGCCAATACAAGCCATGCCGAAAAACAGGATTTGGAGTTCAAACGCTACTGGCGGTCCGCGCACATAGATCAGGGTCGCGACCGCGGCCAGCATGAGCGTGATGCTTCCGGCCAGCGCAGCCGACAGTGCGAGTGGATACTGCACCAATAAAAATGGAACTGTTCCCGCAAAAGCCAGCGGCAGATCGGTTGCAATGAGTTTGATCCCGCTGTGATCATGTTTGACTCTCGACGCTCCGAAAATTGCCGCCGCCGCGATGGATGACAACAGGATCGCGCGTTCCAGATCGCTAACGACAAACAGCAGCATTGCGGTGCACAAACACAGCCCGGCCGCAGCCAGTGGAAGGTGCTCAAGGCTGCGTTCCGCAAACCAAAGAACGGCGAGAGCGATCAGGATGATCAGGGCCAACGACATCTCGACAAGATGCCAGAGGAATGAATCGACGTCCACGATGGCGAAAGCGTGCATTCGCGAAGGACCTTGAAATCTGCTAGGGGTCATCAAGATGGAGCAGACATGACCGACCCCTTCGCCATCAATCGCCGGAACTGGGATGAGCGCACCGCCATTCATGCACGCGATACCAACGGTGAATACATGCTCGACCGGTTTCGGGCGGGCGCGGACGCGCTGAGTGCGATTGAAGTGGCGGAACTCGGTGACATCAGGGGAAAGCGCGTCCTGCATCTGCAGTGCCATATCGGTCGCGACACGCTGTGCCTGGTGCGGCGCGGCGCGACGGTAACCGGGCTGGATTTTTCTCCAGCCGCACTGGATGTGGCGCGGCGCCTCTCCGATGAGACCGGGCTGAAGGCGGACTTCGTCGAGGGGACCGTCGATCAGGCCCCTGCCCTGACGCCGGGCCCATTCGATCTTGTCTTCACCACCTGGGGCACCATTTGCTGGCTGCCCGATATGAAGAAATGGGCAGAGACCATTGCGTCCGTGCTGGCGCCGGGTGGCGAGCTCTATTTCGCGGACGCGCATCCCACCTTCACGGTGATGGAAGAATTCGACGGCAGGCTTGTTCCCACCTACGATTTTCAAACGCCTGCCGACCGGCCGCTGCAGTTCGCAAACGAGACCACCTACACCGGCGATCCCACGATCATGTCGCATCGATCGACCCGCGAGTGGATCCACTCGCTCTCGGCCGTGCTCGGCGGCCTGATCGATGCCGGACTGACGATTACGATGTTCAGGGAGCACGAAGTGTTGCCCTGGCGCGGTCTGCCAAGCCTGGTACCGGCATCGGAAAGACTGTGGCGGCTTGCCGATGGCGTGCCGCGGATGCCGTTGTCGTATTCGGTCAGGGCTAAAAAGGGTTCGTGAAGATTAGGGCCGCGCGGCCTCAGGCGCTCTTGTATCAGGCGCTTCTGGCATCAGGCCAGGCGACGACTTGTCCTGACATTACCAGCCGATCGCGCCCTCCATTCTTGGCTGAATAGAGCGCCCGATCCGCTGCGGCAATCAGGGCCGCGTGCTCGGTCATGCTCTGGGCCGGGACATTCGTCGCACCGCCGAGACTGACCGTAATGAGTTTGGAAGGCGGGTTGAGCGCGTGCAGCATGCCGAGTTCGAGAAGCGCTTCACGCACCCTTTCGCCGACCTGCATGCAGCCTTCCGAATCGGTGTTGGGCAGGAGCAGCACGAACTCTTCGCCGCCGTAGCGGGCTGCCAGATCTGCCGGCCTGCGAATTTGTGCGTCCAGGATCCGCGCCAGCGCGCGCAGGCAGGCGTCTCCGGCCTGGTGACCATAGTGATCATTGAATTTCTTGAAATGGTCGACGTCGATCAACAATAGCGATAACGGCGTGCCATCGCGCTTGGCGCGCGCCCATTCCTCCGACAGGCGTTCGTCGAAATGGCGGCGATTGGCCAGTCCTGTCAATCCATCGGAGGTGGCAAGCGCCTCTAGCTTGTGCTGCAAATCCTGTTGCTCGGTCATGTCGCGCGAGATTGCGACCACGCCGTCGATCTTGTCGGTCTCGGTCGCGCGAGTGACGCGCAGGGCGGTCTCGACCCAGATCTCATTCTTTTCGCGGTGACGGACGCGGTAGATGAGCCGCGCCTCTTCGGCCTCGCCGTTTTTCAATGCCGCGATGGCCTGCTCAACCCGCGGCCGGTCCTCGGCGTTGATCGCCGCAAGGGCCGGCGCTCCCAGCAACTTGGCGGGGTCGTGGCCGAAAACGCGGGCGCATGACGGCGAAACGTAGAGAATCCGCTCATCCAGCCCGACACGCATCACCACATCGCTGCACTGTTCGGCGAGCAGGCGAAAATCCGCCTCCTTGGCCACAAGGGCTGCCGCCATGCGTTGCCGCTGCAGCAGGTAACGCACAAAGGCAAAGCCGGTCAGCGCGATCACCAAAGTAAGGCCTGCGACGACAGCCAGACGTATGAACGATTGCTCGCGCCATGGCGCCAGCACATCGTCTCGCGCCTTGGTCGCCAGAACCATGATGGGATATCGGCTGCTCAGCTGGTAGAAGCTCAAGCGCTCAAGGCCGTCCAGCGGCGATTTAAAGTAATAGACGCTGGCACTGGGCGGTCTTTCAGAGTCCGGAACAACGGCGCCTTGGACATATCGCGTCCGACATTGCTGCCGTCTTCGTCACGGCTGCGCGCCAGCATGATGCCATCGGCATTCAACAGCGACACCGAGCCGTTCGGCCCGATGTCAAATCGCCGGTAGAATTGCGTGAAATAGGCCACGTCGATGCTGGTCAACACCACGCCGGCAAAACTGCCATCGGGGTGATTAAAGCGGCGGGACAGGGTGATGATCCACTGCCCTCCCGAACGGCTCTTGACCGGCCGGCCAACCAGCGTCCCGCGGTCGGTGGAGGCACGATGTTGTTGGAAATAGTCGCGATCGCCGTTGTTGAGACCGGCGAGATTGACGTCTTCGGTGGTTGCGAGCCAGCGACCGGTTTCGTCATAGACGAAGATGCCGCGGATACGCTGCCGGTTGTACTTGCGCGATTGAAGAAACGTCCGGATCTTTTCGACCGCTGCGGGGCTGGTTCCGCCGGTCTCCATGCGGTCGGTCATTCCGGCGAGGATGGTGTCAGCCAGATCAAAACTATCTTCGGCATGCTGCGTCAGCGAGCGGGCAAGATTGGCCATGTCCACTTCGGCGTTCTTCAGGTCGACCTGGCGGGATTCCCATTCGCGCCAGCCGCTTAACGCAAGAATTGCTACGCAAGCCAACGCCACAAATCCCGCCGCCCACAACGGGAGATGTGTTTTGCCAAGTTCCCGGCGGCTGCTGGTCATCTGAGACTGCTCCGATCCGAGCAAACTTCCATGGAGGGCTTAACGCCGCGTTGCCTCTACAACAGCAACGGCGGAATGGGTGAGTGTTTTGCCCTCGTGCTGTATCGGATGTTAAGAAATGCGATCGTACTTCATTAACCATGGAGGTTGCTTTGGGCACGGCCCGCAGCAAAGCTGCCCCAGCGGGAGCGTCCGCCCCGGCGCCAAGCGGGCATCATGCGAGGCGCACAGCTACGCCGCGTTCAAGGCCTGCGCGATATCGGCGATCAGATCGGATGGGTGCTCAATGCCGATCGACAACCGGATCGTGGAGTCGAGCACGCCGATTTTCTGGCGGATGTCGGCGGGAACGCCGGAATGGGTCATGCTCGCCGGCAGGCTGGCCAGCGACTCGGTGCCGCCGAGACTGACCGCCAGCTTGAAGATCTGCAGCGCGTTGAGGAATTTGAAGGCGGCGGCCTGGCCGCCGACGATGTCGAACGAAAACGTCGAGCCCGCGCCGGTGCATTGCCCCGCGAATAGTCGCCCAGCCGGCGAGTTCGCATCGTGATGGCCGAGGTAATGGACATGCGCCACCTTGGCGTGGTCGCGCAGAAAATCCGCCACCAGCCGTGCGTTTGCGTCGGCTTTTTCCATGCGGATGCTCAAGGTCTCGAGCGACCTGGAAAGCATCCAGCAGGAATGCGGGTCGAGCTGGGTGCCGATCGCGCCGCGCAGCGCCTTGATGTCCTTCATCAGGGCTTTCGAGCCGAGCGCAGCACCCGCGATCAGGTCGGAATGGCCGCCGATATATTTGGTCAGCGAGTACAATGACAGATCCGCGCCGTGTTCGATCGGCCGCTGAAACACCGGCCCGAGCAGCGTATTGTCGCACGCGACGATCGGCGTGTGATCCTGCGCCTCGCCGATATTCTCGGCGACGCGGCGGACCATCGCGATATCGACCAGGCCGTTGGTGGGATTGGCCGGGGTCTCGATGAAGATCATAGAAACCCGTCCCTTACGCATGGCGTCCTCCGCCGCCAACTGCACCGCGGCTTCGTCGATGCCGTCGGCAAACCCCACCGAGCCGATCGAGAGGCCCGCAAGCGTTTTCGTGAACAGGGTTTCCGTGCCGCCATAGAGCGGTTGCGAGTGCAAAATGACGTCACCGGGACGGACGAAGGCGAGGATCGCCGTCGAGATCGCCGACATGCCGGACGAGAACAGCGCGCATTTCTCGGTGCGCTCATAGACCGCAAGCCTGTCCTCGACGATCTCGCTGTTGGGATGATTGAACCGCGAATAGACCAGGCCGGCGCCCATCCCCTCGGGCGGCTCGCGCCGGCCCGACACGAAATCGAAGAAATCCTGACCGTCTTCGGCGGTCCGAAACACGAAGGTCGAGGTCAGGAACACCGGCGGCTTGACGGCGCCTTCCGACAATTGCGGATCGTAGCCGTAGTTCAGCATCAAGGTTTCCGGATGCAGCATGTGGTTGCCGATGTGGGTCTTGGATGGAAACGGTTTCACCATGGCCTGCCTCGCTGGCTGCATTCAGAAACGTTCCCCTTTGTGGGGGGTCGTCGGCAAGCGCCGGTAGTATTGGATATGACGGCATCCAACGACTCGGGTCACCGATCCGAGGAGCAGCCTAGCAACATCCGGAGCTGAATTCACTGCGTTCGCAGGCAAGGCGATCACTGCGCCCGTGCGAGCTACTGTCGCAGCTGGGCCGGCAAAACCGGCGCAAGGCAAGGAGTATCGTTCATCTCAGCCTGGTCAGCGCTCAGACCGCATATACGGGCTGCGCTCAGTCACATGCTTGAGTTCCGGCGCAGCGTCGATCGCCTGAGTCACGTGCTGCGCTACATTGGTTCGCTTCGTGCTGGCCGGATTGCCTGCGAACGCCCACATGATCACGCCAATTGCGAGCGTCGCGCCGCTTATCACCCCGATGTCTCGCTTCATTGCGATCTCCCGTTTTGTTTTCGGGTGTGCGCAAATCAAGCCAGCGGCTCGTGGTCGAAGTATGGCTAATGCAAGATTGGCCGGCCTATCGCGGCAATGTGATGGCTGAACCGCGGCAGCGCTCAGCTCTTGGTTGGCGTGGCCGCATCCGCAGACAATTTGCCGAGCATGGCGGTGAGTTCGTCATCAGCGCTGATGATCGTCTTGTTGCGGTCTCCCTCGCCCGGTGCAGGATCCACTGCAGTTGGCGGCTCGGCGGGTACGCCAATAGCTTCCTGTTTGGCCGGTTCGACCGGCGAGGCCGCGGAATCGGGCAATTTTTCGGAAAGCTTTAATGTCGCCTCCGGCAATAACTTCGGCGGCCGATCCGGCCGACGGGCCGCCGTTGAGGCACCAACCGGATTGGGCTGCCTGTCGTCGACAGCCAGCCTGCCATTGCCACGCGGCGCAGCACTCTTGCTCGCTCTTCCGATGATGCCCTCAACGATGGCGGGAAGGCGCTGCTTGTCGACGTCAGCCATGTATTCGCTGGCTAACTCGTCCACATATTGCTGGCCGTAGTCGGCCAACACGGAGGTTATCCGCGCGAGATCGGCATCGCTTTCAACTAGCTGGCGCCATGCCTGCCTGTCATAGGAAACCGCCGGTGGGCTTATCGGCTTCGGGGGTTCGTGAGAGACGACCGGTTCAGGAACCGGTGGCTGCGCCATTCGCTCATCGGCTGGCGCGCGGCTTAACGTTGCGACACTCACCCGCCGTCGCTTGTTCTCTGCCACCAGGAGTGACAGCAGGCCGACGCCCATCAGCAGGAACCCAACCGTCGCCCATACCAGCGTGACGCAAAGCAGAGCCCCGGCAATCAGCAATATCCACCCGGCAACGCGCACTAACAGGCCTTCTCCGCGACAAGGGCCAAATTCAATTGCTAAACACGAGCGCTAATTCTCAACACTTCCGGCAAGCTGCGCAACACAAGATTACCGCCACATCCGTGACGGCCGGGCGCTTTCGTTCGCCGATCCAGCCGTCGCGGGCACGCTCAGTTCTGCTACGCGCCGGTGACGCGCCAGATCACGTCGCCGACATCGTCCGCCATCAGGAGCGACCGGCCGTCGGGACCGACCACCACCCCGACCGGTCGTCCATAGGATTCCTTCTCGTCGGGTGCGAGGAAGCCGGAGAGAATATCCCGCGCCGGCCCTGACGGACGCCCGTTCTCGAACGGCACAAAAACGAGCTTGTAACCGCTCAGCGTGCTGCGGTTCCAGGAGCCGTGCTGGCCGATCGCCATGCCATCGGGAAAACCCGGCAGCGTGCCAGCGGGCACCCAGCAAAGACCAAGCGACGCGGTGTGCCCGCCGAGCGCATAGTCCGGCGTGATCGCCTTGGCGACCATGGCCGGATCCTGCGGCACGCGATCGTCCACCGTCTGGCCCCAGTAGCAATAGGGCCAGCCGTAGAACCCGCCATCGCGCACCGAGGTCAGATAATCCGGAGGGGTCTCGTCGCCGAGACCGTCGCGCTCGTTGACGACAGTCCAGAGCACGCCGGTCTGCGGTTCCCAGGCCATGCCGACCGCATTGCGCAGGCCGCCGGCAAAGATGCGGCTGGTGCCGCCGGCAAGATCGAGCTCATGGATCGCGGCACGGTCTTCTTCCACTTCCATGCCGTTGTCGGCAATGTTGGTAAGTGATCCGACACCGGCATAGAGCTTCTTGCCATCCGGGCTCGGCAGCAGGCTCCGCGTCCAATGCCCGCCCGGCTTGAAGGTGACGAGTTTGCGCCCTGTTGCCGTAATGCGATCGGCGTTCGCCACATAGGGGAACGCCACGACGCCGTCAGTGTTGCCGACATAAAAGGTGTCGCCGACCAGCGCCATGCCGAACGGCTGGTTCAGCCCTTCCATGAAAACCCCGCGCTTCTCGGCGACGCCATCGCCATCCGCGTCGCGGAGCAGCGTGATGCGGTTCGCGCTTTCGCCAAGCGCCGCGGCCCGCCGCATCGTCGCCTGCATCGCATAGCCGAACACGTTTCTGACCGGACCTGCGACCTGGTTAGATTCCGCAATCAGGACGTCGCCGTTGGGCATCACGTTGATCCAGCGCGGATGTTTCAGGCCGGTCGCAAATGCATTGACCTTGAGCCCCGGTGCTGCCGTCGGCTTCTGCCCGTCATCCCAGCCCCTCGCCGACGGCATCTTGAGCGTTGGAATGGCGCCCTGCGGCTTCGCCTCCGGCACCACGGGCGCGCTGCCCCAGGCAGGCTTCGGTGCGTCGCCCTGCAATTTGCGCCAAAACAAGGCAGCCCCGCCGATCAGCGCGACGATGCGCGCAAAAATTGCAGAAAAACTCATGCTATTCCCCTTTGGATCGCGCGCACACTAGAACAAGATCGGTTCTGATCAAATCAGAACCGATCTTGCTCTAAATTCCTGTTTTGACGCGTTTTCTCGACGCGAACCGGTATCCACCTCGCTCGAAAACGCTATAGCCGACGTCTCCGCGCGTTGAAACCTCGTGCGCTGAACTGCAAGTCTGGATTGCGTCGAAAAAGCAGATCGTGAAAGTCAGCTTGATGCTGTAAAAGCCGATCCGCTGTCAAAGCTCAATCTGCGGAGGGTCACGCTCGGCGAGGAACCCGCGAATCATGAACGGGATTTATCGATGAGCGTCGGACTGATCGCCCTTCTCGACGATATCGCGGCGATCGCAAAGGTGGCAGCGGCTTCCCTCGACGATGTGGTCAGCCAGGCCGCCAGGGCGGGGGTAAAGGCGGCCGGTGTCGTCATCGACGATACCGCGGTGACGCCAGGTTACGTTATCGGATTCGCAGCCAAGCGCGAACTGCCGATCGTGGGCAAGATCGCGGCGGGATCGCTTCGCAACAAGCTCCTGATCCTGCTCCCCGCTGCGCTGGCGCTCAGCTACTTCCTGCCTTCGGCGATCACGCCGCTGCTGATGTTTGGCGGCGCCTATCTCTGCTACGAAGGCGTTGAAAAACTGTACGAAGCCGTCATGCCCCATCATGCGCACCAGCATGAGGCCGAGCTCGGCACGGTGGCGTTGCAGGCGCAGACGCTCGAGGACCAGAAAGTCGCGAGCGCCATCAAGACCGACTTCATCCTTTCGGCGGAGATCATGGCGATTACACTGGCGGCCCTGCCCGCTGGCAGCATCCTGAAGCAGGCCATCGTGCTGGCGGTTGTCGCAATCGGGATCACCGTCGCGGTGTATGGCGTGGTAGCGCTGATCGTGAAGGCCGACGACGCCGGTGTGGCGCTGGCGCAGAACGACAATGCCTCGGCCATTGGCAGTATCAGCCGCGGTCTGGGACATGCCCTCGTCCGGGGCATGCCCGTCTTCCTGATATTTCTCAGTGCGGTCGGCACCGCAGCCATGATCTGGGTCGGCGGCGGCATCATCTTGCACGGTATCGAGGCGTACGGACCGCCTTCGATCGGTCATGCCGTCCACGCCGCCACCGACGCTGCGGCCCACGCCCTGCCGGCGGTCGCCGGTTTGCTCAAATGGATCGTCGAGGCGGCCATCTCAGGCGTGATCGGACTGGTGGTCGGCGCGGCGTCAATCCCGGTCATCGGATATGCCGTGGCGCCCGCGTGGAAACAAGTGAAGCGGCTTCTGCCGGGCTGACAGCACGCGCTTCGGGTCTGGTGGCCGAAAACTAATCGGTCTTGACCGTCTCCTGCGCGGGGTTTGCGGCAACCGCCGGTCCACCGCCGAGCAGCCTTGCGAGGCTGCGGGCGCGCCTTGTGTCGATGCTGACATAGGCGGTCATGCCGGCGCGCAGCGGCGGCTCGCCTGATCGTGCAACCAGCTGCAGCCGCACCGGCAGGCGCTGCACGACCTTGACCCAATTGCCCGAGGCATTCTGCGCCGGCAAGATCGCGAACTCCGCGCCGGTCGCCGGGCTGATGCTTTCCACTACCGCGTCCCAGGTGACATCAGGGTGCATATCCAGCACGACCTTGGCCTTCTGCCCCACTGTCACATAGGTCAGATCGGTCTCCTTGAAATTGGCCTCCAGCCACGGCCTGCGGTCGGTGACCAGCGCGAACAGCGGCGTCTGCGCCTTGACCTGCTCGCCGAGCTGCAGCTTGAAATTGACGACCACACCCGCCTTCGGCGCCTTGATCTCGGTATAGGCAAGGTCGAGCGCGGCGCGGTCGCGCACCGCCAGTTTTTCACGCACGGCGGCGAACGCATCGGTCGGCCGGTCGGGCTTGCCGCCGAGGGCAGCTTCGACGCGCGCGATGCGCTGGTGCAGCACCGCGACGCGGTCCTCGCCTTCCTGCTCTTCGCTGTTGGTCTGCTCGACCTTCGCGGTCGAGGCGACGCCGCGTCCGGACAGCTCACGCTGGCGCCTGGCCAGCGTCTGGAGATACGACAGCTTGTTCTCCGCCTCCTTTGTCTCGGCCCGGATCTCGCGCAGGCTGGCCTTGAGCTGCTCGACGGCGGCGCGCGCGGAATCAATTTCCGCTTCGGCCTTGGCGAGCGCCAATTGGTAGGGCGTCGGATCGAGGCGAAGCAGCACGTCGCCGGCGGCGACGGCCGAATGATCGCGGATCCGCAACTCGGTTATGCGCCCCTGGACCTCGCTGGCAATCTGGGCGATGTCAGCCTTGACGAACGCGTTCTCGGTCGAGATGTGGCGGCCGCCCTGAAGCCAGAAGGCCAACGCGCCCACCAGGACCAACAGGGGCACGCCGACCAGTGCCAATCGCTTCATCCGCTTGGTCATGGCGCGGCCCTGCCGTTGAGCCGGCCGGTCGTCAATGAAACTCGCTTTCGCGGGGCGGTCGCCAACTCACCCTCACCCTCACCCTCGCCGTTGTCCGCCGACACCAGGGTTTTCTTGATGCGCTGCAACAAAGCCATCAGCTGTTTGCGTTCGGGCCCGGCGAGATCGGCGAGCCCGGCATCGACCGTATCCTCGGCGATGCGCCAGATCCGCTTGTGGACCCGCTCGGCCTCCTTGGTCAGATACACGCGCTTGACGCGGCGGTCGTCCGCTTGCGTGCGGCGCTCTACCCACCCATTGGCCACCAGCCGGTCGATCATGCGGCCGGCGGTGGCCTTCTCGACCTCCATCATCTCGGCCAGTTCGGAATGCGAGGCGCCGGGGCGCCGGTGCAGGCGGGTCAACACCAGCCATTGCGCCCGCGTGATGCCGAGGCGACGCACGCGGCGATCGAACTCGGTCCGCAACAGGCGGGCAACGTCCGAAATCACAACCCCAATATATTCGTCGGTATTCGGCATGGCGCTGTTGTAGTCGCCCTGAAATTAGTAAGCTAGGTTAGTATTTGACATCAGCTGCCGCAAGGGACATCACCCTGAGTTCCACCAGCATGGAAGCCGAGGACCCCGCCGGGACCCTGTCCACGGCGCAGCGATATTTGACGTTGATGACGGTCGTGCTCGGCTCTTCGCTGTACGGCACGGCGTTGCTGACGACGTCGACCATCCTGCCGCAGATGCAGGGCGCGCTGTCGGCGACCCAGGACGAGGTCGCCTGGGTGATGACCTTCAACATCCTGGCGACCGCTGTCGTGACGCCGATGACCGGCTGGCTGGTGTCCCGCTTCGGCAGCAGGCGCGTGATGGTGTGGTCGGTCGGATGGTTCACGCTGGCGACGTTGCTCTGCGGCATGGCGCAATCGCTAGAGGGGCTGGTGCTGTGGCGCATCCTGCAGGGCGGCGCCGGGGCGCCGCTGGTACCGCTGTCGCAGTCGATCCTGTTCGCGACCTTCCCGCGCCACCAGCACTCCATGGTGATGTCGATCTTCGGCATGGCGGTCGCGGTCGCGCCGGTGTTCGGCCCGGTGTATGGCGGCTATCTCGCCGAGGCCCATAGCTGGCGCTGGTCGTTCTACATGCTGGTGCCGATCGGGATTGCGGCCACGGTCGGCATGGCCTGGACGCTGCCTTCAGACAACCAGTTGACCAAGGTCCGCTTCGACTGGACCGGTTTCATCGCACTGGCAACGGCGCTGGCGGCCATTCAGCTGGTGCTCGCGCGCGGCGCACGGCTGGACTGGTTCGACTCGACCGAGATCGTGGTCGAATGCCTGATTGCGGGCATCGCGTTCTATGTTTTCCTCATTCACAGCCTTGGCGCCCGCAATCCGTTCGTGAACCTGAAACTCCTGACCGACCGCAATTATGCGATCGGGCTGGCGCTGGTGACGATCTACGGCATGCTGAACTTCACGCCGATGGTGTTGCTGCCGCCGCTGCTGCAGCAGCAGGCCGGTTATCCCGACGCCCTGGTCGGACAGGTGATCGGATCGCGCGGCCTCGGAATGCTGGTCGGCTTCATGATGGCCGGCTTGATGAACCGGCTCGATCCGCGTCTCACGATGGCCTTCGGCTTTGGCCTGCAGACCGTGGCGGGGCTGTGGATGCTGACCTTCGACCTCAACGTCACGATGGAGATCCTGGTCATCAACAGCATGATCCAGGGATTTGCCGTCGGCGTCGTCTGGGTGCCGATCACGGCGGTGGCGTTCGGCACGCTGGACGCCAGGCATTACGCGGAAGCGTCCGCCATCTTCCATTTGCTGCGCAATATCGGATCGAGCTTCTTCATCTCGCTGTCGATCGCCGAAATCGTGCGCACGTCAGGGGCCAACTACAGCCGGATGACCGAGATGATCTCACCCTATAACCGGGCGTTGACGACACCGGGCCTGACCGGAGGCTGGAACTTCGACACCGTGCCGGGCCTTGCCAGGGTGGCAAAAGAGATCGGCCGCCAGTCGATGATGATCGGCTATCTGAACGCGTTCACGATGTACACGGTGACGTCGGGCCTCGCGGTTTTGTTCGTCCTGATGGTGCGGGGCCGCAAGACGGTTTGAGAGGCGGCTGATGCGATGCGACATCACCGGGTTCTTACGGACGCCGGCAGTCGCGTTTCCGTGATATGTGTTTCGCGGACCGGCCCTGATGAAATAATTCTCCTCATCAATGAAGCCATTTTAGTGATCTGACGAACACTTCCTGAAATAATTGTCAGGTATACTGGCCCGTTACTGAAGAAGCGAATTTCACCAGACTAGCGGTGGCATCCTCAATGAAGTGGAGCACGCCATGCTTTCAGAAAAATTCTTTCTCCTGTTGGAAACCCTCCGGAGCGAGGCCGAGCGGAGCCCGACCTATTCGGACGGCAGCACAAGGGTGATCAGCACCTCGCCGCACGTCCCGGTCCAGCTGCCTGCCGCCAACCGGAAGTAGAGCGGGCTTCAACAAGTCGCGCTTTCGTGACGCCCAAATGCACGACGCCGCACCCTGTTGGGTACGACGTCGCTTCGCGGCAACCGGACGAACCAATCAACCCACGTTCTTCGGACCGATCGGGAAGTCACCCTTCGGGCCCGGCTTCGGGTCGAGCGTTCCATCCACGATGCAGTAGCCGATTCCCAATGCAACGCCCAAGGCGATGAAGGGAAACCAGCCGCCGCTGACCTGGTCCAGCTTGGCATCCGACAACGGCGCAAGGCCGTCGGCGTTCAGACTTGCTTGCGTGTTGGCCATCATTGTCTCCTTCAATAGGCCGTCCATCCCCCGACGCCCATCCAAGGGCGAGAGATCGTCGAGGGTTGGCGACGAGGCTGGCCAAAACCGGATTTTTGCGCTGTGACTGGAATCACGGTGCCACGCGCCACTGCGCTCAACCCGAGCACCCAACGCAAAAACGCGGCACCACAGGCGCCGCGTTTCGCTATTGCCTGTTCGTTAGGTACGTGGCGATCAACTCGCCACGGCCGACGACGGCATGTCGCGCTCGCGCTTCATGACGATCTTGTTGAGCGCGCCGAGATAGGCTTTTGCCGAAGCCACCAGCGTATCCGGATCTGACCCCTTCGAGGTCATCGAGCGGCCTTCATGGGCGAGCCGAACGGAAACCTCGGCTTGCGCGTCGGTGCCCTCGGTGACGGCGTGGACCTGGTACAGCTCGAGCTTGGCCTCGTGCGGCACCAGCGCCTTAATGCAGTTGAACACCGCATCGACCGGACCGTTGCCTTCGGCTTCCTCGATCTTGATCTGGCCGCCGATGTCGAGCTTCATGGTGGCGCGCTGCGGCCCATGGGTGCCCGCGATGACCGTCAGCGACGTCAGCTTGATGCGGTCATGCGAGTTGGCGATTTCCTGGTCGACCAGCGCCTCGATGTCCTCGTCGTAGATGTCCTTCTTGCGGTCGGCCAGCGCCTTCATGCGCACGAACGCGTCTTCCAGCTGGTTGGCGCCGAGCTTGTAGCCCATCTCTTCCAGCTTGTGCACGAAGGCATGACGTCCGGAATGCTTGCCGAGCACCAGCGACGACTTCTTCAGACCGATCATCTCGGGGCGCATGATCTCGTAGGTCGAGGCGTCCTTCAGCACGCCGTCCTGATGGATGCCGCTTTCATGGGCGAACGCGTTACGGCCGACGATCGCCTTGTTGTACTGCACCGGGAACGAGGTCGCCGCCGACACCAGTTTCGAGGCCCGCGTCAGCATTGTGGTATCGATCTTGTTCCACCACGGAAACACGTCGTTGCGGACGTTCATCGCCATCACGACTTCTTCCAGCGCGGCGTTGCCGGCCCGCTCGCCGATGCCGTTGACGGTGCATTCGATCTGGCGCGCGCCGCCGGCGATGCCGGCCAGCGAATTCGCCACGGCCATGCCGAGGTCGTTGTGGCAGTGCACCGAGAACACCGCCTTGTCGGAATTCGGCACTCGCTCGATCAGCGTGCGCATGAAGCGGGTGTATTCCTCAGGCGTGGTGTAGCCGACGGTGTCCGGAATATTGACCGTGGTGGCGCCGGCCTTGATCACGGCCTCGACGATGCGGCAGAGATAGTCCATCTCGCTGCGGGTGGCGTCCTCGGCCGACCATTCGACGTCGTCGATCTGGTTGCGGGCGCGGGTGACGTTGGCGATCGAGAGCTCCATCACCTGCTCGGGCGTCATGTTCAGCTTGACGCGCATGTGCAGCGGCGAGGTCGCGATCACGGTATGGACGCGGCCGCGGCGAGCGAATTTCACCGCTTCGGCGCAGCGGTCGATGTCCTTTGGATTGGCGCGCGACAGACCGGCGATGACCGAGTTCTTGGAGCGGCGGGCGATCTCGCTGACGGCCTGGAAATCGCCTTCGGAGGTGATCGGAAAACCGGCCTCGATGACGTCGACGCCCATGTCATCGAGCATCTCGGCGATCTCGATCTTTTCCTCGAATGTCATGGTGGCGCCGGGGCACTGCTCGCCGTCGCGCAAGGTGGTGTCGAATACGATTACGCGGTCCTTCTCGGACTTATTGGCTGTGGTCATCTGCAACTTCCTTTGGGTGGTGCGCCGTTTTTTGGGCGCCGAAGGGTTCCTTGGTCTCACGCAACCCCTGAGTGCCCAGGCGCAACCGCCCAGACGGCCCTCAGGGGCCGATAAGAAGCAGAAGCCCGCCAATAAGGAGGGTGGGCAAGGACGCAGCCGGAATCGCGGGAGCACGAACGGCCGAGGCCGCTCCACCCTGAACTCCAACATTTTCGCTGCGAATCAGCATTGCCAGACCCTTGAGGAGACGAAATCCTTGGCCAAAACCATTGACAGTTCGTTGCCGGGACCACGTTCCATGGCCGTTCTAGACGAGAAATATGGCCGGCCGCAATGCCAAAAGATGGTCAGGATGGGTGACCTAACGGGGCAAAAGCACCGCAGGGTAAACGGCGTCCTGCCGTCAGCCTCCCCGGACACGCAGCCGTGAGGTGTAGGCTCCCCCCTTCCCCGTCGTCGCGCCGGGTTGAAAGCCAGGCCGCGCGAACCATCTCTTGCCAGGGTGGAGATTTGTAAAATGGAGCGGCGCATGAGCCCTCGGTTTCTCCTGCTGACCTTGTTGGCGGCCTTTGGCCTGGCGGTTCTGTTTGCAACGCTCACAACGGTCCGGCAGCTGCACATCCAAACGTCCGCGATCACGCAAGCGCAGCACCGGGGTTGAGCGGAGCGGATACGCGTTACGCTGATGTCACATTTGTTCCACCATCCCTGAGCGCTTAAAGCCGCATGGTGATGCGTGGATGCCGACTGTATGACCGGTGATCGGTTCATGGAGAGGCGCGCATTTGGACAGGTTTCAGATCGGGAGTCACTTTCTTGCGCTGGCCGCCGCCTTCGCGCTCGCGGCGCCGATCGGCTGGGATCGCGAGAAGCGCGCGCGCAGCGCCGGCTTAAGGACCTTTCCGCTCGTCGCTTTGGCCAGTTGCGGCTTCGTGCAGGCCAGCGAAAACCTGCTCGTGCACTCCCCCGACGGCATGGCGAAAGTCATCGAAGGGCTGATTACCGGCATCGGCTTCATCGGTGGCGGCGCGATTCTCAAACAGGGCAGTTCCGTTCACGGCACCGCGACCGCGGCAAGCCTGTGGGCGACCGGCGCGATCGGCGTTTCCGTCGGGCTCGGCAGTTATGACGTCGCCGTCACGGTTGCCATTTTTACCTTCCTGACGTTGCGCCTCCTGACGCTCGTCAAGGACGAGAGCGATGAAGGCGAAGGCGGCAAGCCCGATCGGACCTAACAGCTAACAGTGCTTTGTTGCGTTAGCCGCTGCCTCAACTTTTGCGTAAAGCCGGATTATGGACGTAAGCTGCCGGGTACCGATCCGACGGGAGGCTGTCTCATGCCAAAGAAGGGGGTTACGGGCCATGACGAGTGGGTGGTGACCCAGGCACTCGCCACGGCCTTGGTCGCGCTCGAACAGCTTCCGGAGAAGATTCAGCCGCGACCCCATATGGAGGATCTTCGCAAACTCCTGATTGCCGGCTGCGCCCCCGGTAGCGAGGGTCTGCATCTGGCGCAGGCGAAGTGCCGGTTGTTCCCACAAACCGACCCGGAGACGATCTACCGGGAGTATGGCCTGGAGGGCGGTCGGGATTGAGGGTCAGTAGGATGGGTAGAGCCGCGCGAAACCCATCCTACTTCTTCGCAACCTTCGCCCCGCCATTGCCTTCCGCCAGCAGCGCCTCACGCACCTGCTTGAACTCGCTGCGGTCGGCCTTGTCGACCTCGGGGAAACGCAAATCCAGCCTGTCGAGCGCGCTCACGATGGTCGAGCCGATCACGACGCGGGCGAACCATTTGTGGTCGGCCGGCACCACATGCCATGGCGCGTGGCGCGCCGACGTGTGACGGATCATGTCCTGGTAGGCGGCCTGGTACTTTGCCCATAGCTTGCGCTCGGCAATATCGGCCACCGAGAACTTCCAGTTCTTGGCAGGCTCCTCGAGCCGGGCGAGAAAGCGCTCGCGCTGCTCTTCCTTGGAGATGTTGAGGAAGAACTTCAGAATCACCGTGCCGTTGCGCGCGAGGTAACGCTCCATGGCCGAGATATCCTCGAACCGTTCGCGCCAGATGTTCTTGGTCACCAGCTTCTTCGGAATCTTCTGCTTGCCGAGAATCTCGGTGTGCACGCGCACCACCAGGCATTCCTCGTAATAGGAGCGGTTGAAGATGCCGATCCGGCCACGCTCGGGCAGCGCGATCATGCTGCGCCAGAGAAAATCGTGGTCGAGCTCCTTGGTCGATGGCTGCTTGAACGACGTGACCTCGCAGCCCTGCGGGTTGATGCCGTCGAACACGCTCTTGATCGCCGAGTCCTTGCCGGCGGCGTCCATGCCCTGAAACACCAGCAGGAGCGACCAATTGTCCTGCGCGTAAAGCTTTTCCTGAAACTCGCTCAGCCGCTTGCGATTGGCTTCGATGATGCTCTCGCCCTTTTCCTTGTCGAGACCGCCCTTCTCTCTGGTCTTGTGCGACTTCAGGTGAAACTCGTTTGTTCCTTCAATGCGGAACGGGGCAACGAAAGGCCTTAAGGCATCGCTCAGCGGCTGCTGGGGTTTCGTGCTCATGAGGCTGCGGGCTTCGCCACGGGTTTCGTCACGACTTTCCTGGGTTGCGTCCTGAAACGATCGATGACGCTACCAAGAATGCCCTTGGGAAGGAATATGATGAACAGCACCAGCAGCACGCCGTAGACCAGATTGTCCCAGCCCACCGCCTTGGTCCCGAACCAGATGCGCAGAAATTCGGCAAGCAGGATCGTGATGATGGCGCCGACCGTCGGCCCGAACGACACGTAGACGCCGCCGACGATGACGGCGAACACCATCTGCAGCGACACCGCAATGCCGCTGACCGTGTCGGGCGAGACGAACATCTGGTACTGGCAGTACAGCGCGCCCGCCAGCGCCGTCATCAGCGCGCTGATGATGGTGATCTTGAGCTTTTCGAAGGTGACGTTGACGCCGGCGGCGGCCGCCGCGTCCTCGTCGTCCGAGATCGCCTCCATGGCGTAGCGGCTCATGCTGCGGTCGACCCATTGCCAGATCAAAAGTCCGACCACCCAGACGAACAGCGCGATCAGATACCACGTCGTCTTGTCGTCAAACTGCAGCGCCAGCAACTGGCTGCCCTTGGTGCGGTTCGGCGTGTAGCCGAGCGAGCCGCCGGTGTAGTCGCGCGTCGCGGTGATGACCTGCAGCACGATGCCGGACAGCGCCAGCGTCACCAGCACGAAATAATGCCCGGTGATGCGGAAGCGGAAGCAGGGATAGGCGACGATGACCGCGAGCACGCCAGCCGCGACCATGCTGAGCGGGATGCCGATCCACGGCGAGACGCCGAGATGGTTCCAGAGCAGCGCCGTGACATAGGCGCCGACGCCCATGAAGCCGCCATGGCCGAGCGACACCAGGCCGAAGCGGCCCATGATCGACCACGAGGTGTAGGCGAACGACCAGATCAGGATCAGCACCAGGATGTGCAGATGATAGGGGTCGCGATAGACGAAGGGCAGCGCGATCAGCGCCGCCAGCCCAACGGCCCAGGTGATGGTTCGTGTGTTCACGAGCGCCTCGCGAAAAGCCCAGCGGGCCGGATGAACATCATGACGATGAAGAAGGCGAAGGCGAGCACATAGCCCCATTCGAGGTCGGAGAACAGGCCGCCGAGCGAAATGATCTCGGCGAACACGAACGCGGCGATGAAGCCGCCCACAAAGTTGCCGAGCCCGCCGAGCACGCAGATCAGGAAGGTGATCGGCCCGAACGACAGGCCGACAAAGGGATGCACGTCGTATTGCAGCACCAACAGGCAGGCAGCCAGCCCCGCGAGCGCGCCGCCCAGCGCCGAGGTGACGAGGTAGATGCGCTTGGTGTCGACGCCCATCAGCGACATGATCTGGCGGTCCTGCGAGATGGCGCGGATCGCGGTGCCGGTATAGGTGCGGGTCATGAAGAAATAGACGCTGACCATGCCGATCAGGGCTGCCGCAAACGACAACAGCCGCGAATAGCTGAAGTGCATCTCGCCGAGCGCCAGCACCGGCAGGCGGATGCCGAGATTGCGGAAGTCGATGCCGAAGGCGACGGTGGCAAAGCTCTGCAGGATGAACAGCACGCCGCCGGTGGCGAGCAGCTGGTTGATCGGCGGCGCGGTGAGCAGCGGCGCGATCACGATGTAGTGCAATGCTGCTCCGAGCAGCGCCACCAGCAGGATGGTCAGCGGCGCCGCCGCCCAGTACGGCAGGCCGTAGAACTGGACCAGGTAGTACATGCCGTACATGCCGATCATGACCAGCTCGGCATAGCAGATCCAGGTCACGTCGATGACGCCGAAGATCAGATTGAGCCCGAGCGCCAATAGCGCCAGCACCCCGCCGAGCAGGATGCCGTTGACCACGGCCTCCAGCAGATAGATGTCGAAGATATCAAGAAATCCCTGCATCGCTTTGCCCGTCCTAAACGCCGAGATATGCCTGCTTGATGGTGTCGTTGTTCATCATCTCCGCCGAGGTGCCGGATGCGCGGATGCTACCGGCCTCGAGCAGATAGGCGCGGTCGACCACCTTTAGCACCTGCTGCACGTTCTGCTCGACGATCAACACCGTCAACCCGCTGGCGCGGATCCGCTTCACCAGTTCGAACACCTGCTGAACCACGACCGGCGCCAGACCCGCCGACGGCTCGTCGAGCAGCAGCAGTTTCGGGTTCGACATCAGCGCGCGGCCGATCGCGCACATCTGCTGTTCGCCGCCCGACATGGTACCCGCCATCTGGCTGCGGCGTTCCTTCATGCGCGGAAACAGGTCGAACACGAATTCCAGCCGCTCGGCATATTTGGCGCGGGCGCCTTCCATGTAGGCGCCCATCTTCAGATTGTCGTCGACCGTGAGCCGCGGAAACAGCCGGCGGTTTTCCGGCACATGGGCGATGCCGAGGCTGACGATGCGATGCGCCGGCGTCGCCAGCACGTCGGTGCCTTCCATCGAGATCGAACCTCTGGTGGGCCGGATCAGGCCGGAGATCACCCGCATCAGCGTGGTCTTGCCGGCGCCGTTAGGGCCGATCACGCCGACCGCCTCGCCCGCCTTGACGTCGAGGCTGACGCCGAACAACGCCTGGAAAGTGCCGTAACCCGCATCGACCGATTTCAATTCGAGCATGCCTAGTCCCCTGCCCGCCGGCGCGCTTCCCCGGCCGCGGCCAGAGTCGAATCCGCATCGGTGCCGAGATAGACCTCGATCACGCGGGGATCGCTCGACACCGCACTCGGCAAGCCTTCGGAAATCTTCTCGCCATGATCGAGCACCATGACGCGATCCACCACCCGCATCAACACGCCCATGATGTGCTCGACCCATATGATGGTGATGCCGAGTTCGTCGCGGATCTTGCGCAGCATGTCCGCCGCAGCATCCATCTCTTTCTCGTCGAGGCCGCCGAGGCTTTCGTCGGCGAGCAGAAGTTTCGGTCCGGTCGCCAGCGCTTTCGCAAGCTCGAGCTTCTTCAGGCCGGCGGCCCCGAGGCCGTCGACAGTGGCATGGCGATCGGTGGTCAGGCCGACCATATGAAGCGCCTTTTCGGCAGCCTCATTGGCCTTGGCGCGGCTGTGGCGGCCCTGGCCGTAGTAACCGGCCAGCGCCACGTTTTCGAAGATGCTGAGCCGGTGAAACGGCCGCGGGATCTGGAAGGTGCGGCCGATGCCACGGTTGATGATGCGATGCGGCGCGACGCCCGCGATCTCCGCGCCGTCGAACAGAATCGAGCCGGCGGTCGGGACCAGCGTGCCCGACAGCATGTTGAAGATCGTGCTCTTGCCGGAACCGTTCGGCCCGATCAGGCCGAGAATCTCGCCCTGCTCGACCCGGAACGACACGTTGTTGACCGCGGTGAAGCCGCCGAAGCGCTTCACCAACCCATTCACCGTCAGCACCCCAGATACTCCGCTAACCTACTGGCTGCTGAACGTGGTGCCCTTCGGCAGGGGCAACACGGCCTCGCGTTGCGCCTGGCTCTTCGGCCACACCACATACGACTTGTCGTCGACATACTGGATCACCACCGGGAACGAGCGCTCGTTCTGGCCCGCCATCTGCTGGCCCTCGCCGTAGAACTTGACGCCGAAGCCGAGCATGGTGCCGCCTTCCGGCAAATCGACTTCGAGCGAGGCCTTACGCAACGCCTCGGGATCGACGCCGCCATATTTCTTGATCGCGCGCGGCAGCACCTCGGTCATGAAGACGTAGGTGTTGGACGCGGCCATGCCGACATGGGCGGAACGGATGGCGACACCGGGCTTGGCCTTGTCGAACTCCTCGCCCACCATCTTGATGATCGGCGGCAGCTTCGGATCCATCGACTTCTGGTTGGCAAGCCAGATCGAGATCGGGTCGGTGTTAAAGACGTAATTGACGTCGCCGCCGAGCCCTTCCTTCAGCTTCTCGTAGACGCCATAGCCCGCGCCATGACCGACCAGCGCGCCGAACTTCAGGCCCTGCTCGCGCGCCTGGCGCAGCAGCAGCGTGATGTCCGGGTTGTAGCCGGTGTGGAAGATCACGTCGGGCCGGCCGCGCTTCAGCTTGGTGACGAGCGCGGAAAGATCCGGCGCGGTGGCAGCATAGCCCTCCTTCAGGACGACGTTGAAGCCGGCCTTTTTGGCGCCCGCCTCGTTGCCCTTCGACACATCGACGCCATAGGCGCCGTCCTCATGGATGATCGCAACCCGCAGGTCTTTCGGCTCCTTGCCGAATTTCTCCTTGGAGTTCTGGGCGATGAAATCCATCGTCATCAGGCCGAACTGATCGCCGCTGGCCTGCGGACGGAAGACGTATTTGAAGTTCTTGTCGGCAAGCACCGCCGAGGAAATGCAGGTGGTGATCCACATGAACTTCTTCAGCTGCTCGACACGGGCGGCCACCGGCACGCACTGCGCCGACGAGAAGAAGCCGAGCAGCATGTCGACCTTTTCCTGCTCGACGAGGCGGATCGCCTCGTTGATGGCGACATCGGGCTTGCTCTGCGCGTCGGCGTAAACCGCCTCGATCTTGTAGCCTTCGACGCCGGTCTTGCTGAAATGGTCCAGCATGATCTTGGCGCCGGTGTATTGCAGCTCGGAACCGCCGCCGGCGAGCGGGCCGGTCAGGTCGTAGATCACGCCGATCTTGATCTTCTTTTCCTGGGCCTCGGCGCCAACCGCCATTCCCAGCACCGCGATTGCGGCGGACAGCCCGACAAACAGGCGCGCAACCTTATGCCCCGGCATCAAATCCTCCCTATATATGGTGCGATGCACCTTTTTGTTTTTTGTCTTGTCTTTTTCGCCATCACACGGGTAGCGCCGCGTGATGTCAAGGCAATAACCGAGGTTACACTGTCGCGGCACCTCGGCACTCATACCAACTGCAACGCAACCGATGCGCGCAACCCCACAATCATCGGATGTTAAACATCGGATGATTGCTAGCATACATCACCCATGCTAGCAAATCGCAAATCCTCTAAGTCAAAAGGAGAAGGAGGTGACCAAGCGGGGGATCGCCGACAAGCGTGTCAAGCCGGGGCGCATTCGCAACGTGTTGACGACACTCGGCCGCGAAATTGCGCAGGATCGCATTCCGGTCGGAGCGGCCCTGCCGCCGGAGCCGGATCTCGAAACCCGCTTCGGCGTCGGGCGCGGCGTGGTGCGGGAGGCCATCAAGACGCTCGCCGCAAAAGGACTGGTCAGCGTCCGCCCCCGGCATGGCACCCACGTGCTGCCGCGCAGTGAATGGAGCCTGCTCGACCGCGACGTCTTGAGCTGGCTGGTCGGCAAGGACGAGCCGGGCCGCGATCTTCTGCTGGCAATCCAGGAAGTCCGCTCGATCATCGAGCCGGCGGCCGCCGCGCTCGCCGCCGAGCGCGCCACCAAGAACGACCGCTGGCGGATCAATGCGGCCTTGGCCGCGATGGAAACCGCGCAGGACCAGGCGAGCACCATCGCCGCGGACAAGGCGTTTCATCTCGCGATCCTCGACGCCACCCACAACCCGGTGCTGCAAGGCTTCCGCGGCGCCATCGACACCATCCTGAGCACGGTTTTCATTGTCGCGGTGGGCAGCGCCGGCTGGTTCCGGGACAATTTGCCCAACCATGCCGCCGCCGCCCACGCGATCGAGAGCGGCGATGCCGAGAAGGCGCGGATCGCGATGGAGCGGGTGCTTGGCTACACCAAATTCAAACTGTCGAACCGGAAGGCGGCGACCGCCGCCGAGCGACGATTGGCCGGCACGGGCGCAAGCACGCCGACGAAAACAGCGATCGTCAAAAAGGCGGGCGCCAACAAAAAGCGAAAGCGCCATGTGTCGTAACACGAAGCGCTCGACCCCTATCCCAGTTACGCCGTAAACTGCGCCTCGATGAACTCCGTCACGAAGCGTGGCATCGCGTCGGTGAGATCGCGCGTTCCGCGCACCAGATGAATGGCCGACAATTCAGGCGATTGCTGCAAGGCGAGATTGGCCTCGATCCGGCTGCGCAATGCCTCGCCCGACATATCGACGTGCAACAGCCGGATCATTGCCAGCGCCGGGCCGGTGTAGACGCAATGCCAATCCGGATCGCTCCTGTATTCCCCCGGCCCAAGGCCGGTTTCTTCCTCGAGCTCGCGCGCCACGCTGCCGGATATGTCGAGCGCGCCATCCCTGACGTCGTCGAGGTCGGGCGTGCCTGACGGAAAATAGATTCGTCCGGCGTTGGAGGTGTGCTGGCCCATCTCGCCGAGCACGAACGCGCCGTCGGCGCAGCGCAGCGCGCCCATCCCAAAACCGTTGAACACGTCCCGGTCCGGAAAGCCCCAGTCACGCCAGGCCAGGAAGCTCGCGAAATCAGTCTCGAAATAGCCGGCCGTGAGGTGACTGCCGGCAAGGACCGGATGGCGCCCGAGCAGCACACGCCCGTTCCACAGTTGCGGAGTGTCGCGCTGCGCCTCTGCAAAATGCGCATCGATCTCCGCCCGCCGCGCGGCGGCGAACGGCCAAGACCAGGATTCGACCGGCAGATCGAGCGAGGTAACGCGATGAATGACCGGTGCCGTCGTGCCATTCATCGCCAGATCACTTCCAGCATTGCGTCACGCACGACTTCACGTGTTATTTGGTGCTCGATCCCGTCGTCTTCTTGACCTGATCGACATATTTGTTGGTGTAGGTCTTGGTGACGTCGATGTTGGCTTTTGCCACCTCGGGCGAGCCCTCGCTGAACACCGCCAGCACCGCATCCGCGCCCTTCGGGTCCATCTTGCCATTCAACGAATACATCGGGATCGTGTTCTTCAGCGCCGCCAGATACAGCTCCTTGTTCTTGCCGACGATTTCTTCCGGCATTTTCGCCATGATCTCTTCCGGCGAATGGGAGTGAATCCAGGCCAGCGTGTTGACGATCGCCGTGGTCAAAGCCTGCACTTCCTTCTCGTGGGATTTGATCCATGCCGCCGTCGTGTAGAGCGAGCCGCCCGGATATTCGCCGCCGAACACTGCGAGCGTATCCTTTTGCGTACGGGTGTCGCTGAGGATCTTGAGGTCGGGATAGCTGCCCTGCAGCACCGTGACCGACGGATCCAGCATCACGGCCGCGTCGATCTGACCCTGCTGCATCGCCGCGACGGCGGTGGCACCAAGGCCGACGCCGATGACAGAGGCGCTGGTCGGATCGAGGCCGTTCTTCTTGAGCAGATATTTCAGGAAGAAGTCGGTCGAGGACCCCGGCGCGCTGACGCCGACCTTCTTGCCGGCGAGATCCTTGATCGAGTTGATCTCCTTGTTGTGCGAGGGCGACACGACAAGCACCAGCCCCGGATAGCGGTCATAGACCACGAACGACACCAGCTCCTGCTTCTTGGCCGCAAGATTGACGCAATGGTCGAAATAGCCGGACACCACGTCGGCGCTGCCGCCGAGCACGGCCTTGAGTGCATCCGAGCCGCCCTTGAGATCGACCAGCTCGACGGCAAGGCCGGCCTTCTCGTATTCACCGAGCTGCCTGGCCAGCACCGTCGGCAGATAGCACAGGCAGGAGCCGCCGCCGATCGCGATGGTGACCTTGCTTTGCGCTGCGGCAAAGCCTGAGGTCAGGACCAGCGCCAGCAGCGCCCCGGCCAGCCGGCCAACAATTTTCTTCATGGTTTCCTCCGATGGGTTGCCGACAGGATAATGCAGTGCACAGGCCTTGAGAAGGCGGCTTTGGCAACAATGCGAGGCCATTATTGCAATGCTGTTCCGCTCGCTGCGATTTATTCCATCGCAGATGCGTGGTTTTTCGTCGCGCTGGTGAATACCGCCGTCGCGGCGTAGCATCGCCTGACAAGAAAATACAACCGGGGAGGACTACCCATGAATCGCATCGCCATCACCTTGTCGATCGCCACCGCCTTTGCCGCCGGCTGCGGCGTCACGCATCTGCTGCGCCCTGCCCTTGCCGCCGAAAACATCACTGCGCAGGTCATCTCGACCGGCGATCTCGAAGGGGACAAGCTGTCTCCTCTCAACGCCGGCGGCATGCGCAACAAAATGCTGGTCTCCGCGGATGGCGTGACCATCGCGATCCAGGATGGCAGCCCGCCGAAGCATCTGCATGCCAACGCCAACGAGATTCAGTTCATCCTCGAAGGCACCGGAACGATCTGGCTTGGCGACAAGGAAGTAACGGTGAAGCCTGGCGACCTCGTCGTCATCCCCAAAGGCACCCCGCATGGCGGCACCAAGCCTGTCGGCCGCACCATCAAGGCGATCGCGATCAAGACCCCGCCGCAGGCGCCCGACGATACGAAGATTCTGAACTGACGGTATCACCGTCGTCCCGGCGAACGCCGGACCCATAGCCACCGACTTTCGTTTGGCGGAAGGCGTCAGCCAGATGTCCTTCAATCGAGAGATCACGCGGTATGGGGCCCCGATGCGCAATTGCGCATCTGAGCCCAAGGCCGGGACGACGAGAGAGACCCTACCCCGGCGCCTCAACCGACCTGCTCGACCCGCGCTGGAGCACGATCACCGCCGCGATCAGCTGTAGCGCGATGCAGAGCGCAGTCGGCGTCTCGTACCCACCGCTCCAGCTCTGAACGGCGCCGAGAAAGGCGGGCCCCAATGAGCCAACGGTTCCGCTGATCGCATTCGACAGCCCCATGACGACGACAAAGCTCGCCGCACTGAACTCGCGGTGCATGATGAGCGGCGGCAGTGTGATGAGATTGCCGACCGAAAAGCCGAATACTGCGCAGGCAGCCAGTACGATCGGAATCGCATCGAAATGCAGGATGCTCAGGAGTGCCGCCGCCTGACTGACGATCGAGATAGCGGTGACGCGCCGCGGATCGAACCGGTCGACGACCATGCCGAGGCCAAAGCGGCCGGCGATCGCCGTGAATGTCATCACCGAAACCGCCAGACCGGCATTGGCGCGGCCGATCTTCGGCTCGAGCATGGCGATCTGGTGCACGATAAATCCGATCTGGGCCACGAGCGCCAGTGCAAACGGGATCGAGATGGTCCAGAACGCGACGCGGCGGACAAGCGTTGCGCGCGAAATATCACTCGGGACAGAAGGCATTTCGGCACGCAGCGGATCAGCCGGACCTCCGGCCGATGGCGGGCCTATAAAGGCGAGCGTGACAGGTACCAGAACGGCGACCATGACCGCTGTTCCGGTCAGCATCGCGGCGGCAAAGCCGAACCGTTCGATCAAATATACCAGTGAGGGCGTCACGATGACGCCGCTAAAACTGGCGCCCGTGAAGGCCAGGCTGATGGCGAGACCGCGGCGGCGGACGAACCAGAGGCTTACGATGGTCGCGCTCACGATCGTCCCCATCCCGATCCATCCAAGCGACATCAGGGCGAAAGCGATATAGAGCTGCCACGGCGCGGTCGCGAACGCGAGCAGCGTCGTCGACGTCGCCAGCGCGGCAATTCCGAGCAAGACCAGCCGCCTGGCACCCAGCCGGGACACGAGTTCGTTGGTAAAGGTCGCGAATATGTTGGCAAGCAGGAGCGACAGCGTGCTCGCGCCCGAGATCAGGGCCGCCGGCCAGCCGTTCAGACGCTGCAGTTCGGCCAGATGGACGCCATGACCGTAAAGGCCAAAGCCGAACAGAAACAGCGCCATGAGGAAACAGGCGAGCACGACACGCCAACCGGCATAGCGCAGCAAGGTCTCATCGGATTGGCCTGCGTCCTGTGCGGGGATCATTTGCTTTCGGGCGGTCGCGCCGATCAAGCCGCGCATGGGGCGGCGCGGCTTGATCATGCGTCAGTTTGCTCGCCGAAGGCGAGTAACAATTTAAGCAGACGTCTGTAACAAGGTCGCGGCCTCCAACGGCGTCGATCAATCCCGCACCACGGGCGCCGGCCGCCATACCAGGAGCCGTCGCTCGACCAGCGTCACGCCGAAATCGATCACGATCACGAAGGCCGACAGCACGAACATGCCGGCGAAGACAGCGCCGACGTCGAACACGCCCTCGGCCTGCTGGATCAGATAGCCGAGGCCGGCCGCCGATCCCAGATACTCGCCGACAACGGCGCCGACCACCGCGAAACCGACCGCGGTATGCAGCGAGGAAAACATCCACGACAGCGCCGAGGGCCAGTACACATGCCGCGTCAACTGCCGTTCGCTCATGCCGAGCATGCGGCCGTTATCGAGCACGGTGGTGCTGACCTCCTTGACGCCCTGATAGACGTTGAAGAACACGATAAAGAACACCAGCGTCACGCCGAGCGCGACCTTGGACCAGATGCCGAGCCCGAGCCACAGCGCGAAGATCGGCGCCAGCACCACGCGCGGCAACGCGTTCATCATCTTGACATAGGGATCGAACACCGCGGCGACGCGGGGCTGGCGTGCGAACCAGAATCCGACCAGCACGCCGCCGACCGAACCGATCACGAAGGCCAGGACCGACTCCCACAGCGTGATCATCAGATGCTTCCAGATCACGCCGGTCGCGAACCATTTGTATATCTGGCTGGCGACATCGACCGGGGTCGAGAAGAAAAACGGCGGCAGCAACATGCGGCCGAACACCGGCACGGTGGCAAAGAACTGCCACAGCGAGAGCGCGACCACGGCGACCATCAATTGCCAGAACAGCAGCGTCAGGCGGGACATCAGGAGGCCTCCGCCGCTTGCGAAGACTGCGCGTAACCCTTCATCACTTCATCCTTCAGCACGCTCCAGATTTCCCGGTGCAACTCGTGGAACTGTTTCTCCATCCGCACTTCCGAGATGTCGCGCGGGCGCGGCAGGGTCACCTTCCAGTCGCCGATGATGCGCGCGCCGGGTCCCGCCGACATGATCACCACGCGGTCGGCCAGCGCGATCGCCTCTTCGAGATCGTGGGTCACGAACAACACCGCCTTGCGGTCGGCGGTCCATAGTTCCAGCAAGAGATTGCCCATGATCTGGCGGGTTTGGGCATCGAGCGGCCCGAACGGCTCGTCCATCAGCAGGATCTTGGGATCCCGGATCAGCACCTGCGCGAGCCCGACGCGCTTGCGCTGCCCGCCGGACAGCATATGAGGATAGCGGTTGCCGAACGCGCCGAGCCCGACCGACGTCAACCAGCCCTGGGCGCGCTCCAGCGCCATCGCCCGCGGCGCGCCCTTGATCTCGAGGCCAATGGCGACATTGTCGATCGCGGTCTTCCAGGGAAACAGCGCATCGGCCTGAAACAGATAGCCGGCGTCCCGATTGAGCCCGGTGAGCGGCTGGTCGAAAATCCGCACCGCGCCCGCGGCCGGCTTCAACAGGCCGGCAGCGACGTTGAGCAGCGTCGATTTCCCACATCCGGTGGGACCTACGATGGCGACGAACTCGCCATGCGCGACCGAAAGCCGGGCCTTTTCCACGGCCGTATAGACCCGTGCGTCGGCCAGGCGGAATGCCACCGTCGCCTCATCAAGCGCGACCGCCGTAGGCTGTACCGTATCCACTCCGTCCCCTCCCCAATTTGGGTCATGCCTTAGCGGTTACGAACGATAAGTTCAACGCGGTACCGCAACGTGGTAATGGAGCTTATTGCCATTGCTGGAGGCCGGGCCGCCACCCCGATCACGACCCGTTTTGCCGGCTTGACCGGTCTGCTTTGGTGAGCACCAATCGACAGACCCATCGCCATGCAACGAATTTGGGTATCTACTGATCTGTTCGGAATTCATACCGGAGACGTTCAATGAAGCGGGGGTTTCACCTCGTCGGATCGGCGCTACTGCTGGTCATCACGTGGGCCGTGATCTTTGAGATTGGGTTTCGGCTGCAGCAATATTTCGGTCCCCTGTACGATCTCGAAATGGCCAGCGTCAATTTGAACTGGCAATCCGACGTGGTGAACCATCAGCCCACACCGCAAGACCAGAATCTGTGCATCTACGGCGACTCGACCGGCTTCAGCTACAAGCGATCGTTTGACGCGAACGGCATCCGGATCACCGACGATACGGCACAGCAGGCCGAGTGCGAAAACCCGGTTTCGGTCCTGTTCCTCGGCGATTCCTTTATGGAAGGCTACGACGACAAGAACACGCTGCCGTATCACGTTGCAAAATACTTCAAGACAGAGCGCGGTACCTGCCTGAAGACCTACAATGCCGGATATACCTCGTATTCCCCGGCCATCTTCGTGCCGCAGGCCAAGAAGCTGCTGCCGGTGCTGCGTCCCGATTATATCGTGGTCGACGTGGACGAAACCGATCTGTACGACGACTTCGCCCGGTACCGCGGACTGATTGTCCGCAACGAACGCGGACAAAATGTCGGCGTCAAGGCTTCACCCATTGGACGCGAATGCAGTGTCGGCCTGATGGAGGCCCGCAAGCATCCCTTGTACCTGATGCGCTTTGCGGCAAGGCTTTGGCATTCCTTTGTCCATATGCCGGCGGTGGTCGAGAAGAACCGATCGGACTTCACCCTCTTTTCTTATTCCCAGGACCAGGGCGCCGATCTCGAACGGAAATATGCAGAGCCGCTTGCAAGTTTCAGGAACAATCTGCAGGAGCTGGCCGAGGTGCTGAAGGATTACACCAGCGACGGCAGCCGCGTGCTGTTCATCTCTCATCCGCATCTCCAGCACCTCAAACCCGACGCCAAGGGCCGCCTGTGGAACAATCTCGTCAGCTCTTCGGTACAAAAGATTTGCGTCGCCAACAGCTTTCTTTTCTTCAATGCCACCGACGCACTGAAGAAGCGGTCCGGATCGCGCCCCGAGCGCTTCTATTGGGGAGGTAACGATATGCATTTCAGTCATGAGGGACTGGCGGAATATTCCGCTGCCGTCGCAGCGTTTATGGCCTCGGCGATGATCCCGAAGGACTGACCGCGTCACCTCACGGGCCTGCCGGCCGACGGGCCATCGAATGGCATTACGCGTGCGGGCGGCAGAAAAAGGTTGGCACCCGGCTCACGATTGGCCGATTGTTCGGCTAGCGCCGTTTCCCTTGCAGAGAACCCACGCCGAATGCCCGCCGCGTCCCTCATCTCCTACGCCCATGTCGGCAAGACCTTCGACGGTGGCCGGGGCGCGGGCCGCGTGGTGGCGGTCGACGACGTCTCGCTCGATGTCGCCGAGGGTGAGTTCCTCGCCGTTGTCGGCGGCTCCGGGTCAGGCAAGACCACGCTGCTGCGGCTGGCCAACCGGCTGATCGAGGCCGACAGCGGCACCATTACTGTAGAAGGCGAAGACGTCTGCAATGCCGATCCGATTCTGCTGCGGCGGCGGATCGGCTACGTGTTCCAGAGCGGAGGGCTGTTTCCGCATCTTTCCGTAGCCGGCAATATCGGCATCACACCAAAGCTGCTCGGCTGGCCTGCGGACGAAATCGCGGCGCGGGTCGATGAACTGCTCGATCTGGTGCGGCTCGACCGCGCGCAGCATCGCGACCGGCTGCCGCATGAATTGTCCGGCGGCCAGCGCCAGCGCGTCGGCGTGGCGCGGGCCCTTGCGGCGAAACCGCGCATCGTGCTGATGGACGAACCGTTCGGCGCGCTCGATCCCCTCACCCGCGACGCGCTCGGCGACGATTATCGCGAATTGCACCGCAGGCTCGGGCTGACCACGGTCATGATCACCCATGACATGACCGAGGCCATTCTGCTCGCCGACCGCATCGCTATCATGCGCGGCGGACGGCTTCTGGCCCAAGGCACGCCCGCCGATCTCTCTGATAGCGGCGACGCTTACGTCGGCGAGTTGCTGCGCACGCCGCGGCGGCAGGCGGAACGGCTCGGCGCGCTGCTGCCGCGGGATGGCGCGGCATGAACCTGTTCGCCGATCCGCGCTGGAGCGAGGCGCTCGGGCATCTGCCCGATTATCTCGGCAACCATGTCCGCGTCAGCTTGACCGCGCTGGCGTTGGGGCTCGCGGTCAGCCTGCCCCTCGCGATTGCGGCACGCAATCGTCGAGCACTGCGCGGCGCGCTGCTCGGGCTTGCCAGCATCGTGCAGACCGTACCGGGGCTGGCGCTGCTGGCGCTGTTCTATCCGTTGCTGCTGGCGCTCGCGGCGGTGTCGCTGTCGTGGTTCGGATTTGGATTTTCCGCCTTCGGCTTCCTCCCCGCCGTGCTGGCGCTGGCGCTGTATTCGATGCTGCCGGTGCTGCGCAACACCATCACCGGCCTGCAGGGCGTCGATGCCGCGATCCTCGAAGCCGCACAGGGCGTCGGCATGACGCCGCGGCAGTCGCTGTTCACGGTGGAACTGCCGCTGGCATTGCCGGTCATGATGGCGGGCATCCGCACCGCGGCGGTCTGGGTGATCGGCACCGCGACGCTGTCGACGCCGATCGGCCAGACCAGCCTCGGCAACTACATCTTCGCGGGGTTGCAGACCCAGAACTGGGTGTTCGTGCTGTTCGGCTGCCTGTCGGCCGCAGTGCTCGCGCTGACCGTCGATCAATTGCTGGCGCTGATCGAGAACGGCTTGCGCAACCGCAGCCGCGTGCGCGCCATGCTTGGCGGCGCCGGCATCGCGGTGCTGGTCGCGGCGACGCTGGTGCCCACCATGACGCGCTCGCAAACCAACTATGTCATCGGCGCCAAGACCTTTGCCGAACAGTATGTTCTGTCGGCGCTGATGGCGCAGCGGCTGAGGGCCGCCGGTCTCTCCGCCAGTTCGCGCGAAGGCCTCGGCTCGAACGTGATCTTCGGGGCGCTGGCCGCCAACGATATCGACCTCTATGTCGATTATTCCGGCACGCTGTGGGCCAATCAGTTCCAGCGCAGCGATATCAGGCCGCGCCAGGAGGTGCTCGACGAACTAAAGACCATGCTCGCCAAGCAGAACATCACGCTGCTCGGCGAACTCGGTTTTGAGAACGCCTATGCGCTGGTGATGCCGCGCAAACGGGCCGAGCAACTCGGCATCCGCAGCATCGCCGATCTGGCGCCGCACGCGGCCGGAATGTCGATGGCCGCGGACTACGAGTTCTTTTCAAGGCCGGAATGGGCCGGGCTGAAAAAGGCCTATGGGCTGTCGTTCCGCGCGCAGCGGCAGATGCAGCCAGACTTCATGTATGCGGCGGCAGCTTCCGGCGAAGTCGATGTAATCGCGGGTTACACCAGCGACGGACTGATCGCGAAATACGATCTGGTGGTGCTCGCCGATCCCAGGCACGCGATCCCGCCTTATGATGCGATGGTGCTGCTCGCCCCCAAGCGCGTCGGCGATGCGGCGTTGCGGGCAGCGCTGCAGCCGCTGCTCGGCAAGATCGATATCGCCGTGATGCGCGAGGCCAATCTGCGCGCCTCGGGCAACGACGCGACTTCATCGCCCGATGCGGTGGCGAAGTGGCTGTGGGAGAAGATCGGGACGAAATAGGTGACCTGCGCTAAGGTGTTCCGGCTCACATGGAACCGCGCCGTGAATTTTTCGCGCTCGCTCGTACTGCCTGCCGTGGGTATCGCTGCGATGTCGGTACTGATATCCGGAACGACCGTTGCCACCGCAGCATCCCTACCCGCGCGCGTCACCTTTGCTAGCGCCGACGGACGGACGACGCTGGTTGGTTATGTGTTCAGGCCGGAAGGGTCGCATGCGGCGCGCATGCCGGCGGTGGTGATGATGCATGGCCGCGCCGGCGTCTATTCCTCGGCCGCCAACGGCAAATACGACGCCTCGACGCTTTCCAAACGCAACCAGCAATGGGGACACATCTGGGCCCGGCAAGGCTATCTCTCCGTCCTGGTCGATGGTTTTGGTCCTCGCGGCTATCCAACCGGTTTTCCCCGTTTCAGCTACGATTCCCGGCCGGATGAATTGAATGAAATCACCATTCGCCCGCTCGACGCCTATGGCGCACTGGCTTACCTGCGGACACGCAACGACGTGATCGCCGATCGGGTCGCGCTGCAGGGCTGGTCCAACGGCGGCAGCGCCACACTCGCCACGATGTCAGCATCCGCGCCGGGTATCACAGCGCCGACGCCCGCAACCGGCTTCCGGGCCGCCCTGGCATTCTACCCCGGCTGCGGCCTGAAAGGGCAGTTCGCCGACGGCATCAAACCCTACGCGCCGGTGCGCGTGTTGCATGGATCGGCCGACGAGGAAGTCTCGCCGCGGCGCTGCGCCGATTTCGTCGCCAAGAGCCGCGCGATCGGCGGCGACATCCAGTTCCAGCTCTATCCCGATGCGGCGCATGGTTTCGACGATCCCAGTCCCTCGCGCCAGAGCGACGCCGCCAATGCGTCCGCGACCCGCGACGCGATCGCGCGCGCGATTGCGTTCTTTGCAGCCGTATTGAAGCCTTAGTCAGGAGAATGTCTCAAATGACCGTTGTATCGACCGACCCAAGACAGTGGAACGTAGGCCTCGTCGGCTATGGCGAGGTGGGTCGCATTCTCGCCGAGGACCTGCACAAACAGGACGTGAAGGTCGCGGCCTACGATATCAAGCTGCGCAGCGATCAGACAGGCTCCGCCTTGCGCGATCATGCTTTCGCGCATGGCGTCGCGCTTGCGGCGTCCCATGCCGATCTCGCCGCGAGTGCCGATTTCATCGTTTCCGCCGTCACCGCGAGCCAGGCTGTCCCGGTCGCACAGGCTTGCGCGCCGGCCGTGAGGCGGGACGTCTGGTTCCTCGATTTCAATTCGGCATCGCCGGGCGCCAAGCAGCGCGCCGCCGGCCTGATCGACGGCAAGGGCGGCCGCTATGTCGAAGGCGCCGTGATGACCTCGATCCCGCCGTACCGCATCAAGGTGCCCTTGCTGCTCGGCGGCTCCGGTGCCGAGGCGCTCGCGCCGTTGCTGGAGCAACTCGGCTTCGACGCCAAGGTGGCAAGCCGGGAATTGGGCGTCGCGTCGGCGGTCAAGATGTGCCGCAGCGTGATGATCAAGGGCCTGGAAGCGATGGTGATCGAGAGTTTTACCACCGCGCGCGCCTATGGCGTCGAGGACGCGGTGCTGACGTCGCTCACAGAGACCTTTCCCGGCATCGACTGGGAAAAACAGGGCGCCTATTTCTTCCAGCGCGTGATCGAGCATGGCCGCCGCCGAAGCGAGGAGGTCGCGAGGTGGCTGAAACCGTGCGCGAGGCCGGGCTCACGCCATGGTCGGCGGAAGGCACCGCCGAACGCCAGGCCTTTATCGCCGATCTCGCCGACGAAGGCCTGTTCGGCTCGAAAGGTACGGACGCGTTTGCCCGGAGCCCCGACTGGCGCGTGGAAGCCGACCGGATACTTGCCGCCGTGAAGAAGAAATGAACAGCGCTGCCACGAACGTGAGAAGTTTCGCCAGGGTCTCCGCGCCCCGGACGCAGCGCAGAGCGCTTGCGGTGCGCTGCAGAGCCGGGGCCCACGACTCTAATCGCGCTTATCGCCATGGGTCCCGGCTCTGCGGAGCAGCGTAAAGAACGCTGCACCGCGTCCGGGACACGGAGCGTTCAGATTACAGCCCCCGCACCAGCCCGGCGTCGATCAGCAGGCGGTTGAACCGCCTGGCTTCGGCGCCGTCCTTGCAGGCATAGAACACGCCCTTGCAGCGCACCATGATGCTCTTCTGCTCCCTGAACGACGGATCGAGCGGAACGCCGGCCGCGTCCTGGATGACGAGCGGAATGTAGGCGGCATCGAGGGTTGCGAGGGCCGACGACAGATCCGGCGGCTGGAAGTTGATTCCATCCAGCGCATAGTAGGTCGAGAAGTAGCGCGGATCCGCGCTCATCAGACGTTGCCCCAGCAGTTTCCGGTCGATGCCGGGCTCGAGCAGTTTCTGCGAGATTGCCGGTTGATGATCGCCGAAGCGCAGCACCAGGAACGACTGGTCCGGATAGTCGCGCGCCAGCCGTTCGGTGAAATCGCGGTAGTCCTTTGCCGTCATGCTCTGGCGGCGAATATACTCGTCGATCTCCGGCGTATTTCCCGGCGGCTTCCAGTCCGGCGTCAGATCGGGCCGGTAGACGCTGGTCCAGGGAAAATGATTGGCCGTGAGATACACGAACATGAAGACCGGCGACTGCGACGCTTGCTCGTCAGCAAACGCCTTCAAGGCCTGATCGAAGTAGAACTTGTCGGGCTGCATGTCCTCATCGACGCCCATGTCGGCCATGTCGATAAAGCGCTCGACGCCGACACCCTTCTGGAACGCCCGCGCGCTGAGGAAGTCGCCATAGGTCGGATAGAGCGAGACGGTCCTGTAGCCGCAGCGCTGCAGCGCTTGCGGCAGGCCACGCTCGATGCGGTTCGCGGTGATCCTCGTGACGTAGAACTTCAGATCGCCGAACGATTTCGCCGACATGCCGGTCAGCACATTGAACTCGGTGTACCAGGTCGGGCCGCCCGTCGCCTCCGCGATCATGGTCCGTCGCTTGCCGTCAGCGGACTTGAAGTAGTCGGAATAGCCTGGCGGAACCTTGACGCCGGGTGCTGCGGTGATGTCGAAACTCGACTCGTCGAGCAGCATGATGATGTGCGGGCGCTTGGCAGTGGTATCGCATTTTTCGTCTGGCGGCAGCGCCGGCCGGGCTGTGGCGTGCGCTCCCGGGGCCAGGCCAAGCGAACCGCTCGCCGGCGGATCGGCCTCGATCCATCCGGTCGAGGCCAGCCGCGACACCGCGACCACGCCCGAGCGCGCGAGGTTGGAAATATGATTGATGCCCTGGAACGGCTCCCAGGGCTGCTCGGGCGCAGCGACCGATATCGCCGACATCGACACGGTCGTGGCGGCAAGAACCGCCAGCACCGGGCCGCGAGCTGCACGAAGCGGATCGGCGCGCCAGATCGCCCACAGCAGTGGAACGGCAATCACCGCCGCCACGATCAGCTGCGTCCGCAGCTGTGGAAACACCGAGAGCAGGAACGAAAGCGTATCGCGATCGACGATCAGGAAATCGAGGAAGGTCAGAGATAGCTGCAGAATGTCGAACTTGAAGCGCGACAGCACGATCAGCAGCACCACCAAAACCAGCGCCAGCGCCGCGGCGACGCCGGGCCGCCGCAGCACCAGCAGCAACAGGCAATTCACAAAAACCCACGCCAGCAGCGCGAGCGTGATCCCAACGAATCCGTATTCCGTGCTGAACAGGACAGCCAGGGCCGCCAGATGCAACGCGGCGACCACGCCGACGCCGGCATAGAACCAGACCCCGCGCGATGCCGTATCGCCGGTCCGGCTTGCTGCAGGTTTGGCGGAGGCTGGAATGCTGCCCTCCCTTGTTGCTAGAGGTTTTTCACGTAACCGGCGTCGATCAGGAGCCGGTTGAAGCGTCGGGCTTCCGCGCCGCCCTTGCAAGCATAGAACACGCCCTTGCAGCGCAGCATGATGCTCTTCTGCTCCGAAAAGGAGGGATCGAGCGGGATGCCGGCGGCCTCCTGGACCACCAGCGGCAGATAGGCCGCGTCGACGGTCTCCATCACCGCAGGGCTCTTGACCGGTTCGAAGTTGATGGCATCGATCGCATAATAGGTGGTGAAATAGCGTGGATCGTAACTCTCGAATTTCTTGCCGGCGGCGGTCTCGTCAATCCCGGGATCGAGAACATGCGACGAGAATTCGGGCTGATGGTCGCCATAGCGCACGATCAGGAATGGCTGCGCCGGGAATTTCTTCTTCAAGCCGGCGACGAACGCCGAATAGTCGTTGGCGCTCATGGTCTGCCGCCGCACATATTCATCGACCGCGGGCGCGTTGCCGGGCTTCGACCAGGATGGCGTCAGGTCCGCACGAAACGGCGTCTCCCATGGGAAATGATTGGCGGCGAGATAGACGAAAATGAACTGCGGGTTCAATGCTGCGTTCTGCGACAGCAGGTTCAGCGCCTTGTCATAGAAGAAGCTGTCGGGCTCGATGCCCTTGGCGCCGAGATCGCGTGCATCGTAGAATTTCTGGATGCCGGTGGTGGTGTGGAAGCCGCGGGCGCTCATGAACGCGCCGTGGGCGGGGTAGAGCGAGGTCGTGCTGTAACCGCAGCGGCGCAGCGCGAGCGGCAAGCCGCGCTCGACGCGGCCCGCTGCGATACGGGTCACGAAGTAGGAAAAGCGGCCGAACGAGCGCGACGAAAGCCCGGCCAGCACATTGTATTCGGTGAACCAGCTCGCCCCGCCGCTGCTTTCGGCCACAAACTTGCGCGCCTTGCCGTCGAAGGAGTCGAAATGGCTGCCGTAGCCCGCCGGAACCTTGACGCCCTGTGCCTGGCGAATGTCGAAGCTCGACTCATCATGGACCATGATGATGTGCGGCCGCCGCCCCGCCGGGGCGCATGAATCCACCAGCGGCAGCTTGAGGCGACCGGCGGCGACGGCATCGGACTCCATGAAGCCGTAGTTGACGAAATCCGAGACCGCGGTAACTCCGGAACGGGCGAATTTGGACAGATAGCCGTCGGGATAGTAGCCGCGCCAGGCATCTTCCGGCCAGGCAAAGGCGTATCCGGTGAGCGCGGCAAGGCAGGCGAGCATTCCCGCCAGCGCCGGCAACCGGCGAATCCGGAACGGATCGAGCCACCACAGCGCATACATCAGCGGGATCGTCACAAGGCCCGCCGAGATCACCGACCAGCGCAGGTTCGGAAAGATCGTAAACAGGAATGCCGCACTGTCGCGATCGATCACCATCAGATCGACGAAGTTCGCGGTCATTTGCACCACGTCGTGCTTGAGGCGCGACAGCAGCACCAGCACCACCACCAGAGTCAGCGACAGCGCGCCCGACAGCGCGGGCCGGCGCAGCAGGGCGATGAACAGCAAGTTCAGGATGCCCCACGACAGCGCGAAGCACAGGCGCGAGCCGAAATCGGCCTCGGTCTGCAGCATGATCGCCAGCGCGGCCATATGCGGTGCGGCGACGGCCAACAGCCGCCAAATGCCGATCGCGGCAATGCCGGCGGTAACCGCAGCGGTGGCAGAGGAACCTGGGTTTGGCGCGGGCGCCATGGGCGGGACGCAACACTACCCGGCACAATGCAAATGCCTTGGCTGGCGACGGCCAGGAGACGCACGACGCAGCCGGAACCTGGATCGTGTCATGAAAACGTAGTGTAAACGTCATGAACAGGCAATGAATTTGCCGTTGCAACGCAAAGCTTTAGTGAATCCGGCAGGACGTCGGCCCACGCCGCTGACTTCAGGCCAGCTCCCTACCAAAGGCGGAGGACCGTCACGGGCGAAACCTGATTTTCGTGACTTTTTGGTCAGGTATCCGACAGACAAGCGTTTTCGGTCGGCGGTATTTTTTGGCATGCTGAGGACCAGAGCTGATCCAGAGCTGCTGCCATCCACCGTCCGCGCTGCCCAGACTGCAAAACGCGGATGCTGACGGTTGCCGTGTCAGCGGGACCGGAAGGTTTCGAGCATCGAAATTATCAATGCCCGAAGTGTGCCCATGCCGAAACCAGGATCGAGGCGATCGACCCGTTGGATACGACGGCCGTGGATGGGACAGTTCACGAGCCGGGACGGTTGCCCCCGCAGGAAGCCGCGCCAGGCCCGGTCTTCGATAATCCGACCAAGACCCAGCCGAAGCGTTAGATCCATGGCCAGACCGATCAAGAATCCCCGCCCCAAGCTCGATCTCGAAACCGAAGCGCTGGCCGCGCTTGAAGCAGCCCGCACCATGGCCCCCGGCCCGGAGCGCACCGAAGCGATGAAACGCGCCGGCATTCTGCAAAACGCCGTGGACATACAGGGCATGCTGTTTGCGAAGCGGGGCCGGCCACCGAAGACCTGAGCCAAGCCAGACCGTCAGCCACGGAAAACGTCAGCCCGCCCCGAAGAAAAACAGGATCGCGAAGAATATCGAGACGGCGATCACGACGGTCCACGCCGAGGCGCCCGCGACCCGGATCGCGATCTCCGTCAAGCTCAGGTCTTCGTCAAACCGGCGGCCGGACATTGGTCGTCAGCCGCGCAACGGCTTCCGATTTCAGCGGGTCGGCAACCGTCATGGTCTCGATCGCGTTGCATTTCGGGCATTCGAAAGTCCGCTCCTCCGACCCGTCAGGCAGAGGCGCTAATCGGGCCAGCATCATCCGGGTGAGGCACCTGCCGCAGCACGGCCGTTCGATCGAGGAAAGGGGGACGTCCGGCACTTTGGACATGATCCTTCCTTCATGCATATCTCGCCGGCTGAGTTTGATAGGGCCCTGCTCGTCCCGGCGCGCCAAGCGGCATCCTAAAGGGAGGTTCCCGAGCCTGTTGCAATCCTGTCCGGATCGTTCGCTGAATGAGCTCGGGCGTCTGTCCGCTATCCGACATAGTGGGATTATTTCCTTACTATGTCCGGTAGTTAACGTACCGTCCGGCAATTATCGGATATCCCGCGAAGGCACCGATAGCTGAGAGTAGTTCGCGCTCCCGCCTGTCAGCAGGAGCGCATTTCATGAACAATCAATTGCTCAGCCTTTTCCCGCCGTCCGACATGAAACTTCTCGGTCCGCATTTGAAGGCCGCACAATTCGACCAGCACCGGGTGTTGTTCGAGGCGGACCAGCGAATCCGCCATGTCTACTTTCCGACCAGCGCCGTGGTGTCGCTCGTGATCACGCTTTCGACCGGCGAAATGGTCGAAGCGGCCATGATCGGCAAGGACGGTGTGGTGGGTGCTTCCGCAGCGCTTGACGGGAAGATCGCGGTGAGCCGCGGCATCATTCAGCTCAGCGGTGAAATTGTCGTATGCGACATCGAAGCCCTGAAATCGGTCGCCATGCAAAGCCCGAAACTGCTTGCCCTGCTCATGCGGCACGAACAAACGGTCTACGCCCAGGCCCAGCAATCCGCGGCATGTTTTGCCACGCACCAGATAGTGACTACCTGCCGTTCACGCAGGAATATCTCGGTGAGATGCTGGGTGTCAGACGAACGAGTGTGACCGCGGTGGCCAGGACATTGCAGGAGACGGGTCTGATCAAATATGCCCGCGGCAAGATCCAGATCGTGGATGCAGAAGCACTGCAGGCGAGTGCCTGCGAATGCTACGGTTTCGGTCAAGACGCATTACGAAAGGCTGCTCGGGCCTCTCAAGAAGTAACCGGCGGACTGATGCGTTGCGGATGCCGCTCTATTGGTTGCATGGCTTCAGCGTCTTGACCGCGGTTTCCGCCTCGGCTCGCGTTTTGTAGATCGTGTCGCTGGCCACCGTGATGTTGGGTGTGTCGGTGCGAGGGGTCTTGTCGACCACCGTGCAGGTCTTCGTCAGCGAGTTCAGAACGATGTAGAATGCGGGGCCGTTTCGCGCCGGCTGGGCGAGACCGGCACCGTTCAGGGTCAGCACGAAGACAGCGCAGAACAGGCTTCGTTTCATGGCAGCCTCCGTTAGCCGCTTCCCAAGCGAACAAGGCTCAGGACGAGCACCAGCAGAATCGCGCCGATAAGCCCGCCAAAGAAGATCCACTTCCTCAGCGGCGTATTGAGGATCACCTCGGCGCCCCGCGCCTTGTCGGCGGGATAGGCTTCTTTTGGCGGTGGTGCGGGTTGCGCAGAACCTTCTCTGACCACGGGCGTCCTCCCGGTTCAGGATGCAGTCTTTAAATTGTGCAGCAGCGAACGGTGGCGGAACGCCTTGCCGCGCCTTGTCAACGCCCGGCGAGATTGCCGGTTCCGGCTTGCTGCGTGACGTGCGGCGGAAAGCTCCTCAAACGCATCAAGCGGATTTGCTAGGAACTTTGGCGATACCTTCGATGAAGAGGTCTAGGATAGCTTCCGCGGTTCGCTCGGCATCCGCGCCGGCGACGCCCCAGCGCGGAAAATGACCGTCGATATTCATCCGGGCGAAGCCATAGACCAGCGCCCGGCCGGCGATCTGCACCTGTTTCAGGTCCGCCGAGCGCAATTGCCCCTGTGCAAACGCCTCCGCCAGCGTGCGTTCGGCAAGGTCGATCAGTTCGGCATTGTCCTGCGAGACGCAGGCCGTCTTGTCATGATCAAAAAAACGGCGGCTGGAAATGATCTCGAAATGGGTCGGGTTCTTCATCGCCCAGCGCAGGTAAGCAAGCCCCAGGCAGCGGAACCGGCCCAAAGGATTGTTGGCCGGTGCCTCGGCCAGCGCCGCTTCGATCTCGGCCCGGAACCTGCGCTGCGCCTCCTCGGCGACCGCGTTCATCAGGGCGTCGCGGCTGGGAAAATGCCGGAACGGCGCCCCCGGCGACACCCCGGCGCGGCGGGCGGCCTCGCGGACACTGACCGCGTCAGGACCGCCCTCGCCGACCAGTTGCAGCGCGGCGTCGATCAGGACCCGGCGCAGATCGCCATGATGATAGGGCTTTGGCGCCGGCGCGCGCGCCGCGGGGCGGCGCGGCCTAGCCGGCAGTTTGGCGGACGGAGGCTTGGCCGAGGAACGCATCGTCTCTCCTAACATCACCCCCTTGTGAATGTAAGCATCGATTACACGGATTGACGATGCGTGACGCGCATATGTAACTGGTGATTACATTTACTTGCAGGGGAGCGCGCGATGTCGGAAAGTCGTCAAAACTGGTTCGAAGGCTGGCGGCTGTTGGCCGTGCTGGGGCTGACCCTGCTCGCGCTTAGCGTCTGGATCGCCGGCATGCAGCAATTCGAGGTCGATGGCGTGCGCATGGTGATCCGCTTCACGGCGCGGACCTCACTGCTGCTCTTTTGTCTCGCCTTCAGCGCCGCCGCGCTGGCGCGGCTCTGGCCCAATGCCTGGACGCGATGGCAGCGCCGCAACCGCCGTTACCTCGGCGTGACCTTCGCTGCCTCGCACGGCATTCATGCGATTGCGATCGCCGCCTTCGCAATGATGGATCCCGCGGGCTATGCGGCCGCGACCTCGCCCGCCTCCTACATTTTCGGTGGCATCGGCTATGCCGTCATCATCGCGATGACGGCAACGTCATTCGATCGGTCAGCCAAGGCCCTCGGCGCGAGCGCCTGGCGCAGGCTGCATCTGATCGGCGGTTATTATCTGCTGTTTCAGTTCGCGGTCTCGTTCGGCAAGCGAATTCCCGACATGCCGCTATACGCGCTGTTCCTGATCCCGCTGCTGGCGGTGTTTGCCTTGCGGATGATCAGCATGGCCGCAGCGCGAACGCCGCGCACGGTGCAGGCGGGATGACGGCCGCACCGCCTGCGCGCTTGTACGGCGATATCAGATCAGATGAAACGTGCGGCCCAATCGGCGATGAATCGTGATCACGGCGCGATCGACGTCGCTGATCAGGCTGTCGCCGAGCGCGACGCTCGGGATTTCCCAGTTGCGGCCGCCGCGGACGCCCGGCACCGGTTGAAGACCGGTGATGCGCGCCGTTTCGCATCCCGGTTGATCGCCAAGCGCCTCGTTGACGAGTTCGGTCAGTTCCGCGTTGGTCTTGCCGATTGTTTCTGTCACCGCGTCGTCATGCCTGCGGCGTCAGGCCGAGGCGCCTGGCGATGATCTTGTCGACGGTACGCTTGGGCAGCAGCGCCGCCGCCAGCACCTGAAGCGGATCGGGCACGATCGAATAGCGGACCTTGGGATTTGGCAGCGTCAGCGCGTCGAAGATCTTCGCGGCGATTTTCTCCGCGGGCAATCCGATCGAACCAAGCTGCAGCATGTAGGCGCGGACCTTCTGCAACGATGGAAAGAACGGCGAGTTCTTGTAGCCGGATATGTCGACTTCCTCGGCCTTGCTCCAGATCGGCGTTTTTACCGCGCCGGGCGCGATGATGATGACGTCGATCCCGAACAGCATCAATTCGCGGCGCAGGCTCTCCGACAGTCCCTCGATCGCGTGCTTGGAGGCAGCATAGGCCGACGTCATCGGGACGCCATTTTTCCCCGAGACCGAGGAGATCATGATGACGCGTCCCTTTGGTCCCTTCAGTGCCGGATCGGCGCCGAGCAGCGGGCCGAACGCCTGCGTCGCGATAACCGGCCCGATCACATTGACCTCCATCTGGCGGCGGAATTCGTCGGCCGCGAGTTCAAGCACGGGACCCGCCACCGCGATGCCGGCATTGTTGACGAGGCCCGCGAGCGTTTCGCCATTCAATTGGCTGCGCACCTCGCGCGCGGCGGCCAGCACCGCGGCCTCGTCGGTGACGTCGAACCGAAGCGGCGCGAAATTGTCGCCGAACTCAGCCCTGAGGCGGTCCGCGTCGGCCTGCTTGCGCACACTGCCGAACACGCGAAAGCCACGATCGAGCAGCAGTTTCGCGGCAGCCCAGCCGATCCCGGTGGATGCACCGGTAATGACGACGGATCTCATGATTGTCTCCCCTCCGTGAGGCGGGGTTGATGTAATCCGGATCGAGAGAAGTGCAATGCGCGGCGGCGGCGGCCAAAATTCCCGTCACGCCGGGGTGCGTGCGCTCCCGTTCTTGCAGGAGGGGTTGAGGAACGCAGTCCGGCAGCGTTAACAGAATTCATCGTGAAAAAATTCTTAGCGCCGCGCGCGCATGGACCGCCTGCTCGACGGCGGACCAGGGCTTGATGGCCTGTTGTCGGAGCGCTTCGCCTGCGCGTTTTTCCGCAGAGGCCTGGGGAGGATAGCCGCCGGTGAAAACACCGGAAACGGCGCAAATCATGCGAATGTCGGCGGTTAGGCGCTGATCACGGCGCAATATAACGGCATGCAGCGTCGCGTGCGTGGTAAAGCAATCGGGAATGCAAAGCGGACAATGTTCTGCGGCGAATTCGCGACAATGGTTGCGAATTTCGCAATTGCCTGTTTTCAGTGCTGTCGTTCCGCATTTCTACGGGCTTTCGCCTTAACGCTCGCGAAAGACCGCGCTCGCCATTGTGCGTGCTGAAGTTGAAACAACAAACAGGCCGCCACAATGGCGCAACAGCCGGCTCACTCGATTATCGCCGAACTCGAAGATGCCGTAAGGGGTGGATCGCCAGCCCGACGCGTCGAAACCCTGCGTCAGGTCACCGATCTCTTCCTCAATGACGGCGAACGCCTCAGCGAAGACCAGGTCAAGGTGTTTGACGACGTGCTCTGCCTTTTGATCGCTCGCGTCGAGACACGGGCGAGAACCGAGCTCAGCAAGCGGCTGGCACCGCTCGACTATGCGCCGTTCGAGGTCATTCAATACCTCGCATGGGACGATGAAATCGCGGTCGCTGGCGAGGTGCTCACCCATTCCAGCTGCATCAGCGTCGAAGCGCTGGTCGAGATCGCCAGCAGCAAGGGGCAGGACCATCTGCTCGCAATTTCGGCGCGCGACAATTTGCCGGAGGCTGTCACCGACGTGATCGTCGATCGCGGCCAAACCAAGGTCATTCGCAGGCTGGCGAAGAACGCAACCGCGCGGTTCTCCGAAGCCGGCTATTCCGGCATGGTGGCCCATTCCGAATCTGACGACGAACTGGTCGAGATCCTCGGCCTGCGCCTCGATCTTCCCGTCAAGTTCCTGCGCGACCTGCTGCGCCGCGCCAAGGACGCCGTTCGCACCCGGCTGTTGGCCCTTGCGCCCCCCGCGCTCCAGGAAGAGATCCGGCGGGTGATCGAAGACATCGTGCGCGAGGGACCTCCGTCCGGACGCGACTTTCGCGTGGCCGAAGAACTGGTCAGGCTGATGATGGAATTGAAAGAGCTGGACGACGCGGCGGTCTATGGTTTCGCCGAGAGCAAAAAATTCGACGAGGTCATGGTCTCGCTCGCGGTCCTCAACGACGTGCCGGCCGAAATGATGGCCCGCCTGATCGAAGGGCCCCGCTCCGACCTCATCCTGATTCCCTGCCGGTCGGCCCGGCTGAACTGGCCGACGGTCGAGAGCATCCTGCGCAACCGCCCGGTGAAGCTGAAGATCGACGAACAGACGTTGGCCGTTGCCGAGCGGGACTACAGGAAACTGTCGATGGAAACCGCCCAGCGCACCGTGCGCTTCTGGCAGTTGCACAACCGGATCGAGAAGCAGCCGCACGATGCCCAATCTGGTGCGGCGCGTGCCCGAGGCGACGCCGGTCTGTAGGGTGGGCAAAGGCGCTCTTGCGCCGTGCCCACCATCTAAACCGAAATCCTAATGGTGGGCACGCTTCGCTTTGCCCACCCTACGATCCCATGAATGAAAAAGGGCCGCGCAATGCGCGGCCCGATTCCATTCCGATCCAACAGATCGATCAGTTCTTCGTCTTGTCGACCAGCGCGCCCTTCTTGATCCACGGCATCATGTCGCGGAGCTTGGCGCCGACTTCCTCGATCGGATGCTCGGCGAGCTTGGCGCGGGTGGCCTTGAACGAGGTCTGGTTGACCTTGTTCTCCAGCATCCAGTCGCGGGCGAACTTGCCGCCCTGGATGTCGGCCAGCACGCGCTTCATCTCGGCCTTGGTTTCGGCGGTCACGATGCGCGGGCCGGTGACGTATTCGCCGTATTCGGCGGTGTTGGAGATCGAGTAGTTCATGTTGGCGATGCCGCCTTCATAGATCAGGTCGACGATCAGCTTCACTTCGTGCAGGCACTCGAAATAGGCCATCTCCGGCGCGTAGCCGGCTTCCACCAGCGTCTCGTAGCCGCCCTTGATCAGTTCGACCAGGCCGCCGCAGAGCACCACCTGCTCACCGAACAAATCGGTCTCGCACTCTTCCTTGAACGTGGTCTCGATGATGCCGGCGCGGCCGCCGCCGATCGCCGAGGCGTAGCTGAGGCCGAGGTCATGGGCATTGCCGGAAACGTCCTTTGAAATCGCGATCAGGCAGGGCACGCCGCCGCCGCGCTGATATTCCGAGCGCACGGTATGGCCGGGGCCCTTCGGCGCGATCATCAGCACGTCGAGATCGGCGCGCGGGTCGAGCAGGTTGAAATGCACGTTGAGGCCGTGCGCGAACACCAGCGCCGCACCCTTCTTCATGTTGTCGTGCAGATGCTCGCGGTAGATGTCGCCCTGCAGTTCGTCGGGGGTGAGCATCATGACGAGGTCGGCCCATTTGGCGGCTTCGGCGACTTCCATCACCTTGAAGCCGGCGGCCTCCGCCTTCTTGGCCGAAGCCGAGCCCTTGCGCAGCGCAATGGCGACTTCCTTGACGCCGGAATCCTTCAGGTTCAGCGCATGGGCGTGGCCCTGGCTGCCGTAGCCGACGATGACGACTTTCTTGCCCTTGATCAGGTTCAGGTCGGCATCACGATCGTAGTAAACTCGCATAGTCGTTTCCTCATCGGTGGCCAGAATGGGCCGGTTAATCAGGCATTTGGGTTAAGATGGAGCGCCGGTCGCCCGCGAATTTCCGGCGTTGTCTAGAGCATTTTCCGCTTCAGGGGAAACCCGTTTCTGCATGGCGCGGTGCGGCATCATGCGTCCATGAAGACCGGGTAGAGCGAGGCCAGCAGCAGCAACGCCATCACGATATTGAAGGCCCGCACGGCCCTCGGCGAGGTCAGGACCGGCCGCAGCGCGCTGCCGAACAGGGCCCAGGCGGTGCACGAAAGCACCCCCAGCAACAGGCTCAGGACGACCTGGATCGCGATGTTCCAGGGATAGGCCGCGATCGCCGCATAGGCCGTGATGGTGCCGATCACCATGACCCAGCCCTTGGCGTTGACCCATTGGAACATGGCCGCGCCCCAGAAGGTCATCGGCCCGCGGCGGTTGTCCTGGTCGGCCGAAACCGGACCGGACATCGCGATCGCGGCGGCAAGATAGATCAGGTAAACGACGCCGGCATATTTCAGGATCGTCTGCAGCACCGGATAGGCGATGAAAATGGTGCCAAGGCCAAGCCCGACCGCGCCGACCATGAAGGCAAAGCCGACCGTGATCCCGGCGATATGCGGGATGGTCGGGCGGAACCCGTAAGTCAGCCCCGAGGAAAGCAGCATGATGTTGTTCGGGCCCGGCGTGAAGAACATCACGGTGGCGAACAGCACGAAGGCGATCAGCAGCGAATGTGACATGGTGGCCTCACGCGATCTTTGGCAGAACTGTTTTTGATGAGGTTTGCGAACGTTTCGCCAAAAGCATGATGGCGATGCCGCCGACCACGGTGATCATGCCGGCAAGCCGCAGCGGCCCAAAGGTTTCGCCGAACACGACACTGGAAGCGGCGGATCCCACGAACGGCACCAGCAGCGCGAACGGCACCACCTGTGCTGCGGGATAATCGCGCAGCAGCCGGCCCCACAGCCAGTAGGCGACGCTGGTGGAGATCAGGCCGAGCGCCAGCACGCAGACGAGTCCGGTCAGCGACATGTGCGAGAGCGCCTGCCAGGTCGGCTGCGGTCCGTTGCTGACCAACGTCAGCGCGGACAGCGGAATGGCGGCGGCGAGGCACAGCCACGCGAACAGGTCGAACATCCGCACATCCTGCGCCCGCCGCAGCAGCAGATTGCCGGCCGCAAAGCTGAGCGGCGAGATCATCAGAATGGCGAACGCCGCGATGCTGAAATCATAGCCGACGGTGCCGCAGATCATCAAAAGACCAAGCGTGGCGATCGCGATGCCGATGGTCTGCGTGCGTGACGGCAGTTCGCTGAACAGCAGCGCCGCAAAGCCGATGGTGAACAGCGCCTGGCTTTGCACGATCACGCTGGACAAGCCGACCGGCACGCCATCGGCGATGGCAAACGCCTGGGACAGGAACTGGCCGAGAAACAGCGTAAAACTGATCGCGATCAACAATGGCCAGGACACATCGGGCTTCTTCACGAACAGGCACGGCAGCGCGGCGATCGCAAAGCGCAGCGTCGTCATCAGCTCCGGCGAAAATTCGTTGAGCGCGATCCGGCTTGCGACAAAGGCAAGCCCCCAGATCACCGCTACCAGGACGGCGATGCAGACATCAGCCGGTTTCATTTTTTTCTAGCTCTGTTGGTGGTCCGGCTTCGGTTTGCGCAAAAGATACGTGCCGTGCAGCGGCGCGTGGTAATCGACCGATTCCAGCGTGAAGCCGACATCGGTCAGCATGCGTTCGATCACCCAGCCGAAGGTCGAATATTCATCGCGCATATGGGTGACCACGCTCTCGCGCTCGAAATCGTGGTTCTTGATCGAGAAATCCGCCCACGCCTCGACGTCGCGATCGACGCCGTCGGGCATGCTGACAAAGACGATGTCGCGCAGGTAGAAATTCGCGCCGGGCTTCAGCGCGGCATGGATCCGCGCCAGCGCCACCGCCTTCCAGAAATCCGGCAGATGATGCAGCGTGAACTCGCTGACGATCAGGTCGTAGGAATTCGGCTGGTAGGCGAAGCTCAACATGCCCGCCGGCTGGGTACGGACCGCGACCTTGCGGTCGCGCGCCTGGATGTTGGCGAGCGCCAGCATCGCCGGCGAGATGTCGATGGCATCGACCTCGGCGCCCATCAGCGCCGCTTCGACGGCCAATACCCCGTTGCCGCAGCCGATATCGGCCACCCGCCAGCCGCTTTGGACGCCAAGCATGGTCAGCGCCGCGCGCGCGCGGATGTCGCTGTCGTCATGCCGGTCGTAGATCGAGGCGACCGCGGAATCGAGCCCGAGTTGCCGCCGTTGATTGTAATACCAGTCGCGCGCCAGCATGGTTCACATCCCCTCAGGCCCGCGTCCGATCGCGGCAACGCCGGTGCGCGACACTTCGACAAGGCCGATCGGTCGCATCAGGTCGATGAATTGACTGACCTTGGCGGAATTGCCGGTGATCTCGAACACGAAGCTTTCGGTGGTGGCGTCGATCACGCGAGCGCGGAACGCGTCCGCCAGCCGCAACGCCTCGACGCGGTTGTCGCCGCCGCCGCGCACCTTGACCATGGCGAGCTCGCGCTCGATCGAGCGGCCGGTCAGCGTCATGTCGACGACGCGATAGACTGGAACCATGCGGTCGAGCTGGTGCTTGATCTGCTCGATCACCATCGGCGTTCCCGTCGTGACGATGGTGATGCGGGAGAGATGTTTCTGGCTCTCGGTCTCGGAGACGGTGAGGCTTTCGATGTTGTAGCCGCGGCCGGAGAACAGCCCGATCACGCGCGCGAGCACGCCCGGCTCGTTCTGCACGAGCACCGAGAGCGTGTGCGACTCGGTCGGATCGTGGCGCTCTTCGAGGAAGTAGGCGGATGCGGGCTGGTTCATTGTCGTTCCCAAATCTTGGCTACGCCAGTGCCTTGGCGGCGGTGACATTTTCGTTGCGGGCGACCCATTTCCAGAACAGATCGAAATCGATATTGCCGCCGGACAGGATCAGCCCGACCCGCTTGCCGCGGAGCTTCGGTTTCTCCTGCAGGGCTGCAGCAAGCGCGGCAGCGCCGGCGCCCTCGGCGAGATTGTGGGTATCGGTCCAGTAGGCCCGCACCGCATCGGCAATTTCGTCGTCGGTCACCTGCACGATGTGCGAGGCGCCGTCGCGAATGATCGCCAGCGCCTCGGCGTCGGGGACGCGGGTCGCCATGCCGTCAGCCAGCGTGTTGCTGCTGTTGGTCTTCACAATAGTGCCGGCCGCGAACGACAGCGCATAGGACGGCGCCTCCGTCGACTGCACGCCGACGATGTCAGTCTTTAGCCCGAGCAGATCACGGGCCAGGATGCAGCCGCAGATGCCGGAGCCCTGCCCGATCGGCACATAGAGGACATCGATATCATCAGCGGCGCGCAGCAATTCCAGCGCGTAGGTGGCAACGCCCATCACGAGGTCGCGGTGGAACGACGGCACCAGCTCGAGGCCCTCGCGTTCGGCGTGACGCTCGCATTCCTCGCGGGCGGACTGAAAATCCTCGCCATGCTCGACGAGGTTGGCGCCGAGAGCGCGCATCGACTGGTTTTTCTCGAGCGAATTGCCATGCGGCACATAGATCGTCGCCGGCACGCCGAAACGGCGCGCGGCGAAGGCGAGACTCTGGCCGTGATTGCCGCGGGTCGCCGAGATAATTCCTGAAGTCTGCGCCCGCTCGCGCTGCAGCCGCTCGACATAGACCAGCCCGCCCCGCACCTTGAAGGCGCCGATCGGGGTGTGGTTCTCGTGCTTGACGACCACGTCAGCCCCGAGCCGCTGCGCCAGCAGCGGCCACGCATGCGCCGGCGTCGGCGGCATCGCTGCCCCGACGATCCTGTGCGCGCGCTCGAGTTGCCCCAGATCAAACATCGCCGTCACACCAGCGCCTTGCCGCCGGCGAAGGCGGCCGCGGTCGCTTCGTCGGTCGCTTCCGCCGGCAACAGCATTTCATTGTGCGCCTTGCCTGACGGAATCATCGGGAAGCAATTTTCCAGCGCCGCGACGCGGCAATCGAACAGCACCGGGCGCTTGATCGAGATCATTTCCTTGAGCGCACCGTCGAGATCGCCGGGCTTGATCGCCTGCAGGCCGACGCAGCCGAACGCGTCCGCGAGCTTGACGAAATCCGGCAGCGCCTCCGAATAGGAATGCGACAGCCGGTTGCCGTGCAGCAGCTGCTGCCACTGCCGCACCATGCCCATGTACTGGTTGTTCAGAATGAAGATCTTGATCGGCAGTTCAAACTGTACCGCCGTCGACATCTCCTGCATCGTCATCTGCACCGAGGCATCGCCCGCGATATCGATCACGAGGCTGTCGGGATGCGCGACCTGGACGCCGAGCGCGGCCGGCAGCCCGTAGCCCATGGTGCCGAGGCCACCCGAGGTCATCCAGCGGTGCGGCTCTTCGAAGCCGAAGAACTGCGCCGCCCACATCTGGTGCTGACCGACTTCGGTCGTGATGTAGGTGTCGTGCCCGCGCGTCGCCTCGAACAGCCGCTCGATGGCGTACTGCGGCAGGATGACTTCGCTGTTCTTCCGGTAGGCGAGCGAATTGCGCGCCCGCCATACGGCGATCTCCTGCCACCACGCCTTGATATCAGGTTTTTTCGCTTCCGCCTTGAACACCTGCAACAGGTCGCCGAGCACGTTGCCGCAGTCGCCGATGATCGGCACGTCGACGTGGATGTTCTTGTTGATCGAGGACGGATCGATGTCGATGTGGATCTTCTTCGAGCCCGGCGAGAACGCGTCGGTGCGGCCGGTGATGCGGTCGTCGAAGCGCGCGCCGACGCACAGCATGACGTCGCAATCATGCATCGCCATGTTGGATTCATAGGTACCGTGCATGCCGAGCATGCCGAGCCAATTCTTGCCGGTCGCGGGATAGGCGCCGAGCCCCATCAGGGTCGACGTGATCGGAAAGCCGGTGACTTCGACCAGTTCGCGCAGCAATTTCGAGGCTTCGCGTCCGGAATTGATGACGCCGCCGCCGCTATAGATCACCGGGCGCCTTGCGCCGGCGAGCAGCGCCACGGCCTTGCGGATCTGCGTCGCATCACCCTTGACCCGCGGCGTGTAGGAAACATGCACGTCGGACTTGCGCGGCGGATGATAGGTGCCGGTCGCGAACTGCACGTCCTTTGGCACGTCGACCACGACGGGACCGGGACGGCCGGTCGTGGCGACGTAGAACGCCTCGTGCAGCACTTTCGCGAGATCGTTGACGTCGCGCACCAGCCAATTGTGCTTGGTGCAGGGCCGCGTGATCCCGACGGTGTCGCATTCCTGGAACGCATCATTGCCGATCAAATGCGTCGGCACCTGCCCGGTGATGCAGACCAGCGGAATCGAATCCATCAGCGCGTCCGTCAGCGGCGTCACCATATTGGTGGCGCCGGGGCCGGAAGTCACCAGCACGACGCCCGGCTTGCCGGTCGAGCGCGCATAGCCTTCGGCGGCGTGGCCGGCGCCCTGCTCGTGCCGCACCAGGATGTGCTCGACCTCGCTCTGCTGGAAGATCTCGTCATAGATCGGAAGCACCGCACCGCCGGGATAGCCGAACAAATGCTGGACGCCATGATCGATGAGCGCGCGCACGATCATCGCGGCACCGGTCATCTGGTTCGGATCGTGGCTCTTGTCGGTCATGACGTTTTCCTTGGCTTGCTCCGGATGCGCTGTGTCTGCGCGGCTTCGTCGGCTTGGATTTGGGAAATAAAAAAGGGCCCCAGAGGCCCTATGCACACCGCCTGCAACTGGATGGCCTCAGCCATCCCGGGCGGTGCGCCAGGGTACGACTACGATAAGGAGTTTGGTAATAATATTACGCATCAGACGGCCCAGACTTCCCGAAGATTACGCGGGTTATAGCGACCGGACCCCGGAAGTCAAGGGAAGGACGCTTTCAGCCCGATTAAGGCAGTGTAACGGGGTTCCGGCCGTTCGGCGAGTGCGAATTTGCTGTTCCCTGCCATGCAAACCACTCCTCGTCATCCAGGTCTTGCCTCCTTGCGGCAAAGACGTGGGTGGCCGGGGCAAGCCCGGCCATGACGACCTAGACAGGGATCTGGTCGACCCACCCCCGCGCCGCCCCTGGCGCCACCCACTCAAATTCCGGCAATTGGTGCCGGAACCAGGTAAACTGCCGCTTGGCGTAGTGGCGGGTGTCGGCGCGGCCGGTCTCGGCGGCCTCCGCTTGGCTGATCTCGCCCCTCAAATGCCGGATCAGCCCCGGCACGCCATGGGCCTTCATCGCCGGCAGCAGCGGGTCGAGGTGTCGGGCGGCGAGCGCGGCCACCTCCTCCAATGCGCCTGCTGCCAGCATCGCATCGAACCGCGCATCGATCCGGGCATAGAGCAGGTCGCGCTCGGGCGCCAGAAACACCGCGTGAAACGCGCCTTGCGGCAGCAGCGGCGGCAGGCCTTCGCGGTGCCAGTCGGTCAGCGCGCGGCCGGTCGCCTCGACCACCTCGAGTGCCCGTGCGATGCGGGCGCGGTCGCGCGGCTTCAGGCGTTCCGCCGTTACCGGATCGCGCTGCGCCAGTTCGGCGTGCAGCGCTTCGACGCCATCGCGCTCCAGCCGCGCGCGCACGCTGTCACGCACTTCGGCCGGGATTGGCGGCACCGCCGACAGGCCGCGCGTCAGCGCCTTGAAATAGAGGCCGGAACCGCCGACGAAGATCGGCAGCCGTTTTGCGGATTGTGCTTCCGACAGCATTTTGGCGGCGTCCGCGACCCACGCGCCGGCGGAAAAATTCACGGCGGCATCAACATGGCCATAGAGCCAATGCGGCGCCTGCGCCTCTTCGGCGGGCGTCGGGCGGGCCGTGATGACACGGAGATCGCGATAGACCTGCATGGAATCGGTGTTGATGACGACGCCGCCGGTTTTTTGCGCCAGCTCAAGGGCCAGCGCCGACTTGCCGCTGGCGGTCGGCCCTGCGATAAGCACGGCCTTATTCCCCAAACGCGAATTCGCCTGCATGTCCCTCGTCGCCACGCTCATCTGCAATCCCGTCAACCCCGCGCTCGACTCCACCATCGTCGACGGCGCGCTGGCCGTCCTGCCCTCGCCCGGCACGGCTCAATGGCTGTTCGACGAAGTCGCGGTCGATATCCCCTTCACGGGCAGCGAGGATATCAAGGCGATCGAAGCGCGCCTGCGCCGGGCGCGCGGCGACCTGCCGATCGACATTGTGGTGCAGCCTACCGCCTTCCGGCGCAAGAAGCTTTTTCTCGCCGACATGGATTCCACCATGATCGGCCAGGAATGCATCGACGAACTGGCCGATTTTGCCGGACTGAAGGCGCACGTCGCCGCCATTACCGAGCGCGCGATGCGCGGCGAGATCGAGTTCGAGCCGGCGCTGCGCGAGCGCGTCGCGCTGCTGAAAGACATGCCGGTCGGCGTGGTCGATGAAGTGCTGAAAAAGCGCATCACGGCGACGCCGGGCGGCCGCGAACTGGTCATGACCATGCGCGCCAACGGCGCCTACACCTGCCTGATCTCGGGCGGCTTTACGCTGTTCACCCATGCGGTCGCCGCGATGATCGGATTCCAGGAAAACCGCGCCAACGAATTGAAGGTATCGGGCGGCAAGCTCACGGGCGAAGTCATCGAGCCGATCCTGGGCCGCGCCACCAAACTCGCGACGCTGGTCGAACTCACCGAGTCCTTTGATCTCGACGACATCGACACGCTGGTGACCGGCGACGGCGCCAACGATCTCGGCATGATCGAGGCCGCCGGCCTCGGCGTCGCCTATCACGCCAAGCCGGCGGTGGCGGCGGCCGCCGCGGCCCGGATCGATCACGGCGATCTCACGGCATTGCTGTATGCGCAGGGCTATCGGCGCGATGAATTCGTGACGGCGTGAACCACCGACGCACCTGGACACAAAGCATTTAATTGCTTGTTCGTGACGACCCGCTCGCGCTGCGGCGGCTCGACACAAAATCGCGAAAACAACCCCATGCAAAGTAAGAATGGGGCTGCCCTAGTGCGCGTACAGGCCTTCGACGATCGGCAATCGCGCGGCCCGCAGGGCCGGAAACAGTCCGCCGATCAGGCCCACGATCAGCGCCAGCCCAACCCCCTCGGCGATCAGCCGGGGACTGAGCTTGAAGTCGAACACCACCTGGGTGAAGTTCCCGCCAAGGGTGGACGCCGTGACGCCGTCGAAAATCAGATAAGTGGCGGCGGCGCCGAGCAAGCCGCCTATGACGGCGAGCACCAGCGATTCGGCGAGCGTCCCGACGAACGCAGGAAAACCACCGAAGCCGATGGCGCGCAGCGTTGCGATTTCCGTCGCGCGGCTGGCAACCGACGAATACATCGTGTTGAGCGCGCCGGCGACCGCGCCCAGCGCCATCGCGATCGCCAGCGGCCAGCCAAGTTTCTGAATCAAATCGGAGGTCTGCGAGGCCTGTTCCGCGAAGTAAGCTGCTTCGGATTTGACATCGAGCTTCAGCCGCGGATCGTTGTCGCTATAGGTTTTGAGCTCATTGAGGGCGGCCGGCCCGGTGAGGCGCGCGCGCACGATCTGGACGATATTGTTGCGATTGAACAGGCTCTGCACCACGTTGAGATCGGCCCAAATCTCGGATTCGAACACGCTGCCGCCGGCGTCGAACACGCCGACCACGGTCCAGCGCGTGGCGCCGAAAGCCACGGTGCTGCCGAGGTCGAATCCCTCGAATTCCCGCAGCAGGGCCTTGCCGACCACCACCTCGTTGCTGCCCCGGTTGAACATGCGGCCTGCGGTGACGGTGATGCCGTTGCGCAGCGCGGCGCCCTGTTCCCCGATCCCGCGCAGCGGCAAGTTGGCCTTGGTCCCGGTCGAGCGTTTGATGCCGTCGACCACCAGATAGAGCTCCGGCGAGATCAGGGGCTTGCCGTCGCTGCCGCGCGCGATGCCGGGACCGTCCTCGATCAGCCGTACCTGATCGCGGCTCACGGTACTGTTGATTTCGGCCTGCGAGCCGGCCCGCAGCACGATTGCGATGTCATCGGCTCCGGATCCCGCGATGGTGCGCTGGAACCCGTTGGCCATCGCCAGGAACGCGAGCAGGACGATCACCACCAATGCGATCGCGATCACCGTCGAGAGCGAGAGCCAGCGCCGCTGCGCTATGCTCCTGAGGTTGATGGCTGTGACGGCGGCCACCTGAAGCCAGAGCGAACGCATGTCTATCCCCGTCCAAGCGCGGTTGCAATTTTGAGCCGCATGGCGTTGAGCGCCGGAATGATCCCCGTGATCAGCCCGAGCGCAATCATCAACGCCAGGCCCTGCATGATGATGGTCGGCGACACGGCAAAAGCGGGCGCGATGTTGGAGAGGCTCGAGCGCAGGGCCATGGCGATCAGCGCCGCAATCGCCAGCCCGGGAATTCCGCCGAGCAGCGCCAGCAATACGGATTCGCCGAGCACCATCCCAAGGATCCGCGGGCCCGAAAAGCCGAGCGTCTTCAGCACGCCGATCTCGCGGGTGCGCTCCCGGATCGACAGCGCCATGGTATTGCCGACGATCATCAGGATGGTGACGAAGGCGGCACCCACAACCAGCAATACAATCAGCGCGATGTTGCCGAACTGGGCCGCGAACGCCTTGCCGAAGGCCTTTTCGGTGTCGGTCGAGGTCTCGGCGGTAGAATTGGCGAACATCGCGTCGATCGTCTTTGCGACGCGAGGGTTGCTTTCGGGAGAGGTGGTCTGAAGGATCATCCAGCCGATGGTGTCCTTGCCGAACGAGCGGGTCTCGTCGAAGTAGGCGTACTGAAACAGCAGGAAGTTGGTGTCGACGTGCTCGGCCTTGCCCTTGACGATGCCGGCAATGGTGAAATCCCAGGTATGCCCGCCGCTCTTCTGGCTGAAAATATTGCTCGCAACGGGGATGCGATCGCCGATCTTCCAGCCCCACTTCTGCGCCAGGCTTTCGCCGACCACCGCGCTGCCGCGATCTCGCATGAAGGCTTGAAGCTGTTCGGGCGGAACTTCGAATTCGCTGCGGTACACGTCGAAATAGGTGCTCGGCTCGATCGCCAGCGACATCAGGAAATTCTTCGGATCCTGATAGTAGCCGCCGAACCAGTTGGCGAAGGTCACCTGCCGCACGCCTTCCACCGCCCGCACGCGATTGTAGTAGGCGATCGGCAGCGGCTGGGTGAAGTTGATCTTGTTGACGGTGATCATGCGGTCCGCGGCGGCGGCATCTTCGCCGGCGGTGAAGGCGCGGTAGAATCCAGCGAGCACGCCGAAGATCATGAAGGCGATCAGGATCGACACGATCATCAGGCTGGCGCGCAATTTGCGGCGGAACAGGTTTTTCCGGACCAGGTCGAAGTCGTTCACGCGGCGAGCTCCCGTTCGACGAAGCGGCCCTTGTCGAGATGCAGGACGCGCTTGGCATAGTTGGCCGCCGCCGGATCGTGCGTTACCATCACGATGGTCTTGCCGAGTTCGCCATTCAGCAATTGCAGGATTGAAAGGATCTCGTCGGCGGATTGCCGGTCGAGGTCGCCGGTCGGTTCGTCGCACAGCAACAGGTTTGGATCCGAGACAATCGCGCGTGCAATCGCCACGCGCTGCTGCTGGCCGCCCGACATTTCGCGCGGACGATGCTTGACCCGATCGGCGAGTCCAACCACGGACAGTGCGGTGTGAACGCGCGCGGCGCGATCCTTGCGGTTCAACCTGGTGAGCAACAACGGCAGTTCAACGTTCTGCGCCGCGGTCAGCATCGGCATCAGATTGTAGAATTGGAAGATGAAGCCGATATTGGCGGCCCTCCAGGCGGCGAGTTCACCTTCGGAGAGACCATCGATGCGCTGGTCCGCAACCGAAATTTCGCCGGCGTCGACGCGATCGATACCCCCGAGCAAATTTAGCAGCGTCGTCTTGCCCGAACCGGACGGTCCCATGACGGCGATGAAGTCGCCGCGCGGAATCGCAAGATCGAGATGGTCGAAGATCGAGATTGTTTCCTTGCCCTTGGTGAAACGCTTGGCTACGCCGGTAAGGCGAACCATCGGATGCTCGGCTGTCACGCTTTTCTCCTCTCAAGGTTTCCGGCCGGAAGCTAGTTCGCGGCGGTGGTCTTGGTGGCGTCCTTCACATCGGCCAGGAAATTCACTTTCACCGCCATGTCGGGCAGGATGCGTGGGTCCTTCTTGTCGAAGCGGATTCGAACCTTCACCGTGGCCTTCTCGCGGTTCGCCGTCGGCACTATGGCAATCACCGAGGCGGGAATCGTCCAGTCCGGATACGCATCCAGCATCGCGTTCACGGCGCCTCCGGCGACGACCCGGCCGATGAAGGCCTCATTGACGTCGACTTCGATCTCGATTGAATCCATGTCGACGATGGTGCAGATGCCGGTCCGCGTGTAGCCACCCACCGACATCGGCGAAATCATCTCGCCGGGCTGTGCGCTGCGGTCGATGACGACACCGGCGAAAGGCGCCCTGATCTGATGCTTGTCGAGCATCGAGGCGCTGCGCCTGGCGTCGATCTTGGCGGTCTCGAATTGCGACTGCGCCTGGCGCATTTGCGCGTTGAGCACGCCGACCCGGGCCTGCGCCTTGGTCAGATCGGCCTCGGTCGCAAAATTCTTCTGCGAGAGTGTTTGCACGCGCGTCATGATCCGGGTCGCGTCCTCCAGATCGGCGGCGATCGCGGCGATCGCCGCATTGGCCGTCTCGGCGCGCGAGCGGGCCAGCTCATAGTCCCGTTCAGCAAGCACGCTGTCGAGCCGCGCGACGACCTGCCCCTCGGTCACTGTCATGCCTTCGTCGATGAACACTTCGACCACCTTGCCGGTGATCTCGGCGGCAACGGTCGCCTTGCGGCGCGCCACCACATAGCCGGAGGCCGCCAGGCTGCCGGTCGCCTTGCTATTCGTTGGCGGCTGCTGTGGCGCCTGCGCTTGTGCGACGGGCTGCTGTGCGGTGCGCGATGCGCCCTCTTTGGTCGGGTCCTGCCTGTGGAACTCGAATGCGGCAAAGGCGGCGAATCCGACGACGCAGATGATAATCACCAATGAGATCGGCAACCAACGGCTGCCCGATCGCTCCGCCTTGCCGGCGCTGCGATCGATCGTAAGCGATCTCAGCAGTTTGCTCTTGTCTTCGCTCATTGTTCATTTCCATCCACCTGCTCGCTGCCGTTCCCGCGCGGTCGGCATCGTTCTCGCGCTAGTGGTCTCGCTCACAGCCGGTCTACGCGTCGCGTCATCTTTTGGGGCGGGCCCGCTTTCGGCGAGGCGGCAAACCCAGCTCGGTTGTAAATCCCGTTCAGCTCTCGCGAGCGCCAGGCGGCGCCCGTTCTTTCGACGAGGCGAATAGCGTGAATTTAAAGCTTAATGGCAACGGAAGCAATTGCTGGAACACCAAGAGTTGCATGTGGCCAGATGCTGCCATTTTTGGTATGCGGCGGTTCATCCAATAGCGATCGCCACTTTGCCGAAATGCGCGCCGCGCTCCATAAGGGCGAGCGCAAAGGTCTTATCGATTGCCGGTTCCATGCGATTGGCCGAGATGGCGTCCACCATGCCTTGATGTCCTCGACCGATCCGTCGCCGGTTCTTCTTCAGCGCGGTCTGGCGTTTGGCCTTTGCGGATGCCATGTATCCGCAACAGAAAAATCAGTAGGCGATGCAGCCGTTCGGTGACCGAGCGCGTCCCCAGCATCTGCGCCATCGCCGAATAGCACCGCGCCTTGAACGCGAACGCATCCAGCGGCGCCACCGCCAGTCGGGCGTTGAGGTGATCCCGCCGTTTTCCGAGATGCGGATCGTCGGCCATGGCCCCCGTCCAAGGAAGCAATTAATCGACATTGGACACGGGTAGGCGCGACGTGACGCAGGGTGCTTGCGCACGCCTGCCACGGGGTCGGGTCATCGCTTGATCGGATTTGGCTTGATTGGATTTGCTGTCAGGCGGCCGGTCGAGACACCGCCCGCCAACACAGCCGGCCCAAGAAAGGCCGGCGAACGGCAGCGAAAAGCGCCGCCGGTTCCAAGCTTCCTACTGCACGAGCAGCGGCACGAAGCGCAGTTCGCCTTCGCCGTTGGCAACCATCAGCAGGACCGACTTGCGCCCGTCCTTCTTGATCTGATCGACCCGCTTCTTGACGTCGGCGGTGTTCGTCACCGCCTCCTGCGCCACTTCGACGATGACGTCGCCGGCGGACAGCCGCTTCTCGGCGGCATCGGATGCATTGTCGACGCCGGTGATGACCACGCCCTTGACGCTGTCCTTGATCTTGTACTTGCCGCGCAGATCCTTGCTCAGCGCGGCCAGGTCGAGACCGAGCACCTTCTGCGTCACCGGCTTCTCGGCGGCAGGCTCGTCCTTCGACTTGGCGGCGGCCTGCTGCACCTTCTCGTTATCCTCGAGCCGGCCGAGCGTCACCTTCTTGGTTTCCTCCGCGCCCTTGCGGATGACGACGACTTCGACTTCCTTGCCGACCGCGGTGTCGGCGACCACCCGCGACAGGTCCTTCGGATCCTTGACGTCCTTGCCGTCGAACTTGACCACGACGTCGCCGGGCTCGATCCCGGCGGGCTTGGCCGGGCCCTTGTCGTCGATGCCGGCGACCAGCGCGCCGCGCGCCGGCTTGATGTTGAGGCTTTCGGCGATCTCGTCGGTGACCTGCTGGATGCGTACGCCGAGCCAGCCGCGGCGCAGCTCGCCGAATTCCCGGAGCTGATTGACCACGCCGATCACGGTCTTCGAAGGTACTGCAAAGCCGAGGCCGATCGAACCGCCGGTCGGCGAGATGATCAGCGTGTTGACGCCGACCACTTCGCCCTCGAGGTTGAACAGCGGACCGCCGGAATTGCCGCGGTTGATGGAGGCGTCGGTCTGGATGTAGCTGTCGTAGGGCCCCTGGCTGATATCGCGGTTGCGCGCCGAGACGATGCCGGCCGTCACCGAGCCGCCGAGGCTGAAGGGATTGCCGATCGCAATCACCCATTCGCCGAGACGCAGCTTGTCGGACTCGCCGAACTTAACCGCGACCAGCGGCTTCACCGGTTTGAATTTCAGCACCGCGATATCGGTCTTCTTATCGACACCGACCAGTTCGGCCCTGATCTTGGTGCCGTCGTTCATGATGATGTTGATCTCGTCGGCATCCGCGATGACGTGATTATTGGTGACGACGACGCCAGCGGTATCGATGATGAAACCGGAGCCGAGCGAATTGGTCTTGCGCGGCTGCATCTCGCTTCGCTCGCCGCCCTTGGGAGCGCCGCCGCGACGGTTCTTGAAGAAGTCGTCGAAGAATTCCTCGAACGGCGAACCCGGCGGCAATTGCGGCGTGGCCTGCCGGTCGCCGCCACCACCACCACCCTTGGCCTCGACGTTCTGCGAGGTCGAGATATTGACGACGGCGTCGATCACCTTTTCAGCGATGTCGGCGATGCCGTCCGGGCCCCGCGCAAAAGCCGGCGCTGAAGCCAGAGCGCCGGCGGCGCCGAGTGAAATCGCAGCCCCCATCATGCGCAGGCGACGGCTCAAAGCGGGTCTGGCTCCGGTCATGTCAGCTTCTCTCCAGCGGGTCGATTTGGGGTCCACAGTGCGCCCGAACGGGTCTGAGGCGCAAGCATTTGAACCGGGCATTTCGGCGAAAAACCGGCCATCGGCGGCTCACGATTTCGTTGATTCCGCAGACGATTTGCCAAGGTCGGCACAGCCGGCGCTAGCGGCGAACCAGCCAGATCAGGAGCAGGCCCACGACCGCCGATCCGATGCCCACCGCGCGCAGAATGTTGTCCGGCGTCGTCATCGCGCTCTTCATCGCCCGGCGCATCCAGGCCGGGCTTGCCGCGAACATCAGGCCTTCCAGCACAAACAGGATTCCCAGGCCGATGAGGAAGTCGGCAAACGCTATGGACCTCATCGGATGGCAACCTCCCGCTGAACGCAGTTCTTGCTTTTGTCGCAGGCGAAGCGGGGTCCGCTTCGCCTGATATGGTGTGGCCGGCCGAGAGCTATTGCTTCGGCGTGGCTGGCGCGGGGGCGGCTGGCGGGTGGCCGGCCGAATTGGCGAAGAAGCGGAAGAACTCCGAATCCGGCCGCAACAGGAAGCGGGTGTCGTTGCTGCGAAGCCCGGTCTCATAGGCCGACATCGAGCGGTAGAAGGCGAAGAAGTCGGGATCCTTGCCGTAGGCCTCGGCGAACAGGCGGTTGCGCTCGGCGTCGCCGGCACCACGCGTCTGTTCGGACGTCGAATTGGCTTCCGCGATGATGACGGTCGCCTCACGATCGGCCTTCGACCTGATCTCCTGCGCCTTCTGTCCGCCCTGGGCGCGGAACTCGGCGGCCTCGCGTGCCCGCTCAGTCTGCATGCGCTGATAGACCGCCTGGCTGTTCTGCTCCGGCAGATCGGCGCGGCGGATTCGCACGTCGACCACCTGGATGCCGTAACCGTCGGCTTCCTTGTCGAGTTGTTCGCGAATACGCAGCATCAGGGCTTCGCGCTCGTCGCGCACCACCGTGATGAAGGAGACCTCGCCCAGCACGCGGCGCAGCGCCGCGTTCAGCAACGTGGTGAGCTGGACGTTGGCGGCCTGGATCGAGCCGATGCTCTGATAGAAGCGCAGCGCGTTCTTGATGCGGTAGCGGGCGAAGGCGTCGACCACCAGCCGCTTCTGGTCCGAAGCGATCACTTCCTGCGACGGATTTTCCAGATCGAGGATGCGCTTGTCGATCGAGATGACGGTGTCGATGAACGGCGCCTTGAAGTTCAGGCCCGGTTCAGTGACGACGCGGATCGGTTCACCGAGCCGCACCACCAGCACTTGCTGGGTCTGGTCGACGGTGAAGACGGAGCTGTAGCCGAAGATGACGACGACGAACAGCGAGATCAGGAGGACAATGCCTGTGACGGGAGACCTCATCGGTTGCCTCCCTGCTGCTGCTGACCGGTGGCGGGCGGCGTCGGCGTTCGCCGCGGCGACAACTCGTTGAGCGGCAGATACGGCACCATGTTCTGTCCATTCGGGCCGCCGTCATAGACGAGCTTCTCGGCATTGGCGAGGATACGTTCCATTGTCTCCAGGTAGATCCGCTGCCGCGTCACGTCTTTCGCCTTGTTGTATTCGTCATAGACCTTCAGGAAGCGCGCGCTCTGGCCCTTGGCCTCGGCGACCGCCTGTTCCTTGTAACCTTCGGCGACCTGCAGGATCTGTGCGGCGCGGCCGCGAGCGTCCGGAACGACGCGGTTGGCGTAAGTCTGCGCTTCGTTCTGCAGACGCTCGAGGTCGGCGCGGGCGGCCTGCACGTCGCGGAACGCGTCGATCACCTGCGCGGGCGGATCGACCTTCTGCATCTGTACCTGTGTGATCTGGACGCCCGAACCGTAATTGTCGAGCGTCTTCTGCATCAGCTCCTGCACGCCGGCTTCCGTGGTGGTGCGGGCGCCGGTCAGGATCGGCTGGATGTTGGAACGGCCGATCACTTCGCGCATCGCGCTTTCGGCGACCGCCTTCACGGTGCCTTCGGGGTTCTGGATGTTGAAGAGGAAATTGCCGACGCCGTCGGGCTTGATCCGCCACAGCACCGTGAAATCGACGTCGACGATGTTCTCGTCGCCGGTCAGCATCAGGCTTTCTTCCGGCACGTCGCGCATGGTGCGGCCGCGCCCGCTCGGATCGCTGATCAGCGTCATGCCGATCGAGATAGTGGAAACGCGCAGCGCCTTCGGCAGCAGCACGGTCTCGATCGGATACGGCAGATGGTAGTTCAGGCCGGGCTGCACGGTCTTGATGTGCTTGCCGAAGCGCAGGATCACGCCGAGTTCTTCCGACTGAACGCGGAAGAAGCCCGACAGGAACCAGATCGCCAGCGCGCCGATCAGAACCAGCGCGATGCCCATGCCGCTGAAATGGCCGCCGGGCAGAAGATTCTGCAGCTTGTCCTGGCCGCGGCGCAGAAGGTCCTCGAGATCGGGCGGGCGTGGTCCAACCGATTGAGGTCCGTTGCCCCACGGTCCCTTTGGACCCGAGCCCCACGGGCCCCCGCCTTGATTCTTCCACGGCATATTAAAGTCTCCTCCGCGGGCCCGGGTCCGCCTGATTGGGCAAAATGCCCGGCCTCGCATGTCCGACCGGCTTTATAGGGGACCGCCCGGGCCCTTACAACGCAAGCTTATGATCTGAAACAGCTATGATTGGGGCCATAATTGTCAATGCAAACATTGGCTAGCGAGGTTAATGCGACAATTGACGCGTGCCGCGCCGACGAAATGTCACATAGGAGAACTCGGCGCTGTCGTCGGGTCCGGCCGGATTCCGCACGCGCGCGACCTCTTCCCAGTCCGAAGCCGCAATTGCGGCGAAACGCGTGTCGCCGTCGGGCCGGGCATGCACCTCGGTGATTTCCAGCCGATCGGCACGATCGATCCAATGCGCGTAGATTTCCGCGCCGCCGATGATCGCGATCTCAGTGGCGAAACGTCGCAGCGCATCGCCGGTGGCGATCGCCTCGGCGTCGGCAAGGGAAGTGGTGACCACGGCGCCCTCCGCGCGGTAGGCGGCATCGCGCGTCACCACGATGTTGGTCCGCCCTGGGAGCGGCCGGCGCGGAAACGACTGGAAGGTCTTGCGGCCCATCACGATCGGCTTGCCCATCGTCATCGCCTTTAACCGCTGCATGTCGGATTTCAGCCGCCACGGGATGGCGCCATCGGCGCCGATCACGCCGTTCTCGGCGACCGCGACCATGAGGACGATCTCCATCAGCGCGCGCCCCGCGCCAGCGCTGTCAGCGCCGGACCGCTCACCCGGCATACCGTCCACTCGTCCATCATGACTGCACCCAGCGATTTGTAGAATTCGATCGACGGCGTATTCCAGTCCAGTACCGACCATTGCAAGCGCGACCAGCCGTTGGCCACACATTGCTTCGCAAGCTGCGACAGCAGCGCCTTGCCGATGCCTTTGCCGCGCTGCGCCGGCTGGACGAACAGATCCTCAAGATAGATACCGGACCGGCCGCTGAACGTTGAGAAATTGACGAACCAGACCGCGAAGCCGACCGGCTCCCCCTCCCACTCCGCTATCTCGCAAAACAGCCGCGGATGGCTGCCGAACAGCGCGGCGTCGATGTCAGCTTCGGTGGCCTCGACCTCGTGAAGCAGCTTTTCGTACTCGGCGAGTTCGCGAACCAGGGACAAGACAAGCCCGGCTTCATCGGGACGTGCGCGGCGGATAGCAAGGGCCATTCAATCGCTCACACCGCGACCGCAGCCTTGATATGCGGGTGCGGATCGTAGCCTTCGAGCACGAAGTCCTCGTAACGGAACGCGAAGATGTCCTTGACGTCAGGATTGATCTTCATGACCGGCAGCGGCCGCGTCGGCCGCGTCAGTTGCAGGCGCGCCTGTTCGAGATGATTGGAATACAGATGCGCATCGCCGAGCGAGTGCACGAAATCTCCCGCCTTCAATCCCGTCACCTGCGCCACCATCATCGTCAGCAATGCGTAGGACGCGATGTTGAAGGGCACGCCGAGGAACACGTCGGCGGAGCGCTGATAGAGCTGGCACGACAGCTTGCCATTGGCGACATAGAACTGGAACAGGCAGTGACAGGGCGGCAGCGCCATCTTGTCGACGTCGGCCGGATTCCACGCGCTCACGATCAGGCGCCGCGAATCCGGGTTGCGCTTGATCATGTCGATGAGATTGGAAATCTGGTCGATGCGGCGGCCGTCGGGCGCCGGCCATGATCGCCATTGCGAACCATAGACCGGGCCGAGATCGCCATTGGCGTCGGCCCATTCGTCCCAGATCGAAACGCCGTTATCCTTGAGGTATTTGATGTTGGTGTCGCCGGCCAGAAACCACAGCAATTCGTGCACGATCGCCTTCAGCGGCAGCCGCTTGGTGGTCAGCATCGGAAACCCGGCGCTCAAGTTGAAGCGCATCTGGTGACCGAAGATCGACAGCGTACCGGTGCCCGTGCGGTCGTGCTTCTCCGCGCCGTCGCTGAGGATCCGTTCGAGCAGGTCGTGGTACTGATTCATGGCACTTCTTGGCGTCGGTTTCGCAAGCCTATCGGGAAGGCGAATTTAGCGGCCTGAAGCGGCAATCGACAGCGCCGATTCGGCGACGCCCCGATTATACCCGGAAAAATGATGCGCCTTCCGTGAAACAACAAGGGGCGGAACCTGCGTTCCGCCCCTCACCTATCTACTTGATCGGATTGATCAACCTGCCGGCTTGAGAACCGGCGTCCACTTCGCGATTTCGCTCTTCACCAGCGCGGCCAGCGCTTCCGGCGTGCGATCCTTGGGGCCCGGGATCACGCTGCCGAGCTCAAGCAGGCGCTTTTTGACGGTCTCGTCGTCGAGTGCCTTGACGATCGCCTCGTTCAGCTTGGCGACGATCGGGGCCGGCGTTCCCTTCGGCGCGAAAATCGCATTCCACGCCTGGGCTTGGAAGGCCGGCAGGCCGGCCTCCGTGGTGGTCGGAACATCGGGCAGCGACGGATTGCGCTCGGCGGTCGCAATCGCATAGGCCTTGATGGTGCCGCCATTGATCTGCGGCACGGCGTTGACGATCTGGTCGCACATGTAGTCGACCTGTCCGGCCACCAGCGCGTTCATCGCAGGCCCGGTGCCGTTGAAGGGCACGCCGACCGGCTTGACCCCCAGCACCGAGTTCAGCAGTTCGCACGACACGTTCGAGACCGAGCCCACGCCGGCATGCGCCGCATTGATCTTGGTTTCGTTCGCCTTGACGTAGGTGATGAATTCCTTGAGGTCCTTGGGCGCGAAATCCTTGCGCGCCAGGATCAGGATCGGCGTGCCGGCGAGCAGCCCGACCGGCTCGAAATCCTTCTCGGGATGATAGGCGAGTTTGGGATAGAGCGGAACCGACGCCGCATGCGTGCCCATATGCCCGGTGATCAGCGTATAGCCGTCATTGGCGGCCTTCGACGCGCGGGTCGTGGCGGTGGTGCCGCCGGCGCCGACCACGTTCTCGATGATGATGGCCTGGCCGAGCGTCTGGGCCATATGGCCGGTGACGATGCGCGCGATCACGTCGGTCGGACCGCCCGCCGCAAACGGCACGATCATGGTGATGCTACGCGTCGGATAGTTTTGCGCCTGGGCCGGCGCGGCAAGCGCGACCAGCCCGGCAAGGATGGCCAGGCAACCACCCGCCACAGAGCGACGACCATATAGTTTCATCTAAGTCTCCCAGCTAAAGCCGTTGAAGCAAATGCCGGCCCGATCGGCCGGCATTTCCATTTCACGAAATAACGCGCGAAGTCGAGTCGACTTCGGGCTGTGGCGAGCCGACGCAGGTCAGTTCTCGGACTCCACGAACACCTCGTCGCGCTTCTTTCGTAGCGAAGGCAGCACCGCCAGCACCAGCAGGGCTGCAGCGATAGCCATCAACAGCGCCGATAGCGGACGCGTCAGGAACACTGACCAGTCACCGCGCGAGATCAGAAGCGCCCGGCGCAGGTTCTCTTCCATCAGCGGTCCGAGCACCATCCCGAGCAGCAGCGGCGCCGGCTCGAAATCGTGCTTGATCAGCCAGTATCCGACCAGCCCGAATGCGCCGGCGAGCATGACGTCCGTCGGAGCATTGTTCACCGAATAGATGCCGATCGAGCAGAAGACCACGATCGAGGGGAACATCAGCCGATAGGGCACACGCAACAGCCGCACCCAGATCCCGACCATCGGCAGGTTGATGATCAGCAGCATCAGATTGCCGACCCACATTGAAGCGATCATGCCCCAGACGAGGTCGGGTTGCTTCTGCATCACCTGCGGTCCCGGCACGATGCCGTGAATGGTCATCGCGCCGACCATCAGCGCCATGACGGCGTTCGGCGGAATGCCGAGCGTCAACAGCGGGATGAACGAGGTCTGCGCCGCCGCGTTGTTGGCGCTTTCCGGCGCCGCCACGCCTTCGATCGCGCCGCGGCCGAACCGCGATGGGGTCTTGGACAGCTTCTTTTCCATCGTATAGGCCGCGAACGATGCGATTGTCGCACCGCCGCCCGGCAGAATTCCGAGCATCGATCCCAGAACCGTGCCACGCCCGATCGCAGGTGCAGAAGCAATCAGGTCTTTCTTGGTCGGCATCAGGCCGGTCACCTTCTGCTGCACCAGCTGGCGGTCGGTTTCACCGCCCGCATCGAGATTGCGGATGATTTCGGCGAAGCCGAACAGGCCCATCGCGACGGTGGCAAAGCCTAATCCGTCCGCGAGTTCGGGGATGTTGAAGGCCATCCGCGACGCACCGGTCTCGATGTCGGACCCGACCATCGACAGCAGCAAGCCGAACACGATCATCGCGATCGCCTTCAGCACCGAGCCCTTGGCGAGTACCACCGCGAAGATCAGGCCGAGCACCATCAGCGAGAAATATTCGGCGGGCCCGAACGCCAACGCGATTTTGGTCAGCGGCGCGCCAAGCAGCGCGATCAGAACGGTCGCGACGCAGCCCGCAAAGAACGAGCCGATCGCCGCGATCGCCAGTGCCGGACCTGCCCGGCCCTGCTTGGCCATCTGAAAACCGTCGAGCGCGGTCACCACGGAGCCCGCCTCGCCCGGAATGTTGACCAGGATCGAGGTGGTCGAACCGCCATATTGCGCACCGTAGTAGATGCCGGCGAGCATGATCAGCGCGCCGACCGGCGGCAGACCGAAGGTGATCGGCAGCAGCATGGCGACCGTGGCGATGGTGCCGATGCCCGGCAGCACGCCGACCAGCGTTCCGACCAATGCACCGATCAGGCAGAGCAGAATGTTGACGGGAATGGGAATGGATACGCCGCCAAGAAAAGCGGGGGTCCACTGCACCAGCTGGAATACGACGCCGAAGCCGAGACCAAGGTTTGAAAAAATGTCACCCATCACACCCTCACCGGATCATAAATTTGGGCAGCATCTGCAAGGGCAGACCAAGCGCGTAGGGAAACAACAGGCTGCAGAACGCCGTCAGGCACACGGCGACGATGATGGTTTCCGTCCATTTCGTTTCCGGCGTCCCCAGCGCTGAAATCAGGAAGCTCGAGAACGCCGTGACGATCAGGCCCATCGGGCGGATCAGGAACGCAAAGGACAGGATCGCCAGCGATACAAAGAGCGGGCCCCGCCAATGGTATTTCGCCAGGTGCGCGCCCTCGGTGACGATGCCGACGAGCATCACCGCAACGCCGAGGCCAAGCAACAGAAAGGCGAACATGCGCGGCGCTGTCCCGGCTCCGAACGAGAACCCCCGCATGCCCTGCAGATCGCTCGACGCCCACAGGGCGAACACCGCGATCGCCACCATCGCGAGTCCGCCGATAAAGTCCTGCGGACCGCGAATCCATTTCGGCAAGATGGAATTGACCGGCGCGTGGCTCGGCGTATCACTCATCGATATCTCTCCCCCCGACAGGGCTTCCCGCCCGTTCTGATTGGATGGCGTTTCTGATTGGATGGCGTTTGTGCACAGTCCCAGGGTCTTGCCTAGCGATTTTCCTCAGATAACGCCAGCAAAACCCAAAGCACCTCCGGCCAGCAATATCCAGACCGGATTGAGCCGCGTCGCAAATGCCAGAACCGCGGCGGCTGCCGTAATCAGGCCGGCCACCCAGCTAAGGTCCGAACTCAGCGCCAAAATCAGGCCACTGGCGCCCATCAGGCCGATCGAAAGCGGAACAAGGGCCGCCTGGATAATGGCGGGCCAGCGGGATTGGCTCGACCGCTGCAAAAGGCGGCTCACATAATAGGCAAGGACGGCGGTCGGGCCGCACATCGCCAGGGTCGCCGCCAGCGCACCGCCGACCCCGGCGACGGAGTAGCCGATCAGGGTCACGATCAGCACGTTCGGCCCGGGCGAGAGCTGGGAGATGGCGAAGATGTCGGCGAATTGCTTGTCATTCATCCAGTGGTGAACGTCGACCGCGATCCGGTGCATCTCGGGTATGGCCGAATTCGCGCCGCCAACCGCAAACAGCGACATCAATCCGAAAGTCCAAACGAGCGTCAAAATCGGATTGCCCTCCGAATTCATGCGCCCACCCGCTGGCGCAGAAAACAGGTAATGCCGAGGCTGAGCGGGACCGCCACCAGCAGCACCGTCTGCAGCGGCAGCCGCAGCACGCCGATGGCAATGAATACCGCAAGCAGGATCACGAGCCCGACCAGGTCGCGCTTTTTGATCAAGGGCATCATCATCTTGAAGACGACCGCGATCAGAAGCCCGACCGCCGCGCAGGAAACGCCGGCCAGGATCCGCCGCAGCGCGTCGATCTCGCCGTAGCGCGCGTACAGCGCCGCGAGGATCGTGGCGATCACCATGGGCGGACCGACCAGCCCGGCAAAGGCCGCGATGCCGCCGGCAATGCCACGAAAGCGCGAGCCGAACACGACCGACAGGTTGACGATATTGGGCCCCGGCAGAAAATGGCACAGCGCGAAGGTCTCATTGAATTCTTCCGCCGTCATCCAGCGGTGCTGGTCGACGATACCGCGCCGAGCCCAGACCAGCACCCCGCCGAAGCCGGCCAGCGACATTTTGGCGAACGCCACAAACAGCTCGAGCAGACCGGGCTGGTTTGGCGGGTGCGATGCAGGAAGATCCGGCGCCGTGACAGCGGCCGGCGGGGATTCCGAAGCCGGGGATTTCATGGTCCAAAACCTAGAACGGCGGCACCGCCAGGGCCAATCCCAATTCGGCCGGTTCCCGCGCTTTCCACGCCTATCCCGGCACTATTTTTCTCAGCCTTTGCCCCCTATATTAGGGGTGCCGGTTCGCCGGCTATGGAAATAAATTGCCGTCGCAATAAACCATTCGGACCCGGGGGCAGTACCCGGCGCCTCCACCCAAGCCCACCCCCTTGAAGGCGGGTTTCGGCGGGGGCGAAACAGGATCGACGAGGGCGTAAAGGGCGTGTTTTTTCTCGGTATGGTTCCGCCGTTATCGGGCTATGCAATAGTTGCAAACGACAACTATGCTCCGGTTGCTCAGGCTGCGTAACGCAGTTTGAAAAACCAAGTCTAAAGTCCTAGTGGGTTAAGCTCCGCTAGGCGGGGTTCGGAGGCACCTGGCAACAGAAGCCTCCACTTTTATTTGCTCCCGCTTTTCCTGCGAGATTTCTTGTGAGTTTTCTTGCCGGTTTTCCTGCCGGTTTTCTTGCGATTTGCCGCTCGGCGGAACGCTGCTGCCGGAAATTCGATCGATGACGCCTGCTGACCTGCGGCCGCCGCCGGGGTAGCATGGGTCAAATGGCGAGTCGGGCGACCGGCAGCGCCACCCTTCTCAACCTGACAGGACCATCATGGCGACCGACCACATCCGTTATGACGTGCTGGCGCGTGACGCGCTGCGCGGGGTGCTGCGCCGCGTGCTGACCGACGCCGCCGAGCACGGCCTGCCCGGCGAGCATCATTTCTTCATCACCTTCCTGTCCACCGCCGACGGCGTCAAACTGTCGCCGCGGCTGCTGGCGCAATATCCGGAAGAGATGACCATCATCCTGCAGCACCAGTTCTGGGATCTGGTGGTGAGCGAGGATCGCTTCGAGGTCGGCCTGTCGTTCGGCGGCATTCCCGAGCGGCTGGTGGTTCCGTTCGCGGCGATCAAGAGCTTCCTCGATCCTTCGGTGAAGTTCGGGCTGCAATTCGAGCCGTCCGACGAGGCCGCCGAAACGCCCACTGCCAATCTGCCCACCGTTCCCGCAGCTACCAGCCTGCCCGTTCCTGCACCGGCGACAGCCGCCGAAAGCAAGGATGAGAGCAAGGATGATCCGGCCAAGCCAAGCGAGGGCGCGGAAGTGGTGCGGCTGGATCGTTTCCGCAAGAAATAACTGGAGACAATCTACGCGCGGGAAAATCCGCGGCGCGCTAGAATGACCGTTCCGCATCCAAGCGTAACGGAATTCATTGATGGCCCGACGAGCGACACCCAAGCGATCCAAGTCCACCCGCAGCGAAACCGACAGTTTCGGGCCCATCGACGTTCCCGCCGATCGCTATTGGGGCGCGCAGACCGAGCGCTCGCGGCAGAATTTTCGTATCGGCCATGACCGCATGCCGACCGCGCTGGTCCATGCGCTCGGCATCGTCAAGCTCGCCGCCGCGCAGACCAACCGCGACCTCGGCCTGCTCGACGCGCGCCGCGCCACCGCCATCTCCCGCGCCGCGCGCGAGGTGATCGAGGGCAAGCTCGACGACCATTTTCCGCTGGTGGTCTGGCAAACCGGTTCCGGTACCCAGACCAACATGAATCTCAACGAGGTGATCGGCAACCGCGCCAACCAGATGCTCGGCGGCGAACTCGGCGCCAAGAAGCCGGTTCATCCCAACGATCACGTCAATATGAGCCAGTCGTCGAATGATTCATTCCCGACCGCGATGCATATCGCCGCCGCCGGGCGCATTATTGACGATCTGATCCCGGCCCTGAGCGAATTGCATCGCGAACTGCGCAAGAAGGAAAAGGCGTTCGCTGGGATCGTCAAGATCGGACGAACCCATACCCAGGATGCGACGCCGCTGACGCTGGGTCAGGAATTTTCCGGCTACGCCGCACAGGTGGAAAGCGGCATCGCACGGCTGCGCGTGGCGGTGAAGGATCTGTATCCGCTGGCGCAAGGCGGCACCGCTGTCGGCACCGGCCTCAACTCGAAACCGAAATTCGCAAGGACATTCGCAAAACACGTCGCCAAGATCACGAAACTGCCGTTCACGAGTGCCGCCAACAAGTTTGAGGCGCTGGCTTCCAACGACGCCTATGTGCTGGTGCACGGCGCGATCAACTCGGTGGCAACCGGCCTGTTCAAGATCGCCAACGATATTCGCTTTCTGGGATCGGGCCCGCGCTCCGGCCTCGGCGAATTGATCCTGCCCGAAAACGAACCGGGTTCGTCGATCATGCCGGGCAAGGTCAACCCGACCCAATGCGAAGCGCTGACGATGGTTTGCTGCCAGGTGTTCGGCAACCAGACCGCCGTGACCGTCGCCGGCAGCCAGGGCCATTTCGAGCTGAACGTGTACAAGCCCGTGCTGGCATATTGTATGTTGAATTCCATCCAATTGTTGTCGGACGTGGTTCGCTCCTTCACCGAGCATTGCGTGGTGGGAATACGCGCCGACGAAAAGCGCATCCGCGATCTGATGGAGCGTTCACTGATGCTGGTGACGGCGCTCGCGCCCAAGATCGGTTACGACAACGCCGCCAAGGTCGCCAAATCGGCGCATGCGCGCGGAACCACGTTGAAAGAAGAGGCTGTGCGGCTTGGGTTCGTTACTGCGGCCGAGTTCGATCGCCTGGTCCAGCCCGACAAGATGACACACCCGGGCTAATGGTCGCGCGCCCCCGGTAAACTACGGACGTGCAGGACTTGATATAGATCATAACTCCAAAGAATGAGTTTGCTCATCTATCGCCATCTCGCGGACACATGGTACGAGCACAAAATATTTGGTTTTCGCAGAGCGAAACTTATTTATTGATGCTATCAGAGAGCGCTACACGGGGATTCTGATGACGATCGATTTTGCACGCGCGCGGCGTGATCACGTTTGCATACGTAACGGATTTTCACACCTTCAAGTCGCCGGATGATGGAGGCGAGCATGGGGGACGTGGTCAACCTGAAGCGCTTCAAGAAGCGCAACGAGCGCGAAGCCTCGGCCAAGCAGGCCGACGCCAACCGCGCGCGGTTCGGCCGTACCAAATCCGAACGCGCGCTCGACGAGCAGGCGAAGGATCGCGCCGGGAACTTGCTGGATCAACATCGCATCGACGGCGGAGACGCATCATGAAGTCGCCGGTCGTCAAGCGCTCGATCGTGGTCGCCGGCCACAAGACCAGCGTCAGCCTCGAAGAGGCGTTCTGGAACGGCATGAAGGAAATCTCGGGCCTGCGGAACATGACGCTGTCCGAACTGGTCGGCGAGATCGACAGCAATCGCCAGCAGGGCAATTTGTCCTCGGCGATACGTCTGTTCGTGCTGGACTATTTCCGCACCCGCGCGATGCCGGCGGCCGCAGCTGCGCCTGAGGCCAGACCGCAGAGCTAGAACGCATGTCGTCGGGCTCAAACTAGCCGCAGGCGTTCCTCGCAAGGGAATACGCCCGCGGCGATCGTCTCGCACACATTAATAGACGAGGCTCGAACCGGGCGGCTTCTCAAGCGCGGCCGCGAGCGAACGATACTCCGTGCAGTCGGTGCCGCAGATCGCAGCGATCCGGCTCAGATGATATTGCGCAGAATCACGGTTGCCCTGCTCGATCTGCCATAGGCCGTAGTACTGCCACGTCAGCACGTGGTTCGGATCCGCCTTGAGCGCGCGCTCGTACCAGGCTTGCGACAGTTTGTAGTCGCCGAGCTTGCGATAGGAGTAGCCGATCAGATTGGCCACCTTGGGATGGTCGTCGTGGCCAAGCGCCTTCAACTGCTCGATGGCGCCGGCATACTCGTTGCGGTCATAGATCGTCGCATAGGCCGCACGATACCCCTGGATAAAGGCGGGGTCGCCGAGGCTGGTTTCCTTGGCTTTCTTCTTGGCCTTTTGGGTGCTGCTTCTGGCGGGCCGCGGCGCCGACCTGGTTTCCGGCGCTGGGGTCGTTGCCATCGGTGAATCGGCGCCGCCGCCACCTCCGGCGGCAAAGGCTGGAACCGGCGGTGACGCAACGGCCAGCGCCATCAAGGGCATTGCCAGTGTTACTAAACTGATCACGGATTTGACCACGCGCACCTCCTGCTCTCGAGGGTAAAAATTCCTCCAGCCGTATCCATCAACCCCGCCTTGCACCGTACATTCCCCGACTTCGTCGGAGCCTCCTCACAAATCGGAGAGACCGGCGAGGACGCCCTTGCCTTCGGGCCGGCAAGTTTCTAGGAAATGCCGATCCAGCTACACGGACACATGGAGAGAGCAATGGACATCGCAATGCACACCGCGCCGCGATCCCTGTCCATTTCGGAAGCTCTTCATGCCCGCCTTTCTCATTCTGGATTCGATTTCCCTCAATACACCTGACGGCCGGCCACTGTTCGACGGACTGACGCTTGCGCTTGGGCGCGAGCGAACGGGGCTCGTCGGCCGCAACGGTTCCGGCAAATCCACACTGCTGCGCCTGATCGCAGGCGAGAGCGAACCTGCCGGCGGATCCGTGCAACGCATCGGCTTGATCGGCATGCTCGCGCAGCTGGCGGATGACCGGCAGACGGTCGCGCAAGCGCTCGGTGTTGCCGGCGACCTCGCCCGCCTGCGCCGTCTCGAACGCGGCGAGGGCTCGCTCGACGATGCCGCGGATGCCGACTGGACGCTGGAAGCCAGATTGCAGACCGCGCTGATCGAAACCGCCCTGCCGGCGATGCCGCTCGATCGCGGGCTCGCCTCGCTGAGCGGCGGTGAACGAACGCGCGTCGCGCTGGCGCGCCTCTTGATCGAGGCGCCGGACTTGTTGTTGCTCGATGAGCCCACCAACAATCTCGACGCCGATGGACGGCAAGCGGTGGCGCAACTGCTGGAACGCTGGCAGGGCGGCGCACTCGTCGCCAGCCACGATCGCACGCTGCTGGATCGCGTCGACCGCATCGTCGAACTGACGCCGGTCGGCATTACCGTGTTTGGCGGCGCGTGGTCCACCTTCGCCGAGGCGCGCGATGCCGCCCGGGCACGCGCGGGAGCCGAGCTCGAGCGCGCGTCGGACGCGCTGCGCGACACCGAACGCTCTGTACAGAAGGCGCGCGAGAAGAAGGCACGCCGCGACAGCGTCGGTCGCGCCTACGCACGCTCGGGCAGCCAGGCAAGGATAATGTTGGGTGTCCAAAAGCAGATCGCGGAAGCGAGCAGCGCCCGCGAGGGTCGCCTTGCCGACCGCCTGCTCGGCGATCGCACCGATGCGCTGGAAGAAGCCCGCGCCAAAGTGGAAGTCCTGACACCGCTTTCGATCGACCTGCCCAAGACCAACCTGCCCGGCGGGCGCGAACTCATCGCCTTCGGGGATGTAACGATGTCCTTTGAGGACCGCCGTTTGTTCGGCCCCCTGTCGTTCGAGGTCCGAGGGCCTGAGCGGATCGCGATCCGCGGCGCCAACGGCTCCGGCAAGACCACGCTGTTCCACCTGATCACGGGAGAACTGAAACCTGCGAGCGGTGAGATCCGCCGCCTGACCGATCGCATCGCCGTGCTCGACCAGCATGTCGGGCTGCTCGATCCGGCTTCATCGATCCTCGACAATCTCCGCCGCCTCAATCCGGAGCTGACCGCGAATGAAGCGCATGCCGCCCTCGCCCGCTTTGCCTTCCGCAACCGCGCGGCGCTGCAAATCGCCGGCACCCTGTCCGGCGGCGAGCGGCTGCGCGCGGGAATGGCCTGCGTGTTTGCAAGACCTCAACCGCCCTTCATGCTGCTGCTGGATGAGCCGACCAATCACCTCGATCTCACCTCGATCGAGGAACTGGAAGCTGCGTTGAAGGGCTTCGACGGCGCGCTGATCGTGATCAGCCACGATCAGGCGTTCTTGCAGTCGTTCGGGATCCAGCGCGAGATCGTGCTCTAGATTCTTGTTTGACGCGTTTTCTGCCGCAGATAAGTCTACGCAATCTGCGCAAACAGATTGCTATGCGAACCGGTAGCCACTTCGCTTGAAAACGCTTTGGTTAGTTATTCTGCAGCGCCGGCCGCTGCGGAGGCGGATTGGCGACCTGCGGTGTCAGCGACAGCGGCGGCCTCGGCCTCGGCTTGGCTATCGGCGCAGCACCGGGCGCCGGCCTGACTTCGATCGGCGGCGGCAGCGGTGCAAGCTGCGGCTGGCTCGCCAGCGGCGCCGGCGGATTTGGCGCGGGCGCTGTCGCAATCGGTGCCGGTGGGCGCGGCGGTGTGGCGGCCTTTGGCTTGGCTGCCGGCGGCCGCCGCGGATCGCGGCCGGGCACCGGCACTGGCGACAGCGCCTCGCTCGGCGACGCCGCTTCCGGCGTTAATGGCACCGCCGCATCCGGCGGCAACGATATCGGGGCCGGCATCGGCGGCGGCGGTTCGCCACGCTCGATCGCATCCAGCCTTCGTGTTTCGTGATCAATCGTCCGTACCGCCAGCCAGGACGACAACGCCGTCACGTCGACGCTGCGACTGAGCGCATCGGGCGTGCCCACGGCAAACAATTGAATTTCGGGGCGGCCGGTCGCAGGCCCCACCATCGTCAGCGCCAGCGCGGCGCGGATGTCGGCCTGATCGGCCGGAATGTCATAGCCGCCGGAGACGGTGGCGCGCACACCATTGGCGTCGAGCGTGGTGGCGCCGACGCGCAGCCGGCCATCCCGGATGTTGAACGGGATTTGCGCCGAGCCGACCGCCAGCGCGCCGGCCAGCAGCGCCGGTTCGACGATTTGCTTGAGCCGCGCATCGTCCTTGGCCTGGCCGCCATCGCTGGCGCGAACCGCCACCTCAAAGGCGCGCGGGTCGAGCCCGGCAATCCTTGCGGATTCCAGCGTCACGGTTCCGCTGCCGGAGAGTGCGCCGGTCAGCGCCGCCGCGCTGCGGCCCTGGCTTGCCAACGCCATCTGCAGCGACGCACGGCCCGCGGGCATCGAGAGATTGCGATAGCGCAGCGCCGTGCCATCGACGCTACTGAGCTGCACGCTCGCGTTCAGCGCAATGCCATTTGGGCCCTGCCTGGCGTCGATCGTGGTCGTGGCCTCGCCACCGCCGATCTTGCCCTTGATGGAATCGAAGGTCAGCGACTGGCCGTCGCTTTTCACAATCCCGCTCACCGGCTGCAATTCGCTGCCGCCCGGCAGCAAGCCACGCAATGCCTGGAATGCGACCTTGCCGCGCCAGCCCTTGACCAGCCCCGCGGTCAGCGGCTCCGCCGCATCGTGTCCGGCAGCCCCCATCGCCAACGCAAAGGCCGGCGCCAGCGCGATTTGGTCGAGGCCAATTTCGCCTTCGATATTTTTTTCCTCGCCCAGGGTAACCGCGACGTGTCCGCGCAGCCGTGAACCGGCAATGCTGCTGTCGAGATCGTCGAACGTGAGCTTGTTGCCTGCGAGCGACACGCGCGAGGACAGGCCGATATTCTGTGCCAGCGTGTCCGTCGGCTTGAGGTCGAGCAACGGCCCGAAATCGGCGCTGCGAACTTTCAGGGAGAAACTGCCCTTGGCCTCCTGCGCCCATGGCTCCGCCGTACCGTCGGCATCGGCGTCCAGACCCTTTCCGGAGATCTTCGCCTTGAGCCGCAGCGATCCACCCCATGCCCCCGTCGCCGAGCCTTCGAATTGCGCCGGGCCGTCGCCGGCGGTCATCGTGCGATCCAGTCCCAGCAGCGCCAGCAAGGCACGGCCCTGCCCCGACGACATCTTCGACTCGATGCCGATTTCGCTGCGCCCCAGCGCCTGCAGATCGATGCCCTGGATCGCCGTCACGGCCGGCCTTGCGGTGATCGTGGTGATCCCCTTGAGCTGCGGCGCCTCGATGTCGACCACCGCGCGCGCGTTCGCATGATCGGCCTGCCCCGCGCTCTTGTTGAGTTCGAGCGCGAGTTTGACGCGCGCAGGCCCCGGGCTCGCTCCCATCGCGTTGAGCCGCGCGGCCAGCGACGGCGCAAACGGCGCCACCAACGCGGTGATCTGGCCAAACGACGACGCCGTCGAATGAAGTTCCAGCTTCCCAATCGAAGCGAAGCGATCGAAACGGCCGACGCCTTCCAACGCGACCTTGTCGGGCTGGCCAATATTCAACTGGTCGAGCGAAAACGCCTTTGGTCCATAACCAAGCCTGGCCACCAGCGGCCGCAACTCCTGGCCGGCGGAAATGGCGCGGCCGATATCCAATGACAGCCGCCCTTCGTCCGGCCATTCGGCCTGCGGGCCGGCCAGCGAACGCGCCAATGCCGTGGCCGCATCAAGGTCGAGGCGCTCGGCCTTCAACTCTGCCGTGATCTTCGAGCCGCTGCTTGGCTGCCGGTGTGACACCGCGATACGGCCTTCGACGGCGCCGCCATCGATCTCGGCCTTCATCGCATCGATGGCAAATCCATCAGGCGCGATGGTGACGTCGCCGCGCAGCCGCAACGGCTTCTGGCTGCGAAAGCCGATGTCGCCGCGGCCCTGCAGCCAGGTCATCAGCGCGTCGGGATCCGACGATTCGACGTTGAGCGCGGCCTTGAACTGATCCGGCGCCGCGCCTTTGGCGATCGCCTCACTCAGCGAGACCCGCGTCGTACCCGGCGCGCGAAACTCCAGCTTGCGTACGCTCCAGGATTTCGCATCGCCATGCAGTTCGGCAGCGATGTCCTGCAACGGACGGCCGCCCAGCATCACCTGTTCGGAGGCCAATCCGATCTGCGCCGCAATCGGGACTTGCGGAAGGCCCGACATCAGCGTGCGCACCGCCGGCAGCACTCGCACCGGCTCGGTCGCGCTGGCGTCCTTGCTGTCCTTGGCGAAGAATCTGTCGGCATCGAGCTGGCGCGCGGCGAGCGAAGCCCGCAGCAGCGGCGCGGCGCCGAAGCGCAGGTCGCCATTGCCCGCCAGTTTCAGCGCGCGCTCGTCCGCGCCATACGTCACTTCGAGCGCATCAAGCCGTGCGGTTGAGTAATCGGCCTTGACGCGGGAGCTGACACGCCAGGATGGCGGCGACGTGTCGAAGTCGTCTGCCTTTGGGCGCGGCGGACTCGCCAATACCATGGTGCCCTCGAAGCGCGGCGCCCGCGCCTCGAAAAACAATAGACCGTCGAGATCGGCCGAAAGCGTCTTCGGACCGGGATCGATATTCAAATGCACACGCGTGCCGTTGCCGTCGGCGGTCTGGCCGCAAGAAACTCGAAACGGATAGCGCGTGCCCGACAGCACGAAATTGCCGTCGCCGCGGATCGAGCCCGCCAGCGAACGGACATCGCCGGAAAAGGCGATGTCGTTCAGTTCGAGGGTGCTGCGGCTGGCGGCGTCGTGCAGCGCGATCCGCCCGGTGAGATTCAGCCGATCGATCGCCAGCGAGCCCGGATTGAGCGTTCCGGTCGAGGCCGGCCAGTCGATCCGGCCCTTTGGATCGAGCCCGAGATCGAGCGACATGCCGTTGATGGAAAGTTCGGTGGCGCGCACTTCGCCGCGCATCAGCGAACCCAGGCTGAATTCGACGTCGAGCTTGTCGGCGCGCACCTTGCCGAGGTCGTTGGCGCCGCCGACCGTTACCGCCCGCAGCTGCAACGACGGTGCCGGCAACAGCCGCGCGTCGAGCTTGCCGCCGACGCGCACCGGCGCGCCGATGATCCGGCTCGCCTCGGCCTCGAATTGCGGCCGGAATTGATTCCAGTCGATGAAATACGGCCCGACAAGCGCGGCCACCAGCGCAATGATAAAGGCGATTGCCAGGCCGAGCAGCGTCGTCTGCACGGTGTCTCCCCATGAACCGCTCCGGCACAGACCGCGCCACGCGAACTCAGGGCCGGAGCAGCCCAATATATAGAGAGAAGTATGGCGAAGTCACAGCGGCATCAGCGCCATAGCCCCCGCCGGTTCCGATTTATTCAGAACCTGAGGCCTCGTTGATGTCGAGGCGATATGGTTACCAGCTCGCCGGCAGATGCTTCAGGCCCCGGAGCACGAAGGTCGGCCGCCATTCCGGGTTCACCGCGTCATCCAGCCGCAGGTCGGGAATCCGGCGCAGCAGGGTGGAAAGCGCGATCTCAGCCTCGATGCGCGCCAACTGGGCGCCGAGACAAAAGTGGATGCCCCCGCCAAAGGACAGCGGCTTCACATTGGGTCTGGTAATATCGAGACGCTCGGGATGATCGGGATAGACCGCCGGATCGTGGTTGGCCGAACCCAGCAGGCACAGCACGGTCTCGCCTTTCGGAATCCGCTTGCCGCCGAGGTCATCGATGTCTTCCAGCGCCACCCGGCCGGTCAGCTGCACGGAGGAATCGTAACGCAGGAACTCTTCGACCGCATTGGTCATGAGCTCGGGCCTGGCCTTGAGCAGCGCCAATTGGTCCGGATTGCGATGCAGCGCCAGCAGGCCGTTGCCGATCAGGTTGACGGTCGTCTCATGGCCGGCGCCAAACAGCAGGATGATGTTGGCCGTCAGCTCCTCATTGGAGAGCTTGTGACCGTCTTCCTCCGCCTGCACCAGCTGCGTGGTCAGATCGTTGCCGGGGTTCTTTCGCCGCAACTCGAACAATTGCTGGAAATACATCTCGGAAATCATCGTGCCTTCGTTGGCCTGCTTGATCTCCTCCGGCGACAACGGCACGGGATCGAGAATGCGGCCACCCGCACGCGCCCTGGTGTAAAACGCCTCGCGATGCTCTTCGGGAATGCCGAGCATGTCGCAGATGACGGTCACCGGCAGGCGGAAGGCGAAATCCTCGATCAGGTCCATCTTCCCTTGCGGGATGATCCGGTCGAGCGTCTCGTCGACGATTTGCTGGATGCGCGGACGCATGTCCTCGACCCGGCGCGCGGTGAAAGCCTGCACCACCAGCCCGCGCAGGCGGGTATGGTCGGGTGGATCCTGCTGCAGCATCATCAGGCCCAGGCTGCGAAAGGCCGGCTCCTCCATGATGTTGGGCCCATAGCGCCGGATGGTGCGTTCGACATGCTGCTTGCCAAAGCGCTTGTCGCGGATCACCAGGCTGGCTTCGGCGTGCCGGCTGGCGACATAAAGGCCGAGCGGCGTCAGATGCACGGGATCGGTGGCGCGCATCCGCGCGTAGTGCGGATAGGGATTGCGGATGAATTCCGGTGACAACGGATTGAAAAGCGGTTCGCTCGTCGCAGCCTGAACGTGCTCGTTCATGATGACCTCGATTGGTTTCCACACCGCAGTTTTTATTAGTCTATCAGCGCATCGCATGCTCTGATGCCGGATCTTCCATCCGGGTCTCCGCAACTCGATACACTGTTGTATTGAGTTGCATTCTCACCTAAATTGCGCCGATGTCAAGGTTGCGAACCAGACCGACAAGGGACGATACCCGCGACAAGCTGTTCGAGGCGGCGGCGCGGGTGTTCGAGGAACAAGGCATCGGTGGCGCCAGCATCGAAACCATTGCCGCCGCGGCCGGCTTCTCGCGCGGCGCATTCTATTCGAATTTCACGAGCAAGGACGAGTTGATCATCGCCATGCTCGAGAATCACGTCGAGCAATCCATTCTGCGCCTTCACGATCTGCTGGCGAAACACAAAAGCCTGCCGGATTTCATCGACGCGCTGAAGACCATGGATCGCAGCCAGCAGGATCCGCTCGGCCGCTCGCCATTGCTGCACATGGAGATGATCCTGTTCGTGGCGCGCGCCGAAAAGCGCCGGCCCGAACTTGCCAAGCGGCTGCGCGCTCGCCGAAAATTGATCGCCGACATTGTCGAGACCACGGCGAAGAACAGCGGCAAGGATTCGGTGCTCGATCCGGCATGGTGGGGGGCTATCGTTCTGGCGATGGAAGACGGCTTCCGCCTGCATCGGCTGATCGATCCGGATACCACGCCCTCAGACAGCTTTCTGCGCGCAATCAGCGATCTGGAACGCGTGATCGGCGTGGCGTCCAAGTAAATATTCTAACCGTCGCCTTGCATCTTATGCAGCTGACCCGCGACGGCGCGGATCTTGCGCGGTGAGGCCTGCCAGATCGCGAACGCCGACAAGGCGCTCACGGCGACGCCGATCGCAAAGGCCAGCGTGTAGCTGCCGTAGCGGTCGAACAAAAACCCGGTCGCCCACGGGCCGGCCGCGCCGCCGGCCAGCGCCGCCAGCATGATGGTGCCGAAAATGCTGCCATATTGCTTGCCCTGGAAGATTTCGAGCACCACCGCGCCCATCACAGAGGTCAGGCCGTAGCCGAGCACGCCCTGGGTCACGATCATCAGATAAACCAGCGGCAACACAGGCGCGAATTTCAGCCCGATCAGCGCCGCAAAGCAGATCGCAAAACCCAGGCAGCTGATCGCCCAGATCCATTCACGTCCGACCCGGTCGGAGAGATGCCCGAGCCAGATCTGGCCGGGAATGCCGAGCAGGCTGACCACGCCGAGCGCCCAGACCGCGACGTTGGCCGAGAATCCGATATCGAGCAGGAACTTGGTCTGGTGCACCTGCACCGCGTACCAGACGTACAGGCCGCAGAAATAGCCGAGGCAGATCCACCAGAATCGCGCGGTGCGCAGCGCACGCCGCAAGGTCCAGTCGGTAGCGGCCCAGACCGGATCGACGATGTTCGAGATCGGCTTTGCTGAAGTCGCCGTCGGCGCGGCATCACCATCCGGCAGTAGCCCGATATCTTCGGGGCGCATCCGCAGCAACAGATTGATCGGCGCCAACACGACGAGGACGACAATGCCCATTGCGGTGCAGGCGGTGCGCCAGCCGGTCTGCTCGATCATATGCTGCACCCAGGGCAGCAAGGTCACCGAACCGATCCCGACGCCGGCAAACGCCAGCCCCATCGCGAGGCCACGGCGGCGAATGAACCAGTTCGGTACGAACAGCGATTGGCCGGAATAGCCGAGACACACGCTTCCCGCGCCGACCAGCACGCCGATGGTGAGATAGAGATGCCAGGGCTGCGTCGTCAGCGGCGCCAGCAGCAGGCCCGCGCCCATCAAGGCGACGCCGAGTTCCATCACCGCGCGCGGGCCGTGGCGGTCCATCAAGCGGCCGATCAATGGGCTGACGCCGCCGGAGACCACGAAGCCGAACGAGAAGGCGCCCGCGGTGACGCCGCGTTCCCAGCCGAATTCGGAGATGATCGGCGGAAAGAACAACGAGAACGCGGTCCGCGCATTGACGCCGATCGCCATGGTGACGAACGTCACCGCGACGATCATCCAGCCGTAAAAGAAGGGAAGGCGCATTGGCATGTCATTCCGGGGCGCACGAAGTGCGAGCCCGGAATCTCGAGATTCCGGGTCTGGTCCTTCGGACCATCCCGGAATGACGGGGTCAAGAGCTTTTGAAACTATACAAGCGCCAGCTCGTCTGGTCAGCCATGAATGCTGCAGGGCATCAAGGACGTCGCGTCCAGCTGATGGCATTCACGGCGCCGACCGGAATCTCGCTTGCGATGATCTTCTCGACCTGCCGCACCGTTTCCAGCGATTGGTACTCGATCGCCGGCGGCGTCAGGCCGCCGATATGCGGCGTCGCGATCACGTTCGGCAGCTTTGCCAGTTCCGGCGTCGGCATCTGGTCCAGGGCCCGGCCGACATCCATCGCCGCGCCAGCGATGCGGTTCTCGTGCAGGGCCGCGGTCAGCGCCGCCTCGTCGACGAGATTGCCGCGCGACAGATTGATGAAGAACGCATGCGGCTGCATCCGCGCCAGCGCCGCCTGCCCGATCAGATTTTCCGTCGCCTCATTGGCGACTGCGAGGCAGACGACAAAGTCCGAACGCGCTAGCAGATCGTCGAGCGGCAGATGCCGGATGTCAGGCTCGCTCACACTCGCAAAGGGATCGGCGACCAAAACTTCCATGCCCAGCACTTTGGCAATCCCGGCAAGGTAGCGGCCGATGCTGCCATATCCGATAATGCCGATGCGGCTGCCGGCCAGTTGTCGGCCCATCATCACTTTGGGCTTCCGCCCGGCATGATAGTCGGCGCTGGCACGCGAGACGCCGCGCGATAGGTCGACCATGAATCCGAGCGCAAGTTCGGCGACCGACTGGACGAAACCGGGTCCGGCCCGGGTAACCAGCACGCCCGCGCGCGAAGCCTGCTCGACGTCGATGTTGCGAATGTCGACGGCGCAGCGAACGAAGGCGCGCAGCTTTGGCAGCCGCGCAAATATCTCGCCGGGTCCGGCGGTGAGCCGGTCGGCGACGATAATCTCGACGTCACGTGCGGCGTCGATCAGGCCGAACGCATCCAGCGCGTCGTTGCCCTCGTGCAATTGCACCTGCGCGATCGCCTGCAATCCGCTCAGGCTGCGCTCGCCGTAATATTGCGCCCTCGCTTGCGGCGGATGGGTGAGCAGGACTTTCAAATCAACATCTCCGCCTGTTAGCACCTACTTGGATTTGGCGACTGAAGTGCCGTCCCAATCCTGGTCGCTCGGATTCTCGAGTTGCTCCCTGCAGCGCGCGATCATCACCGATGCCGCCGCATCATCCTTGACCTTCTTCACCTCTTCGAACGCCGTGATCGCGGCCGTGAATTCGCGCGCCCGCCAGCATGCGAGGCCGGCTTCATAGGCCCTCACCCAGTCGATCGCACCGCCGGCCTCGTCCGCCATCGCAAGCAATTCGTAGATTTGCAAGCCCCCGGCGCGGCCGTAGACCGCGAGGCGATCGAGTTCGCGCACCACGATGCGGTCGCCCGCGAGACGCCGCGTTTCGGGACCGATGATGATGGTCGAGCCGTAGACCTTGTTGGTGCCCTCGAGCCGGCTCGCGATGTTCACGGCGTCGCCGATCACGGTGTAGTTCAGCCGCACTTCGGACCCGATATTGCCGACCAGCATGTCACCGGAATTAATGCCGATGCGGATTTTGACCGGCTGGCCATGGTCGTCGACCAGACCGACCTCGGTCATCGCGCGCTGGCAGGCCAGAGCCGCACGGCAGCAATCGACGGCGTGTTCGGGGTTCGGCGCCGGCGCACCCCAGAACGCCATCACGGCATCGCCGATGAATTTGTCGATGGTGCCGCCCTGCGCCTGGATCTGCACCGAGACGGAATCGAAATAACGCGACAGCAGCGGGATGATGCGGTCGCCGAGCCGCTCCGAGATGCCGGTGAAGCCGGCGAGGTCGATGAACATCACGCTCATCGGCCGCACCGCGCCGCCGAGGCGCGCGCCGTTACCGTCGCTGATCAGCCGCTTCACGAGATCCGCGGGAATGTATTTTCGGAACGCCGCCAGCCCCTGCGCCATGTCGCCGATGGCGCCGGACAGGTTCTCGATCTCGGTCAGCCGCGACGGATGCCGCTCGACCTTGTCCAGATCGAAGCGCTCGACATGCCTGATCTCGCCCACCACCTTGATCAGCGGCGCCGCGATCAGGCGCTGGGCGAGCCATGCCGACAGCAGCCCGGCGATCACGATCAGGATCGCAAGTCCGATCAGCAGGTTCCGGATCGTCATCTGTACCGGCCCCAGAAATTCCGACTCCGGCACCACTGTCACCAGCGACCAGCCCGGAAACGAGATCGGCGTCAGCACCGCCTGATAGACCTTGCCGTCCCGCGTCACCTGGCGCTTCAGCGGCTCGCCCTCGCCGGGATTGTAGGCGGTGCCGGCCTTCTTCATCGCGTCCACCGCGACCGCAAACAGCGGATGGCCGGTCTTCAGCGGCGTCACTTCGCTGGCATCCGGATCGGGCGCCGCGACCACGCCGCCCTCGCGATCGAGGATGAAGGCGCCGGCCGATTTGCCGACCGTCAGCTGCGACAGGAAATTCGAGACCCGCGTCAGTTCGATGATGATGGCGATGACGCCGGCGGGTCCTTGATCGATCTGGATCGGCGCCGCGAAGGCGGCCGCCAGACGTTCGCCGTTGGGATGCTTGGTCAGCGTCGACCAGTTTTCGTCGTTGGAGCTGGCTACCTCGCGGAACCATTCCTGATCGGTGACGGAATAATTGGTGTCCTCGACGCGGCTGGACTTGAGCAGCGTGTCGCCACCTCCGAACTCATAACGGTTGATCTTCGCCTTTCGATCGCCCGCGATCTCGATCATCTCGATGACGCCATTGCCAAGCTTGTGCCCGCCAAAGAACGTTCCGTCCGGCCATCCGAACGCTACCCAGGAAATGGTCGGTTGCGACCGCAACTGCGATCGGATGACGACCTCGCGCATCTCGGCGTCGCGCGCCTCGAACACTTTTCCGAGCAACAGGGTGCGCACCGCCGACATCGACGATCGCGCTTCCGAGGTGATCGATTGCAGTTCGTCGCCGACCGCGGAGACGATCTGGTCGTTGATGGTGTCGGCAAGGGTCTGGCTGACCTGCTGGGCGGTGCGCCACCACAACAGGTGCACGCCGACGGCGCTGACGACGATCGAAGTCAGCACGAGGGCCGAGATGGCGTTGCGAATGCCGATGCGCATTGCGGGGTCCTGGTTCGCGGGATCGGTTACCGCAATACGGAATGATACTAGCGTCTGTTTCACCGGCGAGGCTATCCCGGCGCCTTCCATATGCCTTGTCATACCCTTGGACACGGCTCTGTGACCAGAGTTGAGCCGGAAGCCGACGAAACTTACCGATTGCCTGTTCCGTACAAGCCAAGACGGCGCTATGCCTTGCGGCAGTTCTCGAAGGTCATGCAATGCACGATGTTTCCATCCCGGCGGCCCTGATTGCCGGACTTGTCAGCTTCCTGTCGCCCTGCGTGCTGCCGCTGGTGCCTCCGTATCTGATCTACCTGACCGGCGCGACCATCGAGCAGGTCAACAATGACGGGGCGACGAAGGCCTCGAAACGCGCGGTGATGGCCGCGGCGCTGATGTTCGTGCTCGGCTTTACCACCGTGTTCGTGGCGCTCGGTGCCAGCGCTTCGTTCGTCGGCGGCCTGATCCGGGCCTGGTCGGCGGAGCTCTCGATTCTCGCCGGCATCGTCATCATCATCATGGGCCTGCACTTCCTGGGGCTGACCCGCATCGGGCTGTTGATGCGCGAGGGACGGCTGACCGCACCGAAGCCGGTCGGGCTGTGGGGCGCCTATGTCATGGGGCTTGCGTTTGCGTTCGGCTGGACCCCCTGCATCGGGCCGATCCTGGCGGCGATCCTGTCGATCGCGGCCGCCGAAGCCACGGTGACCAAGGGCGCGGGCCTGCTCGCGGTCTACTCCCTCGGGCTTGGAATTCCGTTCCTGCTGGCCGCCTTCATGATCGAACAATTCTCCGAGCTGTTCGCGCGGATGAAGCGGCATCTCACCACCGTCGAGCGCGCCATGGGTGTGTTGATGGTCATTACCGGCATCGGTTTCCTGACCGGCGCCGTTACCAGCGCCAGCATCTGGCTGCTGGAAACGTTTCCCGCACTGCAAAATTTCGGCTAACGCCCCGTAACAAACGGGCTATCCGTTGCGAAACTCCTGCCATGACCAGATTGCCGCCCTGCGCGGCCGCAGCGTCTTCGTGCGCACTTGATTTGAGAGGCCGCCGGTGCGGCCTCGCGTCACGATAATAATCGGAGGGGGCCCGCATGAATTTTATCGTCAATCTTCTGATCCTGTTGCCGGCGCAGATCGGCTCATACTTCTCCTGGGCCGGCCCGCTGATCATGCGGCTGGTCGTCGGCTACACCTTCATGCTGGCCGGCTGGGGCAAGCTCACCAATTTACCACAAGTCACCGAGAATTTTATCGGCTGGGGCATCCCGTTTCCGACAATCCTCACCCCTTTTGTATCGGGCGTCGAGTTCTTTGGCGGCGCCATGCTGATCCTCGGCCTGTTCACCCGGATCCCCGCCGCGATGCTGGCGGTGGTCATGCTGGTCGCGATCAAGTCGGCCAAATGGGATGACGTCGATTCGCTGCAAACGCTGCTCGGCTTCGAGGAAATGACCTACTTCGCCGCCTTCACGTGGCTCGCCATCGCAGGCCCTGGTGCCGCGTCCCTCGATCGGCTGCTGATGAAATCTGCCGGGTACAACAAAGTGCCGGCCTGAGCATCGGCAGCCCCCGCGCCCTCACAATGCCGTGACATCGCGGATGAGTCTGAGCCCGGATTTTGGCGCGCGCGTAGCTGTCGAGACACCAGCGCTTCCGGGAGCCGCCATGAAACTCGTCCGCCTCGCCGCCCTCGCCCTTGCCGCGCTCGCGGCCGGTTCCGCCCACGCATCCGATGGCGTCAAATGGAGCGAATGGAGCGATGACCTGTTCACCCGCGCCGCCGCCGAAAAGCGCTTTGTGATCCTCGATCTCGAGGCGGTGTGGTGCCACTGGTGCCACGTCATGGAAAAGACCACCTATGCCGATCCGGAGGTCAAAGGCCTGCTGGCGTCGAAATATCTGCCGGTTCGTGTCGACCAGGACGCCAATCCGGATCTGTCGAGCCGCTATGGCGATTGGGGCTGGCCGGCGACCATCGTGTTTGGACCCGACGGCACCGAGATCGCCAAGCTCCGGGGCTATATCGAGCCGGAACGGATGCGGGCGCTGCTCAAGGCCATCATCGACGATCCCTCACCCGGGCCTTCAGTCGGCGAGGCCTTTGAAGTCAAACCTTCAGCATCGGCCTTCCTCAGCAAGCAGCAGCGCGCGGACCTAACCAAGATTGTCGACGAGTCCTACGACGAAAAGCTCGGCGGTTGGGGCGAGAACCAGAAATTCATCGACGCCGACAGCCTGGATCTTGCGATCACCCGTGCAGAGACCGGCGATGCCCTTGCGATCAAGCGCGCGCGACAGACGCTGGACGCTGCAATCGCACTGATCGATCCGGTGTGGGGCGGCGTGTATCAATATTCCGAAGCGGGCTCCTGGACCCATCCGCATTTCGAAAAGATCATGTCGTTCCAGGCGCAGTATCTGCGGCAATACAGCCAGGCCTATGCGCTGTGGAAGGACCCGAAATATCTCAAGGCGGCCCGCGATATCGAGCGCTATCTTGCGGCCTTTCTCTCGGGTCCCGAGGGCGCCTTCTATGTCAGCCAGGATGCCGATCTAGATCACGACACCGACGGCCACAAATATTATGCGCTAGGCGATGCCGGGCGCCGCAAACTCGGCATGCCACGCATCGACAAGAATCTGTATGCGCGCGAGAACGGCTGGGCGATCTCGGCTCTCGCCGCCTATTACAACGTCACCAACGATGTAAAAGCGCTGGCCATTGCCGAGCGTGCTGCGAAATGGGTCAACGCCAACCGCGCGCTGCCGGGCGGTGGGTTCCGCCATGGCGAGAAGGATCGCGGCGGACCCTTCCTCGGCGACACGCTGGCGATGGGCCAGGCCTTCCTCGATCTCTACGCAGCCACCGGCAACCGCGACTGGCTCACCTCCGCGGCCAAAGCCGGCGATTTCGTCGCGACTTTTCGCGACGAGGCCGGTGGCTTCGTAACGTCGAGGAAAGCGGAAGGCAAAACCGGCGTATTGGCAAAACCGGCAAAACTGCTTGATGACCAGGTGCAGGTGGCGCGCTTCATGAACCTGCTCAACCGCTACTACGGCGACGAAACCTATCGCGAGCACGCCTCACATGCGATGCGCTATGCGAGCAGTGCCTCGGCCGAGATGATGCGCCCGTTGCCCGGCGTGCTGCTCGCCGACGAAGAACTCGCGATCGAGCCGACCCATATGACGATCGTCGGCCGTAAGGATGCGCCCCGCGCGCAGGCCCTGCATACCCTCGCACGGGCGCTGCCGGCCCGCTACAAGCGCCTGGAGTGGCTCGACCTGCGCGAGGGCAAGCTGCCCAATCCCGACGTCGAATATCCCGATCTCGGCGAGCCCGCCGCGTTCGCCTGCAGCAACCGGATCTGCTCGTTCCCCTCGTTCAATGCCGAAGAGCTGCAGGCCACGGTGAAACAGATGGCAAAGTTGAAACCTTCGCGCGCCGCGATGAACTAGGCGCCGTTCATAAGACGGGCGATGCGCGCCCGCAGCCCCGCGACCATCCCGCCAAGCGGGAAGCGCCCCTCTGTGACCGGCATCACAGCGCCTCCACCCGCTTCAAGCGACAAACGGCCAACAGGAATGAACCGGTGTTGGTCGTCATGGCTTTCTCAACATATGCTTGCTGGTCGAATGTGGCGCGCGGCTCGCTTGCAGCGATGCTGCTGGCCGTTTCGCTGTTTGCGGCCGGCCCTGCCGGCGCGGAGATTATCAGGAAGGAAGACACGCTGCGCGGGATCACGATGACGCGCGAAGAGTGCGCCGCGAAACCGCAGACCTTCTGGCTCAACGTCTACAGCCAGGATTTCTGTGTCCGGTATTATCTTTCCACCGCCGGAGGCCAGGGCTCGCGCCCGGTCATCATTCTGAACGGCGATCACAACGGTCCGGTTGATCCGACCCGTTGGACCTGGGCAGATCCGTCCAAGGCCAGTGACGTCAACACCGACAAACTCGTCGCTATCGCCGACCATTTTTCGAAGATGGCGAAGACCACCGCGATCTATCTTGGTCGTATCGGCGTCGAAGGCACCTCCGGCACCCATCTATCACGCAAGACCCTCGTCGAGCTGCACCTGATGGACATGGCGCTCGAGGCGCTCCGGCAACGCTACCAGTTCGAAGGCTTCCATCTGTTCGGGGAGTCCGGCGGAGGCCGGCTGGTGTTCGGCCTCGCGCAAATGCGGCGCGACGTCGCCTGCCTGATTTCCGGCTCGGGACAGATCGTGACCCGGGGTCCCGCACGGCCCGGCGATCCTGCCAGGACTTATTTCGACATCACGGGCAAGGTGCAATGGCTCGCGCAGAACCGCGCCCTGCGCATGATGGTCATTAGCGACCCGTATGACCAGCAGGTGCCGACAGCCGCTCAGCAGACCCCCATGGTGCACACCCTGCGACAGGCCGGCCACGTGGTTCCCCACCTCCTCGTCGAAGCCACCGACCCGAAGCGTCACGCGGTGCTCGACTATGGCGCGATCGCGATGGGCGGCTGCGTGCTCGGCCGGCACGACGACGAAATCGCGCGGGCAATAGGCACGCTCATACGCCGCAACGCCGAGACCAACCGGCGTCTGCAAGACGAAGCCCGTGCCAAGTCCCCGCCGCAGACGGCTTCCGACACGATCGCGCGCCAGCCGGGACGCTCGTGACATGAAAGCGACGCAGCGGCCCCGATCAGCAACGGGACAGTCTCGAAACACGGAGCGCGCGATGCGGGTTCTCGCCAGTGTCCTTCTCACCGCCGTCACGATCATCCTGGCGCCGGCAGGCGCGCAGGCCGAAGCGCAGCAGCGCATCTGCCTGGACAATGCCACCCCGCCCGCCCCGAGGGCTGCGGCCTGCTCATTCGTCATCACGAATGCGCCGCCCGCCGAGGCCAGGGAACTTGCCCGTGTCTATCTCATCCGCGGCAATGCCAATCTGGCTCTCGGCGTCTACGACCGGGCGGTGGCGGATTTCGACGCGGCGACGAAAGCCCACCCGACCGCCCATGGCCCGTTCAACAGCCGCGGTGTCGCCTTCCTGCGCCAGAAGCAGATCGATCGCGCCATCACGGAGTTCGATTCTGCGATCCGGCTCAATCCCAACGATCCCCTTGCCTTCACCAACCGCGGCGACGCCTACCGGGACAAGGGCCGCATCGACCGCGCGATGCAGGACTACGACGCCGCGATCGTGATCAATCCAAAGTGGGTCAATGCTTACTTCGGCCGGGCAGCGGCGTTGCAGCAAAAGGCCGGCTCCGATTTCGACGCCTTCGTCAACGAGGGCCGCTTCGAAGAGCTGGCCATCGCGGAATACGGCAAGGCGCTGCAGATCGCGCCGCGACACGCCGGCGCCCTCAGCAACCGCGGCCAGCTACATCATATCTTGCGCAGATACGACCTTGCCATCGCCGACTTCACGCAAGCGATCGAGATCAATCCCGCAAATCCTGCCTTTCTGCGCAACCGCGCGCTGACCTACCGGATGATGCGGCGGTTCGACCTTGCGATCGCGGACTATCGCAACGCGCTCGCGATGACGCAGGATGCCGACGGGCGCAAGCTGATCGGAGAACTGCTGGCTCAGCTCGGCGCCGCCGTCTGAGGCCGTGGCTACACGCCGGCGTCTTACGGAGCACACGCTCGCGCAGCAGCCAACACTCCCGTTGTGCAACGCAACCGGTCATTGAAGCTTCCCGATTATCCCGCGCGGACGGCATCTGTTGCCATTCTGCAGCGCAACCAAATACTCCCATGCATCGGGCTTAGACATGGACGGGTCGTCCAAATCCAAAAAAAGAAAAATTTCTTTCGAAACTCTGTAACCAAATCACCCGATGCCCCGTAGCTGGATCCGGATGAGCACTCAAATCGCGGAGGCTAACGGCTTTCGCGAGCCGCCGCGATCTGATTGGCATCCGCTGCTTCCCTAGCGTTGTGCGGGTCGATGATATCAAGGTCATCGAACGCTCACGGCGTCCTGTTATCGTCAAGCAATCATCGAGGAGAACGTCATGAAGTTGAATACGAAATCCGGTGCGACGCTCGCGGCCGCCGCTGCCACTTTGTTCCTCGCCGGCGCGGTTGTGTCGACCGGGTCGACATCTGCAAACGCCGCCGCCGGCAAGTGCATGGTCGGCAACGCCTGCAAGGGCCAGAGCGCCTGCAAGGGCGGCTCGAGCGCCTGCAAGGGCCAGAATGCCTGCAAGGGTCAGGGCTTCTCGATGACCACCGAGAAGGCGTGCACCGCCATGGGCGGCAAGTTCGTCAAGGCCTGATCGGGCCTTCACGGTTCATTCCAGCCCGGGAATGTTTCACTTAAGCCCGCCCGATCATTGAAATAAATTTCGTTCGCCGTGTAACCATGCCAAACCCACCGCGTATCTATCCCCGGGTACCATCTGTCGGTCCTGATGTCAGTGGCTTGCGGGTGGTGCACCTTCACACTTCTATCTCGAGGAGACGTCCATGAAGATGACTTCCAAATCCGGCGCCACGATTGCCGCCGCTGCAGCCACGCTGTTCCTGGCTGGCGCGACGATGTCGACCGTCACCTACGCCGCCGGCGAAGGCAAATGCGTCGGCGCCAACGCCTGCAAGGGCCAGAGCGCCTGCAAGAGCGGCGCGAGCGCCTGCAAGGGTCAGAACGCCTGCAAGGGTCAGGGCTTTTCGGCCATGACCAAGGAGAAGTGCGACGCCGCCAAGGGCAAGTATTCGCCCGCCTGATCGAGGCTATCCGGAAAGGGGGGGCCGGTGTATGCCGGGCCCCCTTTCCATGATAATTTGAGGCAATACCCATCGCCCGATCGCGATGCGCGAAGCGGAGACGACATGAACGTCGCGAGCAGATTGCCCAACTCCCCGGCGGCGCTTGGGCGTCCGTTGCAGTCGGATAAGCCACCCTTCCTTGGCTTCGGGCTCGGCCTGCGCGCACAACACTACGACGAGATCCTGAGCGGAAACCCGCCGATCGACTGGTTCGAAGTCATCAGCGAAAACTACATGCTGCCCGGCGGCCAGCCGCTGCGCGTACTTGACCGGATTTGCGAACGCTATCCCGTCGTGATGCACGGCGTGTCGCTGTCGATCGCATCGACCGCGCCGCCGAATTTCGAATATCTGCAGGGCCTGAAAGATCTCGCTGTGCGAGTCGAGCCAAAATGGATCTCCGACCATTTGTGCTGGACCGGCGTCCACGGCAAGAACCTGCACGATCTGCTGCCGATCCCCTACACGTCAGAGGCGCTCGACCACGTGGTCAGCCGCGTTCAGCTGGTGCAAGATTTCCTCGGCCGCGCCATCGTGCTCGAGAACGTCTCGACCTATGTCCAGTTCAACAATTCAGAAATGACGGAATGGGAATTCCTCGCCGAATTGTCGCGCCGTTCCGGTTGCTGGCTGCTGTTCGACATCAACAACGTCTATGTCAGCGCCTTCAACCACGGCTATGACCCCATGACCTTCCTGAACGGGATTCCAGCGGACCGCGTCGTGCAGTTCCACATGGCCGGCCACAGCCACATGGGCACCCACATCATCGACACCCATGATCATCCCGTCTGCGAAGACGTCTGGGATCTCTATGTCGCGGCCATCAAGCGCTTCGGCCGGGTCTCGACCATGATCGAGCGCGACGACAACATCCCGCCGCTCGACGAACTGCTCGTGGAAGTGAACCGCACCCGCGAGATCGCGGAGAAGGTCTTAGCCCAATTGGACAAGAAATTGGGCAAGCAGGCGGGATGAGCGACTTCGCGCGGCAACAGGCGGATTTCCAGCGCGGCATCCTGACCGGCGACGACACGGTGCTCACCGAAATCCTCGACAGCCCCCGCGAGAAACGCGAGACGCTGTACGGCGTCTATCGCTACGCCTACGGCTCGCGGCTGGTGGAGGCGCTTCGTAACGACCACGCGTTGCTGCACTCGTATCTCGGCGATGAGGCGTTCGACGAGATGGGCCATGCCTTTGTCAAGGCGCGCCCCTCAGAACATCCGAACCTGCGCTGGTTCTCGCAAGGCCTGCCGGAGTTTTTGAGATCGGCAGAACCCTATTGCAACCATCCTGTTCTTGCTGATCTCGCAGCGCTGGAGAAGGCGCTCAACGACGCCTTCGACGCCGCGGAAGGTCCGGTGCTTGAACTGACCGCCATGGCTTCGTTTGCGCCAGAGCAATGGAACGATCTCAAGTTCCAGCCGCACCCCAGTGCGGCCAGGCTCGATTTGTCGACCAACGCCTCCGCGGTCTGGCTGGCGCTCAAGAACAACGAGACGCCGCCGGACGCGGCCACGCTGGAAGAACCGGCGCGCATCCTGGTCTGGCGCCAGGACACCACGCCAATGTTCCGCGAACTTGCCCCTGAAGAAGCGATGATGTGGGACGAGGCCGCGAGCGGCATTCCGTTCGGCGTGCTCTGCGAGATGTTGGCTACCTATGACGATCCCGATGGCGCGGCGGCACGCGGCGCGGGCTATCTGCATGGCTGGATTACTTCGGGTAACCTGACGGCGGTTTCCACCTGATACCAGAGGCCCGAGACATGGGCACCGATACCGATCACCATTTTATCGAGCGTATGACATGGGACGAAGTCGCGCGGCACATCGCTAATGGTGCTGCGGCGATACTGCCCGTTGGCGCGGCCGCCAAGGAGCATGGTTTCCACCTCCCTCTCAATACCGACCGCATCCAGGCCGAATGGCTTGCGAGCCAACTCGCCGAACGGATCGACGCATTGATCTGGCCGACGCTGGCTTACGGATACTATCCCGCCTTCGTCGCCTATGCGGGCAGCTGCAGTCTTTCGAGCGCGACCTTCGAAGCCGTCGTGCATGAGATCGCGGAAGGCATTCTCGGCAGCGGGTGCCGAAAGCTGTTCGTTCTCAACACCGGGATCAGTACGCTGGCACCGGTCGAGCGCGCTTTGGCGCGGCTTGATGCCGGCAAGGTCATGCATCTGCGCATCCATGAAGGCCCGCGCTATCGCCAGGCCGCCGAACGGCTGGCCGAACAGAGCCATGGCAGCCATGCCGACGAACTCGAGACGTCGTTGATGCTGGCGCTGGTGCCACACCTCGTCGATATGGCACGCGCCGAGCCGAGCCCGGCCATCGGAAAGGAGGCGCCCGGCCCCCTGACACCGGTGGATACGAACTCACCGAATTACAGCCGCTGCGGCAGCTATGGCGACCCGACCTTGGCGACGTCGGCCAAGGGCGAAATCCTGCTCGCCACGATGCTCGACGATCTCAGGGAAAAGGTCGCGGCGTTCGTGACAGACCGAACCGTCGCGCAGCAGCGGCCCGGCACGACCAGAAGCGTGTCGTGATGAAAACCCTCGGCGGCATCAGCTGGATCGTGTTGACCGCCGTCCTCACCGCCATGCCGGCGAGCCTGATTTCGTTCCGCGCCGATGCGCAGTCGGACTATATGCGCGGCGACCGGATGCCGTATGACGCGTTCGACCGGATGCCCAAGACCGACCTCGAAATCGAAGGCGGCACCATCCATGTCGGCTTCGCGCCCGGCGAGATGGCGCTGCCGAGAGAAAAGGTGCTCGACTGGGTCCGGATGTCGGCGAAGGCCGTCGCCACCTATTATGGCCGGTTTCCCGTCGAACAACTGCGGCTGCTGCTGGTGCCGGTCGACGGCGCCCGCATTCGCGGCGGCACGACGTGGGGCTATCGCGGCGCCGCGATCCGCATTCCGCTCGGCCGCGATTCCACCGAGGAGGTTTTGCGGCGCGACTGGGTGATGGTGCACGAGATGGTGCACACCGCCCTGCCCGATCTGAACCATCGCCACACGTGGCTGTCGGAAGGTCTTGCCGTCTATATCGAGCCGGTGGCGCGGGTGCAGGCCGGCGACCTCACGGCAGCGGAAATCTGGCAGGCAATGATGCGCGACATGCCGAAGGGCCTGCCGCAGGCCGGCGATCAGGGTCTCGACAACACCGACACCTGGGGCCGGAGATATTGGGGCGGCGCGCTGTTCTGCCTGCTCGCGGACATCGAAATCCGAAAGCGAACGAATAATCGCCTCGGCCTGCAGGACGCCATGCGCGGCGTCCTCGCCGCGGGCGGCAATCATGAAAAGGATTGGTCGCTCGATCGTCTTCTCTCCACCGCCGACAAGGCCGTCGGCGTCGACGTGCTGACGACGCTTCATGGCGAGATGGGTTCAAAGCCCATGACGCCCGATCTCGCGGGCCTGTGGCGCGACCTCGGCCTGAAGCCGCAGGGCGAAAGCCTCGAGTTCGACGACGCTGCGCCGCTGGCGGCGATCCGCAAAGCGATCACTGCGCCGCGCGCGAAATAGCGCTGCGGCTACGCCGTGCCCAGCGAGGGATGCTGCTTCAGCACGTCGTCACTGATCGATTTGGACTGGATGGCGCGAAACAGCGTTCGCGCGGTCGTGGTGTGATTGGCTTGGAGGCAGAGTTCGAGGATCTGCCGCACGGCGGTGTCTCGCAACAGACCATCGGAAATCTTCATGGCAATTTGCATAGCGGCTTTCGCCGCGCGCTCATAACGTTCGATTTCGGACTTGATTTTCGAACGGTCGGCAGCACCGCTGATCTTTTCCGCACTGCTGGCCGCAGAACGGCAGATTTCCCGTATCTTGTTCGCAGCCTGGAGATCTCCGATCGGCCCCTCGATGGGCTCGTCCCAGATATCCTTGGGTGCGGGTACGTCCTTTTTGAACCATTGCATGGAATCAGCAGCCAGCGCGTTTGCAAGACAAACAATGCGATCGTGCGATCAGCGGCCGCATTCTCATCCGGGAAAATCAATCGATGGTGACATTCCGGCAACAGAGGTTTGCAAATCCGGATCGTTGCTCTTGGCGTGCGGCCGGCCTCCATGAGCTCGGGCGGCCATCTACGAAATGCCCATGGCCTCCGCCGTGACCTCCACGCTTGCCGATCGCTACACTCGAAGGTAGGGCCGCCCAGACGTCGACAGGGAGCAAAAGTTCCACTCGCGAAGCGGGGAGTGCACGGGCCTTCGGGGAATTCGCGGGAGAATTTGTGCCCGGCCCTAAACCGTCGGCACGATCTTCCCCGGGTTGAAGATGTTTTGCGGATCGAGCGCCTTCTTCAGCGCGCGCATGGCGTCGATCGCCTCATCACCGAGTTCGGCCTTCAGGTATTTCTGCTTGCCCTGCCCGATGCCGTGTTCGCCGGTGCAGGTGCCGCCCATCGCCTGCGCGCGTTCGACCAGGCGGTGCATGAAATCTTCGCCGCGGGCCATCTCGTCGGCATTGTCGACGTCGCAGACCAGCGAGCAGTGGAAATTGCCGTCGCCGACATGGCCGACGATTGGCGACAGCAGGTTGAGCCGCTTCAGATCTTCTTCAGTCTCGGTGACGCAATCGGCCAGCCGCGAAATCGGCACGCACACATCCGTCGCAACCACGCCGGCGCCGGGACGCAGCGCCTTCACCGACCAATAGGCGTCGTGCCGCGCCTGCCAGAGTTTGGTGCGGTCCTCCGGCTTGGTGGTCCAGGTGAAATCGCCGCCGCCGCATTCACCAGCGATCTCCTTGAAATTCTTCGACTGCTCCGCGACCTCATTGGCGCTGCCGTGGAATTCCAGCAGCAACAAGGGCGTCTCCGGCAGGGTCAATTTCGAATAGGAATTGCAGGCGCGCACCTGCTCGGCGTTGAGCAGCTCGATGCGCGCGACGGGAATGCCGGTTTGAATTGCAAGGATCGTCGCCTGGCAGGCACCGCGCACCGTCTCGAACGAACAGGCGGCGGCCGCGATCGTCTCCGGAATGCCGCGCAGCTTGATGGTGAGTTCGGAGATGATGCCGAGCGTGCCCTCGGCGCCGACGAAGAGATGCGTCAGGTCGTAACCGGCGGAGGATTTCTTGGCCCGCGTGCCCGTGGTGATGATCTCGCCGTCGCCGCGCACGACCTTCAGCGCCAGCACGTTGTCGCGCATGGTGCCATAACGCACCGCGTTGGTGCCGGAGGCGCGAGTCGAGGCCATGCCGCCGAGCGAGGCGTCGGCGCCGGGGTCGATCGGGAAGAACACGCCCTGGTCGCGCAAATGCTCGTTCAGCGCCTTGCGGGTCACGCCGGGCTGGATCACGCAATCAAGGTCGTCGGCATGGACTGCCAGCACCTTGTTCATGTCGTGCAGATCGATGCAGATGCCGCCGGCCGGCGCGTTGACCTGCCCCTCCAGCGAGGTGCCGGTGCCGAACGCGATGACGGGAACGGTATGCCTGGCGCAGATCCGGACCACATCCTGGATATCGGCGGTTTCCTGCGCCATCACCACGGCATCGGGCGGCTGGGTCGGCAGCCAGGTGGTGGTATGGGCATGCTGTTCGCGCACCGCCTGCGAGGTGATCAGCCGGTTGCCGAACCGTGCCGCCAGCGCCTCAACGGCGCTTGCCAGCGCCTGCGGTTCCGGCCGCTTCTCATTGCCCGATATCGTCATCGCCACGCAAAATTCCTCCCGGCTTTGAGCGGACCGTGGCAAAGGATATATGAGGGGTCAAGAGAGATTGGCCAAACAGGGATGGATGATGACGTCAGCTTCAGCCGCCAAAAACAAACTATCCGATATGCCCCTGCCTTCAGCACCGTTCCTGTCGTCGGTGATGCAGATCGAGCCGCAATGGATCGATTACAACGGCCATCTCAACATGGCCTATTACAACGTGATGATGGATCGCGCGATCGACCAGATGTGGCTGCATCTCGGGATCGGCCCCGGCTATTTGAAAGAGCGCCACGGCTCGACCTTCACCGCCGAATGCCATGTGCGGTATTTGCGCGAGATTCACCTCGGCGATCCCGTGCAGGTTACGGTCTATCTGCTCGCGGCCGACGAGAAGCGCATTCACACCTTTGAAGAGCTGCGCCACGCCACCGAGGGCTGGATCTCCGCGACTTCGGAGAACATGACCATTCACATCGACATGAACACGCGCAAGGCCGCGCCGTTTCCGCCCGATATCCGCGCCCGCATCCAAGCGGTGGTGGATAGCCATGCGGCCGTTCCACGTCCCGAGGGCACCGGCCGGAAGGTGGCGATGCCCTCGAAATAGCTTTTGCTATTATGCAGGCGTCATCCTGTCAGGACGACGGAGCGCTAAACCTGTCCCCGTCCGCGCACGAGGCCAACCACCGCCGAGACCAGGAACAGGATGATGGCGATGAAGAAGATCGTCTTGGCAATTTCGACGGAGGCGCCGGCGATGCCGCCGAAGCCCAAAATACCCGCGATCAATGCGACGACCAGAAACGTAACGACCCAGCTCAGCATGACACCACCTCTGTTTGGTTGCGATCGGCGCGGCTAAGAGGATCGCGCCTGCTCATGCCAAAACAATCCGCCCCGGCAGCGATGGTTCCTGGGTGCGAAACCGGGAATATTTGCCAGCAATGCGGAACAAAATCGCGGGCGCCTGCGAAATAAGGCGCAGGGATAACGCCGGATTAAACCTGTCAAAACAGCCGGACAGGCCCTATATGGCGCTTAATCCCTGCTAAGAAGGCTCCCCTTCACCGCCTCACGGTGCCATCGTGGGGACAAGACGATTCGCATGACAGAGCCGAGCAAGCTGCCCCATCACGGCGTTCCCGAGCACCAGCCCGCAGCTGGCGGCATCGCCGCGCGTGCGCGCGCCACGGCGGCCCCGCAATATCTCAGCGGGCTCAATCCGGAGCAGCGCGACGCTGTCGTGACGCTGGACGGCCCGGTGCTGGTATTGGCCGGCGCCGGCACTGGCAAGACGCGCGTGCTGACCACCCGCATCGCCCATATCCTGAGCCAGGGCCGGGCGCGGCCGCACGAAATCCTCTCCGTGACCTTCACCAACAAGGCCGCGCGCGAGATGAAGCTGCGGCTCGGCCAGATGCTCGGCCAGGCCGTCGAGGGTATGCCGTGGCTTGGTACCTTCCACTCGATCGGCGGACGCATCCTGCGCTACCACGCCGAACTGGTGCAGCTGAAATCCAATTTCACCGTGCTCGACGTCGACGACCAGGTCCGCTTGCTGAAGCAATTGCTGCAGGCCGAGAACATCGACGACAAGCGCTGGCCGGCGCGGATGCTGGCCGGGCTGATCGACGGCTGGAAGAACCGCGGCCTGACGCCGGCGCAGGTGCCTGCGGGCGAAGCCGCCGTGTTCGGCAATGGCAAGGGCGGCAAGCTCTACGCCAGCTATCAGGAGCGGCTGAAGATCCTCAACGCCGCCGATTTCGGCGATCTGCTGCTGGAGAACATCCGCCTGTTCCGCGAGCACCCCGATGTGCTCCGGCAATACCAGACCCGTTTCAAGTTCATCCTGGTCGACGAATATCAGGACACCAACGTCGCGCAATATCTGTGGCTGCGGCTGCTGTCGCAGGCGCCGAGCAAGCCAAGCGTGCCGCTTTCTTCCGTTATTCCGGGGCCGCTTGATCCAGCCGTCGTTCCGGGGCGCATCGAAGATGCGAACCCGGAACCTGGAAATAAAGTGGACTCACCTCGAGATTCCGGGTTCGCACCTAGCGGTGCGCCCCGGAATGACGAGGGGACTGCCCTGCCCGCGATGGCCGCGCCGAAAAACATCTGCTGCGTCGGCGACGACGACCAGTCGATCTATGGCTGGCGCGGTGCCGAGGTCGACAACATCCTGCGCTTCGAGCACGATTTTCCCGGCGCCAAGGTTATCAGGCTCGAACGCAATTACCGCTCCACCGGTCATATCCTCGCCGCCGCCTCGCATCTGATCGCGCATAATGAAGGCCGGCTCGGCAAGACGCTGCGCACCGAGGATGTCGACGGCGAGAAGGTGACCGTAACCGGGTCCTGGGATTCCGAAGAGGAAGCCCGCGCCATCGGCGAGGAGATCGAGGAACTGCAGCGCGCCGGCGACAACCTCAACGAGGTCGCGATCCTGGTGCGGGCCTCGTTCCAGATGCGCGAGTTCGAAGATCGCTTCGTCACCCTCGGCCTGCCCTATCGCGTGATCGGCGGTCCAAGGTTTTACGAGCGCGCCGAGATCCGCGACGCGCTGGCGTATTTGCGCGTGATCAACTCGCCGGCCGACGATCTCGCCTTCGAGCGCATCGTCAATGTGCCCAAGCGCGGGCTCGGCGATGCCACCGTGCAGATGCTGCACGACCACGCCCGCAAGCGCCGCATTCCGCTGTTCGAGGCCGCCCGCGCCGTGGTCGAGACCGATGAGCTGAAGCCGAAGGCGCGCGGCTCCTTGCGCGATCTCATCCTGCATTTCGACCGCTGGCGCGCCCAGCGCGAGGTGACCGCGCATACGGAGCTCGCCGAAATCGTGCTCGACGAGAGCGGCTATACTGAGATGTGGCAGAAGGACCGCTCCGCGGATGCCGCCGGACGGCTCGATAACCTCAAAGAGCTGGTGCGCTCGATGGAGGAGTTCGAGAACCTGCAGGGTTTCCTCGAACACATCTCGCTGGTGATGGACCGCGACGGCGGCGCCGAGGACGAGGCCGTGTCGCTGATGACGCTGCATTCGGCCAAAGGCCTCGAATTCGACAACGTGTTCCTGCCCGGCTGGGAGGAAGGCCTGTTTCCGAGCCAGCGCACGCTCGACGAACAGGGCCGCGCCGGCCTCGAAGAAGAGCGTCGCCTCGCCCATGTCGGGCTCACACGGGCGCGCCGTCGCGCCAAACTGTACTTCGCCACCAACCGCCGCATTCACGGCACCTGGTCGACCACGATCCCGTCGCGCTTCCTCGACGAATTGCCGGCTGACAATGTCGAGATCACGGAATCCAAGGGCGGCTCCGGCTGGGGCGGCGCTGGCGGCTACGGCGCCTCGCGCTTCGACAACGTCGAATCCTTCGGCTCCAGCTACACCACGCCGGGCTGGCAGCGCGCGCAGGCCAATCGCGCGCGCAACAACCAGGGCGGCCGTCACGGCCGCGGCGGATTTGAGGAAAGCCAGTCGCCGTTTTCAGATTTGCGCGGCGAAACTGCCAGCGGCTTCTCGCGCACCAAGCGCGGGCCGATGGTGATCGAGGGCGAACTGGTCGCTAAATCCACCGGCACCGTTTCGGAATTCTCGCTCGACGACCGCGTCTTCCACCAGAAATTCGGCTACGGCAACGTCGTCAAGATCGACGGCAACAAGCTCACCATCGCCTTCGAGAAGGCCGGCGAGAAGAAGGTGGTCGATAGTTTCGTGGAACGGGTGTGAAAGAACGATCCTTTCCCTTCTCCACTTGTGGGAGAGGAGAGGATTGCCGCCGGTGGCCCGCAAGAGCGAAAGCGACATGCGGGGAACCAGCAGAAAGATCCCGGATATCGCTTCGCTCATCCGGGTTACGACTCCGCTGAAACCCGTTCAAATGCAAACGCTTACCTACCCGCAACTGCGAGTAGAGCTTTCAGATTTCGCGCGCCTGCCCACTTCGTGTGACGCGCATCCTGATCATCCCCCGACGACACTCGGACCGGATAGCGCACCGCACAAGTATTGTTCGCCGACCGCCCATCAGCACGAAACGAAGACCTTGCGCTCGATAGGCCGCGAGTGATCAACTCTCGAACCGGAATGCTCCTGCACGGTTGGAGAAAACATGATGTTCAAGAAGATTGCGATCGTGGCTGGTTTGGGACTGGCGCTATCAGTCACGGCGGAGGCCCAGACACCGCGCAAGGGCGGCACCATTCGGATGACGGCGCCCTATGGCTCGAGTTTCACCAGCATGGACATTCATACGACGCAGCGCGCCCAGGACGAGATCGTCGCCAAGGGCCTGCATCGGTCGCTCTACATTTGGGACTCCGCCGAGGGTAAGCCGGTTCCTGAGCTTGCCAAGGAGGCCATCGTCTCGGGCGGCGGTCTTGTTTATACCTTCAAGTTGCGCGACGACGCTTATTTCCACCATGGTCGCAAGATGACGGCCGACGACGTGATCTGGAGCTACAACCGCATCATGGACGGCGCCAAGGCCTATCCCGGCGCGCGTTTTGTCCGAATGATCGAGGGCGCCTCCGAGGTCGAGAAGGGCAAAGCCAAGGAAATCTCCGGTCTGAAGAAAATCGACGACTTCACGCTCGAAATGAAGCTGACCGAGAAGGTCGATCCAGGTTTCTACTTCTTCACCGCGCTGACTTCGATCTATCCGGCCGACGAGGGCGCCAAGGACAGCTTCATCCAGAAGCCGATCGGCCTTGGGCCGTTCAAGTTTGTCGAGCACGTGCCGGGATCGCGCGTCGTGCTGGAGCGGTTTGACAAGTTCTACAAGCCCGGCAAGCCGTACGCTGACAAAATGATCGTGTCGATCATGGGCGAAGCCGCGGCGCGCGATGTCGCGTTCCGCAACAAGGAAATCGACACCTCGGTGCTCGGGCCCGCGCAGTACGTCGCCTATCAGGCCGACCCCGCCCTCAAGGGTACCATCGTCGAAGTCGCCGAGGTCTTCACGCGCTACATGGGCATCAATCCTTCGTTCAAACCGTTCTCCGACAAGCGGGTGCGGCAGGCCATCAACCATGCGATCGATGCCGATCTGATCATCAGCAAGCTGGTCAAGAACAAGGCCTATCGCGCCACCAGCTGGCTGCCGCTGACCTCCCCCGCCTACGACAAGACCATGAAGCCCTACGCCTTCGATCCCGCGAAAGCAAAGCAGTTGCTCGCGGACGCGGGCTATCCCACCGGCTTTGAATTCGAATGGACGGCGAGCCAGAATGAAAGCTGGGGCCTGCCGATCGTCGAGGCCATCATCCCGATGCTGGACCGGGTGGGCATCAAGGTGAAGGTCAAGCAGGTCGAGACCGCGGTGCTGGCGGAGGTCGCTCGCAAGGGCGAATTCCAGGCCTTCATCTATTCCCAGGCCACCGGCCCGGACCCTCAGGCCGCGCTGAAATGCTTCCACTCGTCGACGCCGCAATCGGCCTGCAACTACACGGCTTTCAAGAACGCGGATTTCGACAAGCTGCTCGATGAGGCCGGGCAGACCGACGACGCCGCCAAGCGCGTCCAGCTGATGGAGAAAGCCAATGCCCTGCTTTATGACGAAGCGCCGGTCTGGTTCTTCAACTACAACAAGGCGGTCATGGCGGTACAGCCGTGGCTGAAGGGGATCCAGTTGAACGCGACCGAACTGACGCACCAGAACGCCGAAGACCTCTGGGTCGCCGAGACCTCGCCCGCCAAGTGACTTGACCTACAAGTGACCTACAAGTGACACGCGCTCTCGCCCTCCCACCATCGTAAAAACGCAAAAAACGATAGAGGGAGGGAGGAACAGGTCTGATGCTTTCGTTCGCGATCCGTCGAATCCTGCAAACCGTTCCGACCGTGCTGGCCGTCGTGCTGGTGATCTTTGTGCTGTTCAGCGTCGTGCCGGGCAGCATCATATCGAGCATGAACGATGACGGCCGCGGCCCGACGGACCCGCAGGTCGTCGAGCGCATGAAGAAGCAGCTCGGCCTCGACGAGCCCGTCTACATCCGCTTCAGCTCCTACATTGCCAAGCTCGCAACCGGCGATTTCGGGACGTCGTTCCGGACCCGCGAGCCGGTCACGACCATGCTCGCCAAACGGATGTGGCCGACGCTGCAATTGATCTTCGCGTCCATGACGTTTGCGATCGTAATCGGCGTACCGCTGGGGTTCATCGCGGCGCTGCGGCCGGGCAGCTTCGTCGACACGCTCTCGATGGTCCTGGCGGTGTCGGGCCTTTCAATGGCCAAATTCTGGCTCGGGCTGCTGCTGATGTACCTGTTTGCGTTGAAACTCGGCTGGCTGCCGAGTTTCGGCTATGGCGATGGCGGGCTCAAATATCTGATCCTGCCTGCCGTGACCCTCGGCGTCTCGCCGATGGCGCTGCTGGCGCGAACGACGCGCGCCGCGGTTCTCGAGATCATGACCGCGGATTTTGTCCGTACCGCGCGCTCGAAGGGCATGAGCGAGACCCGGGTGGTGAAATGGCATGTGATGCGCAATGCGCTCGTCCTCATTCTCACCACGATCGGCCTGCAGTTCGGCGCGTTGATGGGACAGGCGGTCGTTGTCGAGAAACTGTTCTCCTGGCCGGGCATCGGCTCGCTGCTGGTCGACAGTGTGCTGCAGCGCGACCTTCCTGCCGTCCAGGGCTCCATCCTCGTGGTGGTACTGTTCTTTCTGACCATCAATACGATGATCGACCTGCTCTATGCCGTGATCGATCCCAGGATCAGATACGCATGAGGTTAGGGGCCAATCTCGTTATCGGCGGGGCATTGTTCGCGCTTGCGATCTTCGTCGGCCTGCTCGCGCCCTGGCTGGCGCATACCGATCCCGTCATGGATGCCAACCTCTTGAATGCCGAGGAGCCACCGAGCTGGATCTGGTGGTTCGGCACCGATGCGCAGGGCCGCGACATTTATTCCCGCGTCGTGCACGGCGCGCGCATCTCGCTGACGGTCGGCATCGTCTCGCAGCTCGTCAACAGCGTCATCGGCGTGACACTGGGCCTGACCGCGGGCTATTGGGGCGGCTGGTGGGACGATTTCGTCAATGGCCTGACCAATCTCATGCTCGCGATCCCGTCGCTGATCTTTGCGCTGGCCATCATGGCGGTCCTTGGACCCGGCCTGACCAGCCTGCTCATCGCGCTCGGCTTGACCAACTGGTCCTTCACCTGCCGGATCGCACGGGCGTCGACGCTCTCGCTCAAGAGCCAGGGCTATGTGCAGGCCGCAAAAGTGCTCGGCTACGGCGATTTGCGTATCATGATCACCCAGCTGCTGCCGAACATGGTCGGCCCGATCATCGTCATCGGCACGCTGGGCATGGGCGGCGCAATACTGGCCGAAGCCGCCCTTTCGTTCCTCGGCCTCGGGGTCCGCCCGCCCTATCCAAGCTGGGGCAGCATGCTCTCGGAAGCCCGCGACCAGATCACGACGGCGCCGTGGCTGTCGATCTTCCCCGGCCTCGCCATCTTCCTGACGGTGCTCGGTCTCAATCTGCTCGGCGACGGCTTGCGTGACGTTCTCGATCCGCAGTCGCGGAGCCGGCGCACATGACGGGGCCCCCTCTGCTCGAAGTCGAGGATCTGCGCATCGATCTCAACTATCGATCCAGCCATGTTGCGGCGGTCGAGGGCGTTTCGTTCCGCATCGACCGTGGCGAGACTTTTGGACTCGTCGGTGAATCCGGCTGCGGCAAGAGTATTACCGCGCTCGCCTTGATCGGCCTGTTGCGCCAGCCGCTTTCGATCGGCGCCGGCGCCATCCGATTTGACGGCCGGGAAATCCAGAGCCTTTCGGCGGCCGAGCAACGCGCACTGCGCGGCAACCGCATCGCCATGATCTTCCAGGAGCCGATGACGGCGCTCAATCCGGTCTCGCCCGTGGGCCGGCAGATCGCCGAGATGTTCGTGCTGCATCAGGGCAAGGACTGGCGGGAAGCCAACCGACTTGCGGTGGAAGCGCTGGCGAGCGTCCGCGTCCCCGCACCCGAGCGGCGGGTGAAGGATTACCCGCACCAGCTTTCGGGTGGCATGCGCCAGCGCGTGATGATCGCCATCGCTCTCGCATGCGGGCCGGATCTTCTGATCGCCGACGAGCCGACCACCGCGCTCGACGTCACCGTACAGGCGGAGATCATCGAGCTGATGCGCAATCTATGCGCCGAGCGAGGCACCGCCATCTTGATGATCAGCCATGATCTCGGCCTGGTCGCCAATGTGTGCCGCCGCGTCGCCGTCATGTATGCCGGCCGCATCGTCGAGGAGCGCGGCTCGGACGACATCTTCCGCGCCAGCGCGCATCCCTACACGCAAGGCCTGGTCGACTCGCTTCCGCGGCTCGGGAGCCGCGCGGCGCTTGGCCGGACACGGCTGACGGAGATTGCGGGCGTCGTGCCGGCGATCACGGATTTCCCGGACGGCTGCCGGTTCAATCCACGCTGCGCGCGGGCGACCGACGTTTGCCGGACCACCGAGCCGGCGACGACGTTGCTCGGTGCAGGCGGGCTGGTCAGGTGCCATCACCATGCATGAACCGGCGGTAAGACCCGGCGACGATGTCATCCTCAGCGTAGAGGATCTCGCGGTCCATTTTCCCGTTGGTGGCGGCTTGCTGGGCGGCGGCCGGCGGCTGCTCCGTGCGGTCGACGGCGTCGATCTCGAACTGAAGCGCGGCGAGTGCCTCGGTCTTGTCGGCGAATCCGGATGCGGCAAGTCGACATTGGCGCTTTCGATACTGGGCCTGCAGGCACCGACACGGGGCCGCATCGTGCTGGACGGACAGGTCGTAACGGGAGGGCGATCGGGCGATCGAAAGGCGCTGGCCCGTATCGTGCAATTCGTGTTTCAGGATCCCTATGCCTCGCTCAATCCGCGCCAGACCGTTCGCCGCACGCTGGAAGACCCGCTGCGCCTGCACGGCGTGACGGCCAAGAGCGAGGTCGACGACCGTGTCGCCACGATGCTCCGGCATGTCGGCCTGCGGCCCGAACAGGCCGGCCGCTACCCGCATGAATTCTCGGGCGGCCAGCGTCAGCGCATCGGCATCGCCCGCGCGCTGATCCTCAATCCCAGGATCGTCATCTGTGACGAACCCGTATCGGCGCTGGATGTCTCGATCCGCGCCCAGATCATCAATCTGCTGCTGGAACTGAAGGAAACGCTCGGCCTCTCCTACATCATGATCAGCCACGACCTCGGCGTGGTCGAGCACATGAGCGACCGGGTCGCCGTCATGTATCTAGGCCGCATTGTGGAGAGCGGCCACTGGCGCGAGATCTTCGAACGGCCGGCGCACCCGTATACGCAGACCCTGATATCCGCCATTCCCGATCCGCTGCGCCGCGCGCCGCTTGCTACGATACCGGGTGAGCTTCCCAATCCGCTCAATCCGCCGGACGGCTGTGCGTTCAGTCCGCGCTGTCGTTACGCCGAAGCCGTGTGTCGTCGCGAGCCCCGGCCATCGCTCGAAACGCGCCCCGACGGACACGCGGTCCGCTGCTGGCGAGCCGACGAGATTGCCGGTGAGACGGCGCTGGCCGTGACGGAAAACTGAAATACCCAGGACGGTGGGCACGTGACGCTATGAGTCCAAAAACGGGACTTTACCGGAAAACCAGCCATGTCGGTTATTTGCCAACAACGGACTCGTGCACCGCAGCGGATGGCACAATCATTCGACACACCCTCGCAGCCAAACCCCGCTGGCGCGTCGATCAGCCTTGCGGATCGATGAGCACTCCCGGGTTAAGCATGCCTTGCGGATCGAGTTCTCTTTTTGCTGCCCTAAACGCGGCCGCGAAAAGTCCCGGGCGCTGCCGATCGTACCAGGGCCGATGATCACGGCCAACAGCGTGATGATGCGTAATAGTACCACCCGCCTCAATCAGCGCATCGCTGGCCGCATTCTTGATCGCCTGCCACTGCTCCAGAAGAGCACCGTGGCGGCCGAGTGCGTGGAAGGAGAAATACGGTGCGGGCCCGTCCGGATAGACATGGGTGAAGCGGCATGTGACCTCGCCTTTTACGCCAGTCGCCTGGAGGATCGCACGCTCCGTCGCCGCCTTCACTTCATCGTGGAAACTTTCGAACCGATCCCAGGTGATAGCGGTCTCAAAGGTGTCATTGATGAGACCGGCCGGCGTCAGAAACTCGCGCGCATAGGGCATACGAATGAATGCATTGCGCCAGATTCCTGCCGTGCCTTCGAGATGTGCATCGCCGGCCTTTGCGACCTCCGGCGTCCCGCCATGGTCGGCGCAGCATTCGAGCGCGCGTGCCATCCAGGCGTCCGGTGAATGGTCGCCGGATTCAAAGCCCAGCACCATGATCGCGACGCTGCCATCGGCGGCGCCGGTGTTGAATGCCTCTTGCGCGTCAAGGATGCGGCAGTTCGATGGATAGAGGCCGGCCTGTGCGACGGCGCGCAGCGCGCGCGCCGCACCGAAGAACGAATGGAAACGAACCGATGCGCCGGCACGGAATTTCGGGCGTGGCTGCAATCGCATCCAGGCGCGCGAAATCACCCCGAGCGTGCCTTCCGAGCCGATGAACATGCGGTCGGGGCTCGGTCCGGCACCCGATCCCGGCAAGCGGCGCGTTTCCAGCACGCCGCGCGGGGTTACGACGCGCAGGCTTTCGACGAAATCGTCAATATGCGTGTAGAGACTAGCGAAATGGCCGCCCGATCGCGTCGCGATCCACCCGCCAAGGGTTGAATACTCGAAACTTTGTGGAAAATGCCGCAACGTGAGCCCATGCGGCTTAAGCTGGCTCTCCAGGGAGGGACCATAGGCACCACCTTCGATCAGTGCGGCGCGCGATATCTGATCCACCTCGATAACCTTACCGAGATTACGGAGGTCAAGAGTGATCGCTGCCTTATAGCGAAGCCCGTCGACTCGCGGCTCGACACCGCCGCAGACGCTCGACCCGCCCCCGAATGGCGTAAGCGAGGCGCTGGCACCACCGGCCCAATCCATCACAGCGGAAATCTCTGCTTCGTTGCGTGGATAGGCGACCACGTCGGGCGCGCTGTCGTAGTCGCCGAGCATGGCTCGCACGTAGTCCGGATAGGATTTGCCATACGCGTGCGCGACGCGATCGTAGCGTTCGCTCGTGCAGAAAGCGGCAAGTGAGGCCGGCGGCGCCACGCGCGGCGCGCGCAGCGCCAGGTCCTCGAGACGCGGGACAGCTTTTGTCTCGAATGCATCGCGTGCAAATTTTGCGCGGTAACGGCCGAGCACAAAGGCCTGCTCCTCAGCAGTCATGCCTTCGTCTTCGCGGCCCCAACCGTAATGTTTTAGCCTCGCATCGCTCATGGCTTCCTCGTTCTGTTTTCAACTGTGAGTTTGGAGTTAGCCGCCATACCGGCTCTTAATCATGTGAACGCGTAAAGGGCACAAAGCGCACGAGAGCGACGGCGCGCGTTGTCGTCTTGTCGGGGGCAATTTTTTCGACGACCGTGAGGTGCTGAGTGGTGTAAGCGGGCCCGACCGGCATGACGAGCCGACCACCCACTTTAAGCTGCTCAATCAGCGGCGGTGGTGGCTGCCCGAGCGCGGCGGTCACGACGATGGCGTCAAACGGACCGCATTCGGGCCAGCCACCATAACCGTCGCCAAGCCTGACGCTTACGTTTTCATACGCGAGGTTTCTCAGTGTTTTCGCAGCCGTCTCGGCCAATGCCGGGATAATCTCGATTGTGCAGACCTTTCGCGCCAGGTGCGCAAGGATGGCGGCCTGATAGCCCGAGCCCGTACCGACTTCGAGCACGACATAATCCGGAGCGATGCGGGCTAACTCAGTCATCAAGGTGACGACGAACGGCTGCGATATGGTCTGGCCGAGGCCGATCGGAAGCGGCCTGTCTGCGTATGCGATGGAGCAAGATCGCTCAGGGATGAACAGATGGCGTTTCGTTTGCCCCATGGCCTCGAGGACCCTCTCCGACAGGGCCTGCTGTCCCAAACCACTGGCGTAGGACCGGGCGTGGGCCCGGATGGTTTCGACCATGGCGGCGCGTTCGCGGACACATTCGGTGTCCTGTGCGGTCGCTTCCCGCGCGACGGCAACCATGGAAAGCACGAGCAGCAGCAAGTTCTTCATGATGGTGCGGTCTCCAGTCGGTCCACGATTCGCGTCGACCGCTTGAGGGCAACGAGTGGATTCGACCCATCAGCCGCGAAAACACGGCGTCCAGCGACTGACCGTAATTCGGCAAGCCCTGATACCATGACTGCATTTGGCCGGTAAGTTGACTTCTCCGCACACATCGCCGCGGAAATGCGCGCAAAGCAACGTCGCTTGTTGCGATCAAGTATGACAGAGGACCTGACCGAACTAACGCCCCTCATCGGATTCAAGGTCCGCAAGCGCGGTGCAGCCCAATAGGCGATTCGTCACAGCTGGTCGCGTCCGGTAAGTTCGCTCGTGAAGAGATCTTCAGCGGCCGGCTCAGATCCAGTGAGAGGTCATCGAATGAAACGGCGCGAGTTCATTGGAACCATTGGTACGGTCGCTCTGCTCCCGTTGATGGCACGGGCGCAACAATCGAAGAAAGTATACCGGATCGCGATATTGCATCCATCGCATCCGGTAGCTGAGCTGACCGAAGTCAGCAGTTTCCGGTACTGGCGCGAATTCTTCCAGGAGCTTCGCCGGCACGGCTATGTCGAGGGACAGAACCTGACAATCGAGCGCTATTCCGGCGAAGGGCGTGTCGAGAGCTATCCTAAACTCGCCCGTGATGTCTCAACTCGCAGTCTCGATCTGATTTTTGCGATCACGGTGTGGATGGTGGCCCCTCTCAAAGATTCGACCCGCACCACCCCGATCGTTGCGATGACCAGCGATCCGGTCGATCTGGGCCTTGTCTCAAGCATGGCACGGCCGGGTGGCAATATCACAGGTGTCAGCGTCGATGCCGGACTGGAGATTTGGGGCAAGAGGCTTCAGCTTTTCCGGGAGGTCGCCCCAGCAATATCGAAGCTGGGAATTCTGGCTTTGCGACGAAACCCCGAAGGAGCTGCAATGCAGGCGACGGCGGAGAAAGCAGGCATCAGTGTAGTGGGCTCCTCTTTTCTCGATAGTGGGAGCGAGCCAGAATATCGTCGTGTCTTCGCCCTCATGTCACAGGAAGGCGCCGACGCGCTCTTTGTCGATGGCAGTCCGGAACACATTACGAAGCGACAACTAATCGGCGAACTGGCTGAGAAGTACCGGCTGCCGGCCATTTATCCATTTCGTTCATTTGTGGAGGCCGGCGGGCTCATGGCCTATGGCATCGACTTTCTGGAGATTTTTCGCCAAGTCGCCCGTACGATTGATCAAATCCTCAAGGGTGCGCAACCCGGTGATATTCCGTTCCAACAACCTACGAAATTCGAACTCGTCATTAACCGCAAGGCTGCGACCAACATTGGGTTACTGCTTCCAGAGCCGTTGCTCGCTCGCGCCGACGAAGTAATCGAGTAAGCGGATTGTGACTTCCGTTGTTCGTCAGAATAATCGGGCTCGAACGTCCGCTTTTCGGCAACGATGCTGATCGAGGGCGAACTGGCCCGCCAAATCCACCGGCACGGTTCGGAGTTCTCGGGACGATCGCGTGTTTCATCAGAAATTCGGCTACGGCACGCCGTGGAGATCGACGGCAACAAGCTCACCATCGCGTTCGGAATCCGGCGCGTTGCAACGCGCTGACTCAAGAAAAGAGCGCCTCACATGCCGCGGCTGGCAAATACCTTTTGGCAGCTCGAGCTCAGCTTGGCCCTGTTCTGTTGCAGGCATGTTTGAACCGCTCCATCATCGCCCAATTGCTTTCGGCAAAAGCGCTGTGCATCTCGTGTGCAGGCCTGCTGTTCTTGCGGTGTACCCTTGTGACCCTGTGCAAAAGACAGCGAGGTCTCGGTCAGCAGAATGACCAGAACCAGGACGATTGAACGCATAACGATGCTCCCTATGTTGACCGGAATAAACGTTGCTCCCGGTCTGCGGTTCCTCGATCGACATAGCCCCGTGGCAGCGCCGGCCTTCGATCCGATCCGCCGGGATGAAACATATTCTCGGGAAAAAGTGGCAACTTTTGTCGCCCGATCGAATTGAATGTAAGCGCGACAGATTTTGGAGTTCGAAATGGACGACGATTTTCCGCTGAAGACTGCTGTCGATCGAGCCTGGACAGTGCACTTGGCCACGCACGATGATGTGGACGCGGCCGATCCGCGTCGTTGCTCGCTTGAGAGGTACCTGAGCGGAAAATGGCAGGCTGGTGAAAGCGATCCCGAAGAACTGACATGCTCCGGCCTTTCGTATCTGGATCGCCTGGGATCCGAGAGTTGGTGATGGCAAGCTTTGCAAAGGCCCTGACCGGACTCGCAATACAAAGCGCGCGACCGGATTGGACGCTGGCCGCCATTGCAAGTCTCATGGCAGCCGGCGTCGCGACGTCGCTTCGATATGCGTTTGGATAAGGGTCTGACCGATGGCGGATACGCGCGGCTTGAGATTCATCGGACTTGCCTTCGCAATCGTGGCCCTGGCCGTCACTGCAACAGCGGCGGTGGTTGCGACCGCTGAGGCCGAGCGGCTCGACGTGCAATCGACCCGCCAACCGTAAAAAGTCCTGCGCCGATTTTGAGTTTCGTCCGGTCTTGAGTTTCGTCAGGCTTGCGCGCCGCCAGCCTGCGTCGCAAAGCCGCAATGGCGGTCATAGACCGATTGCCGCGCTCGCGCGTTGAGCGTGACGGGCGACTAACGAGCTGCCAGGTAGCGACGATCATGCTTGCACCCAGCCTTCGCCTTTCAGCATTTCTTCTCGGCGTTTCGATGGTCGCGGCGAGCGTCGGCTCATCCGCGGCTCAGGAGAAAAGGCATGGTCCGCCTGCGGGCGCGGGCGGGCCCGCGGGTCCGCCGCCCGGCATGGCGCGGCCTGCCGCCCCGCCACCCGCCATGGCCCGTCCTGCCGCCCCGCCCCCCGCCATGGCGCGGCCCGCCGCCCCGCCACCCGCCATGGCGCGGCCCGCCCCACCTCCTGCAATGGCCCGCCCTGCACCGCCGCCTGCCATGGCGCGGCCCGCCGCGCCGGCAATGCGTCCGGCTCCGCCGCAACAGCGTCCGGCCATGGCGCCGCGTCCGGCGCCGCAGATCGCGGCGCCACCGCGCCCGGCCGCTCCGAGGATCGCGGCACCACCGCGCCCAAGCGCACCAGCTGCCGCGGTTCCATCCCGGCAGGATCGGATCGGCCAGCGCGAGCAGCGCATTCAGCCGCCACAGCAGGCGATTCAGGAGCGGCAGCGCGACGGGCTTTCGCCCCGCAACGCGCAGCGCCAGGAGCGCATCGACCGGCTGCAGCAGCGCGTGCAGGACCTGAAATCTCAACAACCGCAAGACCAGCGCGCCCAGCGCGCCCAGCAACGCTTGCTGCAGACGGAACAGCGGCAGCTCCAGCGCGAGGAGCGACTGCAGCGGCTCCAGCAAACCGCGCAGGAACGGCAGCGCGACACGCTCAACCGGGAGAGCGCGCAACGCGAGCAGCGCATCGACCGCTTGCAGAAGCGCGTGCAGGAGCTGCAGGCGCGCCAGCCGGATGGCGTGCGGGCGCAACGCGTGCAGCAACGATTGCTGCAAACCGAACAGCGGCAGCTCCAGCGCGAGCAGCGCCTCCAGCAACGTGATGTGGCGCGCCGGCAGGAATTGGGAATGCCGCCGCCTTCCGGCAGGCAGGCCGAGACCGTCGGTGCAGCCGTGCAGGCCGCCGCCCGCGGGCGGTTTGCCGAACGCTTCCGCAGCAATCCTGATCCGCAGGTCCAGGCGGCGCTCGAGGGCGGGCGGCATGGCTGGGCTCCCCGCCACGCCTGGAAGCGCGGCCTGCGCGCGGCATTCGTGCCGTGGGCCGGCCACGTGTTCTGGCCCTATGCCTATTCCGACATTTTCGAATACACGTTCTGGCCCTCCGGCTACGACGTCGGTTATTGGGCCTACGCCTATGATGACTTCGTCGATACCGTGTTCTGGGGCGCGGACAGTCCGTATTCCGCCTACGCCAGGCTCAGCCCGACCGGGCGCCAGGAGAGCGACGGCGTGATCGGCGGCTCCCGGCCGCGCGACAGCTCGGGCATGAGCCAACAGGCTCTCAGGCAACTGTGCGAAGCGCCTGAAAAGGGCATCACCGCATGGCCGATTGCTTCAATCGAGGAAGCGGTGCGGCCGACGTCCGAGCAGCGCGCATTGCTCGACGAGTTGAAGGACGCAGCTGCAATGGCCGCTGCCGCGTTCAAGGAATCCTGCGGCGATCAGTATGCGATGACTCCGCCCGGCCGCTTGCGGTCGATGACGAAGCGCATCAGCGCCACGCTCGAGGCGGTGCGGACCGTGCGGCCGGCCCTGGAGAAATTCTATGGCGCGCTCAGTGACGAGCAACAGGCTCGCTTCAACGCGCTCGGTCCTGATATCGGCGATCGCTCGAAACCGCAGCCGCAGCAGGAAGCAAACGCGCAGGATACTTGCGGCGAGCCGAAGCCCAGCCTGACCAACCTGCCGATCGAACGGATCGAGACGGTGATACGTCCGGCGGGCAAGCAAAAGGAAGCGCTCGACCGCCTGCGCGACGCGACGGAGAAGGCCGTTCAGACGCTGCAGGCGGCTTGTCCGGTGGACGTGCCGCTCACGCCGGTCGGACGCCTGGAGGCGATGGAGAAGCGGCTCGAGGCCATGCTGCAGTCAGCCAAGCTGGTGCAGCCGGCGCTCGACGATTTCTATGCCACGCTGGCCAGCGAGCAGAAGGCGCGCTTCAACACGCTGGGACGGTTCGCGGGCCGCTGATTGCAAGCGATCGATCGCCGAAATTGTGTGCCAATGATCGACATTGTTGTGTCAACAGCGTCACTCTGAGACGCCGCAAAGCAGTGCGATGAACGTTCATCTTAAATAGTTACCGTAATTCTTAAATCGAGTTTGCTCCCGCTCCAAAAGACCATATCGACCGAAGCGCGATAGCTGAGGGTTCGATATGTCGGAAGCAATTTATGACCTCATCAGGTCCCGGGCAGCACCTTTCAATTGGCGGATCGCCGCGATTGCAGCCTTCACGGTCCTGGTCGTGGCAGTTGCGGCCATGGTCCACGTCGTTCCCTACGGCCGCGCGGTGTGGGATTTCGTCTTCATCCTCGATGGCGCCTATCGCATCGGCCACGGCCAAATTCCGCACGTCGATTTTTCTTCGCCGATCGGCGCGCTCACGCTTTATCTGACCCATTTTGCCGAACGTCTGTTTCCCGGCGGGCAGCCGTTCATCGGCCTGCACGCGCTGGCGTGGCTGATGGTGGTGCCGCCGTTCGCCGTCATCGCATCGCGCATTCAATCGCCCTGGGGTTTCGCCGCCAGCTTCGCGGTTCTCGCCGTGGTGGTTCTGGTGCCCTACACGCTCGACTCCACCATGCTCTCCGAGATCAGCTATTTTGCCACCTATAACCGTTTCGCCACCGCGATCCTGTTCCTGGCAGCATTGTGGTATGTGCTGCCAAAGGCCCGTGGCGACGGCGTGTTGCTGGGTTACCTGCTGACCGCCCTGATCTTCATCAAGATCACCGCCGCTATCGCAATGCTCGGCCTCGTCGTTACGGCCGTGCTGCTCGGTCGCGCGCGAGCCGCCGCGCTGTTCGCCATGCTGTTCGTTGCCGCAGCGTTGGCGGGACTGGTCGAACTGGCGACCGGAGGGCTCGTCTCCGGCTACCTGCACGACATCGTCTCCATGAGTGCTTTGAACCGGGGCGGCGCCGCTTTCCGGCTCGCCGCCTCCGCGGCTCGCAATTGGCTGCCGCTTGTGGTCACGATCACGATCGTCGTGCTCGCGGCCCGCGAACTCGATTTCACCGCGGCGGTTCGGCGTCCGCTCAATTTCGTGCGCGACACCCTCGCCCGCGAAGCCTTCGTCGTGGACGCAGCGCTGCTGGTCGCGGTCGCACTGGCCGCGGAGAGTCAGAACACCGGCGGCGTCGGCTTGATGGCCGCCGCGGCCGTCCTTTTCCACCCGAGCCTGCGCACGACCCGTGGCTGGCGTCTGATCGCCGCGGCGGTCCTCGGCGCGACGCTGGTGCTGCCAGTGGCCGATGTCGTCGAAAAGCGCGTCGTTTCGACCTTTGTAAGGGAAAAGCAGGGCACGACCGACCACGGCTTTGCGACGTTCCTTCCGGGCATGCGCGTACCAACAGCCACCCTCGCCGGCTCCCGGCTGATGACGCGCCTGCAATCCGAATGGCTGCCTTTCCTCGACGAGACCGCCAACAACGGCTTCGATCTCGACGGCGATCCCGGCAGCACCAGCCCGGCCACGCGCGCGGCATGGGCCATCAGCGTTGCCGAGGCCGGCGTGAACTTCCAGCGGCTTGGCTACGCGACCAAGGCGCAGCGCTATACGACCATCGATTTCGCCGAATCCTTTCCGCGGCTTCTCGGCCTGACACCCGCGCGCGGCACCACGCTGGCGATGGATTTCCGCCGAACCGTGCCGGCCTTCTCCGTAGCCGACGCGTCAGCCTATCTGGCGGACGCGGACGGTGTGTTTTTCCGCACCTGCATTCTCCCGGGCGCGACCGACACCAATCCTGCGACCTTCCGCACCGTGCTGGAACGGGAGTTCACGCGACACAAGCTGCATCCCTGCTGGGATTTCTACAGCCGTACCCGCTGAAAGGGCCCGCATGTCTACCTTACCCCTGCCGCTTGCACTCTCCGATTCGCCACTCTCCGATCCGCGCGAGGCACCGCAACCGCGGCCGCTGATCCTCGATCTCGATGGCACGCTGGTCCGCGCGGACATGCTGCTCGAGACCGTGCTCGCGCTGCTTCGAGCCGCGCCGTGGCGGTTGTTCGAGATCGGCCTGTGGATGCTGCGTGGCCGCGCCTATCTCAAGCGCCGTCTCGCCGAAGAGACGAACATCGAACCGGAAGTTCTGCCGTTCAATGAAGAACTGCTCGCCTACGCGGCCGATATCGCGGCGAGCGGACGGCCGGTCTATGTCGCCACCGCCGCCGACGCCAAGGTCGCGGAAAAGGTTGTGCGGCGGATTGCTTTCATTCGCGGCGTCATCGGCAGCGACGGCCTGCGCAACCTGAAGGGCGAAGCGAAGGCACAGGTTCTCGCTGAAAGATTCCCTGATGGATTCGACTATGCCGGCGATGCCCGCGCCGATATTCCGATCTGGCGCCGCGCCAACAATGCCATCGTTGTAGAAGCGGCAAGTTCGGTAGAGCACGCCGCCGCCAGCGTCGCGACCGTCGCCAGGGTGTTCCCGCGGCCGTCCCGGATCCGTGCATTGGTGCGCAGCATGCGCCCGCACCAATGGGCGAAGAACGCGCTGGTTTTCGTGCCGCTGGTTCTCGCTGGACTGGTCTCCCACGTCGACGCGGTCTACGCGACGACATGCGCGTTCCTTGCGCTCGGTCTGGTCGCCTCATCCACCTATCTCGTCAACGATATCTGGGACCTGACCGATGACCGCAGCCACTGGTCGAAGCGAAACCGGCCGCTGGCGAGCGGACGCCTGCCGCTTGCAACGGCGATCGCCGCCGTTCCGATCGGACTGTTCGCCGGCATCGCCGTGGCGGCGCTGGCCGGGCCGGCCACCGTTGCCGTCGTGCTGCTGTATCTGGCCGTAACCCTGCTCTATTCGTTCGCGGTGAAGCGCATCCCCATTCTCGACGGTTTTGTTCTCGCCGGATTGTTCACGCTGCGCCTCGGCGCGGGCATCGTGGCGTCAGGGGCGCCGCCGTCGCCCTGGCTCTTGGTGTTCGCGATGTTCCTGTTCGCCTCGCTCAGCTTCGCCAAACGCCACACCGAGGTCGCCCGCGTCATCGAGCGCGGCGGAACCGAAGTCCGCGGCCGCGGCTATAAGTCCATCGACCTGCCGCTCATCATGGGCATCGGCATGGCGACCGGGGTGGCCGCCGTGCTCATCATGGTGCTCTACATCATCAACGACGCCTTCCGGCAGAGTTTTTACGGCAACACCGCCTGGCTCTGGGCCTTTCCGGCCATCCTGTTCCTGTTCGTGTGCCGGATCTGGCTGAAATGCGGCCGCAGCGAGCTGCACGACGATCCCGTGGCTTTTGCCGTCACCGATCGGCCGAGCCTGGCGCTCGGCGGCGCCCTGATGGTGTGCTTCGGACTGGCATGGTCGGGCGTGTTCGGCTGACACGGCGCCACCTGCGCATCGATGCCGCGGAGGTTCCGCGTCGTCGGACGTAGAAGACACAGGTTGGCGCCCTGCAAATCAACCAAAAAAAAGCCGTAGGACGATGTCGGATTCGGCCGACCCCGTTCGTCGTTTCGCCGGGCCGATCAGGCCGGCTGGATACCGCAAGCGGCAGCCAAGCGAACCGAAAGGATGTGAAATGGCCAAGAAGATTGCGAAAAACACGATTTGCGTCTGGTACGACAAGGACGCCGAGGCGGCCGCCCGCTTCTACGCCGGAGTCTTTCCCGACAGCGCCGTGCACGCCGTCCACCATGCCCCCGGTGACTACCCGTCCGGCAAAAAGGGCGACGTGCTGACGGTCGATTTCACGGTTGCCGGCGTCTCCTGTATCGGCCTCAACGGCGGCCCCGCGTTCAAGCAGACCGAAGCATTCTCGTTTATGATCACCACCGAAAACCAGGAAGAGACCGATCGCTACTGGAACGCCATCGTCGGCAATGGCGGCCAGGAGAGTGCGTGCGGCTGGTGCAAGGACAAATGGGGCGTCTCCTGGCAGATCACGCCGCGCGTGCTGCTGGAGGCGATGGCGGCCGGCGGCGCTGAAGCCAAGCGCGCCTTCGATGTCATGATGACCATGAAGAAAATCGACGTCGCCAAGATCGAAGCCGCGCGGCGCGGCTGATGCTCGCCGGATAGAGTGGCTGGTCCGGCGGGGACGCAATCGCGGCAACCATGTTAGGCATAGCTCTTGCTTCCTGACAGGGAACTATCCCTGTCGAGGCTCGTATGTTGGGAATCCCGCGGCGCTATAGCCATTTTGTCTATGGTTTCATCCAGTCGGGGTTGACCTGCGCGATAGCGGCGGCGATCGCCAGCTTTCCGCTGGTCGGGTCCGGCCATTTCGTGATGCACTGGCTGCAAGCCTGGCTGTTCGCCTGGATGCTGATGCTGCCGGTCGTGCTGTTCGCGGCGCCCGTCATCCGGCGCCTCGCCCATGCCATGACAAGGGAAGAATAGCAGGCTCGCTTCATTGAACCGAGCCTGCAGCTTTCTGGCGACCGGACCTTACTTCTTCATGCCGTCTTTCGACATCGCATCCTTCGACATGCCGTCGTGCTTCTTCATCGCGTCCTTGGACATCGCATCGTCCTTTTTCATGCCGTCCTTGGACATCGCATCTTTCGCCATCCCGTCCTTGCCCACCTTGTCCTGCGCGTAGGCAGCGGGCGCGGAGGCAAGCCCGACCGAGAGAGCGAGAGCGGAAATCGAGAGCAAGGTGCGCAGATTCTTGGTTGTCATGTTCAGTACCCTTTGTTGTGCGTGTTAGCGGTGAGCCGCTGTTTCGATTACGTTGATCGATCGGCCTTCGTTACGAATGACGATCGAACGGTGGTGAACAAATCGCTGTGATCAATCGGCCGTCATTGCCGGCATCATTGGCGTCTCTCCTCTGTTAGATGGAAGTTTGAGTTGTGTGGTCATCATTGCCGCGATCGCGAGCGACGCTCCGACGCCCGCGACGCAGGCGCTCCAGCCAAAACGGTCGAACAGCTGGCCGAGCACGGCGCTACCCGCCATGCCGCCGAAGAAGTAACAGGCGAGATAGGTCCCACTGGCGACGCCGCGGTTGTCCTGCGCGGCCTGACCGACGAAACCCGTCGCCGCGGCCTGCGCAAAGAAAGTGCCGACGCCGACCAGCACCATGCCGGCGAGTACGTACGGAAGATGCGATGACAACATCATGGGCAGGCCGATCGCGGCGAGCGCGAGCGCACCAGAGATCACCTGCCGGGAGCCAAACCGTGCGACGGCTTTTCCGGCAAACGGCGTCGTGATCACGGAGGGTGCAAAGACGAGATAGACGAGCCCGAGGTCCATTCGTCCGAGCGACAGCGGCTCGCGAACCAGAACGAAGTTGACGAAAGTGAAGGTGCCGATGAAAGCGAACAGGATGCAGAATCCGATCGCGTAGGCGGCGCGCAGCGACCGGTTGCGCCAATGGGCGATGCTTGCCTCGAACGGAGACAGCGCCGCCGGCATCGCATGCATCGGCCTGGCGCGCGACACCGTGAAATACACCAGCGCCGCACCGGCCAGATTGAGCAGTGCGAAGAAATAGAAATTCGACGCCAGCCCGAACGTATCGACCAGCGCGGCCGACAACAACCGGCCGATCAGATTGCTGGCGACATTGCCGGCGATATAGGCCGCGAACGCGCCGCCGGCGTCCATCGAGCTGCATTGCTCGCCGAGATAGGCCAGCGTCAAGGCAAAGGCCGACGCCATGCAAAGTCCCTGCAACACACGCAGGATGGTGAACGCGGTAAGATCGGGTGCGCCCGCCAGCAGCGTCGTGGGAACCGCGAGCAGAACGAGGCTCACGAGGATGCCGAACCGACGGTCGATATACCGGCTAAGGGAGCCGACCACGATACTTGCGACTGCCATGCCCAGGGTGCTGGCATTGACCGCAACACCCATCGCGGCCGGGGTTACATCATAATGCTTCGTCAGGGAGGGCAGGATGGCCTGTGTCGCGAACAGGTCGACCACGGTGAGAAAGGCCGTGAGGCCGATGACGAGCGAGCGCAGCACCACGCCCGGCGAGGGGTCGCGCATGTTTATGGCGTGCGTCTTCATTGGCACGGAGGTATCGGCCATGGCGCGTCTCGCTGGGTGATGGAAGGGATGTGACGCCTGGGCGTGCGGGGCAACACGGGGGATCCCAGGACGTCACATCGGCAACGGGCGCCGGAAGCGCGCGTTACATCCGGTTACATGTGGTGGTCATGCGGATCCTTGCGAACGTCGCCGACATAGAGAATGACCGTCTCTTTGCCGAGATTCTTCCACCAGTGCGACACGCCGGCGACTTCGGGTCTGATCTCGCCGGCCTTGTGCACGATCGGTTCGGCGCAGTTGCTGGCGTATTCGACGATTTCGCCCTGCTGCACGAAGATCAGCGCCGGACGGTCGTCATGGCTGTGCCACGGCACGATGCCGCCGGGCTCGATCGTCAGCTTGCGGAAGCGCAGTTCGCGATCCCTGATGTTGGCCGGCTGTTTCTCGAGGTTGATCGCGCCGAGCGTGACGTCGGTGACGCCGACCGCCTTGTGGTCGACCTTGTCGCGGACATTGGCCTGCATCTTGCCGGCAGGACATTCGCCGGCGAAAGCCGCCGGTGCGGTCGCGAGCGAGCCCGCGAAAATGCCGGCAAGCGCGAGGCCGTGCCAGCGCGTGCGGGATGTGACGTTGGATGTGGACATGTCGTTGTCTCCTCGTTTGCCTTTACGTTGCCTTTACGTTGCCTGGGGCCCGGATGATCTGGCCGGCTACGTCACGACATTCGTTGAAACCACTTGAGGAATGAAATGCCGGTTGGCTCTCGACTCGATAGCGCGGCGCTATGCGTGCCCGGCTCGATACGCCGCCGCTATCAAACCCATTGGGCGACGGCATTTCATACGCGGGGCAATCCACCCTCTGATGGGTCAGCGCCACCCCTTGCGGGCAGCCCGCGCTGGAAAATAGTATCAAGTCAAACCGACCGGCCGGAGTACGACATGACCCAGCTTTCGCCTGCCAACGCCGAACGCCTCCGGCAGGCCTTTCAGCGCTGCCGCGACATGGAGGGTTCGCTCGGTAACCGATTGCAAGCCTATGCCGCCGCCGGTCGCGATTTCTTTCCTGCCTACAGCGAGGCGGTCGATCGTCTGGTCGCGCGAATCCACGAGAACGGCGGCGGCGAGAACGCGCCGCAGCCGGGCGAGGTGATGCCGCCGTTCATGCTGCCGGACGAGACCGGCCGGCTTGTCAGCCTGACATCGCTGATCGGCAACGGGCCGGTCATCGTCATGTTCTATCGCGGCCATTGGTGTCCCTACTGCCGGCTGAACGTGATGGCGATCATGCAGGCTCAGGACGAGATCAGCGCGCTGGGCGGACAGATTGTCGCGATTATGCCGGAAACGCAGAAGTACGCCGAGCGCTTCAAATCCGAGGCCGGCGCCCCCTTCCCGGTGCTGACCGACCTCGACAACGGCTATGCATTGTCGCTCAATCTTGCGATCTGGCTTGGAACGGAGATCCAGCAACTGCTCTCCTATCTGGACCTGTCGGATTTTCACGGCAATGACGGCTGCATGCTGCCGATTCCCGCGACCTTCGTGGTCGGCCGCGACGGGCTGGTGAAGGCCCGCTTCGTCGATCCCGATTTCCGCAAGCGAATGGAGATCGACGAACTGCTGGTTGCGGTTCGAACCGCCAGCGAGGATCGCTAAGACATCGCTAAGCTTAGGCGATCCTGCTCAGGAATTGCTGCCAGTCCGAACCGCGCAGCATCCTCATGACGGCGGACGCCACCGCCGTGCGCTCACGCCCGGCGACACCATAGAGATGAACCGTGCGGCGCGATTCCAGTCCCTCGACCGGAGCGCGTTTCAACGTGGTTGGAAGCGAAGCGGTGTGAGGAACCACGGCGACGCCGATATCGGCTTCCAGGAGTTCAATCAGGTCGCGCTCCGACGAAATCTCGTGGTTGCGATCAACCGCAACCCCATGCTCGCGAAGCGACCGGCTTAGCGAAGCGGAATGTTCGCAGTAATTTCGCGACAACCATTGCTCTGCCCGCAGGTCGTTGAAACTGATTGTGTCGCGCTCCGCCAGCGGATGCCGCCGGCTGACGACAAGATCGAAATCCTCGGTGAACAGCGGCCAGGTATCCAGCCGGTCCCAGTCGCCGCCGAGTTCGGCAGCGATGCCGAGTTCGGCGTCGCCCTTCTTCAGATACTCGCCTACTTCCTCGCTGTTGCCGCGCAAGAAACGAAATTCGAGTTGGCTGAACTGCCGCCTGATCTGGTCGAGAAACGGCACCAGAATCGACAAATCGACCGAGTGGCTGAGCGCAATCCGAAGCGCCCCGATTTCACCGCTCTTGAACGACGACGCCAGCATGCGCGCGCCGCTGGCGGCGTCATAGCATTGCTGTAGCAGCGGGTGCATCCGCAGGCCGAGCTCGGTCAATTGCGCGGCCGGCCGTTCCCGGCGGAACAGGTCGCCGCCCAATTCGGCCTCGAGCTGCTTGATCGCCCGCGTCAGCGATGGCTGCGTGACGTTGCACTCGTCGGCGGCGCGCGTGAAATTCAGCGTCCGCGTGACGGCGAGGAAGTATCGTACCTGATGCATTTCCATGATCGTGCTGCCCCGATCTATCTGGCACGCAGACTAGCCGATCAAGGCCCCCAATGACACTCAAACCGCGATAGCGGGAGCCTATGGTGTAGGAAGCCAAAGGGCATTTCAAAATACGGCGCCCATCCTGCAGGTTTCAGCCCATCAGGCCGCAGGAAAGGGACCGTCATGAACATTCAGGTAAAGGCGCGGGATACCAGGGCCACGCGGCCGCTCGCCGGGAAGGTCTCGCTGGTCACGGGGTCAACCAGCGGTATTGGCCTCGGGATAGCGCGGGCACTCGCCGAGGCCGGATCTGAGGTGATGCTGAACGGTCTGGGGGTCGCCTCGGAGGTCGCCAGGACCAAAGACCAGATCGAGGCGGATTTTGGCGTCCAGGTCAGCTATTCCGCCGCCGACATGACTCGGCCGGAGGCGATCGCCGAGATGATCGCGGCTGTCATCGCCAGGCACGGCCGGCTCGATGTGCTCGTCAACAATGCCGGTATCCAACATGTCGCGCCAATCGACCGGTTTCCGGTCGAGAAATGGGACACGATCCTGTCGATCAATCTGTCATCCGCGTTTCACGCCATTCGGCTCGCCCTGCCGGCGATGCGTCGGAACAGGTTCGGTCGCATCATCAACATCGCCTCCGCCCATGGACTGGTCGGATCACCCTTCAAGGCGGCCTATGTCGCCGCCAAGCATGGCATCGTCGGGCTGACCAAGGTCGCCGCGCTGGAGACCTCCGAAGAAGGCATCACATGCAACGCGATCTGTCCGGGCTACGTCTATACGCCGCTGGTTGAAGCGCAGATCGACGGCCAGGCCAGGGCGCACGGCATCTCCCGCGATCAGGTAATCCATGACGTGCTGCTGGCACAGCAACCAAACAAGCGCTTCGCGACAGTCGAGGAGTTGGGTGCGTTGGCCGTCTTCCTCGCCAGCGACGCCGCGGCATCGATCACCGGCATCGCGCTGCCGGTTGATGGCGGCTGGACCGCGCACTGACGTGCCGAACATAACCAAGCAAAGGAGCGTGACATGAACGACGTCCGGGCCGGTTTCTCAACGCTGAAGTCGCTCGCGAAATCCGAGCCCGGCCAGGTCGTGCTGGTGTTGCAGGGCGGCGGCGCGCTCGGCTCCTATCAGGCCGGCGTCTATCAGGCGCTGCACGAAGCCGGCATCGAGCCGGACTGGATCATCGGGACCTCGATCGGCGCCATCAATGCCGGCCTGATCGCCGGCAATTCACCGCAGAAGCGGTTGCCGCGGCTGCGCGAATTCTGGAAGGAGATGGAGCAGAACACGCTCTGGCCTCTTCGCGACATCTTTCCGGGCTTCAACGAAAAGCTGTCCTATTGGTCGACCGTGACCCATGGCATTCCCGGCTTCTTCAGGCCGAACCCGCTGGCGCATGCCGGCGACCTCTATCCGCTCGGAGCCGATCAGGCCGGCTATTACTCGACCGCGCCGCTGGAGCGCACGCTGACCGAACTGGTCGATTTCGACCTCGTCAATCAGTGCAGGCCGCGGCTGACGGTCGGCGCGGCGCATGTCCGCACCAGCCAGATGCGTTATTTCGACAGCCGCGATGGCAAGCTCGGCGTCAAGCACATCATGGCGTCCGGCGCGTTGCCGCCGGCGTTCCCGGCCGTTCGCATCGACGGTGAGTTATATTGGGACGGCGGCATTCTATCGAACACGCCGACGGAGGCCGTGTTCGACGACAACCCGCGCCGGAATTCCCTGATCTTCGCCGTACACCTCTGGAATCCGACAGGTAGCGAGCCGACCACGATGGCGGAGGTGTTGAATCGGCACAAGGACGTGCAGTATTCCAGCCGGATCGCCAGCCACGTCGCGCGCCAGCAGCAGGCGCATCGGCTGCGCCACGTCATCAATCAGCTCGCCGCGCGCCTGCCGGAGTCCGAGCGCAACAGCGAAGCGGCAAAGGAACTGGCGAGCTATGGTTGCCCGACCCGGATGCATGTGGTGCGGCTGCTCGCTCCGCAGCTCGCCCGCGAAGACCACACCAAGGACATCGACTTCAGCCCATCCGGCATCCTGCAACGCTGGGACGCCGGCTATCGCCACACAAGGGCGGTGCTCGAACACAAGCCGTGGCTCGGCGAATTCGATCCGCTGTCGGGCGTTGTCCTGCACGAGCAGACGGAACTGTTGGCGGAGGCGGCCGAGTGACGGCCTGACACCGAATTTTCGTTGTCAGGCGTGACGCCGGCTGAATAACAACAGGCCACCCATCGTCGCGAACAGCCCACCTGTTACCTTGTTGATCCAGCGCATGTGCCAGCTGGAGCGCAGGACGGGCGCGATCGCGGAAACGCCGAAGGCGCACATCGCCAGCACGCTGAATTCGCATGCGATGAAGGTAAGGGCGAGGATGGAATATTGCGCGGCGAACGGCTCGGCCGGGTTGAGGAACTGCGGGAAGAACGCGGTGAAGAACAGGATGGCCTTGGGATTGCTCGACCCGACCAGGAGGCCCCTGACATAGTGCGAGCGCAAGCGCCGGCCGCTGTCCGCCGGAGCGCTCTTGATATCGACGGCTTCCGCGGTGTTGCCGAACGTCTTGATGCCGAGCCAAATGAGATAGATCGCCCCGATCACCTTGACCACGGTGAAGGCAAGCTCCGATGCCGCGAGCAATGCACCGAGGCCCAGCGCCGAAAGCGCCATGACGCCGAGGACGGCGCTGATGCTGCCAGCCGCGGCCGCCAGCGCGCCTGACTTGCCTTCGTTCAGGGCCGTCGTCATGCAGGTGAGCATGGTTGGGCCGGGTGACAGCACCAACACGGCCACGGCGGCCAGGTACAGCAAATAGGTCGTCAAGGTCATTATTCGCATCCATATGCGTAGTGAGGTTCAAGCGTGCGTAGTGAGGTCAAGCGACACCCTGTCGGGTGTGCCAGCCGGTGATGGCTATGACGGAGGCAGGCCCATTTCATTAGCAGTTGGGTAGCCGCCCACCCAGCCTCTACTTGCACCAAAAGCGACGCGAATTACCCTGAGGGCCCGCTCCCCGTTCGGAATGTGAACAATTTCGACCAGCGCAGCGGAAAATTGCTCCCTGCCCGCATTTCGAAAATGAATCGCCCATTTCTGAACCGGCCGGCGGGCGACAATTGTATTTTGGCGAGCCTTTGGAACTTTTCGGAACTTCTGCCATTGCAGATTTGCTGATGGTGCGAACCCCAAGGAGTGTTTGCAATGGCAACCCAAATCGTTATGGACCACACCGGCGATACCCGCCATGAATTTGATGCGAACGACGCGAAGGCGTTGCTTGAAGCGGAAAGGCGCTTCGAACAGCTCACAGGCGCCGGCTTCACAGCGGCAATCAGAACTTCCTCTGGCGATCCGACGATAACCCGCAGGTTCGATCCGAAAGCCGAAGAAACCCTGTTTTATCCAAGGCTGGTCGGCGGTTAGCGTCTCATGTTGCAGACAACGCTACGTAACGCGGTCCGTAACATCAGGCAATTGCTGGCGGATAGCGCGAACCGCTGGCAATTGCTGCGGGCTCAATATCGGGAATTGGGCTGCCCTCAAAGGGAGGTGCGCGGCATAAGGTTGCTGCAAGCATGGCTATCGCCTGAACAACTGGTTCAGTTCAACAAATACGGGTATTTCGAGGTCACGGGCTGCCAAAGCGGCAAGCGATACCGGATCTGTTATGGCACCGCGACAAATATTCATGAACTAGACCAATATGGGCGCCCGAAAGCCGGTTGGTGTTTTGTGCCAAACCAGCCACTGGTGCCCGGCGACGTCATGCTGGCACAGAAAATTGCTTTGGAAACCGACGAGTGGGCTGCGCTGGCGGTGGCTAAATCGTTCAGGCCGACCTGGCATTGAACAGATTTGCCCCAAGTCCTTGGCCTAAGTCCTCCTTGGCCTAAGTCCTTGGCCCACGGTCCACTGCGCCGCGACAGGAGAAGCGCCAGCGATCCTGATGCGGCGCAGCGCGGGCGGCGCCGCTGCACTGCGGCGGCATGATGTGCACTGCGATCGAGCTTTGTCGCGATTGTGGCAGCCTTGCCCCTTATCAAGGCCGCGCCGACCTGATGTGGCTGGGCGAACGGAAAATCGATGCAAGCAGACTGTTTACCAAGTCGATCAAGGACGTGAAAACCACCTTCCCTAAGCCGTCCGAAACGAATCCGTCCTAGGCTGCCTCCAACAAGAAAGAGGCAGCAAATGTTCACGATCATCAGGGCGCTCGTCATCGCGGTATGCGCGTATGCCGGTTCATCGGTAGCAGGCAGTCAATTCCCGGACCTGCCGAACTCCCATCAAATCTACACCGAGTAGATCACAGAAGTTTGTGATCGAACTCGGCAACAGCAATTCCGGCAGTAACCACGTTCAGTTACGGACTGTCAGGAATTACGGCGTTTGCTCTCCGTCAGGTTCTGTGGCGGAGATGGTTATGCCTCTCGGACGATACATAGCCTGGGTCGGCGCATCGTTGCTTGTGTTGCTGTTCGTGGCCAACTGGTTCTTTCCGCAACCTTTGGCGGAGCCGGCCGGTGACGAAGTTAACAGGCCGGTCATCCGGATCGCTTCTCTGCAGCAGCCGCCGGAACGGATCGTCATCGATACCAACCTTCCGACGATCGTTCCGCCGCCAGCGCCGGCCGCCGAAGCCATACCGGACGCGCCGCCCCCGCAAGCACAATCATACGCGCCGATAACTTCTCATGCGTCGGTTACCGGCGTGGAAAAAACCAAGCCAAAGGCCACGAAGAGGCTGGTGAAGGAGGCTGCAGCCAGACAGCCGTCGTCGCCCCATACGCAAACCAACACGCCTGTGGCCCCGAGTAGCAGCCCGGCACCGGCCGCACCGCCTACCAGGTTGTCGTTCGCGAATATCATTTCCGGGCAGCTGGTGAGAGAGCTGTTCAACCTTCATTGAGCCTCAGCGCAGCGACACCATCGCCGTGCCCCCATGCCGAGCACACGGGCCCGCCCCCGGCGCCTCTAAGTTCCCAAGATGAACGCGGTGATCTACGCCGGGCAACGGCTGGATCATTGCCACGGCCAATGGATCGATCGCGCGTCTACTCGCGCCTCCGCGTATTAACCCTGTTGTCAGACTTACTTCGCCGCTGCTGCGCGCAAGTCAATTCTGCCGCTAACCCGCCGCATTGGACCTTAGAAATCATTCTGCGACGTTGGGCAGATTATTTCCCCGGCTCGGGGCAAGCATCTTCGTCCTGGAACAGTAGATCATGATGAGGGCAGGTCTCATCGTTGTTGGCCTCAGCGCACTGACCATCATGGAGCTGGGGACACCGCGACGCACGAAGACAAGTGCGCCAGATCGGTTCGAGCAAGTGACCATCCACGTCAGCGTAACAGGCGACACCCTGGAGACGGCTGACCGGCGCGAGATCCACCGTTTGCAGCATGAAGCACCGGTTCAGCCGATCTCATCGGTCGAACCAACACCGCCGCCGGCTACGACGGCGGCCTTAACTCCAGAAACCAATCCGGGCACCGTTGGGAGCGCTGCAGGCGGCAAGAAGCACGTTGCCGGAAAGTTGCGACCTCGACCCAAATACACGGAGCCTGACAGACCCAGGCCTCAATCCACAAATCCCAACAAGGCGGCAAGGATGGCCCGGCCGAAACCGATCGGCGAGGCCAGGCCGTGTCGTCCGAACGCTTTCGATGGTCTGCTGCAAGCATTGAACTTGTCTTCCCGATGCCAGACCTAGCGCAATGGCCTTCGTTCAATGTCGTGTTGGCCGGCGCCGAACCGGCCGACCTCGCTCCTACGCCAACGAGGGTAGCGCGTGTGGACGAAATCAGGCCGCCGCGCCCGGACGAGCGGGGCGCTCCTGACAGATCGCGAGATTCGTTCAACTTGGCAATCATCGCCATCTTGTTAGCGGTGGCGATTGCGTTGGCCGCAGTCGCAGGCCCCTACATTTTTCGCAGTGCGCATTCAAACCGGCAGACAATCGAGTCAATCGACGTCAAGGCTCTGGTGGAACGCATCATCAAGGTCGAATCGGCGGGAATTGCGACTAAGAAGAACAAGCTTTCCAGCGCCACAGGGGCTGGTCAGTTTCTCGATGACACCTGGCTCGAAGCCATCCGAAAGCATCGCGGCGATCTGATCAAGGGCCGCAGCGACAAAGAACTGCTGGAGCTGCGGCAGGACGTCGAACTTACGCGGGAGATCATTGCGCGGCTGCTCGAGCAATATGCCAGGACACTGAATAAACGCGGCCTGCCCCTCACCTCCGGTTCGCTTTATCTGGCCTATTTTGCCGGACCGGCTGGCGCCGTGGCTCTGCTGTCCGGCGCCGAACATGCCGACGCCGCATCCGTCATGGCCGCCGCTGACGCGACCGGTCGAACCACGCGCCAGAAACTTGTCAGGGCTAACCCGTTCCTCGAGGTACTGACGGTACGCGATCTCAAGAACTGGGCCGATCACAAGATGCGCGGCATCTAGATCGCTTTCCCGATAGCTCCGGCCGCTCTTGGACCCCCGCCGAAAAGTGCTTACCATCGGGTGAAACCATCGAGCGCGGGGCCGGCCATGAAGCGACGCGAGTTCATCCGGCTGGTCGGCGGCGTGGCGGCCTCTTGGCCGCTGGCAGCGCGGGCACAGCAGCGCATTCCGATCGTGGGCTTTGTCGGATTTGCCAATGCCGACGTCGACGACGTGACGGTCGGCGCTTTTCGCAAGGCGCTGGTTGGGCTCGGCCACGTCGAAGGACGCACCATCATCGTCAATGCGCGCAGCGCCAACGGCGACGTCGCGCGAGGGCACGCCATGATCGACGAGCTGGTGGCGCTGCCGGTGAATGTGTTTCTTTCGCCGGGCCAGGCCGCGGCGCGGGCCATCGTGCGCAAGACGAATATTCCCGTGGTCGCGGTGGCGTTGCCGGCGGTGCAGAGCGACCCCGAACTGTTCCAGAGTCTGGCCCGGCCCGGCGGCACCGTGACCGGCTTCTCGGCGTTCGGCGAGGAGATTTCGGCCAAGCGCATCGAAATGCTGAAGGAGATCCTGCCCGGCCTGAAGAAACTCGGCGTGATGCACAACGCCACCGATCCCACCTTCAGCGCCTGGGGCTCGCAGACCATGGCGGATGCGAGGAGCGCCGGTATCGAGCCGGTACGCCTCGGGCTCAGTGCGCCGTCCGCCGTGCAACTCACCGAGCAGATCAAGAAGCTCGCCGACGACGGCGGCACAGCCATGATCATCATCCGCGATTTCCTGACGGTGGCCATGATGGCGGACATCTGCCGGATCGCGGCAGACCTGAGCATTGCCGTGATCGGCGAACATGCCGAAATCGCGCGGGCCGGCGCGCTTTTCAGCTATGGCGCCGATCTCGCCGACCTGTTCCGTCGCGCTGCAAGCTATGTCGACAACATTCTCAAGGGCCAGAAGCCGGCGGAGATGCCGATCCAGTTGCCGACGAGGTTCGAGCTGATCGTCAACGTCAGGGTCGCCCGGACGCTCGGGCTCACATTCCCGCCGACAATCCTTGTGCTCGCGGATCAGCTGATCGAGTGAAGCCCAACAGCGTCTCGCCGAGGCCCATCCAGGCCCATTGCCCGGGAGGGGGCCCGAAAGGTCAATTGCGCTGCCATGATGCGGTGGTTACGGCAAAGTGTTACGGCAAAGGGATGAAAGTCGTATAGTACAGCCATTCTTGCCAGATGAGCCAGGGGAGGAAATCCATGCGGAAGTCTCCATTCGGTATCGCCGTCGCGGCTCTTATGCTTTCAACGTCTCAGCCGCTGGTCGCCGCGCAAGACGACGTCGATCAGCAGCTCGGCAACGTGAACTTCAAAACATCCTGCAACGATGTTGCGCAGCGTCGCTTCGATCGCGCGATGCGATATCAGCACTCGTTCTGGTACACCAACGCCAAGGAGATCTTCGAGGAGGCCATCAAGGCTGATCCGTCATGCGCCATGGCCTATTGGGGCATCGCGCTCACGATGATGGACAATCCGCACGCCGCAATTCCGCGGCCGAATCTTGCGCCCGGCCTCGCCGCGATCACCAAAGCGAAGGAGATCGGGGCCAAGACCGAGCGCGAACGCGACTACATCGATGCGATGATGGTGATGTATGCGGACCACGAAACGATCCCCCATGCCCAGCGCATGCGCGCGCTGCGCGACAAGCAGGCCGACATCGCGGCGAAATATCCTGACGATGACGAGGCCCAGATTGCCTACGCCATCACGCTCAACACGTCGGCGGATTTGAAGGACAAGACCTACGCGCAGCAGTCCAAGGGCGCCGCAATCCTGGAGCCGATGTCGGTACGGCTGCCGCAGCATCCGGGCGTGACGCACTATTTGATCCACCTCTACGACTATCCGGCGACCGCGCAAAAAGGCCTCGACGCCGCCAACCGCTACGCCAAGATCGCGCCGGCCGCGCCGCACGCCCAGCACATGCCGTCGCACATCTACACCCGCGTCGGCTATTGGAAGGAATCGATCGCCTCCAACGCCGCCTCCGTGAAAGCCGCGAAGTCCGAGAAGTCGGTGGGCAATTACCTGCACGCGCAGGATTACATGGTTTATGCCCATCTTCAGCTGGCCCAGGACCAGCAGGCGCGCGCCGTCATAGACGACATGATCAAGGAGACCGACTTCAAGGCGACGGTCGCGGCCGCCGACTACGCGCTGGCGGCCTCGCCAGCCCGCTATGCGATCGACCGCGGCGACTGGGACGCGGCCTCGCAACTATCGGTCAGGCCGAGCGGCCTGAACTACGCGATGGCGATCTCGCATTTCGCGCGCGCAATCGGCGCGGCGCGCTCCGGCAAGCCGGAAGCGGCCAAGGCCGACGTCCAGAAGCTCGCGGAATTGCGCGACAAATTGCGCGACGCCAAGGACAATTACTGGTCGCAGATCGTCGACATCCAGCATCAGGTCGCCGTTGCCTGGGTGCTTCACGCGGAGGGCAAATACGACGAGGCTCTCAAGGCCATGAGTGCGGCAGCGGACGCCGAGGACCTGACCGAGAAGCATGTGGTGACGCCAGGTCCGCTGGCACCGGCGCGCGAGCTCTATGGCTTCATGCTGCTCGATCGCGGCATGGCCAAGGAGGCGCTTGTGGCATTCGAGGCCACCAAGGCCAAGGAGCCGAACCGCTTCCAGGGCTACGCCGGGGCTGCCAAGGCGGCCGACACGCTCGGTGACAAGGCGGCGGCGCGGCAGAACTATCAGCAGCTCATGGCGCTCGCGGCGAACGCCGACACGGAGCGGCGCGAGGTAGCGGCGGCAAAGACCTATCTCGCCGGCAACTAGCGAGCAGAACGGTGGTGCAATGAGAAGGGTAGCTATCGCCGTCGCAGCAGCCTCGCTGGGGTGCGTACTCGCGGCGGCGTTGGCGTGGTCCGGTCTGCCACGGCACGCCGCCGCAACTGCGACCGCGCCGGTATGGACCGAGGTGGCCTGGCCGTTCCCCATCGATCAGTGGGGCAAGGGAAAGGCGTTCCGCTGCAAGGCGGCTGACTGCGGCGCCGAGGTGAGCCTCTATCTGCGTGCCAAGATCGGGTTCTGCAATTGCACGACCGGCGTCGCCGATGATGAAGATCTGGACCGCATGGGCGATCTTGTTCTCGTCGGCGACGTTGCGCCGCTCGGTGCCGGTCGTCCGGTCAACATTGCGTGGATGAAAGGCCGCAGCCGCGCCTACACGCTCAACGCCCGCAATCCGCCCGGCAAAACCGCAATATCGGTCGTCTTCAACGAACGCTGCGACATGATCGCCGCAACCGCCGTGCTCGGCCACGACCGGCCGGCGGCGACCGAGCCCAGCGTGATCGAGTTTCTCAACGGCGATAGGGTGATGCGCTGGGCCGAGGTCACGCTTGGCCTTTGATGCGAGATAGTACGTAGGATGGGTTGAGCCCTTCGCGAAACCCATCTTTTCTTCGCGGGCAGCAAATGATGGGTTTCGCGAAGAGCTCAACCCATCCTACATGCTGCGGACTGGTCCTGGCTTAGTCGCGAGTCATTGCGATCAGCTTGAAGTCCTTGTCGAGCTTGATGTCGTACTGCCCATCCCTGCATTTGGCGTCATCGACTTCAAAATAGCTGCTGGCCTCGGTTTCCTTTTCCATCTTGCCGCCCGTGCAGCCAAGGCCTTCCAGGACAGCCTTGATTTTCTCGGCCTCGGCCGGTGTCACGGGGGTGTCAGCAAGTGCAAAGGTGCTGCTTGCAAGTGCAGCAGCGAACGCCGTCACGAACAGCTTCATCGGTGCGTTCTCCAGTTGAGAAAACGAAACCAGCCTGACCCAGGTTAGTTCCAAAAACAAGCGCGCCACGACGAACCCACATGTGCGCCCGGGAGCTCGCTCACGATGCTGCCTGCGTGTTATCGTCCAGAAAAATGAACCTGAAAGGGAGCAAGTAATGCGCGGACGGCGTGTAGTGATGGATTCGCTGGTGTCGAATGGCGTGAGCCACATCTTCGGCAATCCCGGGACGACAGAAACGCCGTTGCTGGACAGTCTGGTGAGCTATCCGCAGATCGAATATGTCATGACCCTCCATGAGGGCGTGGCGGTCGGCGCGGCGAGTTTCCATGCGCAGGCCACCGGCCGCGCGGCTGTGGCCAATCTCCACGTAGCTCCCGGGCTCGGCAACGCCATCGGCGCGATCTACGGCGCGCTCAAGGCCAATTCGCCTGTTGTCGTGACCGCCGGCCAGCAGGATACGCGCATGCGACTGGCCAACCCGGTGCTGGGCCACGACCTCGTCGCCATGGCGGCGCCGGTCACCAAATGGAGCGTGCAGGTGGAGCGTGCGGATGAGCTCGCGCCCGTGCTGCGCCGCGCTTTCAAGGTTGCGACCGATGCACCCAGGGGACCGGTCTTCGTCTCGCTTCCGATCAACGTGCTGGAGCAGGAAACCGACGTCGAGGCGATCGCACCAGATAAATTGTGGCGTTCGTCACAACCGGACCCCGCCGGGATCGAGGAATTCGCCTCGCTTCTTTTGAAATCAGGGCGGCCCACCATCGTCGCCGGCGATGACGTCGCCCGATCAGGGGCCTCCCAAGCGCTGGTCGCGCTGGCGGAGGCGATCGGCGCGCCGGTTTGGTTCGAAGGGTTGCGCGCCCATGCGCCGTTTCCGACCAGCCATCCGAACTATCGCCAATCGCTCCCGGCCGACGCCGCGCAGGTTCGCAAAGCCTTGTCGGATGCCGATCTCGTCTTGCTGCTGGGAGGTCCGTTCTTCGAGGACATCTGGTATGCGGAAGGCAGCCATTTCCCTGATGGCGCCGTCGTCGTCCAGATCGAGGAATCGTCCGAGCGCCTGGCGTTCAATCATCGCCTCGATGGCGGCATCGTCGGCGACATGGCGGCCAGCATCGCCTCGCTGGCAAAGATTGTGAGCGCGCGGCAAAGCGCCGAATTCAAGCTTGCCGCAGCGCGTCGCAACCAGGCGCTGGCCGAGTTGAGCGCCCGCGACCGGGAGGCGCACCGGGCGCGGCTGGAGAAAGCCTGGAACCGCGAGCCGAGTTCGATGGCGCGGGTGACGGCCGAACTCCGGCGCGGCCTGCCTGACAATGTCGTCATCGTGGATGAAAGCATCACCGCCAGTCTCGACCTGGCGCGGTCGTTCGATTATCGCGGCTTCGGTGATTATTTCGGCGGGCGCGGCGGCGGCATTGGTCAGGGATTTTCCGGTGCGATCGGGGTGAAGGTCGCGATGCCGGATCGCCCGGTGGTCGCCGTCTCCGGCGACGGCTCAGCGATGTACAGCATTCAGGCGCTATGGACCGCGGCACACCACAAGCTGGCGATCGTGTTCGTCATTCTTTCAAACCGGCAGTATCGCATCCTCAAGCACAATGTGGACGTCTGGCGTCAAAACTTCGAGGCGGACACGCAGCATCCCTATCAGCAGATGGACCTGACGGGACCGGACCTCGATTTTGTGCATCTGGCGGCCGGCATGGGCGTCGAAGGCGTCAGGGTCGAAAAGGCCGGTGACATAGCCGCGGTTATGGAGCGTGCCTTGGCGAGCAATCGGCCTTATCTGGTCGAGATCGCCATCGAAGGAAAGCGCTAGCGCACGGCCGGAGGCTTCTGCACCGTCGGTGCGGCGGCAGCCAGAATATCCGCGCGAACACCGCTCCGCGGCGGATAGATCCGCTGCCGGTTGATAATCTGCTTGGTCGCCTTGGCGGCGGCGCCGGAGGCATGAAGCTGGCGATCCCATCCGACGGTATGCAGCGCGCCCCAGGCGCCGAGATCGAGCACGGTGACATACCAATCGATGTCAAGGGCAAGCATCGGCTGCCCAAGCAGATCGGCGACGACGTTGTTTCCGGCAAAGCGGCCCATCGGCCTCGCGAACTGGCAGGACATCACGGTGGCATGTTCGCCGTCCACGACGCAGGAAGCCACATCGCCGGCGGCAAAGATGTTTGTCGCACCGGTGAGGCGCATGAACTGATCCACATGGAGGCGGCCCAGCCGATCGCGCTCGACATCAATCGTTTGAGCCACCGGGCTTGCCTTCATCCCTCCGCACCACACCACTGTCTGCGCCGGGATGACTTCGCCCGAACTCAGCGTGACGGTATTCGCATCGATCGCCCTGACCCTTGCGTTGAGCCGCGTTTCCACACCCAGCGCCGCCAGCGCTTCACCGACGATCGGGCGCGCTTGTTCTCCGAGTGTCACACCAACAACGGGATTGGGATCGACGAGAATAATGCGCCGCTCGCCGGTGAGGCCCGCCTTCTCAAGCTTGCCTGGCATCTCGGTCGCGACTTCGATGCCGGTAAAGCCCGCGCCGACGACGACCACCGTCGCGCGACCTTCGGAATCCGCCTGCCCGCCCAACGCGGCGAGGTGCGCCTCCAGCCGGACGGCCGCCGCATAACTATCCACATCGAAGCCACAGGCCGCCAGTCCCGGTATCGCCGGGCGCACGAGTTGGCTGCCCAGCGTCAGTACCAGCCGATCGTATGCGATGACCTCGCTGCCGCTATTCGTCGTGACGCTCACCTGCTGCCGGGCGGGATCGACCGCCCTCACATCGGCAACCCTGTGATCGACGCCAGCCGGGTCGAGCACTTCGGCAAGCGGTATCGCCGCCTCGCCGATGTCGACCTCGTAATTGCGAACCCTGATGTTGTGGTAGGGGTTGCGGTCGACGACCAGTATCTCGACATCCGCCGCCGGCGCACCGATCTCGTCGCGCTTGCGCGCAGCACCCAGAGCGGCCCACAGCCCCGCAAATCCAGCACCAAGAACAACAATGCGCGGCATGTGATTCTCCCGGACGTTCGGCGGGAGCTAATCGCGTGAGAGAAGCGGAATCAAGGGCCAAAACTCGTAGGGTGGGTTAGCGCAGCGTAACCCACCATCTTCGTTCACCAGGCGGTAGGTTACGTGGAATATATCATCGGACGCGCATTCGCGCGACCCATGGCTAACCCACCCTGCGATCTCGCTGTCATTGCAAGCGCAGCGAAGCAATCCATTACCCGGGCGCGCGTTCCACTGCGTGACGTAGCCAGACCATTCCGCCATCAAGCGCCTCGCAGTGAGTCAACCGCAACGCCTGCCCGGCACCGGGACGGTCGCCCTCCGGCCCGCTGTAATCGACAATGCTTTGCGTGCCGGCAACGCCATCTACCGCGGGAAAGATCAGTGTGCTGAACTCATCGATAAGCTTGTGCTTGAGGAATGCACCATTGATCCTGCCACCGCCTTCGAGCAGCAGCCTCCTCGCGCCGAAAAGGGAGGCCAGCTGCTCCATCGCCCGTGACAGCTCATCGCCTTTTTCGCCAGCGAAGACATATGAAACACCATCTTCACGAAGTTCGGCGAGGTAACCGTCGGAGACCTGCTCACCGAGTACCGCAACGACGTGGTCGCCGCCGACATTGTCCTTGCCGTAGTGGACATGGCCCGATGGGTCGATAGCGACGGCGAGCTTGCGGCCATGGCGTTCGGCGAGATGCGCTTCACGTTGCACCTTCGACGCTTCGGCAATGCTCCGTTCGGCTCCCTTGGCCATTTCACTCATGGTTTTGCGGCCAACGATCCATCCATCAGCCTCGAAGCGTTCATGCATCTTCTCGTGGTACGCGCGCAGAACATCCCACGAAATGCCCGGCGCCGCCCGGGTGAACCGGCTGGGATGCAGGCGTCCATCAATCGACGTGCTCATGTGGCAGATGATGTACGGTCGCATGAATCGCTTTCCTGTTGAAGGGTACCAACGCCGAGATAGACATAGCCGGTATGTTCGCGCTCCCATCGAGCCTCGCAGGGCCGCTTCTATTGCGCACGCTCAATCCGAACAGTGACGGATCCGGGTTGGTCGAACATCGAAACGTCGCCGGCCACTTGTCCAAGGATGATGATCCCGGGCTGAGGAACCTGACCATCGCTATAGTAGATGACGAAGTGATCCGAAGTCCAAAGCCCAAGCGTCCCCTTGGAGAACCGTGTTTGGCGCACCGACTCCTGTAGGGGCGCAGGCAGATTGCCGGTCTTCTCCTGGCGCAAATGATCGCGCATCTGGATCGTAACCGGCAACATGCGGACGAGCGATCTGGCAGCGTCGTTGTCGGCCAGATCGGCAGTGACTTTGCCCCACTCAGAGGAAATCAGAATGCGCTCCTTTGCCATTAGAGGTCCTGTCAGTCCGAGGATGGCGACGATCGTTGCCAGGGTCGCCACGATCATGGGGTGTGCTCTTGTGATCATCGGCGGCTCCTCCACTTGGTTGGCGCTTCCCCGGCCACGAGATACCGATCGAAGAACGCCTGAAGCTTCTCCCACGGAATACGTTTCACGCGGCAATAAAGATCAACGTGCCTGGCACCGCTATTTTCCGTATTGCGTGTCACTCACCTTTTCCATCCAATCGACATTCATGCCGTTGAGAGCTTCCTGAACGGCAATGTGCGTCATAGCGGTGTTGGGCGTCGCGCCATGCCAGTGTTTCTCACCGGGCGGAAACCACACCACGTCACCCGGCCGGACTTCCTCGATCGGGCTGCCCTCGGTTTGCACCCAGCCGAGACCGGCCGTGATGATGAGGGTTTGGCCGAGCGGATGCGTATGCCATGCGGTACGCGCGCCGGGCTCGAACGTCACGCTACCGGCGTTCAACCGCATCGGATCACCGACTTGAAAAACCGGTTCGACGCGGACCGAGCCGCTGAAATATTCCTGCGCCCTCTTGTCGATGGACGCGAACCATTGCGCTCAATCTTCATTGCCGTTTTCCTTTCCATCGATTGCTGCATTGGCTGTTGGGCAAGGGCGGGCGGATACCCGACCAGCACTGCCAACCCGCCGACGAGGCGAAGCAGATGCCTGCGCGTTAACTCCAAGCCGGTTGAATCCCGTTCCATTTGCTCATCCCCGCTCAGCCACGCGAATACGCGTCGTTTCGTCCACGGATATAAGCCGTGCGTGTCTTTCGACTAGCCGCTATAATCCGAAAGGACTTATGATGAGGAGCGATAAATGCAGCGCGGCTACCTCGATGACCTTCTCGCCTTCTCGGTCGTTGGCAGGGAACGCAGCTTCACGAGGGCCGCCTTGCAGTTGGGCGTGTCGCAATCCTCTCTCAGCCACACCATTCGCGAGCTTGAGGCGCGCCTTGGCGTGCGGCTTCTTACCCGCACCACCCGCAGTGTAGCCCCGACAGAGGCAGGTGAGCGCCTGCTGAAAAGCATTGGTCCCCGCTTCGAAGAGATCGACGCCGAGCTCTCAGCGGTGCGTGAGTTGCGTGAAAAGCCGGCTGGCACCATCCGAATCACCGCGACGGAATATGCCGCCGACGCGATCCTGTTGCCAAAACTCGCTTCGCTTCTACCGAAGTATCCCGACATCAAAGTCGAGATCGTTGTTGACTACGGCTTAAGCAATATCGTTGCCGATGGTTACGATGCTGGCGTACGAAGCGGCGAGCAGGTTGCCAAGGACATGATCGCGGTGCGCATCGGGCCGGATTTGCGCATGGCGGTCGTCGGAACGCCGTCTTACTTCCGCAAGCGGCCCGAGCCGAAGAAACCGCAGGATCTCATCAGCCACAATTGCATCAATCTGCGTCTTCCTTCACATGGCGGGTTGTACGCATGGGAGTTTGAGAAAGGCGGCCGGGAGCTGAAGGTGCGCGTGGACGGCCAAATGACCTGCAACGGCGCAATCCAAACGCTGAATGCCGCTCTGGCGGGGCACGGCCTGGCCTACATTCCCGAAGAGATGGCGGAGACGTATCTGGCGAACCGCCGCCTGAAGCGCGTCCTTGGCGATTGGTGCCAACCATATTCGGGTTATCACCTGTTCTATCCCAGCCGCCGACAGTCGTCCGCAGCCTTCAACCTTGTAGTGGATGCGTTACGGCACCGAAGCTGAGTCGCAAGCCATCGCCTGTTACTTCGCCTGGCTGCCGAGCACGACCGGGTCCACCGGGATCAACTTCAGCGATTTGACCATCTTCTCGACGGTCGCCTTGTACTTCAGGAAGTGAGGTGCTTGCAGGTGAGCAAGATAAGCTTCGCGGTCCCGGTAAATCTCGAACACCGTGATCTGGCTGGGATTATCCTTGTTGGATACCGAATAGAGAACAAGCACACCCGGCTCCAGCCGGATGGCGGCTTCGATCTGTTCGGCCACGGCAGATTTGTAGCTATCGAGCTGGGCCGGATCGACGACGATTTCGGCGATCTGGATATGTTGCTTTGATTTTTCCTCACTCATGGCGGACGCTCCCGACAGCACCAACAGCAGGGCCGTCACACCAAAGATCAGGGATTGCTTGACGCTCATTGTTCACCCCTCCCACACGCTTCACTCATGACCGTTTGATGGTGGCACTTATCGCGCCTCGCACAGAGAGAGCTTCCACTCCCGCCTTGACCTTGCCAATAACGATCAGGCCGGGCGCCGGAATGCGTTCTCCATCATGGCGATAGAAGATCGCCACGTCCGGCCCGGGAGGCCAATAGCCAATGGTCCCCACCGCGTAATCATGTGTGCGCTTGCCTCGTTCGGAAATCGCCCTTGGCAACGCTGCAAACTTCTCGCGCCGGAAAAGATCGTTCATGGAAAGCGTGAGCGGCAACAGGGATGCGAAATCCCGCGCCGCGTCGCTGTCGGCCAGGGTTGCCTCAATCGACGTGTCGCCAATGATGATGCGCACGCAGGCTTCTGCGCTTGTATCTTTGCTCATCGCACCTCCGGCGCACCCTCAACGATATAGACACGGGATTTCGCCGATTGAAGACGGATCGGCCTGATCGCACGATAGGCCGGCGAGTCATACCAGGCTTGTGCCAGTGCCATGCTGTCGAAGGCGATCATGACAATGCGTTTGGGCTGATCGCCTTCCAGGGACGCGGTTTGTCCGCCGCGCACGATATAGCGGCCAGTAAACGGCGCAAACGTCGCTTCTACCTGCTGGCTGTAGGGTTTGATGCCTTCGGGATCGCTGAGCTCGAATTCGGAAATGTAAAAGGCAGGTCGCTTGGGCTGGCTTTGCGTTTGAGCAAAGACCGCTCCGAATGTGCCGATCGCTACGGAAGCGACGGCCGCAAGCAGCGCAGTTGTTGTCGTTGTCATGTCAGCTCTCTTGCAACGCGTCAGCGCGCTCGCTTTTCAAACACGTCCTTGGCCACCGGCATCGCAGAGAACACGTTGGGCCAGCCCGCATAAAAGGCGAGATGCGTCATGGCTTCTGCGATCTCGGCCTGTGTCAGCCCGTTGTTTATCCCTATGGTGACGTGGCCGGTGAGCTGGGCGACCTGTCCGGAGGCAACCAGCGAGCTGATCGTGACAAGGCTCCGGTCGCGCGGCGCAAGCCCCGGCCGCAGCCACAGATCGCGGAAGAGGACATCGGTGGTGTACTGCGTAACACCCGGGAAGACCGCGCCATAAAGCTCGCCAACGCGTTTCGCGCGATCCGCTTCGGCAGTTTCGTTGAGGGCAAGTAGTTTTGGCATTGCCGGGGAAAGCTGCTCTGCTGCGATTTTCCGAACGGCAAACACTTCCCTGGCGACCGCGACCGCCTGCATCGCGTTGCCCCAGCCCGCGTAGAATGCCAGATGGGTCACGATTTCGGAGATTTCAGATGGCTTGACGCCGTTATCGAGCGCGAAGCTGAGATACTCCGGCATCTCGGTGGTTTGATTGCGCGCAATCAGTGCGGCAAGCGTTGCGATACTGCGATCACGGACGCTGAGGCCGGGACGCTTCCACAGATCGCCGAATAGCGTTTCCTGCCGGTATTTTTCAAGCGCAGGCGCTACAGACGCCACATCAGCACGCGCTTTGGTCGGGTCAGCTACTGCCATGGATGACGCAAATAAGGACAGTGACGCAAGTGTCATGGCAAGAACCTTCATATGATCTCCTGTGGTTGTCGGGATTTCGTGCGTTCACGCACGTTGAATTACGAAGAAGCATGGCGGCGGCCCGCCGCGCAGAGAACAACCATCGCGCGAGCGGTGATGGCTGTGTGATGAAGCATGGACCCAATCTAGGGCTTCCGACACCATGCGATTAGCCTGCTAAATGTGCATGGACTTATCGGTCCAGCGCAATAATCAGCATAGGCTGAGGATGCCTGTCTCTGTTCCTTCGCGCCGCGAACTGAGTCGCCTCGCGCGCAACCACGATATGGATGCGGTGGGTGCGACAAATCAACCCGACGGGCAAATCAGTTCTGATTTACGGAAATCATGTCAAGTCGAAAATTTACGAAAATCAAAAATATTTCGCTTTCCTTCCACCCAAATCACCGGCACATTCTCGCCATCCCGTCCCACTCAGAGGGGCGCGTTGGCCATCGTCACAACGAGGGGCGGGTCGCGGTGGACGCCTGGTTCACGTCTGACGACGGCGTGGATTAAGCGTACGGCAAAACCGTGTGGTCCTGGCGCCCGTTGCAGGCGTCAAGCTGTCGGAGAAGCGTGAGCGGAAACGGCAGTGACGGAGTCAACCAAGAACTCGTCTCCGGGGAGAGCACGGCATAAGCCGTAAAGCCATTGCGCGGGGAATGTCGGGTGTCCTCCGCTGCCCTGTATGCTCGTGTGCAGCTTTCTTTGCACTATTCGCACACGAGACCGCGGGTGCAGCGCGCACCCGGTCTTCCCTGCGCCCTCTGTATTTAGGGCAAGGAAATGAATGGCAAAGCTCGGGCGCAATGCGCCGCGAGAATGCGAAACTGCGTTTGGATGATGGTCGCACAACACATACCGCTGTCGTCCCGGCCTTGAGCCGGGACCCATACGCCGCGGCCCATCGGTAAAACGCTGGTGTCAAATGCCTTCTGCAACAATGAGCATCACGCGGTATGGGTCCCGGCTCAAGGCCGGGACGACAGACTACTCCGGCACCGCACCGACCAGCGGCCACCCGGCCTTCCAGTTTAAGGCGGCCATTGCAACTCCTTTTGAGGTCGGGCAGAGCTTTTGAAACGTAGGGAAGAGAGACGGCCATGCAAAGCCCGCGTGAAATTCTCGGCGATATCTGGACGTCGGCCGGCGGCGAAGCTTCCGCGCTCGATGCCGTCAAGCTGACCGGCGAAGAGCCGCAACTGCCGTCGTCGTTTCGCGTCGGCGCCGCGGCGCAGGCCAGCGTTGCCGCGACCGGCCTTGCCGCTGCCGAAATCTGGAAGTTGCGCAGCGGGCAATCGCAGGACGTTACCATCGACATGCGCCACGCCGTGGTCGAATGCCGCTCCGAACGTTATCTGCGCGTCGACGACAAGCCGCCGCCGCCGGCCTGGGACGCGATCGCCGGCGTCTACAAAACAGGCAATGCGCGCTTCGTGAGGCTGCACACCAATTTCCCGCATCACCGCGACGCCGTCTGCAAGGTGTTGAACTGCAAGCCGGAGCGCGACGAGGTGCAGGCCGCGCTGATGCAATGGGATGGCGAGGCGTTCGAGACCGCGGCCTATGCCGCTGGCGGCGTGGTGTCGATGATGCGTTCGCATGACGAATGGTCCGCCACGCCGCACGCCAGGGCGCTTGCCGGATTGCCTCTGATCACAATCGAGAAGATCGGCGATGCCGCACCAAAACCGTGGCCGAAAGGCAATCGGCCGCTTGCCGGCATTCGCGTGCTCGATCTGTCGCGCGTGATCGCAGGTCCCGTCGCGGGCCGCACGCTCGCCGCCCACGGCGCCGACGTGCTGTTGATCTCAGGTCCAAATCTGCCGGCGATTCCCTGGCTCACCATCGATACCGGGCGCGGCAAGCTGACGAGTTTTGTCGAACTCAAAAGCGAACAAGGCCGCGAGGTGTTTCGCAATCTATTGACGCAGGCCGATACTGTTTCGCAGGGCTATCGGCCGCGCGCGATCGCCGGCCTCGGCTTTGCACCGGAAGAGGCGGCCCGTATTCGTCCGGGGATCGTCTATGTGACGCTGTCCGCCTATGGTCATGAAGGTCCCTGGGCGGAGCGCCGCGGTTTCGACTCGCTGGTGCAGACGTCCACGGGCTTCAACCATGCCGAAGGGCAGGCGGCCGGAATCGACGGGCCGAAAGAACTGCCGGCGCAGATACTGGACCACGCCACCGGTTACCTCATGGCGTTCGGCGCCATGATGGCCAAGGCGCGGCAGTCGCGCGAAGGCGGCAGCTGGCACGTTCGGGTGTCGCTGGCGCAGACCGGTCGGTGGCTGTGGAATCTCGGTCGCGTTGCCGATGGCTTCAAGACCGGGGATTTGAATGGGGAAACCGTGATGCCTTTCGAGAAGGTGGCTTCCGGCTTTGGTGCCCTGCGGTCGGTCCGGCACGCGGCGCTGTTGTCGAAAACCCCGGCGTTCTGGGCTCGCCCGGCGATGCCGCTCGGCAGCCACCCGCCGCAATGGCCGGCGCGCGAGTAGATATTTTCAGCCGGCGTTCAGGCCGACCTCCCCAAATTTTAACGGCTGTCTTCGTTTTTTCGCTTGTTTGGAACTCCGATTAGGCACTATTAGCGCAGGGTGAGGCAAATTGTCGCCATTGCTGAGTTGAACAGACCGCATGCGTAACAAATTGATTGAGCAATTACAGCTATTTAGCCGACGACGACCGGCGGTATTGATCGCCGCGCTCCTGCTTGCAGGCGCGGGCGTCTATGGATTCGTGCAGTTCAACGGAACCGCGCCCAGGCATTCCGAGGTGTCGAGCCAGTCCCGCAAGGGAGGACAGCAGCGCTACAAGCTGTCGCCGGCCGAATGGGCCAGCCTGACCATCCAGCCCGTTGCCACGCGGGGCTTCCGGGCCGAGCACGTCACCGAAGGCAAGATTGCGATCGATGAGGATCGCTCGACGCCGGTGTTCTCGCCCTATGCCGGCCGGGTCACCCGGCTTCTGGTCCGGCCCGGCGATAATGTCGTCAAGGGTCAGCCGCTGTTCGTGATCGAGGCTGCCGACAACGTGCAGGCGCAGAACGATTTCATCGGCGCAATGAGCGCCATGAACAAGGCCAAGTCCGCGCTCGATCTGGCGCAACTGCAGGGCCAGCGCGCCAAGGATCTGTTCGAAGGCAAGGCCGTTCCGCTCAAGGATTATCAGCAGAGCCAGGCGACGCTGATCCAGGCGCAGAACGACATGCGCTCCTCGCAGACGGCGATGGAAGCGGCGCGCAACAAGCTGCGCATTCTCGGCCTCACCGACGAGGACATCGCGACCTTCCAGGAAAAGGGCCGCATCAATCCGGAAACCACCATCTTCGCGCCGATCGCCGGCACCGTGGTCCAGCGCAAGATCGGCCCCGGCCAGTATGTGAATTCCGGCGCCAGCGATCCGGTCTATGTCATTGGCGATCTCTCCACCGTCTGGATGGTCGCCTTCGTGCGCGAGACCGACGCCGCCAATGTTGCGGTCGGGCAGGACGTCACGTTCAACGTGCTGGCGTTGCCGAAACAGGCGCTGTCGGCGCGCGTCAATTACGTTTCCACCGCGATCGATCCGGCGACGCGCCGGCTCTTGGTGCGCGCCACCGTCGACAACACCAACGGCGTGCTCAAGCCGGAAATGTTCGCCAATGTGACGATCTATTCGGCGGGCGATCACCCGGCGGTCGGGGTGCCGAAAACGGCGCTGATCTACGAGGGGGACCAGGTCCGGATCTGGGTCGCGCATGAGGACCACACGATCGAACTCCGCCAGATCAAGGCGGGCCTTGCCAACGGCGATCTCGTCGAAGTGATCGGCAATCTGAAGCCCGGCGAGCTGATCGTGACAAAGGGCGCGCTGTTCATCGACCGGGCCGCGTCCGGCAGCTGATCTCCCGCTCTACTCACTGAAAGCTTCGATCTGGATGGATCGCCTCGTCGCCCTTGCCGTCAACCGCCGCTATTTAATGGTCGGCATGTTCGTCGCGGTGATGGTCGGCGGCCTGATCGCGTTCAGGCAGCTCAACATCGAGGCCTATCCCGACCCGACCCCGCCGATGGTCGACATCGTGACGCAAAGTCCGGGCCTGTCGTCGGAAGAGATCGAACGCTACATCACGATCCCGATCGAGACCCAGGTCGCCGGCATCAAGAACCTGCGCACCATCCGCACCATCTCGCTGTACGGCCTGTCCGACGTCAAACTGCAGTTCTCGTTCGACTACACCTATGATGAAGCGCTGCAGCAGGTGTTGAACCGGCTGTCGCAGCTCGCGCCCCTGCCGGGTAACGTGCAGCCCGGCATTTCGCCGCTCAGCCCGATCGGCGAAATCTACCGCTACCGGCTGAAGGGCCCGCCGAACTACAGCGTGCTCGATCTGAAGACGCTGCAGGACTGGGTGTTGCAGCGCCGCTTCCGCGCCGTGCCCGGCGTGATCGACGTCACCGGCTGGGGCGGCAAGACCAAGACCTATGAGCTGCAGGTCGATTTCAACAAGCTGGTCGCCAACGGCCTGACGCTGCCGCAGGTGCTGCAGGCGGTCAGCAACGCCAACATCAATGTCGGCGGCAACACCGTCAATATCGGCGCGCAATCCGCCGTGGTGCGCGGCGTCGGACTGATCCGCTCGATCGACGACCTCAACAACACCATGGTGTCGCAATCCGGCGGCAATCCGGTGCTGGTCAGCGACATCGCGCATGTCACGATAGGGGAGAAGCCGCGGCTTGGCATTGCCGGCCTCGACCAGGACGACGACATCGTGCAGGGCATCGTGCTGATGCGGCGCGGCGAACAGAGTGCGCCGACCATCACCCGCGTCGAGCAGCTGGTCGCGTCCATCAACAATTCCAGCATCCTGCCGCCGGGGGTCAAGATCGAGCGGATCTACGACCGCAAGGACCTGATCGACATCACCACCCACACCGTGCTGCACAACATGGTGGTCGGGATCATCCTGATCGTGCTGCTGCAATGGCTGTTCCTCGGCGATATCAGAAGCGCGCTGATCGTCGGGGCGACGATCCCATTCGCGCTGTTCTTCGCCGTCATCATCCTGGTGCTGCGCGGCGAATCCGCCAATCTGCTCTCGGTCGGTGCGATCGATTTCGGGCTGATCGTCGACGCCACCGTGATCATGGTGGAGGCGATCTTCCGCCGGCTGTCGCAGACCACGGCGTTGTCGGAAGCCGAGCGCAGCCAGATCTCCTTCGACACCACGATGGGAATGAAGAGCCACGCCATCCTGTCCGCATCCGCCGACGTGTCGCGTTCGATCTTCTTCGCCGCCGCCATCATCATCGCCGCCTTCCTGCCGCTGTTCACGCTGAGCGGCGTCGAAGGCAACATCTTCGGGCCGATGGCACGGACCTATGCCTATGCATTGGCGGGCGGCTTGCTGGCGACCTTCACCGTCACGCCGGCGCTGAGTGCCATCATCCTGCCCTCGCATATGGAGCACACCGAAACCTGGATCATGCGGCAACTCGACCGGCTCTATCTGCCGGTGCTGCGATGGGCGGTCGCCAACCGCCGGATCGTGATGGCCGGCGCTGCGGTCCTCGCGATCACGACCATCGTGTTCGCGCGGCTGCTCGGGCTGGAATTCCTGCCCAAGCTGGAAGAGGGCAATCTGTGGATCAGAGCCACGCTGCCGCCGACCATCTCGCTGCAGGAAGGCAATACCTACGTCAACGAGATGCGGAAGCTGATCCGCAGCCGCCCCGAAGTGGAATCGGTGGTCTCGCAGCACGGCCGCCCCGACGACGGCACCGACGCCGCGGGCCTGTTCAATGCCGAATTCTTCGCGCCGTTGAAGCCCGCCAGAGAATGGCCCAACACCCATGACAAGGACGAACTGACCGCGCAATTGCTGGCGCAGTTGCAGGAAAAATTCCCCGGCGTCGAGTTCAACTTCTCGCAATATCTGCAGGATAACGTCTCGGAGGCGGTGTCGGGCGTCAAGGGCGAGAACTCGATCAAGCTATATGGCAACGATCTGCAGGCGCTGACCGACACCGCCAACAAGATCAAGTCCGTCCTCGCCACCGTGCAGGGCGTGACGGATCTGGCGGTATTCACCTCGCTCGGTCAGCCCACGATCCAGATCGATGTCGATCGCGCGCGGGCGGCGCGCTACGGCCTGTCGCCCGGCGATATCAACGCCACCATCAAGGTCGCGGTCGGCGGCGACAGCGCCGGCGACATCTATGAACCCGGCAGCGACCGGCATTTCCCGATCATCGTTCGTCTCGCCCCGGAATATCGCAAGAGCGCCGAGGCGATTCATAATTTGCGGATCGGCGCCCCGGGCCCGAATGGCACCATCACGCAGATCCCGCTCAGCGAGGTCGCCTCGATCAATCTGATCTCGGGCGCCGCCTATATCTACCGCGAAGGGCAGGAGCGCTATCTTCCGATCAAGTTCTCGGTCCGCGAGCGCGACCTCGGCAGCGCGATCCGGGAAGCGCAGGACAAGGTCGCCGCGCAGGTGCAGCTGCCGCCGGGATCGCGGGTCGAGTGGGTCGGCGAATTCGGCAATCTGCAGGACGCCATCAAGCGGCTGTCGATCGTGGTCCCGATCAGCCTGGCGCTGATCGCGGTGCTGCTGTTCTTCAATTTCGGTTCGATGGTCGACACACTATTGGCGATGAGCGTGATCCCGATGGCGATCTTCGGCGGCGTGCTCGGGCTCTTGATCTCAGGGATTCCGTTCAGCGTGTCGGCGGCGATCGGCTTCATCGCGCTGTTCGGCATCGCTGTCATGGACGGCATCATCATCCTGTCGCAGTACAATCAATTGATCGACGAAGGCTATGAGCGGATGCGTGCCGTGATCCGCACCGGCGAATTGCAATTGCGGCCGGTGCTGATGACCTGCGTCGTGGCCGGCGTCGGGCTGCTGCCGGCGGCGCTGTCGGCGGGGATCGGCTCGCAGGTGCAAAAGCCGCTGGCGGTGGTGGTCGTCACCGGCATGATGCTGGCGCCAATCGTCATCCTGATCACGCTGCCGGTGCTCATCTCGGTGTTCTCAAGGAGGGCGCGTTAAAACGGATTTGTCGTTCCGTAAAATCAGTACGTTATCGAACCATAAGCTCGGCCATTTGACTAATTATCCACCTGCCGGGACTATCGGACATCACCTGGAATCAATTCATGCGAAAATTTTCACAGAAGTTCAAAACCGGGGCGTCCGTCGCCGCGGTGGTCGTGGTGCTGTTTGGGGTTTACGGCTACCGCAAACTGCAGGCTCTTGCCGCCGATCCCAGCGGCGAAAAGGATTGCGGACCGGCGGTGGGGGGTGGCGAGCAGGCCAAAATCGATCTGGAGCGGATCAAGGCGATCGCACCGCTGAAAGACGTAAAATGGTCGCAGCTCGGTGGCAGCATCAATGATGCCAGCTGTCTCAACAAGACCGAAATCTACGGCGTGGTTGACGTGCGCAGCGTCGACGACATCACCAAAACGCTGACGTTTGCGCGCGACAACAAGCTCTCGGTCACGACCGCCGGCGTGCGCCACAGCATGGGCGGGCAGGCGTTCCGCAAGGGCGGCATCGTGCTGGACATGCGCGGCTTCAACAAGGTCGTGCTCAACGCGAACCGGCGATCCATCACCGTGCAGCCGGGCGCGACCTGGCACGACATCCAGAACCTGCTGCACCCGCGCTTTGCGGTGCGCGCGATGCAGTCGACCGATATTTTCAGCGTCGGCGGTTCGATCTCGGTCAATGCCCACGGCATGGACCATCAGGCCGGTGCGCTCCGCAAATCGATCAAGTCGATGCGCGTGATGCTGGCGGATGGCACGTTGCGCACGGTGTCGGAAACCGAGAACAAGGAGTTGTTCAACCTCGTGGTCGGCGGCTATGGCCTGTTCGGCGTGATCGTCGAGGCCGAACTCGATATCGCCGACAATCTGGTTTACCAGACCGGACGCCGCATCATGGACTACAAGGAGTTTCCGGGGCTGTTCGCCAGGGAGATCGAGAAGGATGCCAGTATCGGCCTGATGTACGGCCACCTCTCGACCGCGCCGAGCAGCTTCCTGCAGGAATTGCTGCTCTATACCTACACCAAGGTCGACGGATCAGATTTCAAGCGCGAACCGCTTGGCGAGGTCTCGGGCACCAAGCTGCGGCGGCTGACGATCAACCTGTCCAAGCAGGGCCCGCTGTTCCAGGAAATGAAGTGGCTGTCCGAGAAGCACATCGAGCACCGGATGGAAACCTGCACGGTGACGCGGGCGCAGGCGATCGGCTCGGCGGAAGCCTGTCTCGTCAACCGCAACGACCCGATGCATGACTCGGTGCCGTATTTGCGCAACGCGCTGCCCAACGACACCGACATCCTGCATGAATATTTCATCCCGCGCAGCCAGTTCGTCTCCTTTGTCGACGGCATGCGCAAGGTGCTGACCGACAACAAGACCAATTTGCTGAATGCCTCGGTGCGCATCGTGCATCAGGAAGACAACTTCCTGACCTATTCTCCGGAGCCGGCATTCTCGCTGGTGCTCTACATCAACCAGACCACGGATGATGAAGGCAACAAGCGGATGAAGAAGGCGACCGAAGAGCTGATCGATCTCACGATCGCGCACAAGGGCCGGTTTTTCCTGCCCTACCAGCTCTATTATTCGAAGGATCAGTTGCAGCGGTCCTATCCGGAGATCAACGACTTCTTCGCTGCGAAGAAGAAATACGATCCGACGGAGCTGTTTACGAATACGTTCTATCAGAAGTATGCGTCATAATTGCGCGACGCGCCTGGGCGGCAGGCCGCTGCAGCCGCCGGCTTGCTCCGCATCCAGCACCAATAGCGCGCCCGCGGCATAGAGGCGGGCGACGAAGCCGGCATCGTCGGAGCGCGCGAAGGTGACATAGTCGCTCGCCGCCAGCACGCGGCCGTTGGCCTTGGCGATGATGGCCAGCGCCTGCGCCGGCGGGCCGATGATGGCCATGGACTTGCCCGGCGCCGATCCGAAGGTGAGAGCGACCACAATCACAAGCCAACCGCATACCACGAGTGCGCAAGCGCCCGCGATCCGGCGTAATGGCCGCAACGTGCGATGATGTGGCGTTTCAGTAATCATAGAAATGCTCGATGCTCACGCCCCTGGCCTTGAGGTCGCGGTTGATATCGACGAGACGGTCGATCCTAGCCTTCAGGCCGGCCCTGCGAAAGCCGGGTTTGCCGTCAAGCTCCAGTGAAAACAGTTCCGTGGTCCCTTTGACGTCAAGCTTGGCGGCATCCGGTGCGATCACGGTAATCAGGATTTCATGGTTACCGGCGATCTCGGCAAGGGCATATCCCTGATCCAGGAGGCTCTGCAGGATTTCGGTGAAATCCTTGTAGCGCGGCGTCTGCACCAGCTGCCATTGCGGCGTCAGCGCGCGGATCGGTTTGATACGCGGCTCCTTCGCCAGCACCGCCGGCGGCAACGTTGCGACCGCGAACATGATGTCGCGCGGCTCGTCGTCGCCACCGGCATCGAGCGCCTTCTGGATCAGCGCGGCGTAACCAACCTTGAGGTAGTATTCGGTGCCGAGCGCGAAGCTGCGCTCCCATGTTCGCAGCGGGCTATCGGTCCGCGCCGAGATCACCATCAAGCCATCGAGCTTCTCGCGGAACGGAAATTTGAACCAGGGGACGGTGTAAAGAAACGCCGCGTAGTCCTGCAGTACCTTGCGCGCGTACAGGTCTTGCGGGGTCCGTTCCTCGCCCCGAATCCATTCGAACACACGGCCGATGGTGTTCTCGTAAAATCCCTTGATCGCGTATTCGATTGAGTAGCTGACGCCGATGACATAGATCATGGTCTTGACTTCGGTGAGCGATTCACCGGTCGGCGGCACCGCCTGATTGATGGTGCAGAAGCTGCGCCAGAATCCGAAAATGTGTCCGAGATAATTGAAATGGCTTTCGCTGGAGCGGTCGAGGAAGCGGCCGAAATCCTCGAACGAATAGACGATGTACCATTCGGGAAAGGTGAAGAACGTGTTGTTCTGCTTGCGCTGGTAGCGCGGCTCGTTGATCGCAGGCAGCGGCACCGACGGCGCAGGTGACGCCGAAGCTGACGAAGACGGGCGGCAGGTGCCCTCGATATAGGCGAGCGGCGCAAGCACGAACACCGCGATCAGGATCGCGATGACGACAGCAATGCGCCGCAGCCATTTAAGCATGAACGGCCGCTCGCGTCCGCGGCGCCAGCAGATAGCCGATCAGGATCGCAACGCCGCCGAGGGTGAGATGCGGCGCATTGGCGAAAAAGCGCGTCGCCAGCGGAAGGTTGAGCACGCCGTTGATCAGGATGCCGAAGTCGAGATAGCCCGAGCCGGTGAAGAGGCCGAGCAAGCCGTCGGCAAAGTAGAACGCGCCGAACAATTGGAAGAACAGTTCCGAGGCGCGGCGAGAGGTCAGCGCTGCCGCGAGCGCCCACAGCGCGGAAACCAGATGCAGCCCGTCGGCATACCAGGTGCGGCGGAACAGGCCGAAGATCATGTCGTTCTGATCGATGAAGGCAGGGATGTATCCGGTCAGGATCACGAAGCCGAGCAGGGCGGCGTAGCCCCAGGCGCACAATCTGATGATATCCATGATCCCTCCGGCCTGCTCGAATCTGTCCTCAAGTCTAGAGCTTTCCGAGCGCCTTGAGCAGGGCGTCGTTGAACAAAGCGGGGTCCTCGATTTGCGGAATATGGCCAAGACCCGGCAGCAGGGTGAGGGTGGTATCCGGCGGCAACAGCGTTCGCAGATCAAGCGCCTGCTCAACCGGCGTCGTGTTGTCCTTGTCACCCCACAGGATGGCGACGGGGAGCTTCACCCGTGCATATGCGGTGCGATCGGCACTCACGGCGTTGCGGTCGGCGCCGAGGAAGTAATATAGCCAGTCGGCGATGTCAGGGGTGGTGTCGCGCTGCGTCGTCGGCCGTTGCAGGATCGCGACGAATTCGGGCAGCGCGCGTTCCTTTTTCTCGATCAGGGATTCGAGCAGCGTCTTGGTTGCCACCGGATTGGTGATGGTCAGCGAAACCAGTATTTCGCGGATCCATTTCGGCTGGACGATCCATGGCGCGTCTGACGGCGGGGCCGTCAGTCCCAGCGCCGCATCTACCAGTACGAGGCCCCGCGCCCGGTCCGGATAGCGCATCACCAGTTCGGTCGCTGCACCGGCGCCAAAGGAATGGCCGACGATAATTGCTGGCCTGGATTTCAGATGGACGAGAACATCGTTGATGCGTGCAGCCTGATCCTCCCTTGTGTAGCTGCCCGGACGATCCGAAAATCCAAACGGCGGCAGGTCGAGCGCGATGACGCGAAAGCCGGCGGCGGCGAGCACGCCGGTCGTGTGGCGCCAGAGCTCGCTCCACGCCGCCGTGCCGTGAAACAGCACGACGGGAATTCCATCCGCCGGGCCCTTTTCCTGCACGAACACGCCACCGGTGCTGGTCGGCACCAGACGGCCCGATGGCGGCGCCAGTTCGGCGCGGGTGTGGGTTTCGCGGATCGATGCCGCCATCCGGAACGCCGTTATCGCGATCACGATCAGGACCAGGAACGCCAGCAGCGTCTTGCCCGACCAGCGCAGTATGTTTGAGATCACGAGGCCTCGCAGAAATGGATCGATTAAAATCGGGTGCAGTCAAATCAGCTCGAATTTTAAGCTAGTGTAGATTCCCGGCGATGAAAAATCGCGGACATGAACAGCGGGCAGTTAACACCGGCGACAAAGTTGCGAATTACTGCCCCGACGGCGTGCGCAGGCCATGCCAGGCGTCGCGCACCTGATGGTAATGCACTTCCGGCAGATAATCCGGCGTGTTGAGCCCCAGCGTCTTGACGTCGAGCCGGCCGATGGCGCTGAGCAGGGTGTAGGAGGCGATCACGCGGTCGCGTTGTGCGCCGATCAAACGCGCCTTCGCCAGGATCAGATCCTGCTGCGAGTTCAGCACGTCGACGGTGGTGCGCTGGCCGCCCGCCGCCTCGCGCTGCACGCCCTGCAAGGCGACCGTTGCAGCCCGCACTTCGGATTCGGAAGCGGACACCGCGACCTTGGCGCCTTCATTGGCAACCCAGGCGCCGACCGCCGCGGTGCGCGCCTGGTTGCGGACCTGGTCGAGCACCAGCCGGCTTTGGGCTGAGATTTCCTTGGCCTGCCGGGTCTGCGAGGCCGCCATGCCGCCATCGTAGATTGGCTGGTTGAGCTGGCCGGCTATCGAAGCCTGGTCGGTCCCGAAGGTGCCGAGCGTGGGATCCGACTGTTTGCTGCGGCTGACGCTGCCTTGCATCGTGATGGTCGGCATCAGGCTGCTTTCGGCGACGCGAATGCTGGTCGAGGCGACGTCGACGTCAAAGGCGGCCGCCATGACCGCCGGATGCTGTTGGAAGGCGAGACCGGTGGCGTCATCGCGGCTGCGCGGCAGATAGCGGTCGACGGTTTCGGCGAGGCTCAACTGCGTCGGCGCGTTGCCAATCACCTGGGTATAGGTGGCCTGGCTGATGGCCAACGCAACCTCGGCGGCGTTGAGGTCGGCGAGGCCACGGTTGAGGCGGGCTTCAGCCTGGGCAGTGTCGGTCGGCGTCACGTCACCGGCATTGAGGCGCTTCTGGGTGATGCCCAGCGTTTCCCGCAGGAACGCGACGTTGGAACGCTGCGCTGACACCAGCGACTGATTGGCCAGCACGTTGGTGTAGACGGTGACGGCATCGAGCAGCACGCCCTGGCCGACATTGCGCAGGGCCTCGCGGCCGGACGATACCTGCAGTTCCGCGACGCGGACGCTGTTGGCGGTCTTGAAGCCGTTGAACAGGGTCTGAGTCACCGTCACCCCGATGGTCCAGGGTTTCAAGCTCGCCGACTGCACGGTGTTGTCGGGCAGGAGATTGCGGACCGCCTGCAGGCCGGCGGTGAGGCTGGCGACGATCTGCGGCCGGTATCCCGCCAGCGCCTGCGGCACGCCTTCGTCGGTGGCCCGCTGGCGCGCGCGTTCGGCGTTGAGCTGCGGATTGGTCTGATAGGCCTTGGCCAGCGCATCCGGGAGGTTTTCGGCCTGGGCGCCTGCCGCGGCAAACGCCACGCAAATCACGACGCCAAGGCAAATGCCCGATCGAAGCACGCGCCTTGCAACGTGGCCAACTCTAGCGGCACGCCCAACCATTTGATCCCGCAACTACCCAAGGCCCATCCGCCCCCGCCGACGGCCACGTCACATCTACCTGTTTAGGGGGCGGTGCCGCCACTGGCAAACGGTCGCGCGACATCATCACAGGAATTCGGCGCTCGGCTGTTGCAGGTTCGTCACAGACGAAGTTCGGTAACAAATGCGTTATAGCTCGGAGCAGCCGGCGTCCTATTCCAGGGCTGTCGGCGTTTCATGACGCCGGATCCGCATTTTGATGCCGAAACTGTTTTCCGACCCCGAAGCGATCGCGGAAGATATCATCCGCGATGTCGGAACCAACCTCGTGGTCGGATTGCCGCTTGGGCTCGGCAAGGCCAACCACATCATCAATGCGCTCTATGCGCGTGCCGCGGCCGATCGCTCGATCAAGCTGACCTTGTTTTCCGCGCTGACGCTGGAAAAGCCGAGGCCGGGCAGCCTGCTTGAAAAGCGCTTCATCGGTCCTGTCATCGACCGGCTGTTCGGCGGCTATCCCGATTTGACCTACGCCGCCGCGCTGCATGCCGGCGCGCTGCCGCTCAACATCCAGGTAATTGAATTTTTCTTCCTCGCCGGAAAGTGGCTGCATGTACCGTATCCGCAGCAGCATTACATTTCTGCAAACTACACGCATGCCGCGTCCTATCTGCTGGCGCGCGGGCTCAATGTCGTCACCCAATTGGTGGCGAAGCGCGTGGAGGGTGGCGTCGCGCGCTACAGCCTGAGCTGCAACACCGACACCACGCTCGACATTTTGCGCGCCCGCGCCGAGGGCCGGGCGTCGTTCAGGCTGGTGGGCCAGGTCAATTCCGAACTGCCGTTCATGCCCGGCGCCGGCGATCTCGCGGGCGACGAATTCAGCGCGGTGCTCGACAGCCCCGAGACGGACTTCCCGCTGTTCGCGCCGCCGGCCGAGCCGATCAGCGACACCAAATACGCCATCGGCCTGCATGCCGCGGGTCTCGTGCCCGATGGCGGCACGCTACAGATCGGCATCGGGCAGGTCGGCGACGCGCTGGCGCAGGGCCTGATCGTTCGTCACCGCGACAATGCGCAATTCCACGCGGTCATGAAGCGGCTCGCGCCGGACCAAGCGGTGCCGCAGGCCGGACCGTTCGAGAAGGGGCTGTACGGCGTCAGTGAAATGCTGCTCGAGGCGTTTCTCGGCCTGATCGACGCCGGCGTACTCAAGCGCGAAGTCGATGGCGTGACGCTGCACGGCGCGTTTTTCCTCGGGCCGAAAGCGTTTTATCGCACGCTGCGCGAAATGCCGGCGGAACAGATCGCGCGCATCCAGATGATGCCGGTGTCGTTCACCAACCAGCTTTATGGCGACGAGGAAATCAAACGCCGCGCGCGCATCGATGCCCGTTTCGTCAACAATGCGATGATGGCAACCCTGATGGGCGCTGCGATTTCCGACGGCCTCGAAAACGGTCAGGTCGTGAGCGGTGTTGGGGGGCAGTATAATTTCGTGGCGCAGGCGTTCGCATTGCAGGGCGCGCGATCCGTCCTGGCTCTGGAATCGACCCGGCAGGCCGGTGCTAAGGCGCAATCCAACATCCTCTGGAACTACGGCCATCAGACCATTCCGCGGCATCTGCGCGATGTCTTCGTCACCGAATATGGCGTCGCCGACGTCAGAGGAAAATCCGATGCCGAAACCATCGCTGCGATGCTTGCCGTGACCGACTCCCGCTTCCAGGCCGAACTCGCAAAGGTCGCCAAGGATGCCGGCAAGCTGCCGAAGGATTTTGAAATTCCGCCCGCGCATCGCCGGAATTTTCCGGAAGCAATCGCGGCAGCGTTGAAGCCCGCGCGCGAGGCGGGCCTGCTGCCGTCGTTCCCGTTCGGCAGCGATTTTACGGAGACCGAACAGCGGCTGATCCCGGCCTTGCAATTGTTGCGGGAAGCGCAGCGCACGCCGCTGCGGTTACCCGGGCTGCTCTGGCAGGGAATGACGCAGCCGCCCGACACCGCGCGTCTCGAATGCCTGGCTCGACTAGGCCTCGACCGCCCGACGACATTTGTCGAGCGGGCCTATCGCGCGCTGGTGAATGCGGCGCTGGCAAGGAGCCACGAATAATCTCTACGTCGTCCCGGCCTTGAGCCGGGCCATAACCACCGATGCTGATTATTGTGCCTGGCTGTAGCTCCAGCCTTCGCAAAACACACAACAGTGGCTATGGGTCCCGGCTCAAGGCCGGGACGACATAGGAGAGACCTCGCGCTCCTATCGGTTCTTGTTCACCGGCTTGCGCTTCTCGATGAACGCGGCCATGCCTTCGGAGCGGTCTTCCAGCGCAAAGGTCGAGTGGAACAGATTGCGCTCGACGTTCATGCCTTCCGACAGCGGCGTCTCGAACGCCCGGTTGATGGCTTCCTTGGCCATCGCGGCGGCCGGGCGCGACATCGAGGCGATTTTTTCCGCCGCTGCCAGCGCTTCGTCCATCAGGCTGGAAGCCGGCACGACGCGGCTGACCAGGCCCGAACGCTCGGCTTCCGCGGCGTCCATCATCCGTCCCGTAAGACAGAGATCCATCGCCTTAGACTTGCCGATCGCGCGCGTCAGCCGTTGGGTCCCGCCGATGCCGGGGATGGTGCCGAGCGTGATTTCCGGCTGGCCGAATTTGGCGGTGTCGGAGGCAATGATGATATCGCACATCATCGCAAGTTCGCAGCCGCCGCCGAGTGCATAGCCGCTGACAGCCGCGATCGTCGGCTTGCGGCAGGTGGCGATGCGGTCGCCACCGATGGCGGCGAAATCGCTGGAGAACATGTCGATGAAGGTTTTTGGCTGCATTTCCTTGATGTCGGCGCCGGCCGCAAAGGCCTTTTCGCTGCCGGTCACCAGTATGCATCCAATCGCGTCGTCGGCTTCGAGGTCGTCGACGGCCGCGGCGATCTCGCGGAACACGCCGAACGACAGCGCGTTGAGCATTTTCGGGCGGTTCAGCGTGATAATGCCAACCGCGCCTTTGCTTTCGACAATGATGTGTTCGAACGTAGCCATGGTTCACCCCGGTGCCTGATTTGGCGGGCAATGTGCCCGCTGGCGGCCAAGGCTTCAAGTAGGCTGGGCTTCAAGTAGGCTGGGCTTCAAGTGGGCTGAAGAGGCGGCCCGGACGCATTTCGCCGCGTCCGGTGCCGAATACCTCACGCCATGAACATGCGCGCCGCCGAGGCCATCGTCAGCAATGCGCCAAAGGCGATGAAGATTTTCCCGATCAACGAGGTCTGATCCCAGGTCGAACTGTCATGGCTGGAAGCCAGAACCGGCGCCGCGGGGGTGGGCTTGGCAGCGGCCATCGCGACGGTCTGCGTGGCCGGGTTCTGCTGCAGGGCGCGATCGACATCATTGAGCTGATCGGATGAGACCACGGCGTCGGTGGTGGACTGCGCTTCCCCCGGCTTGTCGGCTGACGCCAGCAGGATGTGGGCCTTTGCCGTCATCGCCTGGGCGCTGCCGGCGGGGAAATCGGCGGATGCCAGTTGCGCATTGGCGTTGGCGACCGACGCCGGGATCGTGAGCGCGCTGTTGGTCGAGGCGTCGCCGACGTCCTTCCTGGTCTCGGCAGGTTTCGACGCGATCTTGCCCGACCGACGCGTGTAACGTTTCCAGTGGCGGGTGCTCGGCCGGACGGACTTTCCAGACGTCGCGCTATCCGATTTCGACGTCGTAGCCGCGAGGGCCGTATTGGTGGCCGTTATCGGCGTCGGCCCCGCGAAATATACGAAGAGTCCTGTTGCAACAATCAAGGCCGAGCGCCCGCTGGCTTTGACGATCATGTGGCAATCTCCCCATTTGCCCCGCCCCCAAGGCGAAATGAGACCTCGCCCCGTGTCCACAGCGGGGCAAAAAAAGGGAATCTTCGGGCAAGAACGGCAAAAGCAGGGCAGCCGCGTTGCGGCAGCCGGCGCGAGTGCGAGCCGGGCCGATCGATGGTATGAGCCAGCCGGCAAGGAACCGGCTGCCCGATTCCCGAATGAGGATGCGCGAAGAAATACGCTGGGGCATGTCGATCACGACTTCGTGATCTTGACGCCTCGACGTAACAAATTGAAAAAGCGACCGAATTGCAAGGTGGGAGCGCGCGTGCGCGAACGTGAGGACGAATGGACCGGCCTGATGCGGTCGGCCATTTCAGGCGACAGTACGGCGTATCATCGCCTGCTCAAGGCCGTCACGCCGGTGCTCCGGGCCGCGGCGCGCCGCGGGCTCGCGCGTGCAGGGCAACCGGTCGATCAGTCCGAGGATATCGTGCAGGACATTTTGCTGGCGGTGCATTTGAAGCGGCACACCTGGGACGTCAGCGCCCCGTTTGCCCCATGGCTGTTTGCGATCGCCCGCAACAAGCTGATCGACGCGCTGCGGCGCCGGGGGCGGCGGGTGTTCGTCAACATCGAAGATTTCGCCGAGGTGCTCCCGGGCGAGGCCCCGGTTGAGACGGCGTCGGCAGGCGAGGTCGCCGCCCAGTTGGCGTCGCTGCCGGCGCGCCAGCGCGACGTCCTGCAGTCGATCGCCGTCGAGAGTGCGTCGATCAAGGATACCGCGGCCAAACTGGCGATGAGCGAGGGTGCGGTGCGGGTCGCGCTGCATCGGGGGCTTGCCAGCCTGACCGCGAAGTTACGGGAACAATGAGAATGGATACCGATCAGCTCATCAAAACCCTGGCGGCCGACAACGCGCATCGCGCGCGGCCGGTCGGATTTGCGCTGATGCTGGCGCTGCTGGCGGCGGCTCCCGTCTCGCTTTTGATGTTCTTCACCGAGCTTGGCATCCGGCCCGACGTGATGACCGCGATGCGCAATCCATTCTTCGACCTGAAATTCGCGGTGACGCTGGCATTGGCCGCCGCGGCCATCGCCGTCAGCCTGCATCTGTCGCGGCCGGAAGCCTCACTGCGCGGCTTCGGCTGGCTGCTGTTGATTCCGGCCGGGCTTCTGACCGCAGGCATCGGCGGCGAGATGATGATGCCGCAGCGGCTGCCGATGATGACGCGGCTGATGGGCAACAATTCGCGCATGTGCATGACGGCGATCCCGCTGCTGTCATTGCCGATCCTGGCAGGCGCGCTGATTGGCCTGCGTCACGGCGCGCCGGCGCGGCCTGCTGTGGCCGGCGCCATCGCCGGAATGTTGTCGGCGGGATTGGCTGCGACCCTCTACGCGTCGCATTGCACCGATGATTCACCGCTGTTCGTCGCGACCTGGTACACGCTCTCGACCGCGTTGGTCACGGCGATCGGCGCGCTCGCCGGATCGAAACTGCTCAGGTTCTGATTCTTTTGTCGTCCCGTTGTCGTCCCGGCGCCTGATGCCCAATCGCGCACCGGGCTCGGACGACCGCCAACTTTGTGGCTCACTTCGCGGGCGCGTGTTGCTGCATGCGGTGGAAGCGCAGCACCTGCTGGGCGGTCGACGGCCGCAGCCGCTCGTAGGTGTCCTTGCACGCCGCGATGTCGGTCGGCTCCCCGCCCGACAGTTCGTCGCGCATGTTGATGATGGCCCGGACGGTGGACCATGACAGGCTTGCCACCTTCGCAAGGATCATCACGCCTTCGGCGCGGGTTTCGATCATCATGTTCTCGGCGATCGCCACCGGCACGTTGGCCAGCGCTGCGATGGAGGCGTTGGCTTCGTCGAATTTGCCGGCCTCGGCAAATGACGCCACCTGGAATTCGTCGAGCCGGCCGTCCTGGTACAGCGATTTGACCAGCGCGTGGGCAATCTCGGTGTTTCTGGTGAGCGCCGACGGTGCGGAGCGCGCGCGCCGCGTCGCCTCCTTGACGGCGGTCGGCACCTGCGCCGCCATTTGCGGGTTGGCCGCCTCCAGCCGCTGCCGGACCGCGTCCGACGCCTTGGCCAGCAGCTTCAAATACAGATGTCGCGGAATCGTCGGACGCAGGCCGACGCAGGTCGCAAGATTGTCGTCTCCCTCGGCGCGGTTGACCAGCCGCGTGAAGCCGCGCTCGGTGAATTCGGCGCCCGGATTGTTGACGGTGCTCTGGACCACCGCATCATTGCCGCGCTGGACCAGCACGTCGGTGACCGCGCCGCTCAACACTTTTCGTGTCGAGATCGCCATCAAATGCGCCTGGCTTTTGCTGCGCGCATTCTCGATCAGGGTCTCGTCGTCGAGCCGCGCCGATTGCGACAGCACGGGTCCGGCAACCTCGATCACGTCGTCGAACGCCAATGCCCGGATCGTCAGCGGCGGCGCGGTGTCGACCGGCGCGAGGCGGTTGGCCAGCAATGTCTTGGCTGAGGTCTCGATGTGATCGATCAGGCACTGGAAGACATCGTCGAACAGCCCAACCTGTTCGTCCGAAAAGTCCACCGCGCCGTTGATGAAAAGGTCGGTCACCCGGCGCAAGGTTTCGACCCGGCGGGCGACAGTCCCGTGCGCGAGCGTGGTCTGCAGTTCGTCGAGCAGGCTGATGGGGGCGATAGCGGACTTCGAACTCATATGACTCTATCCTGGAGCAAAAGCCCGGCGATGGATTCTCCGTCGCCGGAACAACTGAAATGGCCGGTTCAGGCGCTGGCGATGCGGTTGCGTCCCTGTGCCTTGGCTGCGTAAAGCGCGCTGTCGGCGCGGGCGAGAAACAGGTCCGGGGTTTCCTCCGGCTTCAGCGTCGCGACGCCTCCGGAAATGGTCACGCTCATGTCGGGCGAGAATGCGCTCCAGTCGAGCCCCGCAATGATCCCGCGCAGCCGGTCGAGTGCACGCACGGCATTGTCGGTGCTCATGCCGGGCAGCACCAGCAGGAATTCCTCGCCGCCGTAGCGGCCAAAGCGGTCGATGCCACGGATGTTGGCGAACATGGTGATGGCGAAAGTCCGCAGCACCTCGTCGCCGGTCGGATGACCAAAGGCGTCGTTGATGCGCTTGAACCAGTCGAGATCGATCAATGCGATCGAGCAGGGTGCGTCATTGCGGCCGGCGCGGGCGATCTCTTCATCCAGCATCCGCATGATGCAGCGGCGGTTATACGATCCCGTGAGTTCGTCGAGTTCGGCGAGCTCCTCGATCCGTTTGTAGGCTTCCTTGAGTTTCAGCCCGCTCTGATACAGCGATTGCTTCAGCGAGCTGGAGAAGATGCCTAAGAACATGCAGCGTCCGATGGTCAGGACGAACACCAGCAAGGTGGCAAAGCGCTCGAGGTGACTGCCATGCGGCATCGAGATCGGCTTGTCGGTCAACAGGAACAGCCCGGCGAGGCCGATCGTCATCGCCGTCCAGATCATCATGGTCTGCGCAGGGATCGAGCGCAGCGAACTGAAGCTGAACACGATGAACAGGGTGCAGAGGAACATGCCGCCGACTTCGGGCGCCAGATAGGTGAACGCCAGGGCAATCAGCATGCAGATGGTCGCCTGCGGGGCGACCAGATAATGATCCTTGAAGCGCTCGTTGAACCCGAATTCCGAAAGGATGAGGCTGAAAATCACCAGGGTCAGGCCGGAAGCGGCATAGGCCGGGGCGATCATGAGGGGCGTCGAACCGGCTTGCGCATACAGCAGCAAGACCCCGGCGTCGATGATGTAGCTGGCCCCGATCATGATCAGGATCTGGCGACGCTGCTTGGCGCGCCGGGCAAGCGCCTTCGCCGCCGGCTGGGGACCGACGCCATCCAGATCGGCCGGATTCACGAATGAGGAGGCCGCGGTGCCCATGGACTCGCCGTTGATGGAACTCGGCAAAAATCTAAGTGGGAAAGCCTTTAGGTTTGGTATCTTTTGGAACCGAATCTGGTCCGTTAAAACACCTCCATTGTCCTGTTTCGCAACGGAAATTTGGCGGATTCGGGCGGCCGCGACCGTTGCGTGGCAGCTCAACTTGTACGCAGATGCTGCCTTGCGGACCGAGCCTTGGTAAGGTCGCAACGGGTGGTGCAACCTCTAGGAAAGCAATTCCGTATTATGGTACCAATTCCGGGCCTTCGTTCGTTCTCGTCGGCATCATCTCGGTCGTCCGGCGATCCTCTGTGGGGTAGATCACACATGCAGTCCGGTCATTGCCGTAATGTGAAGAATCTTGCCTCGGCCATCGAACCCTCCGCCATCTCCCCCCGACCAACCTTGCGAGACGGCAATTGAGTGCGGCACAGGCGGCTTCAGACGAAATTCTGATCGCTCGGATCGCTCAAGGCGACCGGCTCGCCATGCAGGTGCTTTACGGAAGGCACCATGTCAGGGTGTTCCGTTTCGGGCTTCGGCTCGTCAGGGACGAACAGGTTGCGGAAGACCTCATCAGTGAGGTGTTTCTCGATGTGTGGCGCCAGGCTGGCAAGTTCGAAGGCCGATCCGCTGTTACCACCTGGCTGCTGGCGATTACGCGGTTCAAGGCCCTGTCGGCACTTAGGCGCCGGAAGGATGTTGGACTGGACGATGAGACCGCGAACGCGATCGAGGATACGTCCGATGATCCGGAAGTGGTGGTTCAGAAGAAAGATACCAGTGATGCGTTGCGCAAGTGCCTGACATCACTTTCGCCTGAGCATCGGGAGATCGTCGATCTCGTCTACTACCACGAGAAGTCCGTGGAAGAGGTGGCCGAAATCGTCGGAATTCCGGAAAACACCGTCAAGACGCGTCTGTTTTATGCGCGCAAGAAATTGGCCGAACTGCTCAAGGCAGCCGGCATTGAGCGAGGTTGGCCATGATGGCGATGAGCAAGAAAATGCTGGATCAAGAGCCCGGCGAAATCGAGATGCTGCTGCCATTCCATGCGGCCGGCACGTTGAACGCGCGCGATGCGCGTCGCGTCGATGAGGCGCTCGCCGGCGATCCCGACCTGGCCCGGCAATATGCCGTGATCCAGGAAGAATATGCCGAGACCATTCATCTCAACGAAAGCCTGGGTGCGCCGTCCGCGCGCGCCATGCAGAAGCTGTTCGCGGCGATCGACGGCGAGCCCGAGCGCAAGCCGTCGGTGTCGATCAATCTCTCGACGCGGATCGCGGAATTCTTCACAAAGCTTTCGCCGCGGACGCTGGCCTGGTCGGCGAGCCTCGGCGCTGTTGCGCTGCTGTTGCAGGCCGGGGTGATCGGCGCGGTGCTGATGAAGAACCAGACTGCTTCCTTTCAAACGGCTTCGCTGAGCCTGAATCAGACGGCGGCGCCCCTTACCCGCGAACTTGGTGCCGCGGTGCCACCGCGCGCGCTGGTGCGGTTTAACCCTGACGCGCGCATCGCCGACATCAACGCGCTCCTGGACAATTATCAGGCTTCGATCGTCGATGGCGCCAAGGGCGGCATGTTCCGGCTGCAGTTCGGCAACCGTGCGCTGGGCAAGGATGAAGTCACGAACCTGATGAACAAGTTGCAAGGTGAGAAGATCGTCAATCTTGCGGTGCCGACGCCGTAAGGCGTCGGTCGCCTGACCAAGCCGAGGTCCCATGGTCGATGCTCGCGTGAATTGGCGGATAAGGGCGCAGCGCGCGGCATGGGCTTTGTCGGCGATGGCGCTGCCGCTTGTGCTGTTCGGCGGTTCGGTCGCCGACGCGCAAGCCATCATGCGCACGCCGAGCCTGAACGTTAGTTCCCGGGTGCCGACAATCAATCCGTCCGCAACGACCAGAATCAACCCAACCGTCGGGGCGCGGGTCAATCCGGTCATCACGGGCCGTCCTGTCATCACGAACCGGCCGGCTATCACGAACCGCCCCGTCATTGTGAACCGGCCTGTCGTCACGACCCGGCCCGGTCCCGGGGTCATCGCGCGCGTTCCGCCGACCACGCACGGCGGAGGCGGAGGTGGGACGTTGGTAGGGCGGACACCGAACGGGCGTCCCGAGATTTCCCGTGTCGGTGTGGATCCGACGCTTCCGCTGCGTTTTTCACCCAACCTCTATCCGGTCTGCCAGTACGCCAATCGCGGTCCTGACGGCGAATGCTTCGACCGCCCGGTCCTTTCGGTCGATGGCGGCGGCAGCGGCGGCTCGGCCAAGAAGGGCAATAACGGTCCGCGCAACAACGCGCCGCCGCAGGCGGCCGCGATCGACACGCGCGCGATCCCGAACGAACTGGTGGCCGAGATCGACAGTGCGCTATCGCCGGCGCAGGCCGACGAACTGGCCCGGCGTCACGGCCTCGAGCGGCTCTCCTCGCAGGAATTCCCGCTGATCGGCGGCACCATCGGCCTGTTCCGGATCATCGATCAGCGCCCGGTGGACGTCGTCCGCCGTGAGTTCGCCGCTGACAGCGCCGGCGGCGTGAAGTCGGTGCAGCTCAATTTCCGCTATATGCTGCAGGATCAGAAGCGCTCGATGAGCGAGGGCGACGCCGCGCAATACGCGGTCGCCCAGCTTCGGTTGCCACAGGCGCACAAGCTGGTCCGCGGCATGAACGTCACCATTGCGGTGATCGATTCAGGCGTTGACGTCAAACATCCCGAACTCGTCAATTCGGTTGCCGACAGTTTCGATGCGCTCGGCAGCAAGGAAGGCCCGCACGTCCACGGTACCGGCATTGCGGGCGCGATCGTGGCGCATGGCAAGCTGATGGGAAGCGCGCCGGAGGCGCGGCTATTGGCGATCCGTGCGTTCGGCAGCGGCGCAAATGGTGCTGAGAGCACCTCCTATGTGATCCTCAAGGGGCTGGACTATGCGGCCGAGCACGGTGCGCAGATCATCAACATGAGTTTTGCAGGACCGAAGGATCCCTTGATCGAGCGCGGCGTTGCCGCGACCGCTTCCAGGGGGATCCTGATGGTGGCCGCCGCCGGCAATGCCGGAGCCAAATCGCCGGCGCTCTATCCCGCCGCCAATCCGAACGTCATTGCGGTGAGCGGAACCGACTCGCAGGCAAAGCTGTTTGCGGCATCGAACCGCGGTGTCCATATCGCCATCGCAGCGCCCGGCGCGGATATCTTCCTGCCGGCGCCGGACGATAAATACCAGATCACCTCGGGTACCTCGTTTTCCGCCGCCTTTGTCAGCGGCGTTGCCGCCCTGATGCTGGAGCGCAATCCTGCGTTGAAGCCGAACGATCTGCGCGCGATCCTGACGAAGACCGCCCGCGACCTTGGCGCGCCCGGCCGTGACGATATGTTCGGGGCGGGCGAGGTCGATGCTTTCGCTGCCGTCACCGCCTCGACGGCCGCGCCTGCGGTACCGCTCGCTGCGGTTTCGGAGGCGCCGGGATCTCAGAAGGCGCCGGCTCCCGCCGATAACGCTTCCGTGAGCAGAGCGATGAACGGCTCGGCGCCGTCGATGGCGTCCGAGAAATCGGCCGCAAACACCGTTAATCGCCCCGCTACGCGGTGATTTCGGCCGGCTCGCCCGAATAAAAAGTTAAAAAAATCGATCGGCCTTTTGAACGTCCCGCAAAGCTGCTGCGACTAATGAATGTGGGAGCGGTTATCCCTCCCCATCGGCTGTATTCGGCGCGAGCGCCCATCCACCCCAAGCGCCCATATGGCTTGACCCGTCCGGTTGTCCCCCCGGACGGGTCTTTTCTTTTCAGCACCCCGTTTCTGAGCGAGAGCTCATCGACCCGCGTTGCCGTCCGTGAAATCACCGCGAGTCCACGCAATGCGGCCATGCCGTTGAACGGCTTGACGGTCGATAGCGCGAGTAACCCTGCATTCATGCGGGTTTCTTGCACCGGGGTGTGTCCCGTAATGTCACGTACTGGACAATCAAGAAGTTTTCCACAGAATATCCCCACCACGTCCAGTTGATTCGCCTCTGTTGCGTCTGCGTCCGTTCTTCTCCTTACGGGCAGGTTTATGACACATCATGCAGACGTGGCACGGGGCCGCGATATCGTTGCGCGCTGGTGCAATCTTGCGGAGCAGCGGCTGGATTACCTCACCGAACTGTTCGAGACCGGGCGCTGGCGGCGCTTTCATACCGAAGACGCCTTTCTCGAAAATATCCGGGAAGCCAAGGAAGCGGTCGAACTCTGGCGCAAACTGGAGACGCGCGAGGCCTCGCTCGATAACACCGCCGTCGATTTGTCCTGGCTCGGACGTCGCCACTCGACTGAACACAGGTTGCTGCGCGATCGGCTTCCGCCGGCGCCGCGGCCGATGCAAGTCGCAGCCGAATTGCCACCCCGCGATGTCCCGGGCGATGTCCTGGTCGCGCTGGAAAGCGTGCTTGCCGATTCCGCCGAAGCGCCCTCGGTGCCCGACGCGCCGGCGTTGGACGATCTCTCACCCCCGACGCTGGATCTTGACGCGATCAGGGATCGCTACCCGCTGCTGCGCAACGCGCTGTAGCGACATAGCGTTTTCAAGCGAAAGCCTGCCCCGGACTTGATCCGGGGTGGATACCGGTTCGCGTCAAGAAAACGCGTCAAACAAAGACTACCTGCGCACCGCATTGGTCCCGATCACCACCTGGGCGTAACGCTGGGCGCCTTCGGCGGACAGGTCGGTCGTGATGGCGCGGGCGTGGTCGAGGCCGACCACGGCGCCGCGCGGGGTTTCCGAAATCATGTTGTTGTTGACTAGCGCCGTGCCGGCGCCCGGCACGACCGAGACGCCGACCCCGACAAAGGCCTTGCGGATCACATTGCCCGTGATGGCGACATCGCGCAGATATTTGCCCCAGCCGGCGATGATCCCGAAGGAGGGGGCGTTCTCGATCACATTGCCGGTCACGGAACTGTCCGCCTCGACATAAATGCCGATGCCCGCGTCATCGTCCGGAATGGTGCCGACCGGCCGCTTCGGCAACAGATTGCGGATGACGTTGCCCTGGACGACCGCGATGCGGCCGCCCTCGTTGAAATTGCAGACGGAGACGCCGACGGCGGCGCCGTCGACGGTGTTGTTGGCGATCACAGCACCTTCGAACGAGAATTCCGAATACAGCGCGACCTCGCGGACATCGCTGACGCTGTTATCCGTGATGTGGATGTTGGACGCCGAATTGCCGCGCACCGCCGAATAGTCGCAATTGCGGATGCGGTTGCCGCGCACGATCACGTTGCCGGCGCGGAAGGCGTTGATGGCGTTGCCGTACTGGCCGGAACCGCCGGGCCCGGCCTTGATGTCCTCGATACGGTTGTCCAGGACCAGCGTGCCGTCATCGCCGATCGCCGTCCGCAGGATCTCGATGCCGTTGTCGTTGGTGTCGATGATGGTGTTGCGCGAGACGATCAGGCCCTTTGCATCAAACGACACCACCGCCGTGGTCGCGATCCTGGTGAAGATGTTGCCGCTGATGTCGCCCGAGACCTGCTCGAGCCAGATGCCGTTGCCGCCGCTGGCGGTGATTTCGCAATCGGTGATGCGGACATCGCGACCGCCCGCGCAATGGACAAGGCCACGCCGCGTCGGCAGCGGAATGGCACCGCCGTCGAACGTGATGCCTGATAGCCCGATGCCGCCGGCGCCCTCGCTCTGCAGCATCGATGCGCCGCCACTGAAGACAAGTTTGGTCGCGCCGCGCACGCCGACCAGTTGCGAGCCGTTTTGCAGACGGAGCAGGCCGGTGCGGTAGACGCCCGGCGGCAGCGACAGCGGCACCTGCGCCCGCGCGGCTTCATCGATCGCGCGCTGCAATACCTTGGTTTGATCCTCGGGACTGCCGGGACGCACGCCATATTGCGTGGCGTCGCGCCCGAACGTCGAGGCCGGCGGCGCCGCGCGCGCAGCGTCCGGCGACATCGCCAACGCGCCGGCAATGCCGGCGGCGGAAACGCCCATGAACTGGCGGCGTTTTGCGTCCATGATTCGATATCCTCGCGCAATGCAGGTCATGGCATTCGCAGGCCAAAGCTAGCGCGAAAATGGGCCGGCGCATGATGAACGCGAGGGCGGAACAGGGCCATTGTTGGGGGTAGGGTTAATCCTGGGTAGATCAGTCGTAGGCCGTAGGGCGGGCAAAGGCGCGCCAGCGCCGTGCCCACCATTTCTTACGCGAAACGAATGGTAGGCACGCTTACGCTTTGCCCGCCCTACGAATTCAGCACTGCCTGTCGCGCCAGCACCACCATCTCCAGCAGCATCGCCTCGCCCGCATCGACCAGTTCATCGAGCGTGATGCGTGCGTTGCCCTTGCGCCGCAATGCGCCGCCGCGTGCGAGCGGCGGAATATGCACGAACGACGCCAGGCGGAGATAGTCGTTGGTGGCGGCGGCCTCGATCGCGCGCCAGCTCAGATAGTTGCAAAGATAACTCCCGGCATCGCGCGACGGCCGTGCGTCGATGCCGGTCGCCTGCGCGGCGTGCAGCAGCCGCAGCGTATGCGGGCCGAACCGCATCGCATCCGGGCCGAGCCCAATCGATCCCTTGCGGACGCGGGTTTGCGCCGCATCGGGCCACAGCAACGTGACGGCGTTGCGCGCGCGGGTCTCGATCCTGACATGCTTGGTGCGGCCCGCGAGGCCAAACATCAGTATTGCCTGCGGCCGGTGTTTTGCGAGCGCTTGCGGCAATTCGAGATCGACCGCCTTGTAGGTCACGGGAAAGATGTGACTCGATACTTCCACGTCGGCGAAGGCCGGACGGCGCAGCCGCAACAGCCGCTCGACCAGCGCCTGCGTTGGATTATACGGCGCGCCCGGAAACGGACCGAAGCCGGTGACGAGAATGCGAAGCCTGTCGTTCACCGCAGCATCTCCGCGATCTGTTCGGCCGCAAGCGCCGGCGTGATGCGCCCGTCGGCGACCTCCGCCTCGGTCTTTTTCACCCGGGCGCGAATCGCGGGGTCGGCGCGCAGCCGCGCCATCATCCGTTGCTCCAGCATCGACCACATCCATTTCACCTGCTGCTCGCGCCGCCGGCCTGCGAATTCGCCCGAGGCATTCATGGCGGTGCGGTGATCGAGGATCTTCTGCCACAGCGTGTCCATGCCGGTGCCGGTCAGCGCCGAATAGGTCAGCACCGGCGGATGCCAGTGCTCCGAACGGGGCGTTAGAATATGCAGCGCGCCGCGATATTCTGCGGCGGCGAGATTGGCGCGCTTGATATTGTCGCCATCGGCCTTGTTGACCGCGATCATGTCGGCGAGTTCGACCAGGCCCTTCTTGATGCCCTGCAATTCGTCGCCGGCGCCGGGCAGCATCAGCGCCAGGAAGAAGTCGGTCATGTCGCAGACCGCGGTCTCGGACTGGCCGATGCCGACCGTCTCCACCAGCACCACGTCAAAGCCGGCCGCTTCGCACAACAACATCGCCTCGCGGGTTTTCGCGGCGACCCCGCCGAGCGTGCCTGACGCAGGCGAGGGCCGGATGAAGGCGTCGTCGGAGGCGGACAATCGCGCCATCCGCGTCTTGTCGCCGAGAATGGAGCCGCCGGTCCGCGCCGAGGACGGGTCCACCGCCAGCACCGCGACCTTGTGGCCGCCCTCGATCAGAAACATGCCGAGCGCATCGATGGTAGTTGACTTGCCGACCCCAGGGGAACCGGTGATGCCGACCCGCACCGCCTTGCCGGTGTCGGGCAGCAGCGCCTGCACCAGATCGCGCGCGGCGGCTTGATGGTCGGCGCGGCGGCTCTCGATCAGGGTGATCGCGCGCGCCAGCGCGGCGCGGCTGCCGGCACGCAGGTCCGTGGCGAGCTTGTCGATATCGGGGGGAGCAATCGGCCGGTTCATGCCTTGGTTTACAACGGCTGCGCGGTGCAGGCGAGGGGATCGTGTGGAGCGTCAGCGGGGCGCGGCGGCGGGCGAAGCCGCCTTGAGCCGTCGCCACCCCCAGATCAGCACCGGCCAAATCAACGCACCGATCGCCAAGGCGGCGAGGATCGCGGAAATCGGTCGCTCGAAGAACGGCAACACGCTGCCGTCGGACTTGATCAGCGAAGTCACGAAACTCTGCTCGATCATGGTGCCCATCACGATACCGAGCACCATGGCGGCGACCGGATAACCGTTGGCTTCCATGACGTAACCAATGATTCCGAAAGCCGCGACGGTCACGACGCCGAACATGTTGTTGCCGATGGCGAACGAACCGACCGCGCAGCACAGCATGATGAAGGGCATGACGGAGGAACGGGGCGCGCGCAACACGTAAGTCGCCAGACGGATCATGACGATGCCCAGCGGAATCATGATGATGTTGGCGATGATGAACATGAGATAAATCGCATACATGCTCGACGCCTTCTCGGTGAACAGCGTCGGGCCGGGGTTCAATCCCTTCATGTAGAGCACGCCGATGGCGATGGCCGCGATGGTGTCGCCGGGAATGCCGAACAGCAGCGACGGCACCCAACCCGACGCGATGCTGGCGTTGTTGCTGGCGCCGGCTTCGACCAGGCCCTCAACGTGGCCTGTTCCGAACTTCTCGGGCTCCTTCGAGAAGCGCTTGGACATCGCGTAGCTGACCCACGCGGCCATGTCGGCACCGGCGCCCGGCAGCACCCCGATGATGATGCCGATGATGTTCCCGCGTGTCATCTGCCAGCGATACTTCTTGGTGAGCCTCCACTGGCCCGCCATGATGCTTCCGAACTTGCGCTTTGGGATTGGCGGCGGTTCCGGCGTCAGCATGGCACGCATGACTTGCGCCACGGCAAATACCCCAACCAGTGCCGGGATCGGCTCGATGCCGCCGAACAGATTGGTCATTCCAAACGTGAAGCGAGGCACGCCGCCGGGATTTTCGATCCCGATGCAGGCGACAAGCAGACCGATGAACATGCCCGCGATGGCCTTTACGGGCGAAGAGCGCGCGACCAGCGTCGCGCACATCAGGCCCAGGAATGCGAGCCAGAAGTATTCGAAGGTCGAGAACGACAGCGCGATCTCGGCAAGCGGCGGCGCGAGGATCATCAGCGAGAGCGTGCCCGCGATACCGCCAACGGCGGAGAACCATACGCCGGCGCCAAGCGCCAGTTCGGCTTCTCCCTTGCGGGTCATGGCATAGGCTTCGTCCGCGTACGCTGCCGAGGCGGGAGTACCCGGAATGCGAAGCAACGCGCCGGGGATGTCGCCGGAGAAGATCGCCATCGTGGACGCCGCCACGATGGTCGCAATCGCGGCGATCGGTGACAGATAGAACGTAACCGGGACCAGCAGGGCGGTCGCCATCGTCGCGGACAGGCCGGGTAGCGACCCGATGACAAGGCCATAGACCGATGCCGCAAGCATCGCGATGATGACTTCCCAGGTGGAAATGAGTGCGAACGCTTCAATCAGGGTGTTAAGCATGGGTCACCACGGCATCGGCAACAGCCCGGCCGGGAGCGGCACGCGCAGCAGCTTGCTGAAAATCAGATGGATGAAAATCGGTGCCATCACCGCGAGCGGCAGCGAAAGTTTCCAGCGCGCGCCGAGCGCGCTCGACGTCACGAACACGATCAGCGCGGCCGTGATGATGAAACCCAATCGGTCTGCGACCGCCACGTAGAACAACAGGAGTGCCGGCGGCAACAGTGCGCGCAGGCCGTAAAGCCTGCCGGTGGGCGGCCGCGCTTGACCAGCCTCGAGCGGAACAATCTCTTCTTCCTCTTCGAAGGTACGGCCGATGCCGAGAGCGATCGCAAGCCCGCAAAGCGCGAGACCCGATCCGATCACCAGCGGAAAGATATTGGGGCCCACCGGCTGACCGGGCACGGGCGGCAGCAGCCAGCCGCCATAGGCAGCCGCCGCTCCGAGGCCAACAAGAAACAATCCCGTGACTTGATCGGGAAGACGCATGAAACGAGCCCCACGGATTTCCGAGCAAGTGAACCGGTGGGATCGATCAGGCCTTGGAGAGGCCGGCAGCCTTCATCGCCTCGCCCATTTGGGCGTCGCCCTTGTCCATGAATGCCGCGAATTCCGTCGCGTCGCCCCACACCGTTCCAAAACCGCGATTGCTCATGAAGTCCTTGAAGTCCTTGGAGTCGTAGACCTTCTTCAGTGAAGCCGTGAGCTTGGTCGCGATATCCGCAGGCAGGCCCTTCGGACCCGCAATGCCGCGCCACGCGCCTGTTGCATAGTCGATGCCCATCGACTCCTTCAGCGTCGGCACGTCAGGGAAAGACGGGTTGCGCTTGGGCGCCATGATGGCGAGGCTGCGCGCCTTGCCGGCTTCGATGATCGCGCGCGCTTCCGGCACCGAGCAGGTGGTCAGGTCGAGACCGCCTGCCGCGAGATCCTGCATCGCGGGCGCGGCACCGTTCGACGGCACCCAGGCCACCTGATTTGCAGGAAGTCCGAGCGCCTGCATCCAGCCGACCAGCGCCAGATGCCAGATGCCACCCTGACCGGTGCCCGAGGCTTTGAACTTGCCGACGGGCGCTGCCTTGATGGCGTCGGCGAGTTCCTTCACGGTCTTGTAGGGCGACGCTGAAGGGACCTGGATGCCGGGCGGGTCCTCGTTCATCAGAGCCAGCGGCGTGTAGCTCTTTGGCGCCAGTTCCGTCAGTCCCTGCCAGTGCATCATCGAGATCTCCACCGTCAGCATGCCGATGGTGTAGCCGTCGGGCGGCGCGGTTGCGATGGCGGAATGGCCGACCACGCCGGAGCCGCCGGTGCGATTGACCACGTTGAACGGCTGCCCGAGATCCTTCTCCAAGAGCGCCGCCACGATACGCGCGGTCGCATCGGTGCCGCCGCCGGCGCCCCATGGCACGATCACGGTCACCGGCCGTGCCGGATAAGCCTGCGCCAGCGCCGGCTTGAATCCAAAACCCGCGACGGCCGCTGCTGCGGCGGTTGAAGCCGCAAATGCGCGGCGCGTAATTTTGGTCATGTAATCCTCCCTGCGGCGTCCCTGACAGCGGGCGCTCTTGTGATGCGGCATTCTAGGCGGCTTTGCGCTGCGCTCGCAAGGCGTTACGCGATGATGCCGGATGATCGCCGGTGGGAGATCACAACACATCCGGAAATCGGGTGGTGGCGATCAGGAGGCGCGGATAGGTGTCCATACGCGGCGTCACAGGACAGCCGCGATCGACTGCGGAGGTAACATGACGACAGCCTATTACAGCACCGTGCTGGATTATCCGCTTGCTACCGTGTGGTCGCTGATCCGCGATTTCAACAATTATCCGGCCTATATCGATGGCGTGAGCGAAAGCGTCATCGAGGACGACAAGGGCGGCGACGAGGTCGGCGCCATCAGGCGCTTCTGCTATCTCGGCAGCTGGATCCGGCAACGCCTGGCTCGCCATTCCGACGCGCAGCACAGCCTGACCTATGCCGGCATCGAACCGTTCCCGTTTCCATCAGGTCTTCTGCCGGAAGCGCCAGGACCGACGCGCTACGAGGGAACCATGCACCTGTCGCCAATCGTCGAGGGCGACCGGACCTTCATTGAATGGGACGTCGTGCTCGACACCGCGCCAGAGGATGCCGATCGCTGGCGGGCGCTGTTTCAGTCCTGGATACCGGAGTGGACCCATTCGCTGGAGCGGGCATTGGAGCGCCGCGCTGGGTGAGGCTACTCCGCCGCCTCGCTGTGCCCCAGCCTTGCATTGAGCTTGTGGATCAGCTCTTCGGCGGCGTCGGCGATCACGGTGCCCGGCGGGAAGATTGCTTCGGCGCCGGCCTTGTAGAGCGCCTCGTAATCCTGCGGCGGCACCACGCCGCCGATGATGATCATGATATCCTCGCGGCCTTGCTTCTTCAGCGCGGCCTTCAATTCGGGCACCGCGGTGAGATGGGCGGCCGCCAGCGAGGAGACGCCGAGGATATGCACGTCGTTCTCGACCGCCTGCCGCGCGGCTTCGTCGGCGGTGGCAAACAGCGGCCCGATATCGACGTCGAAGCCGACGTCGGCAAAGGCTGACGCGATCACCTTCTGGCCGCGGTCGTGGCCGTCCTGGCCGATCTTGGCGACGAGAATACGCGGGCGGCGGCCCTCGGCATCCTCGAACGCATCGATCAGCGCCTGCACTTTTTCGACCCGATTGGACATGGTGGACGCCTCCCGCTTGTAGACGCCGGTGATGGATTTGATTTCCGCGCGATGCCGTCCGAACACCTTCTCCATCGCGTCCGAGATTTCGCCGACGGTGGCCTTGGCGCGCGCCGCATCGATCGCGAGCGCCAAAAGGTTGCCGTTGCCTTCGCCGGCCGAGCGCGTCAATGCCGCCAAGGCCTGGTCCACGTCCTTCTGGCTGCGCTCGGAGCGCAGCCGCTTGAGCTTGTCGATCTGCAGGCGGCGCACGGTGGAGTTTTCCACCTTCAGCACGTCGATGGCGGCCTCGTTGACCGGCTTGAACTTGTTGACGCCGATCACCGCCTGCCGTCCGGCGTCGATCCGCGCCTGCGTCTTGGCGGAAGCTTCCTCGATCCGCAGCTTGGGCACGCCGGCCTCGATCGCCTTCGCCATGCCGCCGAGCGCCTCGACTTCCTGGATATGGCCCCAGGCCTTGGCGGCGAGATCGCGGGTTAGCCGTTCGACATAATAGGAGCCGCCCCAGGGATCGATGATGCGGTTGGTGCCGCTTTCCTGTTGCAGGAATAATTGCGTGTTGCGGGCAATGCGCGCCGAGAAATCGGTCGGCAGCGCGAGCGCCTCGTCGAGCGCGTTGGTGTGCAGCGACTGCGTGTGGCCTTGCGTTGCCGCCATCGCCTCGATGGTGGTGCGCATCACATTGTTGAAGACGTCCTGCGCGGTCAGCGACCAGCCCGAGGTCTGGCAATGCGTACGCAGCGACAGTGAGCGCGGGTCTTTCGGGTTGAACTGCGTCAGCAGCTTGGCCCACAAGAGGCGCGCCGCGCGCATCTTTGCCACTTCCATGAAGAAGTTCATGCCGATGGCCCAGAAGAACGACAGCCGCGGCGCAAAGCGGTCGACGTCGAGGCCCGCCGCCAGTCCGGCGCGGAGATATTCGACGCCGTCGGCCAGCGTGTAGGCGAGTTCGAGGTCCTGCGTCGCGCCGGCTTCCTGCATGTGATAGCCGGAGATCGAAATCGAATTGTATTTCGGCATCTTTTGCGAGGTGTAAGCGAAGATGTCGGAGATGATCCGCATCGAGGGCGCGGGCGGATAGATGTAGGTGTTGCGCACCATGAACTCTTTGAGAATGTCGTTCTGAATGGTGCCCGACAGCTTCTCCGGCGGTACGCCCTGTTCCTCGGCGGCGGCAACGAACAGCGCCAGGATCGGCAGCACCGCGCCGTTCATGGTCATCGACACGCTCATCTGGTCGAGCGGGATGCCGGCAAACAGCGTGCGCATATCATAGATCGAATCGATCGCGACGCCGGCCATGCCGACGTCGCCGGAGACGCGCGGATGATCGCTGTCATAACCGCGGTGCGTCGCCAGATCGAATGCGACCGAAAGACCCTTTTGTCCGGCCGCGAGGTTGCGGCGGTAGAACGCGTTGGAATCTTCCGCCGTTGAGAACCCGGCATATTGCCTGATCGTCCAGGGCTGGTTGACATACATGGTCGGGTAGGGGCCGCGCAGATAGGGCGCGATGCCGGGCCAGGTCTCGAGGAAGTCGATGCCTTCGAGATCGGCCTCGCTGTAGGCGGGCTTGACGAGGATGCCCTCGGGCGTCAGCCACGGCTCGGCGCCGCCGGCGGGCTGCGCTGCGGCGGTGGATTCAAAAGCGATATTCGCGAAGTTCGGTATGCGGGTCATGGGTTACCAATATAGCACTTGTGAAGCGTGGGGGGACGCCACCCCTCAATCGCGGTCCGGATGCTGGTGGCTGACGATACGGCTGAGCACTTCGCTGCCGATACCCTCTCGCGTGCTTTTGCCGGGCAGATCGCCGATCCTGCCGACCCAGGCCAAATGGGACTCGGTTCCCGAGGCGTAGGTTGGAACCACGAGGTCCGGCCGGTCGAAGCTGCCGGTGGTCAGCTCAATGACGTCGGCGTCGACGGCTCGATAGCTGAGCGGCGTCCCGCACGCCGCGCAGAAGTCGCGCTCGGCAATCGTCGACGAGCGAAAGCTTGCCGGCTTGCCGCGGGTCCACGCAAAGTCGCCGTGCTTGACTTCGGCGAGCGAAATGAAAGGGCCGCCCACGGCCTTCTGGCACATGCGGCAGTGGCACAATCCGATTTTCACCGGGCCCGCATAAACCGCGAAACGCACGGCGCCACACTGGCAGCCGCCGCTCAAAACAGCTTTTCTCTCCGATGCCATGCTCACTCCATTCGCTTCCAGGCGTCCTGCAACATTGCGAGCGCATCGCCGCCGGCAAAAATGAAGTCGCCGACGCCGGCGGCCCGTAGTGCTGCTTCCTGCTCGCCGGGCCGGCCTGCCAGATAGATATGCTTTGCACCGGCGGCTTGAAGGGCCTGTGCGGCCGCTAGCGCGTGGGCGGCATAGACCCTGTCGGCGGAACAAAGGCACGCCACGTCGGCGCCGGAGGCCTTGAATGCGGCGGCAAGCGTCGCCGGATCGGCAAAGCCCTGCGTATCGATGGCCTCGATGCCGCCGGTCTCGAAGAAGCTTTTTGCAAATGTCGCCCGCGCGGTGAAATCGGCCGGAGTGCCGAGATTGGCGAGGAAAATCTTGGGCCGTGCGCTCGCGCTCTTGAGCTTCGCGTCCGATTTGTCGCGCAACACTTCGAACGGTGCGGCCAGCCGCATCGGCGGCAGCGCATCGAATTTGAACCTGGCTTCGCCATAGGGCGCCAGCGCAATCGGTTTTGCGTCCAGCACCGCGATCTCGGCCTCGTGCAGGTTCGGAAATTCGCTGGCGCCGGTCAGCACGTCGCGGCGCTTGGCGATGTTGGTCTCGCGCACCGTCCGCGTCGCCGCGACCTTGCGCTGGATCAGGTTCTGCTCGAGCGCAGCGAACAGCCCGCCGACCTTCTCGATCTCCTGGAACAGCGACCAGGCGGCTTCGCAAAGCTGTTTTGTCAGTGTTTCGATGCCGCCGGAGCCGGCGGCGGGATCGGACACCTTGGCGAGGTTGGATTCTTCCAGCAGCACCAGCTGCGTGTTGCGCGCGGCGCGGCGCGCGAACGGATCGGGCAAGCCCAGCGCCAGCGTATGCGGTAGCACGGTGATGGCGTTGGCGCCGCCGAGGCCGGCGGAGAAGGTTGCCATCGTCGCCCGCAGCATGTTCACGTACGGGTCGCGCTGCGTCAGCATGCGCCAGGCGGTATCGGCCGCGACGAACAATGGTTTGGGCGTGAGGCCGCAGGCCTGTTCGACCCGCGCCCACAACAGCCTGATGGCGCGGAATTTCGCCAGCGTCAGGAACTGATCGGCGTCGGCGGAAAGCCGCGCATAGACCATGCCCTGCGCGTCTTCGAGCGGGATGCCGGCGGTTTCGATCGCGCGCAGATAGGCGACGCCAGAGGCCAGCACAAACGCCAGTTCCTGAACTTCCGATCCGCCGGCATCGTGGATCACGCGCCCGTCGGCCGCCGCCAGCGGACCTTTGAAGCCGAGTGCGGCAAGGCCTTTGATGGCGGTGGTGACCGCGGGCACGATCTCGGACCAGCTATAGGGGCTGGATCCCCACACCGCGCCGGCGCCGAGCGGGTCGAGCCCGAAACGGATATCGCAGGACGCAGGATCGAGCCCCTTGCCCTTGATATATTCCGCGACATGGATGGCCGCCATCCGCGACTGCGGGCCGATCTGAAGCTCAACGCCGATGCCGGCATCGAGATAGATGCCGTCGAGGATCTGCGCCACAGCCTCCGGCGAAGGATCCAGCCCGAAGCCGTAAGCACCATTGGCGCCGGCGAACACGAGGGTGAGCCCGGTCGCGCCATTTTCGAGGTCGTGCAGCGCCTGCGCGTTGGCCGCCTTGGCGTCGGGATGATCGGCCCGCTGCATGATCTGCCAGGGCGCGGCCGCAGGGCGGCCTGCGACCGGGGCGGCGCCTTGCGCGCGCGGGTAGATCGGATCGATCTTCAATCCATCGGATGTCTTGCCGACCAGTTTTTCGAACGGCGCGCCCTTCAGCACCCCGTCGACCAGCTTGCGCCAGTCATCGTAATGCGCGGGGGCAAAATCCGCGGCCAATCGCAGCTCGTCAGTGGTCGTGGTCATCGAGAAAGTGGTTCCTTGAATAGTTTCCTTGGGTAGCCTCTTGATTTGGCCGGAAATTGCCACGGGGCGGCCGCCAAGCCAAACGGTTGTTTTAGGCCACCCGGGGCCTGGTCAGGGCTGGTCGAGGTCGGGTAGTCGCAAAATACCGTCGGTCGAAAGCCTCGTCAGCGCGTCCCTGACACGGCGTCCCGCGATGATACGGTCGGGCACGATCTCGGCGAGCGGCACCAGCACGAAGGCGCGCTCGAACAGCCGGGGATGCGGTAGCGTCAGCTCCGGCTTGTCGATCCTGACGTCGTCATAGGCGATCAGGTCGAGGTCGAGGGTGCGCGGGCCCCAATGCTGTTCGTTGGCGCGGTCGCGGCCGAATTTCTTCTCGATCTTGTGCAGCGTGAACAGCAGCGCATGCGGATCGAGACTGGTGTCGATTTCGATGCAGGCGTTGATGAAGGGCGCCTGCGCTTCGTTGCCCCAGGGCGGCGTGGCGTAATCCGACGACCGCGCCAGCAATGCCGCCTGCGTCATGCCGCAGATGTTGGAGATGGCTTTGCGGAATGTCGCGCGTACGTCGCCGACATTGCCGCCGAGCGCGATCAGCACATCAGCCATGTCAGGGCGACTGCCGTGTGCGCATCAAGACCACGCCGACATCGTCGAAGATCGCGGCGATCGGCGCGTGCGGCTTGTGGACGGTGACCTCGACCGCGTTGATGCGCGGAAACGCGGCCAGGATGGCATCGGCCACGGCGCCGGCCGCACGTTCCAGCAGTTTGTAATTGGTGTTCTTGAACGCCGCCGTCGCGGTCGCGACCACGTTGGAATAGGACACGGTGTCGGACAGGCGATCGGTGCGCGAGGATTCCGACAGGTCGACGGAAAGTTCGAGATCGATCACGAAGCGCTGGCCGACTTCGGTCTCGTGTTCCATCACGCCATGGCGGGCATGGATGACGACGCCGGTGATGAAGATCGTATCGGTCATCTCTGCAGTTCCCCAATGGCGGTTGCGACGCGCAGCGCTTGAACGGTTTCCGCAACATCATGGGCGCGGATGATGCGCGCGCCACCCTTCGCCGCAATCAGATGGGCGGCGATCGAACCGCCAAGGCGCTGATGCGGTTCCGACGGCGTCACCACGCTGATGAAGCGCTTGCGCGAGGCCCCGACCAGCAGCGGCAGGCCGAAGGATTGCAGCTCATGCAGCCGCGCCAGGGCCGTCATGCTCTGTTCCGGTGTCTTGCCAAAGCCGATGCCGGGGTCGAGCACGATCTTGCCGGACGAAATACCGGCCTTCGCGGCGATGTCTAGCGATCGCGCGAAGAAGGAGACGATATCCTTCATGATGTCGATGGCGGGATCGGCGCTGTCGCGGTTGTGCATGATGACGACGGGCACTTGGCGCGCCGCGATCAGGCCGGCCATGCCGGCATCGCGCTGCAGCCCCCAGACATCGTTGGCGATGACGGCGCCATGGTCGAGCGTCCAGGCGACGACGGCCGACTTCATGCTGTCGATCGAGACGGGAACCCCAAGCGAAACAACCTCCGGTAGCACCGATTGCAATCGCTTCAACTCTTCTTCTACCGAGATCGGTTCTGATCCGTAGGGTCGGGTCGATTCCGCACCGATGTCGATGATGTCGGCACCTTCGGCGACCATCCGGCGGGCCTGCGCAAGCGCGCTTTCGGGGGCAGCGAACTGTCCGCCATCGGAAAATGAGTCGGGGGTCACGTTCAGCACGCCCATCACGGCCGGGCAGGGCCGTGACAACAGCGCCGTCAGGTCAAAATGACCGGCCGGGCCGGCCGCGGTGGCGGGTCTGGACATGGTTGCGATCATGCGGTCGCTTTGCGCGGTCCGCGCCAGCGAGTCAAGACGCGGGACCCCGCCAGCGTATGTCGGTTGGCCGACTTTTAGTAGCTGATTTTCGGCTGAAGCTTGCGCGCCTGGGCGATCAGTTGCTCGACCGACTTCTCCGAGGGCATGACGCGGACCAGCTTACGCTTGGTATTCACGTCTTTCATGTTCTGGGCGAGCCGCGCCGGGTTACGCAGTGCGAGTTCGCGAACCGTCGGCACGCCGGCAGCGCGCACCAGCCCGACCTTCGCCTTGCCCATCCCGGGAATCCGCATGTAGTCGGAGAAATTGGCCCATTCGAGCAGTTGCTGTTCACTGATCCCGGTCTTCGCGGCGAGCGCCTTGCGTCCTTTGACGGTGCGGGCGGCTTCAAGCAGCGCTTCGGTCGTGCGAATGCCAAGCGATTTGAGTTTCGAGGCAGAATAGGCGGTCAAGCCTTCGATCTCGGATAGGGGATATGTCATGATACTCGATGCAAGAGAATGTGCGCGGCCGAAGGGGGCGATTCAAGCGAACTGGCTTAGCCCCGGTGTCCCCGAAATGATTTCGCCCATTTTGTCCGCTCCGATTTTGTCGCGGCCGAACTTGAAAAGTTCACGCGCCACGTTCTGAATCTCGTTCATGCCCAGACCAAGCGCCATCAGCTTGGTGCCGAGCGCCATCAGCCCGCCGCCCATCAACCTGGAGAGCCCGCTGCTGCTGTTCGAGGCCGCGATCGCAGCCTCGGCGCCTGGAATTTGATCGATCAGAGCCTGAACCTTGTCGGAAGGCCCCTCGTTACGGAGAAAACCCAGAACGATGCCGATGGTTTTTTCAGCGACAACGCTATCGATGCCGGCCTTGCTGGCCAGCTGTCCAATCAATTCGTCCATATTGCCCCGCCCTCAGCCGGTTTGTTACCGGGTCGTACCTTGTGAATTTATCTTGAGCGTCTGCGACCTGAAATACAAGCGATCCGCGCGCACGAAGGCGATTTCGTCCTAGATCGCTCGTCGAGTGTTGCAGCAATGCAAGAGTGAATGCGGGATTCACGCCATGTTACCGCACTGCGGCCCACGTATTTCTACCGGAGTTAGAGAAAAGTATGAGGCAGGGTGTGCAAGGCCCGGGCTATGTCCTTGTCCATGGACGGTTTCAATCGACCGGCAGGATGCGATATGATGGCATTGCTTGGCGACCAAACTTTCCCGATGCGCGCGAAGAGGCGATGTGATGGCGACCCCCGACAACAAGACAGCCGATACCAATGAGAAGATTTTCATCGGCAAGGGCGAGCAGACAGCGTGGCTGACGCTCGCACTCGCCAATCGGCACGGCCTCGTTACCGGCGCGACCGGGACCGGCAAGACCGTGTCGCTGCAGGTGATGGCGGAAGGGTTTGCCCGCGCCGGTGTTCCGGTTTTCGCAGCCGATATCAAGGGTGATCTGTCCGGGATCTCCGAAGTCGGCGAAGCCAAGGACTTTATCCTGAAGCGCGCGGGCGAGATGGGGCTCAACTTCCAACCCGATCAGTTCTCGACCGTATTCTGGGACGTGTTTGGCGAGCAGGGCCATCCAGTCCGGGCCACCGTCACGGAAATGGGACCGTTGCTGCTGTCCCGGATGCTCGATTTGAACGACGTCCAGGAGGGCGTCCTCAATGTTGCGTTCCGTGTCGCGGATGAGAACGGACTGACGCTGATTGATTTGAAGGATCTCCGCGCGCTGCTCGATGCCATCGTGCCGGCTGGCGGCAAGAAGGCTGCCGATGCGGAAGAAGACCCGTTGGCGCCGATCCGCAAGGCCGCGCAGGGCTTCGGCAACGTCTCAAAGGCGACGGTCGGCACGATTCAGCGCCAGCTGCTGGTGCTGGAGAACCAGGGCGCAGCGAAATTCTTCGGCGAACCGGCGCTGACGCTGAAGGATTTCATGAAGACCGACAGCGATGGCCGCGGCATGGTCAATATCCTCGTCGCGGACAAGCTGATGCAGAGCCCGCGACTCTACTCAACCTTCCTGTTGTGGATGCTGTCGGAACTGTTCGAGGAATTGCCTGAGGCCGGCGACCTGCCGAAGCCGAAACTGGTGTTCTTCTTCGACGAGGCGCATCTGTTGTTCACCGATGCGCCGAAGGCGCTGATGGACAAGATCGAGCAGGTGGTGCGGCTGATCCGCTCCAAGGGCGTCGGTGTATATTTCGTCACGCAAAATCCGATCGACGTGCCGGACAAGGTGCTCGCGCAATTGGGCAACCGCGTGCAGCACGCGTTGCGCGCGTTCACGCCGCGCGACCAGAAGGCGGTGGCGGCTGCGGCGCAGACGTTCCGGCCCAATCCGAAGCTCGACACCGTACGGGTGATCATGGAGCTCGCCAAGGGCGAGGCGCTGGTGTCGTTCCTCGAAGGCGGCGGCACGCCGACGATGGTCGAGCGGGTGATGATCCGGCCGCCGACGGGACGGATCGGCCCGATCACGCCGGATGAACGCAAGGCGCTCATGAACAAGAGCCCGGTGAAGGGCAAATACGACACTGCGGTCGATGCTGACTCCGCTTATGAGATGCTGCTGAAGCGCGTGGCAGGAACGGCCGCGCCGGCGGATGGATCGGATGACGGCGGTGGTGGCGGTGGAATCCTCGGACAGATCGGCGGGATCGTCGGCACCATCTTCGGCACCAACAACAAGCGCGGCCGGTTGTCGACCGGCCAGGTCATTGCGCGGGATGTCACGCGATCCGTCACTAACAAGGTGATCGGTGGTGTTGTCGCCGATCTCGGCAAATCGGTCGGCGGCTCGCTTGGCAGTTCGATCGGCCGCTCAATTGTGCGCGGCGCACTTGGCGGATTGCTGCGCCGATAAGTCTGGGGCTCACGGGACGCCGAAACGCAATTTTGCACGGCCCGCCGGATTTGATGGGTTCGGCGACGCGATTGATTGCCGGTTAGGGGACTGGATGGAGCGAAGGGCGGACCAGGCTGACGGCTCGACGGCCGTCACGGAATACGTATGGGCGTGGTTCTTGCGTCAGGTCGCGTACGTCCGCGGCGCCAATATTCCAGGCTGGGTTTGGGTCGTGTTGCTTTGGGCGCTCATGGCCTTTCCGGCGGTCTCGCTGCGGGGCACCCATTTCGAAGAGGGAACGGTCATCGGACTCGCGCGAGGCGCCGTCGAGGACGGGCAATGGCTTACGCCCCATCTGTACGGCGTTCGGTATATCGAGCGTCCGGTTCTGCTGTCGTGGATTGCCGCGGCAATCGGCAAGCTCTCGGGTGGCGTTTCGGTTTGGTCGGCGCGCATACCGCATTTGCTGTTTCTGCTCGCCGGCGGGTTGATGGTCTTCCATCTGGTGTTGCCGCACACCCGCAAGGCGCCTGCGGTGTTTGGCGCGCTCTGCTGGTTTGCGTGTCCGATGGTCAGTCAGAAGTTTGTCACTGCCGAGCCTGATGTTACCTTGTCGGTGCTGCTGTTCGGCGGTTTCTTCTTGTGGTGGAAGGGCGTTTCCAGCGGATCCACGTCAATTTTCCGGTGGCTCGCCATCGGTGTTCTGCTGGCGGCGGCGGGCCTCGCCAAGGGTCCCCAGCCCATTGCCTATTTTGCGCTGGGCGTTGGTGCGTACCTGCTGGTGAAGCGGCGTTGGAGCGATATTCCGGGTTTTGTCTTCGCCAACGCAATGGCCGGGCTGACCGTTGCGGCCTGGTATTGGATGGTCATGATTCCAGGCGACGTAAAGGGCTGGATCCTCCATTCGCGTTTGTCCGAGGGAATGACGCTGATGCAATGGGTGAGGGATCACCTGGATTTTGTCCTCAGCCTTTTCCTGGTGGAATGGTTGCCGGGTTCGGTGCTGCTGTTTCCGGCAATCGTCGTCCTCGCACGGAACGCCTTCGGTCGAGAGCGCGATCTCATGCTTGCTGCCGTGCTTTATGCGACGGTCGCGTCCATGCTGCTGCTGATCTGGCCCGGGGGTGTGGCGACGCGCTATGCGATGCCTGCCAATTTGGCGCTCGCCGTAGTGGGAGGGATCCTGTTCGACCGGTGGTGGGCCACGCGACCCTGGTTGATTGCCGTCAGCAACACGGTTGTAACCGGGATATCAACTGCCTTGATCGTTCTCGGCTGGATTGTTATCCCGGCCGCTCCGATCGCGTTTAGTCAGTCGAAGACGTCGGCGCAGACGATAGCCGCGGTCAGGGATGCGATGCAGGGTACGCTCTATGTCACCACCAGTGCCGATTTGAACACGCTGGCGTATGTTGCCGCACCTATTCGCATGGTAGGGCTCACGGATATAGCCAACCTGAAGCCGCCCGCCTTTGCGATCCTGAGGGGTTCGGAGGTCGCTGAGATCATCGCGCAAAAACCCGATTTTGCGGCCATTGCCCACGCCACACTGAACAAGGGTCTGCTTACCAGGATTTTCGAGATCAGGGGTAAGCAAGAGCCATGATCGTCCCGAACTGACGTCCCAGATTGTGCAAGTAAGCCTCGCATCGACTGGTCCGCACGTGAACCTGGTTGCTACTGAATGCAGCCGCCGTGCACCGTCTCCCTCCGTGAAAGTGAGTAATCCCCGTGCTTAGATGGCCATCTTTGCGACGTCCGCTGGATGTCCTCTTTATCGTTGTCTGCATCGCCTTGACCGCAGACGTTCTGGTTCCCGAAATCTGGGGCAACGGCAAGACGAAGGACTACGCGCTCTGGTATTGGGCGGGCCAGCAGGTGCTTCACGGTGGCGATCTTTACCTGCGGGTGACGCGAGGGACCCTCGACTTCATCTATCCGCCGCTGTCGGCGCTGCTGTTGGCGATTCCGAGCTACTTCGGCAAGATCCCGCTTTATCTGTGCCTGTCGTTCCTCAACATCGTCGCGTGGTGGATGACGGCGCAGTATTCGCACGCGATGGCGGGGTCGGGTCAAAAGCCCGGTCCCTGGCTGGAAGCGCTGCCGGGCATTGTCACGGTTACCTTCGTGTTCGACATGTTCGACCTCGGGCAGCCCAACCTCGTGCTGCTGGCACTGATGCTGTACGGATTCTGGCTGCTGCGCGATCAGCGCGGATGGATGGCGGGAAGCATGTTTGCGCTCGCCACCGCGATCAAGGTGTTTCCGGTGGCGGTGTTCCCCTATCTGGTCTGGCGCAGGCAGTGGGCGGCCGCCGCCAGCATGCTGGTCTTCCTGATCGTGTTTCTGTTCGTGCTGCCGGCGCCGTTCCGCGGCTTCCAGCACAACGTTGCCGAATTGAAGACCTGGTATCAGGGCATGGTGGGATCGAGCTCGGAAAAGGGGTTCGGCCAGCGTGACGAGCAGAACTGGTCGTGGGTCAATCAGTCCATCATCGCGGTGACACACCGCCTGGCGCGGCCGGTGAACCACAATCAGGAAGATCCGGCCAAACCGGTTCGCACCATGAATATCGCCAACCTCGACTTCAAGACGGCGAACTGGATCGTGCTGGCGGTCTCGCTGGCGATCGGGCTCGGTTACATTGCGGTGATGCCGCCGGCGTCGCGTCGCACCGAACGCTCCGACGCCGAGGAACTCGGCATCCTGTTCTGCCTGATGACGGTCGCCTCACCGCTGGCCCGTCAGTACTATTTCATGTGGCTGTTCTTCCCGATGACAGTTCTCATCCATCGCGCCGCGTATGACCCGCGGCCTGCGGTGAAGGCCGGCACCTGGACGCTTCTGGCCGTCGCAGGCTTGCTCTTGTGCCTGTCGCTGCCGATCTTTCCGACCGACCTGCAGGCTTACGGGAACAATCTGGCCTCGACCGCGCTGCTGGTGGCGGGGCTGGTCTGGCACATGCTGCACCCGCCGAATGCGGACGCTTCCGCCACTTTGCCTCGGTCCACAAGCGGGCTACAAATCGACGCAACAACAATGCCCACAGCCAAGGGAAAACCGTGATGGCCAACGCACAGCTTCAGCCGGTCCTCGACCGCATCGATGCCGATTTCGACAACAGCCTCGAACGGCTGTTTGCGCTGCTGCGGATCAAGTCGGTCTCGGCCGATCCCGCCTTTGCCGGCGATTGCAAGGCGGCCGCCGATCACCTGGCCAAGGACATCGCGACGCTCGGTTTTGCGGCGGAGGTGCGGCCGACGGCGGGGCATCCTGCGATCGTCGCCAAGATGAATGGCGGCAAGGGCGGGCGGCCGCACGTGCTGTTCTACGGGCATTATGATGTGCAGCCGGTCGACCCCCTGAACCTGTGGCACCGCCCGCCGTTCGAGCCGGTCGTGACCGACCATGCCGACGGCCGCAAGATCATCGTTGCGCGCGGGGCGGAGGACGACAAGGGACAGCTGATGACCTTCGTCGAAGCCTGCCGCGCCTGGAAATCGGTGACCGGATCGCTGCCGGTCGACGTCACCATCGTCATCGAGGGCGAGGAAGAGGTCGGCTCAAAAAACTTCGTGCCGTTCCTCGAACACAACAAGGCTGACCTGAAAGCGGACTTCGCGCTGGTCTGCGACACCGGCATGTGGGACCAGAATACGCCGGCGATCACGACGTCATTGCGCGGGCTCGTCTATGACGAGGTCAAGATCAAGGCCGCCAACCGCGATCTGCATTCCGGCATCTTCGGCGGCGGTGCGCAGAACCCGATCCGGGTGCTCACCAAAATTCTCGGCGGCCTGTTTGACGACAACGGCCGCATCACCATTCCCGGGTTCTACGACGGCGTGAAGGACCTGCCGCCGGACATCCTCGGGCAATGGAAGAATCTCAATCTGACGCCGGAATCATTCCTAAAGCCGATCGGCCTTTCGATCCCGGCCGGCGAAAAGGACCGCCTCCTGATCGAACAGGTGTCCTCGCGCCCGACCTGCGACATCAACGGCATCGTCGGCGGCTACACCGGCGAGGGCTCCAAGACCGTGATCGCGGCGGAAGCCTCCGCAAAAATTTCGTTCCGCCTGGTGGAGGGACAGAACCCGGACAAGATCCGCAAGGCCTTCCGCGATTATGTGACAGCGCGGCTGCCCGGCGATTGCAAGGCCGAATTCATCGATCACTCCAACGCGCCGGCGATCGCGCTCGACTGGAACATGAAGCCGCTGGCGGCCGCCAAGCGCGCCCTGACCGACGAATGGGGCAAGGAAGCGCTGCTGATCGGCTCCGGCGCCTCGATCCCGATCGTCGCGGACTTCAAGCGCACGCTCGGCCTCGATACCGTGCTGGTCGGCTTCGGCCTCGACGACGACAACATCCATTCGCCGAACGAGAAGTACGACCTGAAGAGTTTCCACAAAGGTATCCGCTCCTGGGCGCGGATCCTGGCGGCGTTCGCGGAAGCGGGGAAATAACGTTCCATAAATAGGAGGGTCAGATGAAGACCTATCAGCATTTCATTGGCGGCGAGTACGTGAATCCTGTCGGTGGTGAGTGGTTCGAGTCGGTCGATCCCTACCGCGGCGAGCCCTGGGCGAAGATCCCTCGCGGCAACAAGGCCGATGTCGACAAGGCGGTAAAGGCCGCCAACGACGCGATGTGGCGCGGCCCCTGGTCGACGATGACGGCGTCCGCACGCGGAAAGGCGATGCGGAAGCTTGGCGACCTCGTGGCGGAAAATGCCGAACGCCTCGCGGAGATCGAGGTGCGCGACAACGGCAAGCTCTTGGCGGAGATGCTTGGCCAGCTTCGGTACCATCCGGAATGGTGGTGGTATTTCGGCGGACTCGTCGACAAGCTCGAAGGCGGCCTTGTGCCGATCGATAAGCCGGACACCTTCGCCTACACGACGCACGAGCCGGTCGGTGTGGTCGCGGCGCTGACGGCCTGGAATTCGCCGCTTCTCTTTGTCGCCTGGAAGTGCGCCGCGGCCCTTGCCGCGGGCTGTGCCGTCATCGTCAAGCCGTCGGAGTTCACGTCCGCCAGCACGCTGGAATTCGCCGCGCTCACGAAGGAGGCCGGCATTCCAGATGGTATCTTCAACGTGGTGACGGGCTTCGGCCCCGAGGTCGGAACGGAACTGATCTCACATCCTGGCGTCGCCAAGATCACCTTCACCGGTTCGGACGCGACCGGCGCGAAGGTGTACGAGACCGCTGCGCGCAGCTTGAAGCGAGTTTCGCTCGAACTCGGCGGGAAATCACCCAACATTGTCTTCGAGGATGCCGATCTGACCGCCGCTGCCTCGGGCGCGGTCTCCGGCATCTTTGCGGCGACAGGGCAGACCTGTATTGCGGGATCGCGCCTTCTTGTTCAGAATTCGATCAAGGACAAGTTCGTGGAGCGTTTGCTGGAGCTCGCAAGGTCCGCCAAGATCGGCGATCCGATGCAATCGGATACCAATATTGGTCCCATCACCACCCCAGCCCAATACAAGAAGGTGCTCGATTACATTGACGTAGCGAAAGCGGAGGGTGCCCGCTGTCTGCTCGGCGGAAAGCCCGCCTCGGGCGCCGGCATCAAGGGCGGCCAGTTCGTTGAACCGACCATCTTCACCGACGTCGACAATTCCATGCGGATTGCGCGGGAGGAAGTGTTCGGGCCGGTGCTCTCGATCATCGGCTTCGACACTGAGGGAGACGCGATCCGCATTGCGAACGACACGATCTACGGTCTTGCCGCCGGCATATGGACTCAGGATCTGGGACGCGCGGTGCGGGTACCAAAGCTTCTGCGTGCCGGTACCGTTTGGGTGAATACTTACCGGGCGATCAGTTACATGATGCCGTTCGGCGGGATGAAGCATTCGGGTCTCGGCCGCGAGAGTGGCATTCACGCGGTGGGAGAATATCTGGAAACCAAGAGCGTTTGGATATCGACGGCAAAGGGCGCGCCAGCCAATCCATTTGTCATGCGTTGAACGAGGCGCGGTCTACGGCCACGATTGTGTGACGGGCTCGCCAAAACAAAAACGCCGCCCGGAATTGGGCGGCGTTTTGATTCGGTAGTGCAGAGGTCGTTGGAAAACACCTTACACGCAATTCCCAAGATTTTCAATTCCGATAACCCGGGCGAATCACTCCAGCGGATAGGGCCCGTCGTGGAAGACGCGGTCGTGATAGCCCTTGCTGCCGACCTGCCGCGCGAGCGGGCTGCGGATGTCGTCACCGGTTTGCAGCCGCGCCAGCAGGGTGTGGAAATCATGGCGCGGTTGCCAGCCGAGTTCAGCGCGCGCTTTGGCGTTGACGTAAACCCGGTCGATGCCGGACGCCATCGTCCAGCCGCGCCGTGCATATGCCGCCTCAAAGCCGGGCACGTAACGGCGCAGCACAAGCGGCAAATCGCTGCGCAAGTCCGCGGTATCATCGCGCGAGAACGGCGTCGTGGCGCTGATGATGTATTTCGCGAAACCTGCTGATGGCGCGTGGCTGATGGCCAGCAGATGCGCGCTGACCACGTCCTCGAGATCGACGCGGCGATGGAGAAATTCGTTGGCCTTGAGGTTGGCGTCGGCATAGCCCTCGCGGACGGCGCGGTTGTCGTCTTCCTCGGGAAAGAAACGCGAGGTGCGCAGGACGATGGCGCCAAGTGAATGGTTGCGGGCAAACAGCTGGCACAGATCCTCGGCGGCCGCCTTGGTGACGCCGTAGATGTTCTTCGGCACCGGGATGACGTCTTCCGTCACCCAGGCCGCGGGCTCGCCCGGTGGCGGCACCAGCGCGTCACCGAACACGCTCGTGGTGCTGGTATAGACGAACGCCGTGACGCCGGCAGCCGTGGCTTCCTCAAGCAGATTGAGCGTGCCTGTGATGTTGACGTCGACAAAGTCCTGAAGGCTGTGGGTCGCCACATGCGGCTTGTGCAGCGTCGCTGCGTGCAGCACGGCCGTGACGCCCTTCATGCATTGTCGCACAACGCCGCGGTCCGTGATCGAGCCCACGAGCTGCGTGAACGCGCCCGGAAGAACGTCGATGCCGAGGACTTCACGCCGCTCAGCCTGCAGGGTACGGACCAGTGCCTCGCCGAGATGTCCGGAACTGCCGGTCACCAGAATAGTCACTTCGCCAGGCCTTTCGCACTGTTCACCCGCGTGCGGGCGTCAGGTCCGGTAGCTCGGGTCGATGCGATCGAGCTTGCGCAGCAGCGGCGGCCACACCAGGTTGGTCGAGCGCATTTCCGCACGGTCGGGATTGCTGAACAATGCGGCGTTCTTGTCGACCACGGCCGCTTCGACCGGGTAGGCGGTCGGCCCGAGCATGCGGGTGCGCACCTGCATCGTGCAGGCCCGCTCCAGATGGTACATGCGCTCGAAGGCGGAGGCGACCGAGCGGCCGACGGTGAGCGTGCCGTGATTGCGCAGCAGCATGTGGTTCTTGTTGCCGAGGTCCTTTTGCAGCCGCGGGCGCTCGTCATGGTCCAGCGCAATGCCTTCGTAGTCGTGATAGGCGAGGTCATGGGTGACCAGTTGCGCGGTCTGGTTCATCGGCAGCAGCCCTTCCATGCAGCTCGCCACCGCCGTGCCGTCGGGCGTGTGCAGATGCAGCACGCAGCCGGCGTCCTCGCGGACCTCGTGGATCGCCGAATGGATGGTGAAGCCGGCCGGGTTGATGCTGTAGTCGCTCTGGGTGAGCTGGTTGCCATTGAGGTCGACCTTCACAAGGCTGGAAGCTGTGATCTCGTCGAACATCAGGCCGTAAGGATTAATCAGGAAGTGATGCTCCGGACCGGGTACCCGCGCGGAAATGTGGGTGTCGACGAGATCGTCCCAGCCATACAGTGCGACCAGGCGATAGGCGGCGGCGAGATCGACGCGCTGGTTCCACTCGGCATCGGTCATCCCGGACGGTACTTCCTTGAGGCGAGCTTCGGCTGGCGACATGACCGGTTTCTCCCGTGTGTTGCTGATTTGGTGCGCAAGCTAGCCCTGCGCCCGCACCACAGCAAGGCGCGGCCAGGGCTGGCTGTTATGCCTTTGTGCGCTTGATAAGGGCTACGGCGCCGGAATGGCCAGCAGGGAGGAAATGGCCCGGCCGCGGATGTCGTAGACGCGCGCGAACACGACATCGTCGCGCTTGATTTCCACCATCACCGGCGCGGTGAGGCCCTTGCAATAGAATTCGCCCAGCGTCATCGCGAAGTCGGCGGCGTTGCTGTCCCAGCCGATGGTGAAATCCGGACCGAGCGCGACCTGCGCCGGACGTTGCGGGCCGCACACCGCAACCTTCCACTTGCGCCCGCTCGGCGCGACTTCCTGCCGCTCGACCAGTTCCTCGCGCAGACCGTCGGAAGCCTGCTTCAGCGCCAGGCCCCAATAATCCAGCATAAAGAAATTGTCGGCGGAGCGGACCGTGCCGGCGATGTGGTTGAAGTGGGTGTATTCGTAAGGATGCAGGCGGATCATTTCGCTGAGCGGCAGCAACAGCCCGAAAGCGAACGCCGCAAGGGCTGCGGGCTGCCAGCTGCGGCGGTTTTCCTTCAGCCAGGTCATGCCCCGGCCGAAGGCGACGCCGGCCAGCACCGCCATCGGCGGGATCACGAACACGAAATGCCGGATGCCGTTGTAGAGCGCGGGCCGCTTCACCATCGCGATCACCAGCGGCAGCGTCGCCGCCATCGTGAGCATCAGCATAATGGTCTTGCGGCGGGCCGGCACGTCGGTGCGCGACAGCGACATGAAGGTGCCGATGATGCCGGCGAACAACAGCGCCAGCAGTACTTCGGGGAGCTGCAGCGCGAACAGCGTCGGCAGATACGACCACGGCATGTCCGGCACCGATACCAGGGCGCCGTCGAACATTTCCTTCCAGGGCTTTTCGAAGAAATGCGAGAAATAGGTCAGAGCCTTGAAAGGATGGTCCGGCTCCATGATTGCCCACGGCCACACCAGGCCCATCAGCAGGTAGCCGAACACGAGGCCCGGCAGCAGCACGTAGACCACATGACCAAAGCGATGCACGGCTTCGCGCAGCCCCTGCGTGCGATATTCCTCGATCAACAAGGGAATGAAACCGACGACGGCATAGACCAACGCCAGGCCGCCGAGGATCCGGCAACCGATCGCAAGGCCGGCACCCAGGCCGACGATCAGGATGGTTCGCGGCGAAGGCTGCGGATATTCCTCGGCGAGGCGGACCAGACCCAGGATCAGGATCACCATCGAGACCGCGAATGGTGCGTCCTTCGGGTTCATGAACATGTGGCCGTAGAAGGTCGGGCACAGCGCCAGCAGCAACAGTGTCGCGAGCCCGGCCAGCGGACCGCCGACCCGCCGCGCCAGCCGCCACGTCACGGCAAGTCCGATGACACCGACGACGGCGCCGAGCAGGCGGCGTGTTTCGAACAGTTCGAGCGGGATGACCTTGTGCAGCAGTGCCGCCGCCATGTCGAAGCCGCCGCCATACATGTAGAGATTGGCGAACGACAGCGCGCCGATATCCTTGAAACCGGAACCGTACATGCGCAGCAACAGCTCGGCATATTCGGCGTGGGTGTAATCGTCCCAGCCCAGTCCGTAATCACGGAAGGTCAAACCTGCGACCAGGGTGACAGCGGCCAGCACGACCATGGCTAGGTCGTCCCAAGTCCGCTCCATCGAGCGCCGCTCGGGCGTATCGACGGCAGATGTCGTGATGGCTGACATGGCTATTGGCTAACCCGGTGTCCCCTTTGGCCCAGCGTTTGCGCTTTTGAGCCTCTTTTCCCCGGCATCCATATAGCGCAGTTCCATTTTCAAGTAATCGGGAATTGTGGTCTAATTCCCTGATGCAATGCAACAAATTGGCGGTAATTAGTAGGCAGTAGATATACGGGAGGCGTCTGAATGGCAGCTGAATGCCGCGATCGGCGCCTGAATTTTGCAGAGGGAAGGTTTCCGCCGCCGGGATTTTTGAGGAACCGTTTTTTGAGGAACTCTGTGCAGAATTGCTGGTTGGCGGTGCGCACATTATGACGGTATCGTGGCATAGGCGGTTTGCGAGCATTTCGGGCGCAGCCGGGGGGTTAGTTCGATGATGGTTGGCATGTTGGTCGCGGGTACCGGCCTTGTTTTGGCGGGCCTGCTGGCGATTGGCTACGGGATCACGATCAACGAATTCAGCACCGGCAACACGCTGATCCTCTCCGGCGTGACCGGGTTTTGCACGGGCGCGATCATGCTCGGGCTCTGGGTGGCGGTGCGGGAACTGAGGAACATCGGGCGGCAGCTCGGTGCGAGCGTATCCCAGCCGCGCGGCGAGGCCATGGTACGGCCGGTGCTTCCACCGGGTATGTCACCGGAGGCTGGTTCAGGCGACGGCCTTGTTCCGTTCAAGCTGAAGACCGCCGAGAGTGCCGGCAGCGAGCCCGCCGCACCTGCTGCCGCCTCGCCGTCTCCGCCGCCATGGCAGGGTGAGGTCGCCACGCGCGAGCGCCCGCGTGGCGATCTGCCGCCGGAATCCGAGCCCGCCGAGGCTGCGCCGAAGCCAAAGCGCAATCTGTTGTTTTCCTCGACGTCGCGAAAGGAGCGCGAGCGCGCGCAGGCAAGGACCAGCGAGCCGCTGCCGCCGGATCTGTTGTCGCCGGACCTTCGCCCCAATCCGCCAGCCGCGCCGCCGCCGCCAGTTCCCGCCGAAGCGCAACCGCCATCGTTCGATGATGCCTGGCCGAAACCGGAGCGATCGCGGCCTGGTGAGACCCCGCCGCCGCGTCGCGCGGGCCGGACACCCCCTGCATTTGACGAACCAAACGGCGTCCCGCCGCGCAATGACCAGCAGCCGGCCGTAACGGTGCTGAAATCGGGCGTCGTCGACGGCATGGCCTATTCGCTCTATTCGGACGGATCGATCGAGGCCCAGATGCCCGAGGGCATGATGCGCTTTGCTTCCATCGACGAACTGCGCACGCACCTCGATCAGCGGCCCTGAAGCGCCAATACTTGGCCGGCAAGCCGGCGTGAAAATAAAACGCCGCTGTTCTTGTCAGATTCCCGGTAATTCGGTCATATTCGCCAAGTCGTAATAAATTCCCTTTGCGTATAGGCGCGGCCGGATACTTTCAGCACCCTACGCGCTCGCGCGTTCGCGATCCCAGGATCGCGATTGCGATTCCCAGGAAGGTTGAGCCATGACCGATTCCGCCGGCAAGACGCCCGTCGAACTGACCGCCAATATTGTATCGGCCTATCTCAGCAACAATCCGACGCAGGCCTCCGAAATCCCGAGCCTGATCAGCCAGGTTCACGCCGCGTTGCTGCGGGTATCGACCGGCCGGATCGAGACGCCGCTCGAACCGGCAAAGCCGGCCGTGTCCGTCAAGAAATCGATGACCCCGGAGTATCTGATCTGTCTCGAGGACGGCAAACGCTTCAAGTCGCTGAAGCGCCATCTGCGCACGCAATACAACATGACGCCGGAGCAATATCGCGACAAATGGGGCCTTCCGCCCGACTATCCGATGGTCGCGCCGAATTATGCGGTGGCCCGTTCGCAGCTCGCCAAGAAAATGGGCCTCGGCCAGCAGGCGCGGAAGCGGAAATAGCAAAGCGTTTTCGCGCGAAGTGGATACCGGGTCGCGTTAAGAAAACGCGTCAGGAAGCCGTGGCAAGCGCCTCGCGCGCATCGGAGCGGATGCGCTCGACCATCGAGCGCAGACCGTTGGAGCGCTGCGGCGTCAGATGCTCGCGAAATCCGAGTTCGTCGAACAGGGCAATCGCATCCGTCGACAGGATCTGTTGCGGCGTGTGCCCGGAATAGAGCGTCAGCAGGATAGCGATCAGGCCGCGCACGATGTGGGCGTCGCTGTCGCCGAGGTAATTCAGGCGCGGTTCGCTGTTGCCGCTGCGGTCGAGCTGCTTCGAGAGCCAGACCTGGCTGGCGCAGCCGTTGACCTTGTTGGCCGCTGAATGCTCGGCGTCCGGCATCGGCGCCAGTGTGCGGCCGAGTTCGATGACGTACCGGTAGCGGTCGTCCCACTCGTCCAGCAGCTCAAAATTTTCCCTGATCTCGTCGATCGTCATCGTGGCCCGTGTTCCATGCTCCCACCGTCTATATAGGATGCGGGTGGAGCGAAAGCGACGAAAATGGAACCGGTTCCGGGCCTATTTTTCCGCCATTTAATCCTTCAATGCATAGACGTCGTGCCGCGCCACTCGGTTACGAGATCGTCTTGCGTGAGCGTGTCGCCCCGCGCGGTGGCCGCCGGCGTGGCTTCGTCGTCGCCCGCGCCGTCGATCGAGCCGGTGTGATCGGGGGCTTTCTTGTCGGGTTTATCGGACTTGTCGGGCTTGTCGGTGATGATCTGATACAGCTTGCGCGCGCCGTCCTGAGCGCGCTGGCCGATCACGGTCGCGGCCTGGCCGCCGACTTCACAGGCCGTGGGCTGGCGCTTGCAGAACTGCCCCATGTCGGAGACGGCCGCGGTCGCAGCCGATACGGCTTCGGAGGCGCCGATCTGCGGCAGCTTGTCCGATTCAGGCGTCTTTTCTCTGGGCAGCAGCACGAGCACCAGTCCGAGCCAGAACACCATGCGAAGCAGAAAGAACATCTCGCGACCCCGGTCGTTTCTTTTGGTCTTGTTGCGGTTATGTCCGCAGGTTTGCTCCTGATATCAGCCGTCGATAAATCGCAAGTGTTTGCATTGAAGTAAATTCGCCGAAAATTCGCTGAAAATTCCAATGATTTGATTCGACGTAAATTTTCGATTGATATTCGCGAACACAAAAAAGTGGGCGTGCCGGGGCCGTCCACCATTTCGAAACCATAGATTGATCGCGCCGGAAACCTGTCGTTCACCATCCGCGTCGAATGAGCGTTCCGTAACGGGTTAAAGCTCCGCGAATGCACGGTGTTTGCCGCCCGGCCGTCGTGCCTTAGCGTTCGCTTAAGTTCGCTCTGACACGGTGGGCCAAAGATAAGGGGGCGTTCCGGCGCGTCTGCAAGCCAACAGACGAACAAGCCGAAGCGCAAAAGCCGTGAGTGTTTTGAGTATCATCCGCGATTGTCTCGATGCGCTGCTGCATCCGTCCGCACGATATGATGCGCTGACGCGCGCGCGCCATCGCGCCTTCATGGCGCCGCGGCTGCTCGGCAGCCTCGCCGCCTTTGCGGCATTCCCGGTCTACCTGGCGATGCGCGGTGCGCCCACGGCTATCGAGGTTGCGGCTTTTGCCTGGCTGATCGCACCCATCCTGCTGTCATGGTTCTTGTCGCGCACCGGTCGTTACGACGGCGCACATATTCTGTCGTCGCTGGCGCTGGCCGGTCTCGTCATGATGGTCGCCGCGAACACCGGAGGCATTGAGTCCTTTGCCGCGGTCGGGCTGGTCGTGGTGCCGCTTGAGGCCGCGCTCTCGGCCTCGCGCCGCGTCGTCGCGTTTGCCTCGGCGCTGGCGTTGTCCTGCGCCGCGCTCTTGATCGCCCTCGGGCATTTCGACCTGTTGCCGGTGGTGGAGCCGAACGCGGCGTTGCGTAGCCTCCTGATGGCGGTTGGAATCGCGGCGGCGACGCTCTATGCCGTCGGTCTCGCCTTTGGCTCGGAATCGCTGGCGCGTACCAGCGTCGCACTGCTCAGTGTCGAGGAAGACCGCTACCGCCTGCTGGCGCTCAACATGAGCGACGTGATTTCACGCCACAGCCGCAACGGCGCGGTGCAGTTCATCTCGCCCGCCGCGGAAACCATGCTGGGCACTTCAGTCACGCGGCTTGCGGGTCACGGCCTGTTCGACCGCGTCCATGTGGCCGATCGTCCTGCCTATCTGACCGCATTGTCGGACGCCGCGCGTGGCGGCGAGGCGCGCAGCGTCGAGTTCCGGCTGCGGCGCGATGTCGTCCGCGGCCAGAGCAACTCCGATTTCATCTGGGTCGAGATGCGCTGCCGGCCGCTCGAGCATGCCTCGCCCGAGGCCGAAGTCGTCGCCGTGATGCGCGACGTCACCGACCGCAAGGTGCAGGAGCATGCCCTGGAGTTGGCGCGTACCGCCGCCGAACGGGCGGATGCGTCCAAGACGCGTTTCCTCGCCACCATGAGCCATGAACTGCGCACGCCGCTCAACGCCATCATCGGGTTCTCCGAGATGATCGTTCAGGAAGATCTGCTGATGATCGACGCGGCGCGGCGCAAGGAATACGCGCAGCTGATCAACGATTCCGGGCAGCATCTGCTGTCGGTCGTCAACGGCATTCTCGACATGTCGAAGATGGAGTCCGGCAATTTCGAGATTTCGCCGGAGCCATTCGCGCCGCGTGCCGCATTGCTGCATTGCTGCAACCTGCTGGCCCTGAAAGCGCGCGACAACGGCGTCGATCTCGTCACCCGTGCGCCGGAAGATCTGCCCATGATGACGGGAGACCCACGCGCCTTCAAACAGATCGTGCTGAACCTGGTCGCCAACGCCGTCAAATTCACCGAGCGCGGCGGCCATGTCACCGTCTCGGCTGCGGTCGAGGGCTCGCGCCTGATGCTTCGCGTGACCGATACCGGGGTCGGCATCGCACCCGACGATCTCAAGCGGATCGGCGATCCGTTCTTCCAGGCCGGCAAGACCTATCAGCGCAAGCACGAAGGCACCGGCCTCGGGCTGTCGATCGTGAAGGGCCTGGTCGGATTGCACCATGGCGAGGTGAATGTTCAGAGCAAGGTCGATGAGGGAACCACGGTAACCGTGGTCTTGCCGCTTGCCTTCATGCCGTCGGCGGTGGAATTGAATTCGCCTTCGAGCCCTTCGAGCCAAGCACCTTCGAGCAATGTCGCGACGCTGAAGCCGGCGCTGCGATCAGGATTACAAGACCAAGCCCATCAGGTGAAGAAAAGTGCCTAAGCGAACGATCGATGACGACGAGATGCCGCGCCGCCGCCGCGGCGCGAAAGCGGTTGCAGTCGACGCGGAAGAAGAGCGTGGATTTGTGATGCGCATGCTCTTGCGCAGTCCGAAGGACATGCTGGCCGGCGCGCTGGCCGTTGCCGCCATCGGCGCCATCCTCACCAACGCGTTGTTTCTGCAAGCCGGTCGTCATCCGTCGCCGATGTTCGGTTCGGTCGTGAAACTGCCGGCGCCGGCGCCGGTGGCTGCGAACCCGCTGCCCCGTCCGCGCCCGGTAGAACTGGTGCGTTCCGCTGAGCCCCCGGAACCGAAACCCGTCGAGAGCAGAAACGCCGATCCCAAAACCACCGACCCCAAGAGCGCTGACCCCAAAAACACTGACCCCATGACCAATCTGGTGGTCAGGTCGACCGGTTCGGCTCCCGCCGCCGCAGCTTCCAGCACTGCTACTCCGGTGGCCAAACCGAACGGGTCCGTGCCGGCTGCGGCGCCCCAGGTCTTGCGGCCGCCGGCGCCGATTCCGGCTTCCGCGCAATCCGCGGGCGCGCGCCGCGTGGCGTCGGTGCAGCGCGCGCTGACCGAATACGGCTACGGCCAGTTGAAGCCGACCGGCGCCGTCGGTGCCGACACGCAGGCGGCGATCACGAAATTCGAGCGCGACCGCAAACTGCCGGTGACCGGACAGATGTCCGACCGCCTGGTGAAGGAGCTCACCGCGATGACCGGCCGTCCGATCGAGTAGGGACGGGCCTTACGACCCACCCAGCAGGATCTCGGTGACCTCGTCGGAGAATTGTTTTCTCCGCCCGTGGATCAAAATCCATTCCGAGCCGTCCTGATCCGGCTTCGCGCGCGGCATGCCATGGTCGAGCAGGGCGCGCGCACAGCCCGACCAGTCGCCGCCTTCGACCGGCTCGTTGCAAGACGCCCAGGAAAGCGAGCCGCAGGCATTGTCGCCAAAGCCATGTTGCTCGGTCCAGCTGGCCCCATGTTCGAGCAGGAACCGGGTCAATCCGGCATCGCCGCGAAACACCGCAAGATTGAGCGCGGACGCATTCCAGTCGCCGCCGCGCACCGCGATCGGCCAGCCAAGCCTGACCATCAGCCTTACCCCCACATCGTTGCCCTCGGCGGCAAGATCGGGCAGCAGCCGCAACTGCGAGGCCGGAAGCGTTTCGGGAAGGTCGGGCCGCCTGGCGCGGATGCGCCGGGCCTCGGCCTCATCGCCGCAGGCGCAGGCCGCAATGAATGCTTCCTCATCCGGAATGGGCTCGTCCGCAGCGCTCGCGGCCAAGAGATCGGCGACCTCGCGAAGGCCAAACTGCAAGGCGAGCCGGTAGGCGCTGACGCCATCAGGCGTCGCTGCCAACGGGTTTGCGCCTGCTTCCAGCAGCGTCTCGATACAACGGCGGGATCGCCGCCGCCGGATCGCCCACAGCAGTGGCGATCCCCAATCGGTCAAGGGTGAATTGCGCGCCGGCTCATTCGGATCGCCGCCGTTCTGGAGCAGAAGTTGAAGTGCGACGACATTGTCGAAGTCGAGCGCATGGTAGATCACGTTACTGCCCGCGACACGCGCGCCACGCTCCAGCAGCAGGCGGGTACAAACAAACGTCTCCAGCGAGTGATAGAGGGACTCGCCGTCGTTTGGATCGGCGCCGGCGTCGAGCAGCAGTTTCGTGAGTTCGGGGTCATGGTTGGTTCCGGCGGCGCCGTAAAGCGCCGACAACGGATTGCCGTCGTCAGGTTCGCTGACCGATGCCGGCGGCCAACGATTGCCGATACGCTGATTGGGATCGGCGCCTGCGCCCAGCAGCAAACGGGCACAGCGATGCAGACGCGCGCGGAATTCCGGAACGGACAACAGGCTGGAATGCGTAACGGCGACAAGTGGAGGCAGTTTCAGTGGTCCACCCGGGCGATTGACCCATGCTGCATCCTGCTGCGTAGCCTGTCGCAACGCGTCTTCCGCGCCGATCGCACATGCCAGATAGGGGTTTCCGGCGGCGAGGTCGGGGCTTTCGGCCAGCATCCTGATGGCAACGCGCGGATTGGCGCGATTTGCCGTGCCATTGATGTCGCCGGCATAAATCAGTTGGAGCCAGCGCAGGACACGTTCGTCGCGCTCGCTGCCGATGGCCGATTGCGCTTCGAGATAGCGTCTCAGGTCCTGCCAGGAAGCGAAGCCGTAGTCGCGCGCCACACACGATTGAGCGTCATGGAGCCGGAGATTCAAGGATGCGATCTGGTCGTCGCTGTGCCCTGCGGCTGCCGGAAGGGCGCGGCGAAAGCGGGCAAAAGCGTCGCCATCACGCTGCCGGTAGAGACGGAGCAAATCCTTGGCTTGCTTCTTGAGATGGTCGAGATTTAGTCGATCAGGCGATCGTTCCATTGGAAACCTCCGTGCATGGATCGCCGATGGTCCGCAATACCGGCTGCTGCACAAAGGCTCTAGGTGCTGCTTGGAAGCTGCAAGTGGGTTCGACCCTTCCCGCGGACCCGGGCGCGGCTTGCACCGCAGTTTTGAGAATATGGTTGGTCCGCGCGACGGTCAACCCGCCGTATGCCGGCCGCAGGGATTCCTGCGCCGGTGAACTTGGCCAGGCTTGCAGCCGCCATGCGGGAAACTACGGCCTTGCTTCGAGGATCATGTTGAACGGCGTCTCGGTGGCGCGACGCACGCTCTTGAAGCCACCCTTCAGGATGACTTCGCGGAGCCGTGCTTCGCCGGCCTGCGCGCCCAGCGCCGTGCCGACTTCCTGCGAGAGCGAGGTCGGCACGCAGATCATGGTCGATGCGGCATAGTACAAGCGCCCGACCGGGTTGAGGTTCTGCTCGAGACGATCGCCCGCTATCGGCTCGCAGATCATCCATGTCCCATCGTCCTTCAGGGATTGGCGGATGTGGGCGGCGGCTCCCGCCGGGTCGCCCATGTCGTGCAAGCAGTCGAAACAGGTCACGAGATCGTAGTCCGTGCCGGGATAGTCCTTGGCGAGTCCGACCTCGAAGCGCGTGTTGGCGGAAGTGCCATGGGTTTCGGCATGCGCCTTTGCATCCGCAATCGAGCCGGGATGGAAGTCGTAGCCGACGAATCGGGATTTGGGGAAAGCCTTGGCCATCAGGACCGTCGACCAACCGTGGCCGCAGCCGACGTCCGCGACATTGGCGCCGGCCTCCAGCTTCTTCATCACGTCACCTCCGAGAGCAGGAAGCCACGTCGACACGATGTTGTTGTGATAGCCGGGCCGGAAGAAGCGGGCCACCGCGCAGAACATGCAGCCGGCCTGATCGCCCCAGGCGACACCGCCGCCGGACTTGAACGCGGCCTGAACTTTCGGCTGGTTCTCGAGCATCGCCGCCATCAGATCGAAGCCGCCCATCAGATAGACCGGGCTGTCGGGAATGGCGAACACCATCGCCTGCTCGGGCGGCAGCGCGAATTTCGCCGAGGCAGGATCGTAGGACAAATAGTTGGAACTCGCCTGATTGGACAGCCACTCGCGAAGGTATCGCGGATCGACCTTCGCGGTGCCGGCGAGTTCGTCTGAGGTCATCGGCCCATTGGTGTGTAGCGCCTTGTACAATCCGAGCGCATCGCCCATCCGTACCATGGCGACGCTGGACGCGCCCCCGAGGTCGCCCAGCATCTGGCCGACGAATGCGTTGAGTTTGCCTTCATCAATCCGGGTCGCTTGATTAACGCTCGACATAGCTACCTCCACTGACAATTGATTGCGGTTAGACCAGATCCGCCAGCATGCGGGCGGCACGGACGGCACCGTCGACTTCGACGGATTTGAATTTGGCCGGCGCGCGCAACGCACCAACCATCGCTTCCGCGATCATGTCCGGCGTCGACGTCGCGAATGCCATGCGCGTGCCGGCGCCGTAGCGATCAAGACGATGGGCGACGTGGAAATTCTGCTCGAAGTGGTTCTGAAGCGGGAAATAGAGGAACGGTGTTCCGGCCGCGGTCAACTCCATGCAGGTGGTAAGGCCGCCCTGCACGAGCGCGAGATCGCATGCGGCGAGATGACGGTCGAGGTCGGGTACGAAGGCGCGCATCTCGACGCCGTCGGGCGCGCCGAGCGAGGCCGGATCGATCCGCGGGCCCGCCACCACGATCATGCGCAATTCGGGCAGTCTGGCCCGTGCCATCGGATAGCTCTGCAGGATGCGTTTGATCAGGTGGGTGCCGACGGCGGATCCGCCGACCGTGACGATGCAGACGCGCTCGTCCGGCCGGTAGCCGAGCCGCTCGCGCAACTCCGCGCGGCTGCCGAAAATATGCGGATGTTCGCCGATGATGTAGCCGGCGAAATCGAAATGCCGCGGCACCCAGTCGCGCATCGCCGGCAGGTCCTTGCCGAACGACAACGGGATGATGTCCTCCAGGCTTCCGACGAAAATGGCGCGGTCGCGCACGCCGGGATGCCGCTCGATGTGTTCGATCATTTCGGCGTTGTAGTCGGTGGTCAGAAACGCCTCATGCTCGCCGCCCGACGGCATCGGCACATAGCCGACGAAGTCGGTGAACCAGGCGAGTGCGGCTTTCTTCAGCTCGGGGTGCTCGTGCCAGTAATGATCGATGTCCCAGGCCTCGTCGGCGATGACGAGATCGTAATTGCCCTCGTCGACGGCATCCTGGAAGGTCATGAAGTTCGCGATCAGCACCTCGTCCATGTGGCGAAGAGCCTGGAAACAATGCAGGTCGTGCTCGCCCGACTCCATCTCGATATGCCTGGACTCGCTGGCCAGCCGCGCACTCAGCGGATGAACGCGTTCGCCGTTCGCCTCCAAGAGGCGTGTCACGGGATCCTGTGCCAGCCAATCGACCTCCATATCCGGGTGCAGCTTGCGCAGCTCGCGGGCGATCGCGATATCGCGCCGCCCATGCCCGAGGCCGATCGGCGAGGAGAGATAGAGTGCGCGTTTGGCCTTCCTTGTCGTGCGGTTCGATCGGCTTGCGGGGGAGGCGATGGCGAGCCTGCGAGCGAGGAAATCGACAATCAGGGTGTTGGTCTTTGCGGGGATGCGGCCGAGCGGGTTGTGACCGCCGCCCGGAATGGTCACCAGCTCCGCATTCATGACCTCGGCCAGCGATTTCGCGCGTGCATGGCGCTGGATCTGGTCGTTGTCGCCGTGAATGAGCAGCACGGGACAGCAGATCTTGCGGTACATCGCTTCGCTGACATCGAAGCGCGGCGGGATCAGCCGTGCGTCGACGGTGTTGACCAGCACCGGGCCGGTGGTGTCACTGGCCCAGCCGATGCCGTCCTCGATCTGCTTGGTCGAGTGCGGTTCGGTATGGATGTTGCGAATGAAGTGGTCGGCGAAGTCGGGATAATCCGCCAGCCAGTGCTCGCGGTTGTATTTATTCCAGCCGTCGAAGCGCTCCTGTTTGGTGTCGAAATGCTGGTTCGCCAGGTAGGCGTAGTTATCAGGTCCGATACTCGATACCGTCCCGACCAGGATCGCGGCCTTCACACGATCAGGATGATGCGCGGCCAGCACGCTGGCGAGCATGCCGCCAAAGGACAGCCCAACGAGGATTGCCTTTCCCGCGTCGGTGGCGTCCATGACGGCAAGCAGATCCGCTACGTAGTTGTCCCGCGAGTAGGCCGCCACATCCTCAGGACGGTCCGACTTGCCGTTGCCGCGGCCGTCATAGGTGATGCAGCGGAAGCGCTCGCTGAAATACGGCAATTGCGCCTTGTAGATCCGCGAATGGACGATGCACCAGGGCGGCACGAACAGCATGGTTTCCGGGCCAGTGCCGTAGATCTCGTAATAGATCCTGACGCCGTCGCGATCGATAAAACCACTTTCGTCGGGCAGTTTCGCACGCATCGCATCACCTCATCGATTGGCTGCACCTTCGACGCTGCGAACGAGATCACCGACCCGTCGCAAGGACTGGCGTATCGGCGAGCCTTTCTTCTCGAAACCAAGCAGATAGAGGCTTTCTGCGCCGATGAACGCATTGGCAGCAAAGGCTCCGACCTCCTCGGGCGTCAGCGGGCCGAGGCCGCCAAATTCACGTTCAGCCTTGCGTGCCGCGCCGACGATGAGATCGACCCATCCCATGATCGCGGTGCGAACGACCTGCGCGACCGCCGGGTCGGACCAGCTCGCAGCGATCAGTTCCTGCAGCACGCGCACATAGCCGGAGGCGATGTCGTCATCGAGATAATCGCAGGCCCGGTCCCATTGCTCCGACAGTTTGAGACTGGTGTCGCCGAACATCGCGTTCTGGCGATCCAGGAGCTGCGCGTTCAAGTACTCGAACAGCGCCAGCACCATCCCTTGCTTGGATCCGAAATGATAATGGATCTGGCTCAACGGAACGCCGGCAGCCGCCGCGACGTCGCGGGTCGACAAGCCCGCGTAGCCGTTCTGGCGCAATACTTTCTTGGCGGCTTCGAGCAGCGTGGTGCTGGTCTCTGCCTTTTTCTCAATTTTCTTGGCTGCGGCGCGCGCCACGATGAAAACTCCTTCGCGTAATCATAATTCGGTCGACCGACCGAATCAAGTCCGATTGCTCACAATCTTGTGCGCGCGGACTTGCGACATGGACCGAGATTGCGTTGATCAATCCATGACTGGTCGGGAACCGCGACTTTGGAAATCGTGCCGGCTTTGACAAGTGTTTGTTACGATCGCGTTGCGGATAACTCTGCCGACTGCGTGCGCAAGGGATCGCGCCTGGCCATGGCCTCTGGCGTCAGCCTGGACGCTGGCCTATCGTCCGGCCATGCGATTGAAATCATCTATCTGGGTGGCGGCCTATTTGCGCCGTTGCCAAACCGAAGGCGTCTTCGGCGCCGTGCGCCGGCGCGGCGCGGAAGAAGCCGGTGCTGTGTTCGTCAAGGTGGCTCACCTCGACGGCAACGCCATGCTGTACGGGCCGGCGCCGCAGACCGTCTATGACGAGAGCCGGCCGACCGAGCGCCTGTTCGTGCCGGCGTCGCCGCAGCCGGTGCCCGAGCAGTCGGTGGAAGAACGTCTCGCCAAGGAAATCAAGTTCGATCCCGACACCTGGATCGTTGAGACCGAGGACCGGGCAGGGCGGCATTTTCTGGAGCTGGCGAAGGCCTGAGGCCGGCCTATTCTATCATGGGGTTGTTTTCGAGATTTAGTGCCCGGGCACAGGATCGTTAGGCCGTCGTCTAGCGCTTCGTCCCGTCGGTGCCGGTGCGCACGATTGGCGCGCTTCCGGGCTGTACGGCCGGCCGCGTCTGGGATGGCGCGGAGCGGGCGCGGTTGCGCTCGTCGTCGTAGAGCGCGGCGCGATATTTGGCGCGCGTGACCGCCATGGTCGAGCCGCGCCACGCCGCCAGCATGACCAGCGCGGAGCGTTCGGTCAGCCGGTCGTAGAGCCGCGACAGCCGGTAGACATGGTGCACGGAGACGCCGGATTCGGGATTGAGGAACATCAATATCCGCTGGAACGCCGCGCTCGGCATGTCGAGCGCACGGGCCGCGCAGGCGAGCGGCTCGCCGCCGGGGTCATTCACCACCTGGGTGGCGATCCGCGCCGGCAGGATCAGCGCCTCGCCGATCTCCAGCGCGAAACTGTCGGCGTCCTCGGCAAACGCGGCCATCTCCAGCGTCTCGATCGCACGCTTGGCGCGCGCCGCCGGAATTCGCGCAGAGGCCTTCAGCGGCGTGTCGTTGAGATTGTGCAGGATCTGCGTCCGTTCGCTGGCATTGGCCGCGAAGAACATGTCGCTGATTTCGGCGGCATCGTTGGGCCGCATCGCCAGGCTGGAGGCCATCCGCAGTTCCGCTTCGGTCGGCACCCGGGGGGCCGCTTCAGGCGGGGTGGGCGCAATCGAAGGCGCGAGCGGCACCGTCTGGCCGGGATGGGCGCGCCGCAATCCGAGCTTGTTCATGATCTCGAGGGGGGTCGCCGGATAGATAGCAAGCCGGGCCCGCACGGCCGCGCGGGTGGCGTCGTCGACCTGGTCGATCAGCCTTGAAGTTAACTCGACGAACTGCCGTTCCTCGTCGGCGGAATGCGCGCTGGTCTGGACATAAAGGTCGGTCAGCACGCGCAGCAAGGTGGGGCGGATGTCGACGCCCTCGCGGCGCGAGAGCGACATCAGCCCGTCGAAGCCCGGAAATAATGGTGCTGCGGTCATGTCAGGTAAACGCGACTTGGAGATCCCCTTGGGTGAGCCTACTTGGGGCGCTTTAAGAGTTGGTTAAGGAAAACAACCCCTGAAAAAATGCCGGACTTTTGCGGCTGTTGCGTAAACCACGGCGGCCGATCCGGCGGCTCGCCCCCAAGCGGTAATTAAGATGCCGTTAACCACGTTCTGTTCTGAATGATCGCATGTCGCCGGCCAAATCATGTCCGTGCGGCAACGAGAGAGAACGGAACATGGGCACCATCATTGAATTTCCGGCGGATGCAGCTTCGCGGCGGCCCGCCCCGGATGGCGCTTCGGGCGAGGGCATGGGGACCGTACTGATCCTTCCGGTTATCCGGATCGAGCGTCCAACCGACGAGAGCGGCGGACGCGGACCGGAAGAAGGTACAGCTCCCAGCCGCCGTCGCCGTCGGCGCCCCTGACAACGGACATTTGAAATGCCGGAGCTGCGCCATCCGATCCGGACCGCCGGGCTTCGGTCACTCCCGGCTCTTATACTCATCCTGATGGGCTCGGCCCTCGGCGGCTGCAGCGGCGGCGATTTCGGCCGCACCCGCGCGGATTTCCGCAACGACGATATGCATCGCTGGCTGGGCGCCGAGGCCACCGGCAGCGTCGGGCTCAAGCCGTCGCATTTCCAGCTCACCGAAAACGAGCGCCAGCTCCGCGATCTCGCCTATCCCCTGATCGAGCCGCCGCTTTCGCGGCCTGCCTGGAAGAGCGTGTTCGGCGACTACCAGCCGTTGCCTTCGCCATGGCGGCAGAAGGTGGTGTTCGATCGCACCACCTATGGACGCGCCCTGATCGACGAGCCGCACCGCTCGCATACCTCGCGCTATCAGCAATTGATCGAGGACGTGCGCAACGACATCACGCGGTTCGAGCCGTTCTTTGCCTCCGCCATCCGCGTGATCGAACTCGACCGCAAGCGCAGCGCCAGCCTGAAGATGGTCTCGGAGCTGTCGCCGAGCGAACGGGCCGACGCGGTCGCCCGCATGGAAGAGAACACGCTGATCGTGCAATGGGTGCAGCAATGCCTGGAGCGGAGGATCTCGTCCTATCGCTGGGCGCTGGAGCGGCTGGTGATCCATGCGCCTGATGGCATCGCTGCCGATGCCGACCGCCTGATCGGCGAACTCGCCGCCCAAACCGCCAATCCGCCGGTCGCCGTCAACCCCGTGATCGGGCGTGCGGTCACGGTGAAGGGCTGATGCCTCACACTTGAGCTTGCCGTCCCGCGTGATGCGCGGTGGCTATCGCTTGCCCTTCGGCGCGGGCGCGGGCGCGGGCGCCGGTGCGGGGGCCGGCGGTTCGGGCTGCTTGGGCGGCGCGACTTCGGTCTGCAGCGTGCAGCGCGATGCCGCCAGCGAAGCCTGGGCCTGCGGCATCAGGCCGGGCTCCGGCGCCAACGCCTTCAGCACGATCAATCCGGTGATGGTCGGGGAGTCGATGATCAGCCGGTCGGCGGCGGTGACTTCCTCGTCCTCCGGCAACTGGCCGTGTTGCTCCTCGGTCATCAGGTCGAGTTCGATCACCTTGCGGCCAGCGGAGCGGTCGTTGATGGCGTAGTAAGCAACCTCGTTGCGGGTGTAGAACGACACCGACGTATAGGCCTGGCTGACCGGGACCGTGAGCTTGAGCGGGCCAGTCGACAAATCGTAGCGGCAGATCGCGACCGCGAACGCCGGGTCCATGAACGGCATCGGCGCGTTGTTGGGATCGGCGAGCGCGAGCGGCGTCACGGCGTTGGTCCTGGTCATCGGTGTCAGCCGCGAATAGGCGTCCTGGGTTGCGATGCGCGGCAGCGCCAGCACGCTGACGAGATGCACCACGCCGCCGAGCAGCACGCCTGCGATGATCGTGAACAAGAGCCGGATCATGGGCAGCCCACCGTGGTGATGGAGGGCATCGGCGCGTCGCGCTGCGTGCGCGTCGCGACCCCGACCGGCGTATCGTACAACCGCAGCATCAGCGCGTAACGCTCGATCCCGCCGGTCGGCAGCCAGTTTCCGGCGCGCGAGCGCGAGGCGATGCGGATCTCGAACGCGCCGTCGGAGCCGCGGATGATTTCCTGGCTGGTGAAGCCGTAGCGCTGCAACGAATTCGCCACCAGATGTCCCTTGCGGTCGAACAGCGTCAGCGTCCAGAACCGTGCCGCCGGCGTCACGCCGCTGACCACCACGTCGCAGCGTCCGTCGAGCGGTTTCTTCTTGTCGTCTGTGGTGGCCGAGAAGGCGATGCCGTCGCCGGTGCCGATCGGCAATTCACCGCTGCGTGCAATCGAGGCGCGCGAATAGGGATCGACTTCGGCGGTGCCGCTCTTGGGCCGCGCCGTCCATGAGCCGATCGTGAGCGTGCCCAGATCAGTGCCGCGCGTCGCCGTCAAATAGGTCGAGCCCAGACCGACGACGGTGGCGAGCGCCAACGCGAGCAACGTGATGAAGATCAGCCGCACAGGCCAGTGCTCCGCAAAATCACCGCACTAGTTCTTCCGCTGCGCCGGCGGAGCCTGGTCGCCGGCGGCTGCGACGTAATTGTCGGGGAAGGCCAGCGCGCTCGACGATGTCGTCTTGCCCGGCTTGGCCGGTTCGCTGGCCGACGTCTTGCCCGCGGTCTTGCCGGCCTCGTCGAGCAGCTTCTCGACGCGCACCAGGATGTCGGCGCCGCGCTTGGTGAGCACCGGCGGCGGGCCCGGTTTGGTATCGAGGATCTTCGGCGCGCCATTGGCGGCGACGTTGGCGGGCTGCGCGGCCTGCGGCAGTTTCGTGCCCATGCCGATGCCCGGCACTTCCTTGATCTCGACGCCCTGGTGAGCGACCACCATGACCTCGCGCCAGGTCTGCGCCGGCAGCGAACCGCCGGTCATGCGGTTGGTCGGGGAATAGTCGTCATTGCCGTACCAGACCGCGCAGGTGAAGTTTCCGGTGAAGCCGACAAACCAGGCGTCGCGATAGGCGTTGGTGGTGCCGGTCTTGCCGGCGGTCGGAATGCCGTCGATGATCGCGCGGCGGGCGGTGCCTTCGCTCACGACGTGGCTCATCATTTCCGACATCTCGGCGGCGACGTTGACGGGAATGGCTTGCAGCTGCTTCTTGCCGTCGCGATCGAAGCGCCAGACCAGATCGCCGGCGCCGGTGCGCACTTCCAGCACCGCATGCGGGATCGGCGCCTTGCCCTTGTTCGGGAAGGTCGCATAGGCCACCGCATGTTCGAGCACGTTGACCTCGTCGGAGCCGATCGGCATCGACGGCGTATCGGGCAGGGGCGCCTTGATGCCGAACCTGCGCGCCACTTCGGTGATCTTGACGCGGCCGGCCTTGGCCGGATTGGGCGACTTGCCGCCGAGCGCGATCGAGAGCTTCACCGGTATGACGTTGATCGAACGCGTGATTGCCTGCGTCAGCGTCATCGGTCCGGAATAGGAGTGGCTGTAGTTCTGCGGACACCAGTTGCCGATGCAGACCGGGCCGTCGACCACGATCGAGGACGGCTTGTAGCCGTTCATCAGCGCGGTGGCGTAAACGTAGGGTTTGAACGACGAACCGGGTTGGCGCATCGCGTCGGTCGCGCGGTTGAACTGGCTGGCGCCATAGTCGCGTCCGCCGACCATGGCGCGCACGCCGCCATCGAGGTCGGCGACGGCAAGGGCCGCCTGGGTCGCATGATAGTCGCGGCCGAACTGGCGGAGCTGGTTCTCGACGGTTGCTTCCGCGGCGCGCTGAACGGTCATGTCGATCGCGGTGCGGACCACGAAGACGCGCTCGGTGTAGGATTTCGGGAACGTGTCGACCAGCTTGCGCATCTCCTCGAACGCCCAGTCGAGATAGTAGTTCGGCGAATTCTCGTCGCGGCGGTCGACGGCGACAGCCGGATTACGCCGCGCGCCGAACACCTGACCTTCGGTCATGAAGCCGGCATCGACCAGGTTGTCCAGCACCACGTTGGCGCGGGCGCGGGCGGCGGGCAGGTTGATGTGCGGCGCGTATTTGGTCGGCGCCTTGAACAGGCCGGCCAGCATCGCGGATTCGGCAAGCGTGACGTCGCGCGCCGACTTGTTGAAATAGAAATGCGCCGCACCGTCGACGCCGAAGGTGCCGCCGCCCATATAGGCGCGGTCGAGATAGAGTTTCAGGATCTCGTTCTTGGTGAGCCGCGTCTCCAGCCATATCGCAAGGAAGGCTTCCTTCACCTTGCGTTCGATGGTGCGCTCGTTGTTCAGGAACAGGTTCTTCGCCAGCTGCTGAGAGATCGACGAACCACCTTGGCGCACGCCGCCGGCCTGCGCGTTGGTGACGAGGGCGCGCGCGGTGCCGGCGATGTCGATGCCGAAATGGTCGTAGAAGCGGCGGTCTTCGGTGGCGAGGGTCGCCTTGATCAGATTGTCCGGAAAGTCCTCCAGCGGGATCGAGTCGTTGTGCTTGATGCCGCGGTTGCCGATCGGATTGCCGTAGCGGTCGAGGAACGACACCGCGAGGTCGGATTTTTTCAGCCAGTCGTCGTCGGCGGTTTCGCGAAACGCAGGAACCGCGAGCGCCAGCATCAGGATCAGGCCGCCGAGACCGATGGTGGCGGCTTCTGAAGCCGGCTCGATGAACACCCAGCGCTTCCAGCCGCCGACATAGAAGCGGTCCATGAAGGTCGAAAAGCGCTCATAGAGTTCGCGCGCGCCCTTGCCGGACGAGAACAACGTCGAGTCGATGCGCGCGTCGAGGTCCAGCATGACGTGCTGGATCTTTGTCTTCCATCGCGCTGGAATGAACTGGCGCACCGGGGCCCTTGGTCGGTTCGTAGGCGCTCTGCGCACGCTTGGCGCTATCGAGACGTCTTGCTTCGATGTTGCGGCAAACCCAAGGCGCTTTTGCGGCTCGCCAGGCGGCCTTCAAGCACGTTGGGGACTCGCGATTGTTCTATCCGAGCGGGGGCCATAAACCAATGGTCTGGCTCACCATTTTGATGGTCAGGACTAACGCTGCCCCCGGCTTTTTATACCGGCTGGAGCGGTCTCACTTGCAAGGCTGCCACCGCACCTCCTAGAAGGGCGCAAGACCGATCCGATCCGGAAAACCCTGAATTTATGACCGCACCGCCCAAGCCCGTTTCCGGCCAGGAGGGATTCTTCTGGAAAACCAAGACGTTGGAAGAGATGTCCAGCGCCGAATGGGAAAGCCTGTGCGACGGCTGCGCGCGCTGCTGCCTGGAAAAGCTCGAAGACGAGGATACCGGCAAGATCTATTTCACCCACGTCTCCTGCAAGCTGCTCGACTCGGGCTCCTGCGCCTGCAAGGACTACCCGAATCGCTCCGCCCAGGTTCCCGACTGCGTCCGGCTGACCCCGGAAAACGTCCGCACCCTGAACTGGCTGCCGCCGAGCTGCGGCTACAAGCTGGTCGCCGAGGGCCGTGACCTCTACTGGTGGCACCCGCTGCTATCAGGTGATCCCAATACCGTGCATGAGGCCGGCGTTTCCGTGCGCGGGCGGGTGCAGGGAACGGAGAACGAGATTGCCGATGTGGATCTCGAAGATCACATCGTGCAATGGCCGGCGCTGTTGCCGAAGCGGGCGCGGCTCAAAAAACGCCCCGTCACCAAATGACGCACGCGCTGGGGCTTCACAACCCAAGGTCGAAGCGCTAGCATGCGAAGATAGTTTTTCTCTGGATTGCATTTTTAAGTAGTTTAGCGCCTGGAAGTGACCGCATGCCTGATGCGCCGGTCGTCGCTATACCAACGGATCCCGAGGTTGCGCAGCTTGAGCCGACCATGGCGCTTTGCCTGTCAGGCGGCGGCTATCGTGCGATGGTATTTCACATCGGCGTGCTCTGGCGTCTTTATGAAACGGGGTTGTTGCGCGATATCAAACGAATATCGAGCGTCTCGGGTGGCTCGATCACGGCCGGCGTTCTGGCGCTGAAATGGCGTGAGCTCAGTTTCAAGCCGAACTCGGTCAAGACCGATTTCATTCCCAAATTCGTTGCACCGCTGCGCGCCTTTGCCGGTGTAACGATCGATGCGGAATCGGTCATTCTGGGTGCGTTGCTGCCGGGCAGCATCGGCGACCGCATCGCGCGCGCGTATGACGAGCATTTGTTCCACGGCAAAACCCTGCAGGACATGCCGGACGAGCCGCGCTTCGTGATCAATGCGACCAACGTGCAATCCGGCGTGCTCTGGCGCTTCATGAAGCCTTACATGCGGGACTATCGCGTCGGCAAGGTTTCGAAGCCGAAGGTCCCGCTGGCGCACGCGGTGGCGGCGTCCTCGGCATTTCCGCCGGTGCTTTCGCCGTTCGAATTGCGCCTCAAAGAGAGTGATTTCGACAAGAGAAGCGGGCTGGACCTGCAGCGGCTGCCGTTCACGACGCGCGTCGTTCTCAGCGATGGCGGCGTCTACGACAATCTTGGACTGGAGACTGCATGGAAGCGGCATCAGACCGTGTTCGTCAGCGACGCCGGCGGCAAAATCGAAGCCGAAGAAGAACCCGAGACCGACTGGCCGCGGCATTCCTATCGTGTGCTGAATCTGATCGATAGCCAGGTACGCTCCTTGCGCAAGCGCCAGGTGATCGAGTCCTACAAATCGGGTGAACGGAACGGTGCCTATTGGGGCATTCGCACCAACATCGCGGACTACAAACTGGCCGACGCTCTGCCGTGTCCTCACGAGCGTACACTGCAGCTTGCGGAAATACCGACGCGCCTGAAGCGGATGGACGACGAGACGCAGGAGCGCCTGATCAACTGGGGTTATGCCGTGTGCGATGCTGCGATACGCAAGCATGTCGCGGCCAAGCAGCCAAAAGCCGAGTTTCCTTACCCGCAATCGCCGATCTAATGCGAGGCACCGATGGCGAAGAAGCAGACGGCAAGCAAGCGAGGCTCGGCACGGAAAGCAATGCCCGAGCAGTTCTCGATTCCTGCCGAACTGGTCGAACACATCCTGCTCGGGCCCACCGATGATCGTCGCGTATTGCAGGACTCACCGTTGTTGGGGGACGTGTGGGCCGCATATGCGCTTGATCCGGGCGTCGTTCAAGATGTCCTCATCACTCCGCACAAGAACACAACGGCCGCCGTGGTGGCCGAGAAAATCCCGCCTGGCCTGAAGCTGCGCGAAAAGGAACGCCAGGCGGAAAAACCGGCACCCTCCGATCGCAAGAAGGAGAGGACCAAGATCGCCTATCTGCAGGGCATCGTGGGCGCCAGATTGTACTTCGACGAGGTGCTGCGAATCCTCGTGCCTTTGACGCAATGGTGGAGTCAACCAAAACTCCAGGAACGCATCTTAAAAATCGACCAGGTCAAGCTGAAGAGGCTGCTTGAGCGCGGCCTCGCTAACTCGGGGGCCATCAATCAGAACGATCCCGAGAACTTCACGTCGCTTGAAAGATATATCGCGCTGGCCGGATTGATTTACTGGGTGGGCAAGCTAGAGCGCCCGAAAATCTCGCGCGCGTCCTCCACGCCGGTCGAGCGGTTGCCGCCGCTCAAGTTCGAGGATGCGTTCAAAAAATATCAACCGTACATTCCTGAAATCATCGCCGGAATGTTCGCGCTCTACGAGATTATTCAAGCAAACCCCGATGCACTGGAATCGACGAAACACGATGAAGCCGAAGAAGCCAGGAGCAAGGGTTACATTTTCCAGGTTTCGCTGAACCGCCCAGCCACGGCGGCGCTTGATCGATCCGTCCCCGCCGTAAAGGCCGATGCTGCAAATACGTTGTTCAAGGTGGATTGCAAGAACATCGTTTGGGCAGTGCTGGATTCCGGCATCGACGCTCAGCACGAAGCTTTCATGGACAACGGCAAATCGCGCATCCGCAAAACGTTCGACTTTACCAGGATCCGCGAGATCGTAAGCGATGACGAGGGTGATGTTGCGGGACCGGAACTCGCGAAGCTCGCGGCTGCCGCCGGCCTCAAGCCGCAAGACGCAAAAAAATATCTGAAGGAAATCGCCGCAGATGCCAGAGAAAAGCGTCCGATCAATTGGGCCACCATCGAGAAATTGATCACGCTGAAAGCGCCGCCACCGCCGCCGAGCCCGCACGGTACCCATGTCGCAGGCATCATCGGCGCCAACGGAAAAAGCAGTGGTCATCCCGACGGCATGTGCCCGGACATCCGGATCTACGATTTCCGTGTGCTCGGCAAGACGCTTGATGACACCGAGTTCGCGATTATTGCGGCTCTGCAATACATTCGCTATGTCAACGAGCGGCATACCTATACGATCATTCACGGCGCCAATCTCAGCCTTTCCATTCCGCACAACGTTCGCAATTTCGCCTGCGGGCACACGCCGGTCTGCAACGAATGTGAGCGGTTGGTGGAGAGCGGGGTGGTGGTGGTCGCTGCAGCGGGCAACCGCGGCTATCAGAAATTCGAACTGACGGACGGCGGCGTGTTCGAAAGCTATGCCGCATTCAGTATCACGGATCCTGGGAACGGAGACAGCGTCATCACGGTGGGATCGACGCATGGAAACTGGCCCCACACCTATGGTGTGAGTTTTTTCTCCAGTCGTGGTCCAACCGGCGACGGCCGCCTCAAGCCGGATCTCGTTGCCCCGGGCGAACGTGTGCAGTCAGCCATTACCGGCGACAACAGCCACAGCGAATGGGGCCCGGATTCGGGAACCAGCATGGCGGCGCCGCATGTTAGCGGGGCGGCCGCGATGCTGCTGGCGCGCTACGAAGAGCTGATCGGACAGCCGCGCCGGGTCAAACGCATTTTGTGCGAAAGCGCGACCGATCTCGGCCGCGAACGAAGTTTTCAGGGGCACGGCATGCTCGACGTCCTGCGAGCCTTTCAGTCCATTTAAGGAGGCATGAATGTTTTTCACGCTGGATGTATTGCGCGCGCGCAAAGGCGATTGCCTGATGCTTCATTATGGCCCGGAGGACGATCCGCGTCTGATCCTGATCGATGGTGGCCCGTCCAACGTCTACAAGCCGCACCTCAAGCCGCGGATCGAACAGGTCCACGAGGCGCGCGGGCTCGACGAGAAGGACCCTCTGCCGGTTGATGTGGTGATGGTGAGCCATGTCGACGACGATCACATCAAGGGAATTCTCGATCTGACCAAGGAGCAACGCGGCAAAAACCCGCCCTTGCGACTGGAGGTAACCAGTCTCTGGCATAACAGTTTCGACGATCTGTTGAATACGAAACCCGGTGAACTGATGGTCGAGACCGCCTCGCTGGGAGGCGGAGCGGCCGGCGAGGGCGGGACTTTCGATTCCGGGACGGTGCTGGCGAGTATCGGGAAATCAGCCTTGGACGATGACGTCGAGGACGAAGAAAAAATGCATGCGTACGAGGTGCTCTCCAGCATTCCGCAGGGCCGGACGCTGCGCGACGACGCCAAGGCGCTCGGCTGGAAACTGAATCACAAGTTCAAGGGTAAGCTGATCCTTGCAAGCAAGGCCTCGAAGCCCGTCACGCTCGATGGCCTGAAGGTGACGGTGGTTGGGCCGCTGCAGCCGGAATTGCTGGCACTGCAGAAAGAGCACGACAAATGGCTGAAGGCTCAGAAAAAGAAGAAATCATCGGAAGCAGCACTGGCGGCTTTCTCGGATGAATCGATCTCGAATCTGTCCAGCATCGTCGTGCTCGTCGAACTGAAGGGCAAGAGCATCCTGCTGACCGGAGACGCCCGCGGCGACAAGACTCTGGACGGGCTGAAGCTGACCGGTATTCTCGGCAAGAGCGGCAAACGGCACGTGAACATCCTGAAGGTTCCGCACCACGGCAGCGACAACAACATGGAAACGAGCTTTTTCAAGAAGGTGACCGCCGATCACTATGTCTTTTCCGGCGACGGTGAGCATGGCAACCCGGAACGCAATACGCTGCAAATGCTGCTGGACGCGCGCGGCGCCGACACGGACTATACGATTCATCTGACCTATCCCATCGAAGAGATCGACAAGGGGCGCAAGGCCGACTGGAACAAGGAACAGGCCAAGGAAAAGAAGCGAAAGAAGAAAAACCCCAAGATCGAGGTCAGGGAAAACTGGTCCCCTGCCAAGCACGGCCTGGCTTCCTTCTTCGCGAAGAATCCAAAGCTAAAGGTCGAGATCGTCGATGAAAAGAAGCCGCATTTGATCGATTTGCTTGAGCCGTTGAAGCTTTAGGCCAGGATTGGAAATCTATCGCGGGCCTTTCGGTTCTGATGCAATCGGAACCGGCGTCTTGTTGATCAAAATCTCGTCCATCGCGCCGCTCCGGCAATGAGATGCCGTATATCGCCGGGCTTTTTCGAACGGGTAACCCCGCACGCGATCCCGCCTGAAGGGGGTCAGCCCGATAGCCGCCGTTGCGGTAGTAAATGTTACACGGAACAACTACAGCGTCGAGCCTTGCGCCCGTTGCGAGACCGCGCCGGATATGGAGGGCAGGCGCAAAAAGTGGCCGAAATCGTAGCGTTTTGCGCCATCCGCCGATCACGTGATTGCGAAGCTGCGCTCGCGGGATGCTCCCATGCGCGCAGGTGCCTGCCGCGAGGGAGGTTTGCGCTCTAAAGTGCAGCTGATATAGCGATTCCATCTCGGCGGCTTTGAGCCGCGAAGAAAAATATTACGTCTCAAATGAACAAGTTCGAACGGCAGCGCGGTCAACCTGCCGACCATGATACGTTAACCGACGAAATTTCGGCTGAAATCCCGCACATCACGACCGAGGTCATCGATGTCAGCGATGCGCCGCCGATTGCGCCGCGCGCGCCGCTGACCCAGGACGAGGTCCGCACCATCCTGATCAGCCTGATGCTGACGATGTTTCTGGCCGCGCTCGACCAGACCATCGTCGCAACGGCGTTGCCGACCATTGGCCGCCAGTTCGGCGACGTTTCCAATCTCTCCTGGGTGATCACGGCCTACCTCCTGGCATCGACCGCGGTGGCGCCGGTGTTCGGCACGCTGAGCGACATCTACGGCCGCCGCGTCATGATCATTGTCGCCCTCAGCCTGTTCATCGCTGGCTCGATCCTGTGCGCATTGGCGCCGAACATGCCGATACTGATCCTCGCGCGCGGCCTGCAGGGCCTCGGCGGCGGCGGCATCATGCCTGTCGTGCAGACCGTGATCTCCGACGTGGTGAGCCCACGCGAACGCGGCCAGTACCAGGCCTATTTCAGCGGTGTGTGGGTCGCCGCCGGGATCGGCGGGCCGGTCGTCGGCGGGGTGTTCGCGGAACATCTGCACTGGTCGATGATCTTCTGGATCAACGTGCCGCTCGCGCTCGGCGCGCTGGCGCTGCTGCTGCCGAAGATGGGCAAGATCCCGGTGTTCCACCGCCGGCGCAAGGTCGACTGGCTCGGCGGCGTCTTGCTGATGGCGGCTGCGGTCGTGTTCATGCTGGTGCTGACCTGGGGCGGCAACCGTTATCTGTGGCTGTCGCCGACCATCATCGCGATGATCGGCGCGTCAGCCGCGCTGGCGTTCAGCTTCGTCTGGCACGCGCGCAAGGCCGACGAGCCGTTCCTGCCGCTGCCGCTGATGGGCGGAACGGTGGTGCCCTATGCGATGGCCGCCGGCGGCTGTGCGCTCGGCGCCATCACCGGCCTGACCGTCAATCTGCCGCTCTATTACGAGGTGGTCTACCACCTCAGCGCCAGCGAGGCGGGCCTCGCGCTGATTCCGCTCGCCGCGATCTCGACCTGTGGCGCCGCCATCGCCGGACGCACCATGGCGCGCGCCAAACACTACAAGCGTGTCGCGATTATCGGAACGTCGATCGCCGCGATCTCCGGGTGCGCACTGGCGCTCACGACGCTGCCGCTTTGGGGATTGCTGGTGCTGCTGTCGATCTTCGCGCTCGGGCTCGGAACGACGTTTCCGGTCAGCGTGGTCTCGCTGCAGAATTCGGTGGCGCGGCCGCAGATCGGCACCGTTACCGGTGCGATGAATTTCTTCCGATCGCTGATGTCGTCGTTCACGGTCGCGGCCTTCACCGCGATCCTGCTGATGGTGCTGGGGGCGGACATTTCGCTGGTTGGCGAGCACCACGGTCCCCTGAATTCGATCCCCGTCGCCGACATGATCACGGCATTCCGCTACGTATTCGGCGCCGCGGCCGCGCTGATGGCCGGCGCCACGATTTGCATGATCCTGATGGAAGAGCGCCCGCTGGCTGGGCCGGGGACGCCGCCGCCGGCGGAGATGGCGGAGTAGGGCGTTCCAGATTCTTGTTTTGACGCGTTTTCTTCGCGCGAACCTGTGCCACTTCGCTCGAAAACGTCTTAGCCCGCCTGTGCCAGCCGCGTATCGATTTCGTCCCGGAGCAGGGCAAAGTCGATCGGCTTGGTGAGCAGACCTATCGCGCCGCCGGCGATCGCCTTGCGCCTGGTCTCCGCATCGCCATAGGCGGTGATCATGATGACGGGAACGTCGGGCCGGATCTCCTTGACCCTGGGCAGCATCTCGATCCCGGTCATCCCGGGCATGTTGATATCCGACAGGATCAGGATCAGCGAATGCTCGATGGTGGAACCGATGCGGGCGAGCGCATCGGCCGCCGAGCCGGCGAAATCCATCACAAAGCGTTGCGCGCGCAAATCCTTGCGGAATTGCTGGCGAAACAGCGCCTCGATGTCGGGCTCGTCATCGACCACAAGCACCAGAACACTCACGTCGAACCTCGGGTCTTGTTGAGAGGATTGCTGGTCCTCGGCAGAACAATGCGAAACTCGGTAAACTGACCGGGCTCGGTATCGACGTCGATGGTGCCACCATGCTGTTTCACGATGATGTCGTGGCTCATCGACAGGCCAAGCCCGGTGCCTTCGCCCGCGGGCTTGGTCGTGAAGAACGGGTTGAACATCTTGTCCTTTACCTCGGACGGGATGCCTATCCCGTTGTCGCGGATGCGAATCTCGACGGCGTCGCCGAGATCGCGGGTGGCGGCGATCAGCACGGGATCGAACCCGGGCTGGCCGGCCTCGATCCGGCGCCGGTTCACGGCATAGAAGCCGTTCGAGATCAGGTTCAGGAACACGCGGGTGATTTCCTGCGGAAATACCTCGACCATGCCGGCATTGGCGTCGAAGTCGCGCTGCAGTGTGACGTTGAAGTCGGCTCGTTCGGCGCGGGCGCCGTGATAGGCGAGGTTGAGGCTCTCGTCGATCAGCGCGTTGATGTCGGCGGGCCGGTGATCGCCACCTCCCTCGCGCGAATGCAACAGCATGTTCTTGACGATGGAATCGGCGCGCTGGCCGTGCTGGACCACCCTTTGCAGATTGTCCTTGAGCAGGCCGGTCAGTTCATCGACCTCTTCGCGGATCTTGTCGCTGATCTCGGCAGGCTTGAGCACGTCGTTCAGTTCGTCGGTCAGTTCCGCCGAAAGGGCGGCGAAGTTATTGACGAAGTTGAGCGGGTTCTTGATCTCATGCGCAATGCCCGCGGTGAGCTGGCCGAGCGAAGCCAGCTTTTCGGTCTGAATCAGCCGGTCCTGCGCGGTGCGCAGATCGTCGAGCGAAGCAGCCAGTTCCTTGGTGCGAGCCTGAACCTCGTCGAACAACCGCACGTTCTCGATCGCGATCACGGCCTGGTCGGCAAAAGTCTGCACCAGTTCGATCTGACGTTCGGTAAACGGCTTAACCTCCGATCGCGTCAGCGCGAACACTCCGATGGGCACGCCCTCTCTTAGCAAGGGAACGCAGAGGATGGTTCGATAGCCTCCCAGCCTTTGATATTGGCTGGCGCCGTATTCGGGGTCGGCAAGCACGTCGGCAACGTGAAACGTTTTGCCTTCGAGCGCCACACGGGAAGTCACGGCGTAGCGCCCCGGCTTGAACGGATTGGCTTTTGCGAAAATTTCGAGCTCGGGCGGGTTGCCGAAATTGGCCGACCACCGATAGAGATCGCCGTCGCGCTTGAAGATGACGCCCTTGTCGGCGTCGCACAGACGTGCGGCAGATTCAACCAGCGTGTCGAGGACCGTCTGCAAATCGAACGCCGAGCGGCTGATGACCTTGAGAACATCTGATGTCGCAGTCTGCTGTTGCAGGGCTTCCGAGAGGTCGCGGGTGCGCTGCTGCACCTCTTCGAACAGCCGCACGTTGCCAATAGCGATCACGGCCTGATTGGCAAAGGTCTGCAGCAGCGCGATCTGCTTGTCGTTGAACGGCTGCACTTCGGTGCGCCGAAGCAGGATCGCGCCGATGCTTTCGTTCTCGCGCAGCATCGGCGCACACAAAATGCTGCGAATACCCAGGCTTCGCGACAATTCCCGCGCTTCCGGAAATTCCGCGCCTTCCTCCGAAAATACGTCGTGCACATGGACCGGCATCCTGTCGACAACCGATCGTCCGGCGACATAGTCGCGGTTAATGGCGCGCTTCTCGCCGAAGACCACGGGTATCGGGCCATGATGCGCTTCGTAGCTAAGCTGATCGCCTTCCTTCAGGTAAACGATGGCATCATTGGCGTCGCAAAGCTCGCAGGCACTCTCCACGATGGCAGCAAGGACGGGAGCGACGTCGGTCGGCGAGGAGGCAATCACCCTCAGAATGTTGCCGCTTCCGGTCTGGTACGTCAGCGCTTCGGAGAGATCGCGGGTTTTGGCTTCCACCTCTTCGAACAGGCGGACGTTCTCGATCGCGATCACGGCCTGGTCGGCAAAGGTCCGAACCAACTCAATCTGCCGGTCGGTAAAGGGCTCCACCCGCTGCCGTCCGAGAATGATGCTGCCGACCACGACCCCCTCGCGCAGCAGAGGCACGCCGAGCATGCTGTGAATCTTTTGAAGCACCACCGTCTCGCGCATGGTGTACTCCGGGTCGGCAGCGATGTCGGCGATGTGGACGACCTGTCTGTCGATCGCGACCCGCCCCGCAACGCTCCCGCGCCCTGCGGGCAATGCGCGACCTCGCATGAACGCGTCATACTCCGGCGAGAAGGAAAAGGTTGCGGCCACCCGGAAAGTGTCGGCGTCGCGATTGGCGATCAGCCCGGCATCGGCCTCGCACAGTCGGGTGGCGGATTCGGTAAGCGTATCCAGCACCGTCTGCAGATCGAAGGCCGAGCGGCTGATCACCTTGAGTACGTCGGCGGTCGCAGTCTGCTGCTGCAGGGATTCGCTCAAATCTTCCGTGCGCTGCTTGACCTCATTGAACAGGCGGACATTCTCGATCGCGATCACGGCCTGGTCGGCAAACGTCTTGAGAAGGTCGATCTGGTTGTCGGCGAACCGTCCCGGTTCCGCACGCGAGACGCCAATGGTGCCGATCGCAACGCCTTCGCGCAGCATCGGAACGGAGATGATGCTTCGGTAACCCCGGGCGCGCGCCGTTTCCTTGACGGCTTCGGACACATCCGGTTCGGTTTCGATATCGGAGCGGAACGCGATCCTCCCGGTCAGCGCCACCCGGCTGTGCATTCCGGAGGAAGCAAGCGGGGTCGGGAACGAACTCTGTATCGCCTCATCGCCGGCATGGCTTCCGGCGGTGTGGGCCGCCAGATCAAGCTGGTCGCCGACGACGCGGGTGACCAGCGCCGTCTGGCCGCCGAGCAGCCGCTTGGCACTTTCGGCGATGGCGTCGAACACCGGCTGTACGTCGGTCGGCGATCCGGCGATGACGTTGAGGATCTCCGCCGTCGCGGTCTGCCGCTCCAGCGCTTCCCGCGTCTCGTTGAACAGCCGCGCGTTCTGGATCGCGATGACGGCCTGGTCGGCGAAGCTGCGCAGCAGGCTGCACTCCTTTTCGCTGAACGGCTTCATCGAAGTGCGGCCTACGAAGATCGAGCCAATGGCACGGTCCTCCCACAGCATGGGCGCGAGCGCCATCGAATAGTTCTTGCCGATACGGCGAGCGATCTCGCGCAGCGGCGAGGGCACGTCGGGATCGTTGAATACGTCGGCGTAATGGATCAGGCGGCGCTCGCGGAAGGCTACCTCGCTCGCGGTACCCTCCAGCGGCACCGGGTACAGCGCGCGCACGCGCTCGGCGTTGACGCCGTGGGCCGCGCCGATATGGAGCAGTCCATCGTCGCCTGCGAGGTAGATGAACCGGTCATCGCCGCCAAACAGATGCGCGATGCTGCGCAAGATCTCGTCGAATACGGGCTGGGCATCGGCGACCGAGCTGCTGACGACCCGGAGGATGTCCGCAGACGCCTTTTGCTGTTCCAGCGCCTCCCGCGTCTCGTTGAACAGTCGCACATTTTCCATCGCGATCACCGACTGCGCGGCGAACATTTGCAGCAGCCGGACGTGCGGCTCGTCGAACGAGCCGGGTGCCCGGCGCGTGACCGTGATGATGCCGACGGCCTTGCCCTCGTTCATGAGCGGCGCGAACAGCATGCTGCGATAGCCCCGTGCACGCGCGATGTCGCGTGCGGCCGGCTCGAGTTCGGTATCGACGAGTTCCGCCGGCGCGCCGTCGCGGACCAGCTGGTAGGGCGGGAAGCTGCCAAGCGGCATCGGGAACGAGGATTGTAGCACCGCGTCGCCCGCGGGGTCTGTCGGAGTGAACGCGGACAGATGGATCTGGTCGTCGACGTAGCGAAACATCGCGGTGGAAAATCCGCCGATCAGCCGGTTCGCGCTGGTCACGACGGCCTCGAACACCGGCTGCACGTCCGACGGCGAGCCGGCGATCACCTTGAGGACATCAGCCGTCGCGGTCTGTCGCTCCAGGGCCTGCCTGGTTTCGTTGAACAGGCGTGCGTTCTCGATCGCGATCACCGCCTGGTCGGCGAATGTCTGCAGCAATTGCACGTGGTCGGCGGCAAAGGCGCCCGGCTCCGCGCGGGTCACGCTGATCATGCCGACCGGCACCCCCTGGTTCATCAGGGGTGTGAACAATACACTGCGGAAGCCGCGCAGCCGCGCCAGATCCCGGTTCAACTTCGGGACGTGCGCGGCTTCGCTGTCGGGAAACTGAACGGTCTCGCCATTGCGCACCAGCGCGAAGGTCGGGAATTCCGAGATCGATCTCGGAAAAGAGGCCTTCAGGCCTTCATCGGCGGCGGGGCTGGTCGGCGTGTACGCCACCAGATGCAGTTCGTCGCCGAGAAAGCGCAGCACCGTGGCGGAGAACCCGCCGAGCAATCGCTTGGCGCTGGCAGCGATGGCTTCGAACACCGGCTGCGCGTCGGAGGGAGAGGCGGCAATGACCTTGAGGATTTCGGCCGTGGCTGTCTGTCGCTCCAGCGCTTCCCTTGTCTCATTGAACAGCCGCGAATTCTCGATCGCGATGGCGGCCTGGTCGGCAAAGCTTTGCTGAAGCGCGAGTTCATCCTCGGTGAACGGCGCAAGCTGATCGCGGTAAACGATCAGCGCGCCGATCGCTTTGCCCTCGCACCGCAGCGGTGACCCGGACATCGAGCGCGTGCCGGCCTCGCGAACATATGGCAATCCCGGCCAATCGGCGATTTCAGGGTCGACATTGTCGACATCGGGAACGTGAACCTGGCGGTTCTCGCCCACGATGGTTCCGGGCATATTGCGGCCGCCGATCTTGAGCTGCGTTTCCGGAACGCCGGCGCCGACGCGCTTCGAGCTTTCCCCGAATCGGATGATGTTGGCCCAGCCGTCGCCCTCGGCAATATGGATGGTGGCGCTGGGCGCATCGAACAGGCGGGCGCAGGTTTCGGCGATCTGGTGCAGCGCGTGTTCGGCATCGCCCGATACGCTGGCAATGGTTCGCAGGATATCGGCGCTGGCGTTCTGGCGCTCGCGGGCGATGCTCAGTTCATGGATCAGCCGGCCGTTTTCCGCGTCCGTCGCTGCCTGACGGGCGATATCAGCGTCGTGGGCGGCGAAGCTGGATTCGAGCCTCTGCTCGAGCTCGGCAACCAGTCTGTAGAGATCGGCCACGGCGTCCGGGGGGAGCGCGGTCATTCACTCAATCCATTTCACGGCAAGCCATTTCAGAGCAAGCCATTTCAGAGCAAGCCTTGCAGGCCGATGGCGCCAAGCCATCAGCGCTCGCACCAATGTGGCAGATAATTTCATTCCAGGCGTGGCCAGGCCAGCGCCATCCCGGCCTTTTCTTAAGGCCGGGGTGGCAAAATGTGAAGCAGGCTAATCGGTTATCGGCCGAGTCTGTGATCAGGTTCCGGGCCGGGAGACCTCGGTCTCCTTGCTGGTGATGAATTCCAGCAGCACCGGGATGCCTTCCTTGGTCTTGGCGATGCCGCGCTGGATCGCGGGAATGATGTCTTCCGGCTTGGTCACCCGTTCGCCATAGCCCCCGAAGGCGCGCGCCATCGCGGCGTAGTCGCCGGAAATGTCAGTCGAGCGGTATTTCTCGGTCGAGATCGGCATCACCTTCAGCTCGATCGCCATGGAAAAATTGTTCAACAGGATCGACATGATCGGAATCCGCTCGCGCACGGCGGTCTCGAAATCCATGCCGGTGAAGCCGATCGCGGCATCGCCCCAGACATTGATGCAGAGCTTGTCGGGCTTTGCGAGTTTGGCGCCCATGGCGAGCCCAAGCCCGTAGCCGAGCTGGGTGGTCTTGCCCCAGCCGATATAGGACAACGGCTCGACCGATTTCCAGAACGGCGAGAGCTGGTCGCGCGGACTGCCGGCATCATGGGTGATGATGGTGTTCTTGATGTCGACGGTGTGCTGCAGGTCCCACAAGACGCGGTAGGGACTGAGCGGCGCCTCGTTGTGGGTGAGCTTTGGCATCCATTTCGCCAGCCATTCCTTGTGCGAGGCCGCGATCTCGGCGGCGACAGAGGATGCGTCACGATCGCTGGTGACACTCTTGCCGATTTCTTCCAGCAACGCATCGAGCACCAGGCCGGCATCGCCGACCAGGCCGATCCTGGCCTCGACATCCTTGTTGAGATGGTTGGGGTCCAGCGTCGAATGAATGATGGTCTTGCCCTTCGGCATCGCGATGCCGAACGAGGTTTCGGTGAACGAGCAGCCGATGCCGAAGATCACGTCGGCCTCGCCGAGGAATTTTGGCACCGCGCGGGGCACGGCAAGGCCGCCCGAGCCCAGCGACAGCGGATGCGTCTCCGGAAACGACGATTTTCCGCCAAGGCTCGTGGTGACGGGGATCGCGAGGCGCTCGGCCAGCCGCTTCAGTTGCGGCCAGGCCCTGGCGTAGTGCACGCCCTGGCCGGCGTAGATCACCGGCCGCTTGGCGCCGACCAATAGTGCGGCCGCTTCCTTGATGTGGACGGGGTCGGCGCCGTAACGCGTACGCAGCACCGGCGTGTAGTTCAGCGGCTCCGGCACGTCTTCGTTCCACATGTCGGCCGGGATTTCGACGATGACAGGCCCACCGCGGCCGTTCTTCAGCTTGGTAAAGGCGCGGCGAAAGATGTTGCAGACTTCAGCCGCGATATTGATCGGCTCGGAGGATTTTGAGAACGCCCGCATCGCCTGGCTGGAGTTGAAGTTTGGGTCGATATTGGCGAGCCGCCGCGCATAGCCCATCGGCAGCACCAGCACGGGGACGGATTCGCCGTAACACTGCGCCACACCGCCCATGGCGTTTTCGGCGCCGGGGCCGTGCTGCATGCAGAACGCGCCGATCGAATGGCCCGAGGTGACGCGGGAGATCGCATCCGCCATATGGACGCCGATGCGCTCCTGGCGCACCATCACGGGGCGGATATCGGCATTGGCGGCATATTCGATCAGATGATTGACGGGATAGCCGCAGAGGATCTCGATCCCCTCGCGCTTCATGATTTCTGCAATCGCGGCGCCGAGCTTCATGACGGTCTCCCCCTTGTGTGCAGGCCGGTTCGTTCGGCCGATTTCTCACAGTTGGAACAGGAATTTTCCTCACCGTAAAGCGCGGGCGGCGCCTGCTCCGGGAAGTGCTGATATGCGTTTGCCGCCGGAACGCTTGCTGCAGACCAATACCGGCGTCAAACCTGAGTCCGAGGTCCAGCGGTTCCCACTCGATCAGAAACGTGTCGGGCGTCTTCGCCGCGGCGGCGGGCGAGAAGAGGGCGACTATCTCGCCTCGTTGCGGCGATGGTTGAACATCGCCGCCATCAGGCCGAGGACATACGCGGTCAGACGGCGATCGTTGCCGGATCGCACCTCGGCGGTGCGCTGCTCTTCCAGCTCATCGTTCAAGAGGCCGATGTAGTTTTTTCCTGGTTCACGCTTCTGCGTGGGCATGTGCGCTCGCTCCGGAAGACGCCGATCGCCGACCATGGCCGGGCGCTGGACAATTCAGAGTAAATTTTTGGTACCGTAGGAATACCGGTGCAGTCGTGCCTCCGGCTTAATCAGTCGTTCATCCTGTTCGTCAAAACGCCGTCAATCATTCCAATCTAGGGTTCCATTTGGAGCGTGGCGCGGGAAGAATTCCGGCGGCGTCGACAGGAGTTTTTTATGCGTCGATTGTTGAAGAATTTTTTCCAGGATCAGTCCGGCGCGACCGCGATCGAGTATTGCCTGATTGCGATGGGCATCAGCATCGTGATCGTCGGTGCCGTCAACGGCGTCGGCACTGCGCTCAGCACCAAGTTCGGCACCGTCAGCACATCGCTCAAATAGAACGGGCCGGCAGCGCGCACCATGCAAGAGCTGCTGTTCGGGACCTGGGGTCCACCGATCGCCAGCTTCGGCCGGCAGGTCATCGCCTACGGCGTGCAACATCCGTGGCGCGTATTCGCCGCCATGCTGGTCATGGCCCTGCTCACGGATCTGATGTTCCGCAATCGACCAGCGGGCGACGGAATAGACGGATTTGATTTTGGCGGAGGAGATGGTGACGGCGGCGGCGGGGACTAGAGCATTGTCGGTTCTGATTGAATCAGAACCGACAATGCTCTAAACTCTTGTTTGACGCGTTTTCTACTGCAGATAAGTCTACGCAATCTGCGTAAACTTGATTGCTATGCGAACCGGTATCCACTTCGCTCGAAAACGCTCTAGCGCCATAAGACCGCATTACCGGTCGTTTTCATCCGCATATAGCGCACGCATCATTGCGATCCGCGCGAACATCAGCCACCCGCCGCCGGTCTCCGCAGCCCTGATCAAATGCTCGACCGCGGTTTGCCAGCGCGCTTCCTGCTGGTCGGCTTCTGGCAGTTTCATGACGTAGTCGGCGGCCTGCTGCAGCGTCGTGAGCGTGCGGCCGCCGCGCAGCGCGATCGGCTCGTCGAATGGCGTCGACCACGGCATCGCGCGTTACCGGCCGAATGCCTGCGCGATCAACTGGCCTTCTTGGTGCGGGCGGAAGTGCGAACCGGCTTCTCGGCCTTCTTCGGCGCTTCCTTGACCGTCTCCTTGGCGGCGCGCTTGCCGCTGCCTGAGATCGGCAGCAGCATTTCGCGCTGGCCGGCGGCTGCCTTGCGCGGCTTCTTGCCTTTGGCTTTGCCGTTTTCCTTGCCGCTTTCCTTGGCTGCGGCAGGAGCGGCCTGTTTCTCGTTGGCGAGGCTGCGTTTCAGCGCGTCCATCAGATTGATGACGTTGCCACCGGTCTTCGGTGCTGCCTTCGGCGATGTCTTCAGGCCGTTGCGCTTCTGGTTGATCAGGTCGATCAGCGCCTGCTCGTAGCGATCCTCGAACTGCTCGGGTTCGAACGATCCGGATTTCTGCTCGACGATATGCTTGGCCAGATCCAGCATATCCTTGGTGATCTTCACGTCCTGGATGTCGTCGAAATATTCCTTCTCGCTGCGGACCTCGTAGGGGTAGCGCAGCAGGGTTCCCATCAGGCCGTTGTCGAGCGGCTCCAGTGCGATGATGTGTTCACGGTTGGTCAGCACTACGCGGCCGATCGCGACCTTGTCCATGCTGCGGATGGTTTCGCGGATCACCGCGAACGCGTCGTGGCCGACCTTGCCGTCCGGCACGAGATAATAGGGACGGATCACGTAGCGGCTGTCGATATCCGCTCGCGGTACGAACTCATCAATCTCGATGGTGCGGGTCGATTCCAGCGCGAGATCGTCAAGCTCGTCCTTCGACACCTCGATATAGGTGTCGGTGTCGATCTTGTAGCCCTTCATGATGTCTTCGTTGGCGACTTCCTCGCCGGTGTCGGCATCGACCTTGGCATATTTGATGCGATGGCCGGTCTTGCGGTTGATCTGGTTGAACGAGACCTTCTCGGTATCCGAGGTCGCCGGATACAGGGCGACCGGGCAGGTCACGAGGGAAAGGCGCAAGAAGCCCTTCCAGTTGGCGCGGGGGGCCATGGGAAACTCCGAACAGACGCAACAGACGACCGTGAAGAATACCATCGGTAGACCCGGTTTCAAACACGGCGGGGGAGGGAATCTGCCAACGGCGTTAACCGAGACCGAGCGATATGTTCCGGCGTTCGACTGCGACCTGTTACGACCTGACTGCAAAATGCCCTCTGAGAAGCCCCGGAACATCATTTGTCATCATGCGTTGCTTTTGACAGGTGGTGTCGAAGCAATAGCTGGCATTACAGGCACTTAGGCAAATGAGGTCCCCCATGGCAACGCGTCGACATGGCCAGATTATCGAAACTCCGACCGAGGCACGTCAGGCCGAACCCGGCCCGTCGGTGCTGGCGCTCCTGACCGTCTCGACTGGACTGGCGATCCTGATCCTGGGCGTGGTCTGGTTCGTGTTCTTCCGGACGTAAGGGACGGAGCAAAATACAGTCGCCGGCAGCCCGGCCGGACAATGCAAGCCGGTTGCCGGTGGCGTGCGGTTGGAATAGCACCGTGGAGTCCCCTAGCCGGAAATGCGTACGCGGATGAGCTTCACCTACGTCATTCCGGATATTCATGGTCGCGATGATCTTCTGAGCCGCGCGCTTTTGGAGATCGACGCGCATGCGTCCGGCAAAGCCGGCGTCATCGTCACCATCGGCGACTACGTCAACAAGGGCCCGCAGAGCAGGCAGGTGATCGACCGGCTGCTGCCAGGTATCGGCGGCGGCTGGCGCTTTGTTGCGTTGAAGGGCAATCACGACGCGATGATGGTCGAAGGGCTGCGCGATCCGGCGAAACAGGCTTTTTGGCTGGAGCGGGGCGGCGATGCGGCGCTGGCGTCCTATGGCGGCGATCCCGCCGCGGTGCCGCAGGCCCATATCGCGTGGCTCGATCAATTGCGGCTGCTGTATGTCGATGCGCACCGCCTCTATGTGCACGCGGGCGTCGAGGCAGGGACGCCGCTGGAGAAGCAGAGCGAAAAGACCCTGTTATGGAAACGCTACCCGAAGGACGATTCGAGCGGGTTCGGCGAGCTCCACGTCGTGCACGGCCATGACAATGATCCCGAAGGCCCGCTGTTGTACGCGGGCCGCACCAATCTCGACACCGCCGCCTGGAAAACCGGGCGGTTGACGGTTGGGGTGTTCGACGATGGCCGGCCAGGCGGCCCTGTCGATTTGCTCGTGGTCCGCGGGGCAGACAGCCGTTAGCCGCGCTTTTTGGGCGCTTTGGGCCTCCGATTCGGCAGGCTAGAGCGTTTTCAAGCGAAGTGGACACCGGTTCGCGTGAAGAAGACGCGTCAAAACGAAGATCTAGAGCCCCGTTTCGATTCCATCGGAACGGGGTTTTAGGTGCTGCCTGCGACTGAGGGCCGCGCCGTTGCGGGCCGTCATGACGAAAAAGTAACATGGCGCCGAGTGCCTGTTCATTGGCCGTTCACGCCGATGAGCCTCATCTTGTGGCAGGTTTCGTGAAGCACACCATTGGAGGCCAGCGTGCGCCTGCTTGTCGTCGAGGATGACCCCGATCTCAACCGTCAGCTGACGACGGCGCTGACGGATGCCGGTTATGTGGTCGATCGCGCGTTCGACGGCGAGGAGGGGCACTACCTCGGTGACAGTGAACCCTATGACGCCGTCGTTCTCGACATCGGCCTGCCGAAGATGGACGGCATCTCGGTGCTGGAGTCCTGGCGCCGCAACGGACGGGCGATGCCGGTGTTGATCCTCACCGCCCGCGACCGCTGGAGCGACAAGGTGCAGGGCTTCGACGCCGGCGCCGACGACTATGTCGCAAAGCCGTTTCACCTCGAAGAAGTGCTGGCGCGGATCCGCGCACTGCTCCGCCGTTCGACCGGTCACGCCCAGTCGGAACTGACCTGCGGCCCGGTTTCGCTGGACACCCGCACCGGCCGGGTCAGCGTGTCAGGCAATCCGATCAAGATGACGTCGCACGAATACCGCCTGCTCGCCTATCTCATGCATCATACCGGACGCGTGGTGTCGCGCACCGAACTGGTCGAACATCTCTATGACCAGGATTTTGACCGCGATTCCAACACCATCGAAGTGTTCGTCGGCCGGATCCGCAAGAAGCTCGACGTCGATATCATCCAGACCGTGCGCGGGCTCGGCTATCTCCTGACGCCGCCGGCCCCGGGTACGTGACCAGAGCGTTTTCCAGCGAAGTGGCGCCCGGTTCGCATAGCAATCAAGTTTACGCAGATTGCGTAGACTTATCTGCGGTAGAAAACGCGTCAAAACAAGAATCTAGAGCCCCGTTCCGATGCAATCGGAACGGAAAGGTCTCTGCCGGTCCCTGATTAAAGGCGTTGACGAAGCAACTCGCTTACTTCTTTGTTTGAGCATGTTTTTGTCTGAAAACCGGCCGCCACTTTTCCGGATCGCGTCCTGATGCGCGGCTCGTCGCTCGCCACACGGTTGTTCCTGTCGGCGACCGCGTGGGTGGTGGTGATCCTTGTCATCACCGGGTTCGTGCTGTCGTCGGTCTATCGCGATGCCACCGAGCGCGCTTTCGATCGCCGCCTCAATCTTTATCTGCGCACCCTGATCGCCGAGGTCGCAACCCCGGACGAGCCGCCCGACCACCCGTTCCAGTCGCTTGGCGAGCCGTTGTTCGAGCTGCCGCTGTCGGGGTGGTACTGGCAGGTCGTGCGCACCGACGGCGACAAGCCCGAAGCGCGGGTGTCGCGTTCGCTGTGGGACAAGAAGCTGCCGAAACTCGAGGAGCACGGCGCTGAATTGACCGCGGCGGGCATCCGTCTCGGCTATGTCGACGGTCCCGAGGGGCAAACTTTGCGGATGGTGGAGCGGCCGGTCGACCTCGGCGCGGACGGCAAATTCCTGATCGGCGTCGCCGGCGATGCCGCCGAGATCTTCGACGAGACGCGCAGCTTCGACTATTACCTCGGCGGCACTTTTGCGGCGCTCGGCATCGTGCTGCTGCTGACCACGATCTTCCAGGTCCGCTTCGGACTTGCGCCGCTCAAGCGCATCTCGGAATCGATCGCCGATATCCGTTCCGGCCGTGCCGAACGGCTGGAGGGCGAGTTCCCGGTCGAGATCGCTCCGCTGGCGCGCGAGACCAATGCGCTGATCGACGCCAACCGGGAAATCGTCGAGCGCGCCCGCACCCATGTCGGCAATCTCGCCCACGCCATCAAGACGCCGCTCTCCGTGATCGTCAACGAGGCCGCCGCGCACCCCGTCGATGCCTTTGCCAGCAAGGTGCTGGAGCAGGCCGACGTGATGCGCGATCAGGTGGCCCACCACCTGGAGCGCGCGCGCATCGCCGCGCGCGTCACCGTGGTCGGCACCGTCACCGAGGTCGCGCCCGCGATGGAGGCATTGCGGCGGACCATGGAAAAGATCCACCGGGATCGGGCCATCGCGATCAATCTGAAAGCCGATCCTCGCGCGAAGTTTCGCGGCGAACGCCAGGACCTCGAGGAGATGGCGGGCAACCTGGTCGACAACGCCTGCAAATGGACCGCCACCCAGGTCCTGATCGAGGTGCTGGTCGAGCCGGCGGCGGAGTCAAGCGCCGGGCCGCGGCTGCGGATCATCGTCGATGATGACGGCCGCGGGCTGTCGGCCGACGAGCGCGCGCAGGTCTCGCGGCGCGGACAGCGGCTGGACGAATCCAAGCCGGGCTCTGGTCTCGGGCTCTCGATCGTGGTCGATCTTGCGGCCCTCTATGGCGGCAGCCTTGCGCTCGGTGATGCCCCGATCGGCGGGTTGCGGGCTGAGCTGGTGCTGCCGGGGGTTTGAGCGGAAAGCGATTGAATCCGGTCCGGGACCCGGCCATGCCGCCCTTGATTTCATCATTCCTAAACGACTTCTTAACGCGCGCACTTTTATGATGGCGGTTGGACGCGCTTTGCCGTCCGGACGACACACGCATATCCACACCGGGCGCATGAGCCAGACATCGACCGAGCGGCTGAGGGACTATCTCGCCCAGCTCCCGCCTCAGGCGCAGGCGCTGCTGATGCGCTCGTTCGAGCGCGCGATCGAGCGCGGCGAGGAAGTCGCGGTCGCCACCCTCGTGCTCGAACAATTGCGCAAGGTGGTGCGCGGAACCGAGGAAGACGACGAAGTGCGGCCGCGGACCGATGATCCGGCGCGCCTGCTGTTTCGCCCGATCGAGCCGTTTCTGGTCGAAAGCAATTTCCCGATGCGGCAGGGCCAGATCCGCCGCACCTCGCTGCTGCCGGTCTGGCAATGGCTGGCCCGGGACGGCGCGCCGGAGCAGGCGCGGGCCTTCGAAGCCGCGCTGGCCGAGATCAGGCAGAGCGGTTCGACCGCTGGCCTCGAATCCGAGACGCGCAAATTCCAGCTCGCCGCCGCGGAAGCGATCGCCAAGGTCGCGGCGCCGGTGCAGGGCGACGACAGGCAGCGTTCGCTCGCGCGTATCGGCCCGCCCAACGTCGTCGAGGACTTCCTGTCGATCGGGTCGGTCTTGCGCGCCCGCGAGGCGATGGACACGCTGGGCAGCCGGCTTGCCAGCCAGTTGCGGGCGTTGTCGGAATCCCAGATCGCGTCGGTGACCTCGGCGCTCAATGTTCCCTCGCTGCAGACGCCGCAACTGCTGCCGTTCGCGCTGTCGCTGATCATGCAGCGGCTGGCGGCGCCCTGGCAGATCATCCGCCTCGCGATCAAGATGGCGGCGTCCGACGATGAAATCCGCGTGGCCGCGACGCCGTACGGCATCGCCGTCACGCTCGCGCTGCACGACCTGTCCTTCCTCGCCGCCTGCCTGCGCACCGACATCCGGCGCGGCCAGTTTGACAACGTCGGCGAACAGCTGAAGACGCTGCATGACGGCGTGCGCGGCCTGCGCACCGAGCTCGACCTGCGCAACGATTCCACGTGGGGCAAGCAGCTGACCTCGATCCGCGCCGACATTTCCAATTCGCTGCAGTCGGAAATCGACAGCGTGCCCGGCCGGGTTCGGCGCATCCTGCGCCAGCGCGCCGACAAGGACATTTCGTCGGCTCCCAAAATCGACGCCACGGACGTCGAGGAAACCGCGGCCCTGATCGATTTCGTCGCGGTTTGCCGCACCTATGCCAGCGAACTTGCGATCAACGAGGTCACGTTGCGGACCTATTCCGACCTGCAGCATTATGTCGAGCACTCGACTGAGGCGTTGGTGCAGGCGCTGCGCGGCGGCGACACCAAGGCGCGCGCCTACCGGCAAATGCAGGCCAAGGCGGCGATCCGCTTCTGCGAAGTCCTGTTCGGCCATGATTATGCGTCGCTGATGAGCAGGGCGGCCGAAAACGCCGTCACGGGCGAGCGCAAATCCGCCGAGCGCAAGTCCACCCGCAACGGATAGGACGCCAGGGCCGTCGCACCCTCACGCCTTGCGGCGATCCTTGTTGGCGCGCAGGAATTCGGCGAACGCCTTCAGCGTCACATCCGACACGTGATGTTCGATGCCCTCGGCATCGCCCTCCGCCGCTTCCTGCGGGACGCCCAGCGCCAGCAGGACATCCACGACAAGGCGGTGACGCGTGCGGACACGCTTGGCGAGCGTCTCGCCCTTCTCGGTCAGGAAAACCCCGCGATAGGGCCGGGCGGTAACAAGGTCTTCCCGCTTTAGTCGCGCGATGGTGTCGATGGCCGTCGGGTGCGACACGCCCAGCCGGCGCGCGATGTCGGTCGGGCGCGCCTCGCCGGTCGTGCCCAACAAATCGGAGATCAGTTCGACATAATCTTCCAGGACCGCGGTCGAGCGCGCCGAGCGCGCTTTGCCAAAGCGACGCGCCTGCGTTTGCTCCGTGGGGAGCGGCTGCATCGATTTGGCCCGGTCTGTCGAGGGCTTGCGCAACACGGCACCTTTCCAGGCGAATCCATCGAGAGGAGGCCGACCATGGCGTGCTGCCGAGCACATTGCAAGTTGGCGGCATGTCGCGAATCCGCAACAGGCCGGCGCGCGCTTGCGACGACCGGCCGCGGCGTCTTGACAGTTAACGGGGCAACATTAACATGTAGCCTTACCTACGTTTTACGGTCGCAGCTTATCCGGACCGGTTCCTGTAGCGCGATGAAGGTTGGGGACGAGATGCGCGCGACACGAATGGCCCTTCTGGGCACGTCTGCATTTGCAATGGTATGTTTGAGCCAGGCTGCGGCGCTCTCGCAGACGGCCACGCCTGCGCCATCGGCGTCGCCGGCCGCACCTCAGGCGCCTGCCGAACCATCGGCGCCGGCAGCCCCGGCAACGGGGCAAGCCCCGGCGGATGCCGGTCAATCGCAGACGGCACCGCCGCAACCGGCAACCGCGGCTGGACCGCAAGACAAGCCCGCCGCCCCGGCGGAAATCGACATGCCGCAGGTGACCGTGGAGGGCCGCCAGCCCAAGCCGGCCCGGCGGGCAGGGCGCGCCGAGCCCGGCCGGCCTTCACGGACCGTCGCGGCGCCGCTGCCTGGTCCCGCCCCGGCGGCCGCGCCTGCCTCGCCCTTCAATCCGCCGTTTGCGCCGTTGTCGACGATCGGCAGCAATCAAATCCAGACCGGCAGCAGCAATGGCGGGTTCGGCAGCCTGTTCTCCAATATGCCCGGCGCGACTTCCGCGGGCCTCGCCACCGAATCCGCCCGCCCCATTCTGCGTGGCTTGTCGGACGCCAAGGTCCGGATTCAGGAGAACGGTGTCGGTGCGGTCGACGTGTCGGATATCGCGCAGGACCACGCCGTACCGATCGATCCTCTCGCGATCCAGCGGGTCGATGTGGTTCGCGGACCGGGTGCGCTCCGGTTCGGCTCGCAGGCCGTCGGCGGCGTGGTCGACGTCAACAACAACCGGATTCCGACCGCCGCTCCAGTGGGTGGGGTGGCCGCGGAACTGAGATCGGGCGTGACGAGCGTCAACAAGGGATGGGAAAGCGGTCTGTTGCTGGATGCCGGCGGTCGCAACGCCGCCGTTCACGCCGACATCTACGGGCGCTCCTCCAACGATTACAGCATCCCGAGCTATCCCTACCTCGTTCCGCCAAATCCCGCGCCGGTCGGCAACGGCATACAACCGAATTCAGCCTCGCAAAGTGCGGGAGCGGCGGTCGGCGGTTCTTATTTGTTCGACGGCGGCTATGCCGGCATCGCCGTCTCTCGCTTCACCAGCGACTATTTTGTTCCGGGTATCGCGACCGCGGCCGCGCGCCAGCACAACGATCTCGAGCAGACCAAGATTACCAGCAAGGGCGAGTATCGGCCGGACGCGGCCGCGCTTGCCGCCGTCAGGTACTGGACCGGATATTCGGAGTACCGGCACGACGAGACGGTGCTCGCCGGTCCCGGATACGAGGGGATTGCAGCCACATTCAAGAACAGGCAGACCGAGGGCAAGATCGAGCTTGAATCTGCGGCATTCGCCACGCCCATAGGTGCGCTGACCAGCATTGTCGGTGCGCAGGCCGCCTATCAGCAACTGGATACGGAAGGCCAGGCGATCCTGCTTCCCGCCAAGACCAGAACCGCGGCGGCGTATTTCCTCAATGAAGTAAAACACACCGACACGCTGCGCACGCAATTGGCGGGGCGCATCGAGGGCGTCGATGTCGAGGGAACGGCGTTCACTTTCCCGCCGACATTTCTGCCGCCGCCCAATGAACCGGGCAGGGCCGCGGCCAGGCTCGACTTCATGCCGAAGAGCGTCAGTTTCGGCATCATCAAGGATCTTCCGTCCTACCTGGTCGCGAGCCTGACGCTGCAGCGGATCGAACGCGCGCCGCGCGCGCTTGAATTGTTCGCGCAAGGTCCTGACGGTTCGGAGAAGACCTTCAAGATCGGCAATCCGAACCTGGGAATCGAGACCGCGCAGACGGCGGAGATCGGCCTGAAGCGCATCGCCGGCGATTTCAGGTTCGCCGCCAATGCCTACTACACGTCGTACGACAAGTTCATCTTTTCGCGCGCCACCGGCATCCTTTGCCAGGAAACGTTTGCAACATGCGGCGCCGGCACCGATTACATCCAGGTCAATTACGATCAGCGCGACGCGACGTTTCGCGGCGGCGAACTGGCCTGGCAATGGGACGTCGCACCGCTCGCCAACGGCACATTTGGTGTGGACGGACAATTCGATGTCGTGCGCGCGACGTTCACCGACGGCAGCAATGTTCCGCGCATCCCGCCGATGCGGCTCGGCGGCGGCGCCTATTGGCGGAACGACAGCTGGTTCGCCCGTGTCGGCCTGCTGCACGCCTTCGCACAGAACGACATTTCGCAGTTCGATACGACGACCGGCGGATACGATTTGCTCAAGGTGCAGCTGGAGAATCGGCAGTTCTGGAAGGATTCGCCGTGGGGAGCGGTCGAGGTCGCCACCGGCATCGTTGGCGACAATCTGCTCAACGCCAACATTCGCAACGCCGTTCAATTCCACAAGGACGAGATCCTGCAGCCCGGACGCGGTTTCAAGCTCTTCCTCAACGTCAAATACGGTGTCGACCGGCCGAGCGGAGCGCCGGGTTCGTCCTTCGGGATGGCGCGGGGGCCGGGCGGCGACATGCACTACAAATCGCCGCGAATGCTCGACGCGGCCTGGAACTGGGCGGGCATCTATGCTGGCGGCAATGTCGGGTATGTCGGCGGCAGGGCTGTTACCAGTGCGGTATTCAGCGAGGATGCAACCGGCCTGCCATTTGACGGCGGCCGCCTGTTCTCCACGCGCGGCACTGCGAGTATTGGCGGGCAGGCCGGTTACAACTGGATATCCGGCCGATTGCTAGCCGGCATCGAAGGCGATTTCGAATACCGCAATCAGCGTGGACGCAACACCACGACATGTCCCGGCAATGTCTGCAACGCGGCGCTGGCTCCGCTCGACGCACCCGTGACGGCAAGCCTGGATTACCATCTGGGATGGGTCGCCTCGGTTCGCGGGCGCGTCGGAATGCTCGTTACACCGGGCCTGACTGCTTACGTCACCGCAGGCGTTCCGTTCGGCAAGATAACGACCTCGACGTCTGTCTCAGGCTTCGACAATGCCGGTGCCGCGACGACGGCAGCCTTGAATACCGACACCTACCGGTTTGGCTGGGCCGTCGGCGGCGGTCTGGAGACCCGCCTCGCGGGCAACTGGACCGGCAAGCTCGAATATCTTCACATGGATTTCGGTTCGGTGCGTTCCACGCCGGCCACCGCCGCCAACACAGCGGTCGCGTTCGACTCCAACACCAGGGTGACCAGTGATGGCGTCAGGGTCGGCGTGAACTACAAGTTCGGCGCCGGCGGCGCCATCGTTGCGGATTGATCCCGATATTATCGCGCAAGCCCGCGCGGAAATGGCGGTTGACAGAGGCCGCATGGTTGGCGGCCTCTGTCATAAGACCTTCAAATACGTCTGCTCATACTTTGTTCAGCTGGCTATGGCCTCTGCCGTGGGGCAGGACAATTGATATGGTCGGCGGGGCCGCCTGAATTTTAGAGCAAGGCAGGCGGCCCACTCGGCTTCACCGACGCCTGGTTCCTGACGCCGCCGTCGCGGACGTCTGGTTCTGCAACCCTGCAGCCCGTTCTTGTCCGCGCTATTTCACGGTGAAGCGAATCGGCAGCCTCACGACAACAGAATCGCCCGGAAAATTTGCGGGCGGTGCCGGAAAAGGCTCCGCGCGCTTGAGCAGCGCGACCGCTTCCTCGTCGAGCGCGCTGGAGCCCGAACTTTCGATCACGCGCGCGTTGGCCACCATTCCCTTGCGATCGAGCGCAAACGACACGCGTGCCGTCCCTTGCCGCGGCCGCGCGGCTTCCGGATAGCGCTTGTTCTTTTCGATCAAGGCGAGGACTTTGGTTCGCCATGTCACCGCGGCTTCCGAGTCTTTCACATTCGGCGCGCCCTGTGTGGGCGCCACCGCGACCGGCGCGATGCGATCAGGGACTGCCGCGGGTGCCGATGTTGTGGCGGCCGCCGCCTGCTGCTGCGGCGTCACCTCCGGCTGCGGTTTGCTCTGCAGCGCCACCGCTGCATCCGGATTGGGAGCGGGAGGCAGCTCGGGCGTTTCATCTGGTGGAGTGACCTCGGGCTTTGCCACCGGCTGCGCCTCCGACATCACCTGTTCCGGGCCGGGCGCGACATCGGATGGTGTGGTCGAAGGCGCTGCTGGCAACGGTGCAAGGTCGACCACAATCGCGCCGGAAGGCTCGGCCGCCGCGGTGTCGTCCGGATAGCGCCAGGTCGCCAGCGTGGCCGTCACACCGGCGTAGACGCACAACACCGCAAGGCCGCTCAGCATCCAGCGCTGCAGGTCGGAACGATCTTCGGCCGCAAGCTGCATCATGGCGACGAGGCTTGTTCCAGTCCGACCAGAGCGACTTTCAGATAGCCGGCGGCGCGCAGCATGTTCATCACCTGCATCACCTCGCCATACGGGACGAGCTTGTCGGCGCGCAGGAAAATTCGGCTGTCCTTATGGCCGTTGGTGCTCGCGTCGAGCACGCCGGGCAGGGCGGCCCGGCCGACGGTCTCGTTGCCGACGGACAAAGAGAGATCCGGTTTGACCGTCAGATAGACCGGCTTGTCGGGCCGCGGCTGCGGCTGCGCATTCGAGGCCGGAAGGTCGACCGCGATATCGACGGTTGCGAGGGGGGCGGCGACCATGAAAATGATGAGCAGGACCAAAATGACATCGATGAACGGTGTCACGTTGATCTCATGGACTTCCGCAAGATCGCCATTGCTCTGATTAACGCTGACAGCCATCGCCGCTACTCCGCCGCTGCGAGATGCCGCCGGACGAGTATGGCGCCGCCGTCGAGGTCACGGCCAACGAGGCGAGTGATCTCCGATGATCCGTCCCCGAGCAGCGCGCGATACGAGCTGATCTGGCGCGCGAACAGATTGTAGATCATCACGGCGGGTATCGCCGCGACCAGCCCGAGCGCCGTCGCCAGCAGCGCCTCGGCGATCCCCGGCGCGACCACCGCGAGGTTGGTGGTTTGCGACTTCGAGATTCCGATAAAGCTGTTCATGATTCCCCACACCGTTCCGAACAGTCCGACAAAGGGACCGGTCGATCCGATGGTTGCCAGCACGCCGGTGCCGAACCCGATGCGCCGGCTTGCCGCCGCCTCGATCTGCTGAAGCCGGGACGCAACTCTGGTCTTGATCCCTTCCTTGTCCATTCGATCGGTGCTCAGTTTCAGTTCCGCCATCGCGCCCTCGAGCAATTGGGCAACCGCACCCTCGGGCACGTGCCGCACGGCGTCTTCAACGTTCCTGGCGCTCGCGAGTTCGCGCAAGGCGTTCTTCGCGTTACGGCGCGCCTTGATCAGTTCGATCGTCTTCGACAGCCATACCGTCCAGGTCACCAGGGTCGCAAAAACCAGGCCGATCATCACGGCTTTGACGACGATGTCGGCCTGCATGAACATGCCCCAGGGGCTGAGATCCCGCGGCAGCAGCGCGGCCGCGATCGCGGTTCTGTCCACTCCATCCTGTGCGGAGGCCGGAAGCGACAGGAACAAGAACGGCAGCGCAAGCAACGCGGCGCCGCGGCGAACCTTCGGGCCATCCAGAATTCCAACAAGGCCAAAGGGAAGGGCGTCGCGTCGAAGAGCTTTCCAGGATGGCATCGGTTTTGCCTCTAAGGGGCTGGGAATTAACGTATTCACCCCATTGTGTAGCATCGCCTACGTATTGGTGCAAATGCTATAGCTTGCTGACGCAGCCTGCGGCGGCTGCGGAACGTTTTGACGGACCTGCCAGATTTTTCGTTCGCCAGGATCAAAAGGCAGGCACCTGCGTGGCCGAGTGTATTCAATCTATGATTGAAATAATGCGACGAATCCGGCGCTCGGGGTGGGTGGCGTGACTCACGCGTCGCTCTTCGGATTTTGCAGGAGCTGCGCGAAGTTTCTCGCTGGTTCGTGCGTCGCGCCGGCTGACCCGGCGGCGCCCACGCGATCGAGGCTGCGATCGGTCCGGTTTCCCCGGTTTTTCTGCCGCAATTGTCAATTGCCGGGCTTGCCGCCGGTGGTGTAAAGCGGCGCATCGGTGCCTGCTTCGTGGGCGCCGTTTTCGCCCGGGAACCGCTTGATGACGCTGTGGTTTGTGTTCGCGCTGATGACGGTCGCGGCGATCTTTGCCGTGCTCTGGCCGTTGAGCCGCGGTTCGGCGGCGCCTGCTGGTGGCAGCGAGGCTGCCGTCTACAGGGACCAGCTTGCCGAGATCGATCGCGATGTCGCCGCCGGCCTGATTGGGCCCTCGGAAGCCGAAGCCGCGCGCGTCGAGATCAGCCGCCGCCTGCTGGCGGCCGCGGATGGCAGGGATGACCTGCCGGCACAGGCGAACCTCAGACTACGCCGGTCCTCGACCGTTCTGGCGCTGGTGGGGCTGCCGGTCGCGGCGGTCGCGTTCTACCTTTCGTTGGGATCGCCGCAGCTCGGCGATTTCCCGCTCGCCAGCCGCAGCCGCGCCCCCGACGCCAACCAGCCGATCGACAATCTGATCGCGCAGGTCGAGGCTCATCTGGAAAAAAATCCGACCGACGGCCGCGGCTGGAGCGTGCTGGCCCCGGCATTGGTGCGGCTCGGCCGCTACGACGATGCGATCCGCGCGCTGCGCAATTCGATCACCTACAATGGCGACAGCGCCGAGCGCCGGTCCGATCTCGGCGAAGCCCTGACCGGTTCGGCGGGCGGCGTCGTGACCTCGCAGGCCAAGGCGGAATTCGAACGCGCGGCGGCGCTGAACGCCGACGAGCCCAAAGCCGGCTATTTCCTCGGGCTTGCCGCCGAGCAGGATGGCCGTCGTACCGACGCCGCCGCGATCTGGCGCGCGATGCTGGCCAAGGCGCCGGCCGATGCGCCGTGGCGACCGCTGGTTCAGGCCGCACTGGTGCGGGTCGGCGGTCCGGCTGCTCCGACGCTGTCGAATGAAGCGATGGCGGCGGCCAAGGACATGAACGAGGCCGACCGCGGCGCGATGATCCGCGGCATGGTCGACCGCCTCGCCACCAGGCTGAAAGAGAACGGCGACGATGTCGAGGGGTGGTTGCGGCTGGTGCGGGCCTATATGGTGATGGGCGAGCGCGACAAGGCGGTGAGCGCGCTGGGCGATGCACGTCAGGCGGTTGCCAACGATGCCGAACGCTTGCGCCAGCTCAATGAAGGCCTGAAGACTCTCGGGCTTGACGGATGATGGAACCCATCATGCAGGGAACCAAAGGATTATCATGACGCGCAAGCAGCGGCGTTTGACCATGATCGGCGGTTCGCTCGCGGTGCTCGCGGTGGCGGCGGCGCTGGTGCTGAACGCGATGCGCGATTCCATCGTGTTCTTTTCCACCCCTTCGATGGCGGCCGAGAAACAGATTCCGGCCGGCAAGCGCTTCCGCCTCGGCGGCCTGGTGCAGCCGGGATCGCTGGTGCGCGGCGACAATCTGGCGGTGAATTTCAGCGTCGCCGACGGCAGTGCCGTGCTGCCGGTTGCTTATAAGGGAATCCTGCCCGACCTGTTCCGTGAAGGGCAGGGCGTCGTCGCCGAGGGCGCGATCGACGCATCGGGCGTGTTCAGGGCCGACACCGTGCTCGCCAAGCATGACGAGACCTACATGCCCAAGGATGTCGCCGACGCGCTGAAGAAGCAGGGGCACTGGAAGGACGATTATGGCGCCAAGCCGAGCGCTTCGGCGGCGCCGACGCAGGGGGCGCCTAAGTGATCGCGGAAGCCGGACATTACGCGCTGGTGCTGGCGCTGGCGCTGTCGCTGATCCAGTCGACGGTGCCGGTCGCCGGCGCGCGCTGGGGCGATGTCGCCTTGATGAACGTCGCGCGCTCCACGGCGCTGGCGCAGTTGCTGTTCGTGGCGGTGTCGTTCACGGCGCTGGTGATGCTCCATGTCTCATCGGATTTCTCCGTCGCCAACGTGTTCGAGAATTCGCACTCGACCAAACCGCTGCTCTACAAGATCACCGGCGTCTGGGGCAATCACGAAGGCTCGATGCTGCTGTGGGTGGCGATCCTGGCGCTGTTCGGCGGTCTCGTCGCGGCGTTCGGCAACAATCTTCCGCTGTCGCTGCGCGCCCATGTGCTGGCGGTGCAGGGCTGGGTCGCGGCCGCGTTCTATCTGTTCATCCTGATGACCTCGAACCCGTTCCTGCGCATCGCCACGCCGCCGATCGAGGGCCGCGATCTCAATCCGGTGCTGCAGGACATCGGCCTCGCCGTGCATCCGCCGATGCTCTATCTCGGCTATGTCGGCTTCTCGATTTCGTTCTCGTTTGCGGTCGCGGCCCTGATGGAGGGGCGGATCGATGCGGCCTGGGCGCGCTGGGTGCGGCCCTGGACGCTGGTGGCGTGGATATTCCTGACGCTCGGCATCGCGATGGGCTCGTACTGGGCCTATTACGAACTCGGCTGGGGCGGCTGGTGGTTCTGGGATCCGGTCGAGAATGCCTCGCTGATGCCGTGGCTCGCCGGCACCGCGCTGCTGCATTCCGCTGTCGTGATGGAGAAGCGCAACGCGCTGAAGGTCTGGACCATACTTCTGTCGATCCTGACCTTCTCGCTGTCGCTGCTCGGCACCTTCCTGGTGCGATCGGGCGTGCTGACGTCGGTGCATGCGTTCGCGACCGATCCGACGCGCGGCGTTTTCATCCTGCTGATCCTCTGTTTTTTCATCGGCGGCAGCCTGACGCTGTATGCCTGGCGCGCATCGACGCTGAAGCAGGGCGGGTTGTTCGCGCCGATCTCGCGCGAAGGCGCGCTGGTGCTCAACAATCTGTTCCTGACCACGGCTTGCGCGACGGTGTTCGTCGGAACACTGTATCCGCTGGCGCTGGAGGTTCTGACCGGCGACAAGATTTCGGTCGGCGCGCCGTTCTTCAATCTGACCTTCGGGCCGCTGTTCGTGCCGCTGATGATGGCGATGTCGTTCGGGCCGCTGCTGGCGTGGAAGCGCGGCGACCTGCTCGGCGCGGCGCAGCGCCTGACGGCGGCGGGCATCGCCGCGCTGGTCGCGATTGCGGTGGCCTATGCGTGGACTTACGGCGGCAGCACCTTTGCACCGCTCGCGATCGGGCTTGCGATCTTCGTCATCGCCGGTGCGATGTGCGATCTCGCCGAGCGCACGGCCTTGTTTCGCGCCCGCTTTGCGACCGCGATGCAACGCGCGCGCGGCCTGCCACGGGCGACCTGGGGCACCGCGTTCGCGCATGCCGGCGTCGGCGTGGCCCTGATCGGGATCGTCTGCGAGACCACCTGGAACAGCGAATATATCGGCACCTTGAAGCCGAACGCAGTCGCCCGGGTTGCCGGTTACGAATTGAAGCTCGACGGCGTCACGCAGCGGCAGGGACCGAATTATCGCGAGATGATCGCGCAGTTCACCATCAGCCTCGACGGCGAGAAGCTCAGTGTGATGTCGCCATCGAAGCGCAATTTCACGACGCGGGGATCGTCGACAACGGAGGCCGCGCTGCTGACGCGCGGCGCCAGCCAGCTCTACATCTCGCTCGGCGAGAGCACGAACGAAGGCGCGGTCGCGGTGCGCATTTATCACAAGCCGCTGGTGCTCTTGATCTGGTGGGGCCCTGTGCTGATGGCGTTTGGCGGCCTGCTGTCGCTGTCGGATCGGCGCTTGCGCGTCGGCGCGCCCAAGCCCGCGAAGGCTTCGCGAGCGTTGCAGGCCGCGGAGTGATCCATTGAAAGCGCTCCTGGTCTGCACATTTGCCGCGTTTCTCTTGATCGGATGCCCGGCGGCCTACGCGGTGCAGCCCGACGAGATCATGGCGGACCCGGGCAAGGAAGCCCGCGCGCGCGACCTGTCGCGCGAGCTGCGCTGCATGGTATGTCAGAATCAGTCGATCGACGATTCCGAAGCGCCGCTGGCGCGTGACCTGCGGCTGCTGGTACGCGAGCGGATTGCGGCCGGCGACAGCAATTCGCAGGTGATCGATTTCCTGGTAGCGCGCTACGGCGAATTCGTGCTGCTGCGGCCGCGGTTCAACCCGCATACGCTGGTGCTGTGGCTGTTGCCGCCGCTGGCGCTCGGGGGTGGCGGACTGGCGCTATGGATCTACAGCCGGCGCCGTTCGAGATTCCCGGGCAGGGAAGATCAAGGCTTGCTCAAGCTGACGGCCGAGGAAGAGGCCCGCCTGGAGCGGCTGATCGCTGCGAACTCCTCACCGGACAAGCCGATTTAATTGCGGCGAGAGGTGCCTCTGCTGGTCTCGAGCCCGAACGCAGCGGACCTCGGCAACCATTCCCGGGTGTCCTCTGTCCGATAGCCGACACATCACACCAACATTTTCGTGGTGACCGGCCTGCGCGCCCGATGGGTGAGGCGGGAGGTCGCACTTCGACTGCAAAGAAGTCCGACTGGTAAAATTGCAATCCGACCATGTTCAATTAGTGGTAGAAATACCGTGTCGAGGTTCGAATGATTGTGCTATCCTGATACCTGTTAGAATAGTTGCAGAGGAATTTAAGATTGAGCCAGTTCGAGGGCGACCTCGGGGCGACTGACACTTTTCGGTTTCTTGAAGAGAAGCTTGGTGCGGGGATCTGGCGCTATGACGTTTTAACGAGGCAGATGCTTTGGTCGCGCGGCTTCCATGAATTGCTGGGACTGAATCCCGGCGTGATTAGTCCGTCGCTTGAGGAATTCAATCAGAGAATTCACCCCGACGATCGCTCCTTGAGGCGTGACGTCGGCGACATGCTGCTCGACGGTCTGCCGCTCGATCGCGACCTTCGTATCATCAGGCCGAATGGCCGGCTGCGCTGGGTTCACGACCAGGCCGAGATGTTGCTCAACGAGGCCGGTGAGCCCGCCAGGATAATCGGCGTTACGCTCGACATTACCAAGCACTACGAAACGTTGCAGCCACTCCGGGCCGGCATCGAACGCCACGATGCGTTGATCAAGGCGATAGAAGGTCTGGTGTGGACCGCGAGTTCCGACGGCCGCATCACCTCGCTGCCGAACTGGAAAGCAGCGGGGCAAGACGGGCCGCGGCTGGTTCACGGGAATGGCTGGGTCGACCTGTTGCATGAAGAAGAGCGCGATGCCGCGCTGAAAAGCTGGTCGGTCGCGGTCGAGACCGGGCGGCCTTACAAGGTTGAGCATCGTTTGCTGCAACCCGGCGGTTCTTACCGGTGGTTCAGATGCAGCGCTGTGCCGATCCTGAACCCGGAGGGCGGCATTCAGGAGTGGATGGGCGTGTCCACCGATGTGCATGACCAGAAAGTGTTGGGTCTCACCGCCCCGCCGTCCCGACTCACCGGCGCTCAAATGCGCGCAGCGAGGGGAATTCTGAACTGGTCTGTGAGGCGGCTTGCCGAGCAGGCGGGCGTGTCGCCCGGCGTGGTGCGGCGGCTGGAAGAATATGACGGCGCTTTGCCGGTATCCGACGAATCGCTGGAAGTGTTCCGCAAAGCACTATCGGATGCGGGGGTGGAACTGCTGTTTCCGCAAGTCGGCAAGCCCGGCGTCCGGCCGCGATAATTGCAGAAGGTCCGCATGTGCACGTTCGCATTGCGGCGCGCGCCGCCTGGCGCGCGGACGTTCGGAACCGCTGTTCCGATCCTGGGTTCGAGTGTTCAAGTTCGTCGCCGCATTGCGACGCCTTCTTCCTATATAGCCAGGGTGGAAAAAATTTGTAGTTGCATGGCGTAAATCACTCGCCAAACTGCAATTTTTGCATTTTGTTTCGCAGCGCGTGCGCATTTTTTGTGACGCGCCCACCGCATTGGTGAAATTTTGCTTAACGGCATTCCAATTATTTTCGTTAACGATACGCCTTGCGCTTCGATGCACCCGGGAAAGGACATGCAGAGGACGACGGAATTCGTCGCGAACGGGCAAGTCTGGTTTCAAACCGCACGGCGTCGGATTTGAGCATAAATTTGGAGATATCCATTAATGCCATTCATTTCAGGACTTCGCATCCGCGGTCGCCTTATCGCTGGCTTTGCAGCCGTTTGCGCGATCATCGCCACGGCTGTCGGATACACGGTATTTGCCGTCGGCGGGGTCTCCACGATCGTCGATCGCATGGTGAACCTGCGCACCCCGGTGGCACTCGAAAGCACCGAGATGGTCGGCAATCTTTATTCCACACTGGCGACGTTGCGCGGCTACCTGTTGACGGGCAACCCGCAGGGCAAGCTCGATCGCATGGCGATGTGGAAGGAACTGGACAGCACCGTCGCCGCCTTCGACAACAAGGCTGTGCATTTCACCAACCCCGAGAACCAGCGCAAATGGTCCGAGGCCAAGGCATTGCTCGCGGAGTTTCGCGCGGCCCAGGACAAGGCCGAAGCGATCGCCTTCACCACCGACGCGCTGCCGGCGACCAAGGTCCTGCTGACCGAAGCGGGTCCTCGTGCCGAGACCATATTCTCGGAGATCACCAGGATGATCAACGAGGAGGACACCCTGGAGGCGACGCCCGAACGGAAGAAATTGCTCAAGGCGATGGCCGATACGCGCGGCAATTTCGCGGCCGCCACGGCCCAGCTTCGCACCTATCTGTTGTCGGGCGACAAAAGTGACAAGGAGAAATTCGTCAAGCCTTGGGAACTGTTCGAAAAGGGCTTTGCCGCCGTCAGTGCCCAGAAAGGCCTCTTGAGCGCCGGTCAGCTGGCTTCGTTCAACAAGATCAGCAAGGCGCGAGCGGAATTTGCACCGCTTTACGAGAAGATCTTCGGGATCCGGGAGTCCGCGCATTGGAACGTGCCCGTCGCAATTCTCGTCACGGAGGCGGCGCCTCGCGCGCTCAAGATTCTCGATTTGCTTGACGGACCCAAGGGGGCTGACGGTACCCGCTCAGGCGGCATCAAGACCAACCAGAAGAAGATGCTCGCCGAAGAGGCGTCCGCGGTACAGGCGAGCATAGCGTTCCTGACGGCGACGCTGTGGGGGCTGCTTGCAGTGGGCCTCGCGGCCGGCGCGATCATTGCGCTTTTCACGGCGCGCTCGATCGCCACGCCGATCCAGGTGATCACGGGAACGATGGGAAAGCTCGCAACCGGCGACACATCGGTGAGCGTGGCGGGGGTCGAACGCACCGACGAGATTGGCCAAATGGCGGGCGCGGTGCAGGTCTTCAAGGACAACATGATCGAGGCCGACCGGCTGCGCTCCGAGCAGGCGGACGCGGAGAGGCGAGCCGTCGAGCAGCGCAAGGCCGACATGTACAAGCTCGCCGACCAGTTCGAGAACGCAGTCGGCGAGATCATCGAGACGGTGTCGTCGTCGTCGACCGAACTGGAAGCTGCGGCCAATACGCTGACCAGGACCGCGGAGCATACCCAGGAGCTTTCGACCATGGTTGCGGCTGCTTCGGAGGAAGCATCGGCGAACGTTCAATCGGTGGCGTCCGCCAGCGAGGAGATGGCCTCGTCGGTCAACGAGATCAGCCGCCAGGTGCAGGAAGCCGCCAGGATTGCCGGCGACGCCGTCGAACAGGCCCAAACGACCAACGATCGCGTCCATGCGCTGTCCCAGGCCGCTACCCGGATCGGCGATGTCGTCGAACTGATCAATACCATTGCCGGACAGACCAATTTGCTGGCTCTGAACGCCACCATCGAAGCGGCGCGGGCCGGCGAGGCGGGACGCGGCTTTGCGGTGGTCGCATCCGAGGTCAAGGCGCTCGCCGAGCAAACGGCGAAAGCGACCGGCGAGATCAGTCACCAGATTGCCGGCATTCAGACGGCGACACAGGACTCGGTGGCGGCGATCCAGGAGATCAGCGGAACGATTGGCCGGATCTCGGAGATCTCGGCGACCATTGCGTCCGCTGTCGAAGAGCAGGGCGCGGCGACCCAGGAGATCTCCCGCAACGTTCAGCAGGCAGCGCAGGGCACCACGCAGGTGGCTTCGAACGTGACCGACGTGCAACGCGGCGCCAACGAAACCGGGTCTGCCTCGTCGCAGGTGCTTGCGTCGGCGCAATCGCTTTCCCTCGAAAGCAACCGCCTCAGGCTCGAGGTAGGTAATTTCCTCAGCACGGTGCGGGCGGCGTGATGACCCGTTCGACCCCGAGGGCGGACAATCAGAATATTGTCCGCTTGGAAATGAAGGCAAGGGTGGTGCCATCTGCAACTCAACCGTTGGATAACTCAGCCAACATTGCTGAGACATCTGCCGATGCCAATGGGGCCGACGCCGACCCTTTCAAGGAAGCAAAAGCTGAAATTGCCCGGACCGAGCGTACGTGCGAAACGCTGCGTCAGGGCATCGATACAATGCAGCGAGGACTGGAGACACTTGCGGGCGTCGTTGGAGGCCTCAAGGATTGCGAGGCGCGTGAGAGGCTTCAGCATCAGTTGGACTTGATGAACAAGTTGCTGTTGCTGCGACTGGACCAGCTCAGCAGCGTAGATCGTTTGCTGCAGGTCGCACTTGATCGCGCCCGCCGTCCAGGATAGCGCGGGAAGCCTCAGTCCCGTCTCGATGACATGGGTATCGACGGCACACGCTGACGTCCGATAAAGACGCCTGCCGGAGCGCCTGATTGCGGCGGAAACCTCGCCGGAAAGCCGGCCTTGGGCATCCTCGATTGCAAGCGGAGCAGTTTCCGCTAAAACCTCTGGGTAACAAAAAACGCCCCGGGGAAACCGACATGGTTCTTTCGCTCTACGACGCCAGCGTGGCGAACTATCTGCAAACCCTCGGCGCGGTCAGCGGCTTCCTCGACCGCGCGCTGAGCCATTTTGAAGAGAACAACATCGATCCGGAAGCGATCGTCGAGACGCGGCTGGCGGCGGACATGCTGCCGTTCCGCTTCCAGATCATTTCCGTGGTCCAGCATTCCCGCGGCGCCATCGAGGGCGTGCAGCAGGGCCTCTTCAATCCGCCGTCGTTCAAAACCCCGTTCAACTTCGCCGGCTTGCAGGCGCATGTGACGCAGGCCCGCGACGCCTTGTCGGCGCTGACGCCGGAAGCGGTCAATGCGCTCGCTGGCCGCGACGTCATCTTCGCGCTCGGCGATCGCAAATTGCCGTTCACGGCCGAAGGCTTCCTGATGTCGTTCTCGTTGCCGAACTTCTATTTCCACGCCACCACGGCTTACGACATCCTGCGCACCAACGGCGTTCCGCTCGGCAAACGCGATTTCATGGGCCGCTTGAAGCTGAAGACCTGAGGGCCCAGCAGGAGCGAGAAACGCATTCATTTGTGCGGTGCGCAGGTAGCGATTTACTTAGAGTTCCGAGATGCGGAACGGGGTCCGGTTTTTTCCGGACCGGGCAGGGGCTGTCACCTTCCAAAAACGCCACATTCCGCCCCGCTAAGCCCTTGGATTGCCTGCGCTAAACTGCCGCAGCCATAACCGCCTCCATTACAAAAGTTTAATTCCCTCGCCAGCGCGCGGTAAGGCGCCAGACCCCATCTTCCGTCCTGTCAGGTGCTCGCCCCCGCACCGTCGAATTCTGGATCTGGAGATTTCTGAAAATGACTGAACGTCCCGTCGATCTTTCCTCGCTTCCGTCCTACGGCGCTCCGCGCCGCTCCCTGTTCTCGGCGCGCAAATTCGCGCTGATGGCGTCTGTCGTCGCCGGTCTCGGCGCCGCGGTTTATGGTTTCAGCCCTTCGTCGGGCCCGGTCGATGTGTTCACCAGCGCGGCGCACGCGCAGGTGAACAATGAAGTCCGCAAGGTTGAGCGGCCGATCGGCTTTGCCGACATCGTCGAGCGCGTGAAGCCGTCGGTGATTTCGGTCAAGATCAACATCGCCGAGAAGGTTGCCAGCAAGGACAAGGACGACAGCGCCAACCGGGACGACGACACGCCGTTCCAGCCGGGCTCGCCGATGGAGCGCTTCTTCCGCCGCTTCGGTGGACCGGATGGTTTGCCGCCCGGCCTGCGTGGTAACCCGCGTGGCGGCCGTGGCCCGGTGACCGGCCAGGGCTCCGGCTTCTTCATCTCGCCTGACGGTTATGCCGTGACCAACAATCACGTCGTCGACGGCGCCGACAAGGTCGAAGTCACGATGGACGACGGCAAGAGCTACACCGCCAAGGTGATCGGCACCGATCCGCGCACCGACCTCGCGCTGATCAAGGTCGCCGGCCGCACCGACTTCCCGTTCGCTAAACTGTCCGACTCCAAGCCGCGGATCGGCGATTGGGTGCTCGCGGTCGGTAATCCGTTCGGCCTCGGCGGCACCGTGACCGCCGGCATCGTCTCGGCTTCCGGCCGCGACATCGGCAACGGTCCGTATGACGATTTCATCCAGATCGACGCGCCCGTGAACAAGGGCAACTCGGGTGGACCGGCATTCGATACCGCCGGCGAGGTAATGGGCGTCAACACCGCGATCTATTCGCCGTCCGGCGGCAGCGTCGGCATCGCGTTCTCGATTCCCGCCTCCACGGTAAAAAGCGTGGTCGCCCAGCTCAAGGACAAGGGCTCCGTCGCGCGCGGCTGGATCGGCGTCCAGATCCAGCCGGTGACCGCTGATATCGCCGACAGCCTCGGCCTGAAAAAGGCGGAAGGCGCGCTGGTGGCGGAACCGCAGGCCAACGGTCCGGCGGCCAAGGCCGGCATCGAATCCGGCGACGTCATCACCGCGGTCAACGGCGAGACGGTCAAGGATGCGCGCGAACTCGCCCGCACCATCGGCGGATTGGCGCCGGGTGCCGCGGTTAAGCTCAACGTGCTGCATAAGGGCCAGGACAAGGTCGTCAACCTCACGCTCGGCCAGTTGCCGAACACCGTTGAGGCTAAGGCCAGCATCGACGATGGCGACAAGGCCAAGCCGAACAACGGAACTGACGTGCCGAAGCTCGGCATGACGGTTGCCCCCGCCAACAGCGTGGCGGGCGCCGGCAAGGAAGGCGTCGTGGTCACCGAGGTCGACCCGAAGAGTGCGGCGGCCGAGCGCGGCTTCAAGGAAGGCGATGTGATCCTCGAAGTGGCCGGCAAGAGCGTCGCTACCGCTGGCGAAGTGCGTGATGCGATCAACGCCGCGCGCACCGACAACAAGAGCAGCGTTCTCATGCGGGTGAAGAGCGGCGGTTCGTCGCGGTTCGTGGCAGTGCCCGTAGCGAAGGGTTAAATACGAGATGGAGGGTTTCGCCGGCAACAGTCGCCCCCGCCGACGGCTCCTTCCGGGGAGCGGGTGCAAAACTCGCTCCCTCCAGCTACCTTTCGATGGAATACGCCCCCCTCTGTCGGAAGGGAAAAGGGCGGCGGGGTCCCCCAGCCTCGCCGCCCGCTTTTTTGACTTTCAAACACAAATAATTGCGCGGGTTCCCCGTTGCCTTGCATCGGCATGCGCCACGCGCCATGGTGAGAAAAGGCCCACAACGTGAGCACAACCGCTTCTCAGACCGCAACCGCCTCCCAAATGCGCCTGTTGATCATCGAAGACGACCGCGAGTCCGCCGACTATCTGGTGAAGGCGTTCCGCGAAGTCGGTTATGTCGCCGATCTCGCCAGCGATGGCGAGGAAGGGCTGTCGCTCGCCGACAGCGGCGATTACGACGTGCTGGTGGTCGACCGCATGCTGCCGAAGCGCGACGGCCTGTCGTTGATCGGCAGCTTGCGCGAAAAGGGCAACCGCACGCCGGTCCTGATCCTCTCTGCGCTCGGCCAGGTCGATGACCGCATCAAGGGCCTGCGCGCCGGCGGCGACGATTATCTGCCAAAGCCCTATTCATTCGCCGAACTGCTGGCGCGTGTCGAAGTGCTGTCGCGCCGCCATGGCGGTCCAGCGGAAGAGACCACCTACAAGGTCGGCGATCTCGAACTCGACCGCCTGTCGCACCGCGTCGCCCGCGGCAAGGACGAGCTGACGCTGCAGCCGCGCGAGTTTCGCCTGCTCGAATATCTGATGAAGCATGCGGGGCAGGTGGTGACGCGCACCATGCTCCTGGAAAACGTCTGGGATTATCATTTCGATCCGCAGACCAACGTGATCGACGTGCATATCTCGCGGCTGCGCTCCAAGATCGACAAGGGTTTTGAGCGGCCCTTGCTGCATACGATCCGCGGCGCCGGATACATGATCCGTGACGGCATTCGGTAAACTGATCCGCACGACGGCGTTTCGCCTGACGCTGGTCTATCTGTTTCTGTTTGCGCTGTTTGCCGCCTCGTTGCTGGGTTACTTCGCCTGGAATACGCGGCGGATGATCAACGAGCAGATCACCGCGACCGTCAATGCCGAGATCGCCGAGATCGAGACCATCTACGAACGCCGCGGTCTGCAGGGCCTTGCCCTTACGCTCGGTCGCCGCACGCTGCGGCCCGGCGCCAACCTCTATCTCGTCACCACGCCGGCGGGAACGGCGTTCGGCGGCAATGTCGAATCGCTCTCTCCGGGCGTGATGGCTTCCTCAGGCTGGTCCGAGACGGCGTACCGAAGGCTCGACGAGCAGGACACCGCCCACCATCGCGCGCTGGTTCGCGTCACCCAACTCAACAACGGTTTTCGGCTGCTGGTCGGCCGCGATCTCGATGAGCGAAGGCGGCTGTTCGGCATCGTCGCCAAGGCCGCGCAATGGTCGCTGCTGGTCGTCATCGTGCTCGGCCTCGGCGGCGGCATCTTCGTGGCGCGGCGGGTGTTGCGCCGCATCGACGCCATGACCGGCACCACCCGGCGCATCATGGCCGGCGATCTTTCCGGCCGGCTGCCGGTCGGGCGCAGCGGCGACGAACTCGATCGTCTGGCGGAAAACCTCAACGCCATGCTGGAGCGGATCGAGGCCCTGATGATGGGCCTGAAGGAAGTCTCCGACAACATCGCCCATGACCTGAAGACGCCGCTGACGCGGCTTCGCAACCGCGCCGAGGAGGCGTTGGCGAGCTCCGGCAGCGAGGCCGAATACCGCGCCGCGCTGGAACGCACCATCGAGGAATCCGACGGCCTGATCCGCACCTTCAACGCGTTGTTGATGATCGCGCGCGCCGAGTCCGGGCAGGCGCGCGGCAACATGGACGATTTCGACGCCGCCGACGTCGCCAAAGGCATCCACGAACTCTATGAGCCCTTGGCCGAAGACGACGGCCTGACCCTGCGCGTCAAGGCGGCACCCTCAGCCCTGCACGGCAACCGCGAGCTGATCAGCCAGGCGCTGGCCAATCTGGTCGAGAACGCGATCAAATACGGCAAGCCGGATCCCACCGTGCAGCCGCTGGACGCCGCCGTGGCGGCACGTTCCAAAGAAATCCTGATCGAGGCGCGGCGCGAGGGCGATTCCGTGCTGCTCAGCGTCACCGATCATGGGCCCGGCATTCCCGAGGGCGACCGCAAGCATGCGGTGGAGCGCTTCGTGCGGTTGGAAGCCAGCCGGACGCTGCCCGGTTCCGGCCTCGGCCTCAGCCTGGCCTCGGCGGTGGCAACCCTGCATGGCGGCGAACTCCGGCTCGGCGATGCGCATCCGGGATTGGTCGCGACGCTGGCCATTCCGGCGCGCGCGGCCTCCGGTGACAGGCTTGCGGCTCAAACGCCGGATGTGCCACAGAAGGTGGCATGAACTCATCCGCGCCGGGCAACGCGGAAGGACAGGGCCTCGCCGCACGCTTCGTGGACGGGCCGCATGTCTCCGCTTCCAGCAATGCCGAACAGATCGTTTCAGCCTGGCTCTCCGAACTGGAGCCGGCGCAGTCGGCTGCGCTCGAGGCCGTGCTGACGCAGCCGTTCGCCCGGCGCATCCTGCTCGGGACTGCGGAATTCTCGCCCTATCTGTTCGACCTGATCCGCGCCGACGCCGCGCGGCTGATCCGCCTCTTGGCGTGCGACCCGGAGTCGCACCTTACCTCGCTGATCGCGAAGACCACCGACGACGTATTCAATGCGGCCAGCGAAGCCGACGTGATGCATCTGCTGCGCCGCATGAAGGCGGAAGCCGCACTGATGACCGCGCTGTGCGACATCGGCGGGGTCTGGCCGGTGATGCGGGTGACGGCTGCGCTGACCGATCTCGCGGTCGCTTCAGTGCAGGCGGCGTTGCGGTTCCTGCTCCGCCAGGAAGTCGTGCGCGGCCGGATGAATGCGGCCAACCCTGACAAGCCCGAGGAAGGCTGCGGCTTGATCGTGCTGGCGATGGGCAAGATGGGCGCGGGCGAGCTGAACTATTCCAGCGACATCGACCTGATCGTGTTCTTCGATCCGGCAGCGACCTCGCTCGTCGGCGACATCGAACCGGCGCCGTTCTTCGTGCGCGTCACGCAGGCGCTCGCACGAATTCTGCAGCAGCGCAGCGGCGACGGCTATGTGTTCCGCGTCGATCTGCGGCTGCGGCCCGATCCCGCCTCGACGCAGGTCGCGATGTCGACCGACGCGGCGCTGCATTATTACGAGCGGGAAGGGCGCACCTGGGAACGCGCCGCGATGATCAAGGCGCGGCCCTGCGCCGGCGATCCCAAGGCCGGCGAGGCGCTGATTGCCGAACTGGCCCCGTTTGTCTGGCGCAAGCATCTCGACTTCGCCGCGCTTGCCGACGTCCACGACATGAAACGGCAGATGCAGACCTATCGCGGCCAGAGCGAGATCTCGGTCGAGGGCCATAACGTCAAGGTCGGCCGCGGCGGCATCCGCGAGATCGAATTTTTCGCCCAGACCCAGCAATTGATTGCCGGTGGCCGGCATCCGCATTTGCGGGTGCGGCCCACCCTGCAGGCGTTGCAGGTGCTGGCGACCAGCAACTGGATCACGTTTCAGGCGCTGGAAGAACTTACCATCGCCTACGAATATCTGCGCCGCGTCGAACACCGCTTGCAGATGATATCCGACGAGCAGACCCATGCGCTGCCGGACGATCCCGATGCCGTGGCGCGTTTTGCAAACTTCTTCGGCTATGAAAGCCGCGCCGCCTTCGCGAAAGATCTGCTCGGGCACCTCAACATCGTGCAGGGGCACTACAGCAAGCTGTTCGAGGGCGACCCGACCGGCACCGTGAAACTGCCCGACGTCAATTACGGCGCGGGTCCAGAAGACAAGCGGCTGCTCGACCATCTCGGCTCGCTCGGTTTCAAGAAGCCGGTCATGGTCGCCGGCACGCTGCAGCAATGGATCGCGGGCGATTATCGCGGGCTGCGTAACGAGGCCACCAAGAGCGCGTTCATCGAATTCATCCCCGGCCTGATCGACGGCCTCGCGCACGCCGAAGACCCCGACGATGCCGTGACGGCGTTCGACCGCTTCCTGGGCGCGCTGCAGCGCGGCGGCCGGTTGATTTCGCTCTTGAGCCAGAATCGCGATCTCGTTGCACTGGTGGCGCTGATCCTCGGCGCGGCGCCCCGGCTCGGCGACATGCTGGCGCGCCAGCCGCAGATCATGGACGGGCTGATCGACCCGCGCTTCTTCGGCGCGATGCCGGACCAGAAGGAATTGTCCGCACGCCTCGCGACGACATTGAAGGACGCGGATTCCTACGAGGACTTTCTCGACCGTCTCAGGTTGTTCGGCCAGGAAAGCCTATTCCTGATCGGCACGCGCATTCTTTCAGGTACCGTATCGGCGCAGCAGGCCAGCGTCGCCTTTGCTGACGTGGCCGAAGGCATCGTGCACACCGTGCATGGCCTCGTCACCGACCAGTTCGCGACCCAATATGGCAGGATCAAAGGGCAGGAGACCGCGATCCTCGCGATGGGCCGGCTCGGCAGCCGCGAGATGACGGCGTCCTCCGATCTCGATCTGATCCTGCTCTATGATTTCGACGAGGAGCATCCGGATTCCGACGGCGAACGGTCGCTGCACGGCGCGCAGTATTTTGCGCGGCTGACCCAGCGCCTGATCTCGGCGTTCACGACGCGGACCAATTACGGCGTGCTCTATGACGTCGACATGCGGCTGCGCCCCTCGGGCCGCGCCGGCCCGGTGGCGTCGCGGATCGATTCATTCGCCGACTATCAGGAACGCGAAGCCTGGACCTGGGAGCACATGGCGCTGACACGCGCGAGGGTGATCTCGGCATCGCCCGCGTTCCGCAAGAAGATCGAGGACATCATCCGCGGCGTCTTGGTCCGGCCGCGCGATCCCGCCAGCACCGCCGGCGACGTCGCCGACATGCGCCGCGCGATCGCGCTGGAAAAGGGCGAGGACGACATCTGGGACCTGAAACTCGCCGCCGGCGGTCTCGTCGATATCGACTTCATCGCGCAATATCTGCAGCTGGCTTATGCGGCCGAGAAGCCCGAAATCCTCAGCGTCTCGACGCTGCAGGTGCTCGACAACGCCGCGCGCTCAGGCGTGCTGCCGCAAGCCGAAGCCGAAGTGCTGCGCTCCGCGACGCGGCTCTATCACGACCTGACCCAGATTTTGCGGCTCTGCGTGAACGGCAAGTTCAACCCGGAAACCGCAGGTGAAAACCTACAGCGCGTGATGGCGCGCGCCGGCGACACCCCGGATTTCTCGACGCTGCAGGCGAGGGTAAGGGAGACGGAGGCCGAGGTGAGGCGGGTGTTTCTGGCGTTGGTAGGTGGCGGTTTGTAGGGCGGATTAGCGTAGCGCAATCCGCCGCTTTTGCTGGTCGGCGGTTGCGCCTTCGGCTTAAATCCGCCCTGTACGGGCTGTAAAGATAAAGCGGACACAGAACCTTCACACGCGGCTAAGCGCTTGGAGGAGGCATGGCAAATTGGACTGCACGTATCATAGCAATCTTGCTGGCGGGCGTTTCTGGCGTTGCGAACGCACAGGCGAACTGCGAAGCGATGCCGCGCGGACCGGCGCGCACGGATTGTTACCTTAGCCTGAGTGAGTTCTACCGTAGACAATCGGATTTTGCCGCCGCCAAAGCGCACGCGCAGTCAGACGCCGCGTGGTATCGGGCAATGACCGGAACAGACCTTCCGAAACACAAGCACCGTCGGCGACGATAGGAAGAAAGCCGCTAGCGGGTTTCTTACGAGAGTTCGTAGGGCGGAATAGCGTAGCGTATTCTGCCGCCTTTGCCCTTTTGCTCTTCGACGGATTGCGCCTTCGGCTTAAATCTGCCCTCCGTGTTACGCGCTGACGGCTCCAAACGCTACAACGCCCGCGCCGCATTGCCCTTGAACAGGATCGGCCCCGTCGGCCGGCCGATCGGAGAGCCGCCTTCCGGCTCCAGCGTGATCTCGAACAGCTGGTCCGGCACGGTTTCCGGCAGCGATCCCAGGTCGAGCTGCAGCGTGCGCGATTGACCGGTGAGGCCGATCGATTTCGGGCCGATCGTACGATCCCACAAGGTCCAGACCTGCAGCGTGCGGCCGGCGGGAACATCGATCGGGCGGAGCGGAATGAGCTCGACGCGGCCATTGGCAAAAGTGTTGACGATAGCGCCGGCTTCCTTCGTCGCGTCATTCACCAGCACGGCGACGTAGATCGGCTTGCGCTGCGCCAGCGCGATCATGTCGTTGCGTAGCTGGCGCGACGTGATCAATGCGCCGACCATGATCGCGGCGAACAGCAGTGCGGCGAAGACGCCGCCGATGCCGGCCCCGCGCCAGAACCGGATGTTGTTCCAGAGCGTGGCGCCGCGCAGTGCCGCGCGCGCGGAGGGCGGTGAGTAGATCGGTTCGGCCTTTGTCGCGTCCGCGATCCGCTGCCACAGGGCGGGGCTCGGCGGAGTTTCGTCGGCGGTGGCATCGAGATCGGCCAGCCGTTCGCGCCACGCGCTGACGGCCCGGGCAAAGGCGTCGTCGGTTGCGATGCGCCGCTCGGCCGCGGCGTGCTCCGGGCCCTCCAGCAGGCCCATCACATAATCGGCGGCCATTGCGTCATCGGCATTGGGCTCGGTCATCCCATGCACTCCTGCAACGCGAACAGGCTGCGCCGCACCCAGCTTTTGACCGTCCCGAGCGGAACCCGCAGCTTTCCCGCCAACTCGCCGTGACTCATGCCGTGGACATAGGCCAGAACCACCACGTCGCGCCGCGGGCGGTCGATCCGCTCGAGGCAGCGGCGCAGTGCGCTGGTCTCCGGCATGCGCGACAGGGTTGCTTCGCAGTCGATCTTCTCAGCGCTTTCATCCGAGGTTTCATAGTGGTGCTCATCGCGATGGATGCTCAGGGCACGGTTGCGCACGACCGCATAGAGCCAGCCGCGGGCGCTGCCGCGATGCGGGTCGAACCCGGCGGCGCCGCGCCAGATCCGGATAAAGGCATCGTGCACCGCTTCTTCCGCCAGATCCTGCCGGAACAGGATGCGGCGGGCGACGCCGATCATGCGCGGCGCTTCGCTGTCGTAGATCATCCGTAGCGCCGCGCGGTCGCCGGCGGCACAGCGCGCCAATGCCGCGGCAAGCTGCAGCTCGCGCTCCTGATCTGATGGGGCAGGGTGGCGCGAGCCTGCGGTGATGGTGCCATTTCCGGCCATGTCTATGCCCTTGCATAGTTGTTGTACCGGCGCGTGCGGCATTTGGATGCACGGCCAGAAATTTATTTTCAGGACCCTGCATCCGTTTCGCCGGCGCCGCCGGTATCCGCTGTGTTGGTCCCGAGAGGGCCGTCAAGAACACAGGGAGTTTTCGATGATTATTCGCTCGATTTTCGCCGCTTCGGCCGCAATCCTGCTGTCGTCCGCCGCCGCCAATGCAGCTCAGGTTGCCGCGCTGATCGGCGGTGACACCATTGCCATGGTCGATACCGCGCAGAAGAAAGCCACCGGTTCCGTCAAGGTGTCCGGCATTTCCGGCGCGCTGGTCGGCATCGACGTGCGCCCGGCCGATGGCCTGCTCTATGGGCTGGTCGATGACGGAACCGTGGTGACCATTGCGGCGGACGGCAAGGCCACGACGAAGTCCAAGCTCGACACCACGCTCGCCAAGGGCGTGGCCGCGACGGTGGATTTCAACCCGGTGGCGGATCGCCTGCGCGTGATGGGTGCTGTTGGCATGAACCTGCGCGCCAATGTCGATGACGGCAAGGTGACCAAGGACGGCGATCACAAATATGCCGATGCCGACATGCACAAGGGCGAGAAGCCGAACATCGTCGCCGGCGCTTACACCAATTCGGTGAAGGGTGCCAAGGAAACGGCATTGTTCAATATCGATGCCACCATCGGCGGCCTGATCAAGCAGGCGCCGCCGAACGATGGCGTGCTCGGCGCCATCGGAAAGCTCGGCATCAAGCCGAGCAACGTCGCGTTCGACATCTGGTCCGACGGTTCGGGCAAGAACGAAGCCTGGCTGATGGCCGACGGCACGCTCTACAGCGTCGACCTCGCCACCGGCAAGGCGACCGAGGCCGCCAAGATCGCCGGTGTCAGCGGCACGGTGAAGGATATCGCGATCATGGGTATGTAGCAGGCAGCTACTGCCCCGTCATTCCGGGGCGGGCGCAAGCGCGAACCCGGAATGACGGCGTGATGTTGTACGCCGCTCTCATTGCGAGCGGAGCGAAGCAATCCATATCGCTCCAAGCCGAGGTATGGATTGCTTCGCGGAGCCTGTCATCGCGCGCGCATTCGCGCGACCCGTTGGCTCGCAATGACGGTGGAGAGAGCGGCGACCAATCAACCGCCGGCCGTGCCCGGTGTAGCCTCAGGCGAAGTCCAAATGACTTCTGATTGGCAGAAATCGTGTCAAGCGGAAAATTTCCGAAAGTCAAAAATGTTTCTCTTCCCTCCGACCCCAAATCACCTGCACATCAATAGCCATCCCGTCCCACTCAGAGGGGCGTTAGCCATCGTCACAACGAGGGGCGGGTCGCGGTGGACGCTGATGTTGCGATTGACGGTCGTGACTGAGGCGTACGGTGAAAGCGTGTGGTCCTGGCGCCCGTAACGGCGTCAAGCTTCCGAAGAAGCCAACGCTTCCGAGGGGTGACGGTGGCAATAGAGACCGTCTCACCGGGGAGAGCGCGCCATAAGCCGTAAAGCCATTGCGCAGGGAATGTCGGATGTTCTCCGCTGCCCTGTATGCTCGTGTGCACCATCTTGTTGCACAATTCGCACACGAGACCGCGGGTGCAGCGCGCATCCGGCATTCCCTGCGCCCTCTGAATTTTCGAGCAAGGAATTTCTAGGTAAACCTCGGGCGCAATGCGTCGCGAGAATGCGAACTATATCCTCGTCGTCCCGGCCTTGAGCTCGGATGCGCAATTGCGCATCGGGGGACCCATACGTCGCGGCTTCTCGATTTTGGAAAGTTGGAGTTGATATTTTCTGAGATAACTTTGGCCGGTGGTTATGGGTCCCGGCTCAAGGCCAGGACGACGAGTTGAGAGAGCTGAGAAACGCAATGACGTGGCGGGCTATTTGAAATTCAAATCAGACTCGCAGGGGCAAGCGAAGCGACCTGGCGCAGCCATCGCTTAGATTGCCGCTTTTCAACGACGTGACGACAGTCACGGAAGAGGTTTGCTTAGCCGGCATAGGTTGAGCGGTGATCGCTTGCGCCAACGGATGGAGACTTGCCATGACCAAGGTCAATCATGAACTGAGCATCGACGAATTGGGTGTGATCAGCGGAGGCGGCTTGAAATCGGCGTTTGACAAAGTCCCTGCGTCCACCGCCACAAGCGGCACCGGTGCGCCGGATTGGTGGAAACCGTTCCCCGGCTATCTGACCATGGATTCGATCAGGGCGCTCGGCCCCATTGGATTCTGATAGTTTGCAATTCTGATAGTTTGAATGGCTCGCAGGCGGAATGGCACTTGTAACGCCGTAGCCCAACGGGCGAGGGCGGAAGCCATTCCGCCGCTTTTTCCTACGCCCGCACCGGCACCGCAATCAGCTGCGAGCCGACCGCACCGAGCAAGAGCTGGTGCGCGCGATCGACGATTTCGTCGAGCGAGCGGGTGCGCGCAAACATCGCCTGCGCCTGCGCCAGCAACTCGTCGCGCGTCGGAATCCTCGGATGGAAGGATGCCAATATCTCGGCCGTTTGCGACCGGGCCTGGCTCAGCGTCTCCTGCAACGCCACCAGTTCGGACGAATGCAGCGCCGACGAAACGGCGAGCGCAATCCGCTCGGGATTGAACCAGGCGACGAGTTCATCGGCGGCGCGATTGATGACGCGCGAACCGAGCCGCTGCTCGTTGCGCAGCACTTCCGCGGGCGGCGTCTTCAGGTCCCGGACGACGCGAACGAAGGACAGCGCTTTCAGCATGTAAAAGGTGACGTCGATTTCCCACCAGCGAAAACCCTGGCGGGCGCTGCTCTGGTAGGCGTGGTGGTTGTTGTGCCAGCCTTCGCCCATGGTGAAGAACGCCAGCAGCCAGTTGTTGCGGGAATCATCGCCGGTGACGTAGCGCTTGCGGCCGTGAACATGCGCCAGCGAATTGATGCAGAAGGTCGCGTGATAGAGCAGCACCGTGCTCCAGACGAAACCGACCACGAGGCCGGACCATCCACCGATCAGGAAGCAGATGATCGCGAGGATCACGCTCGGCAGCTGCTCGAACCGGTGCAGGAACCTCAATTCCGGAAAGGCCGCAAAATCGGCGACCTTGATCAGATCGGTCAGGTCGTGTTGCCGGTAAAAAATCCATCCGACATGGCTGTAGAAGAAACCCTTGTGGCGGGGCGAATGTACGTCATGTTGCGTATCGGAATGCAGATGGTGGTGGCGATGCTTGGCGGCCCACCACAGCACGCTCTTCTGGGTGGTGCTCTGGGCCAGGAACGCCAGCACGAATTGAAACAGCCGGCTGGTCGCATAGGACCGGTGCGAGAAGTAGCGGTGATATCCCGCCGTGATCGCGAACATGCGCAGCCAGTACAGCGTCACGCAGATCGCGACGGCCTGCCAGGTGATGCCGGTCCAGAACGCGGCAAAGCAGCTGAGGTGCAGCACGATGAACGGCAGCGCGGACGGGTACATGATGTCGTCATGCGCATCGGCGGTTTGGGCGTCGGCATTGTCTGGCTTGTCGATCATGAAGTGCGTACTTGGCTCCCTGGCGCATGCCGGCCGTTGCCGGGCATGACTCACGGTTGATGGACGAGGCGATGATCGCATCCACCGGTTAAGACCCGCTAAGGGGCCCGACGATGTTTGTTCGAGAGTGGGCAGAGGCTCGTCAGTCACGCGCGCAACGCGGCGAGGCCAAGTCGGTCGGCCGAAGTTCAATGACCATAAATAGTTGCGGCCTGCCGGGGGCGCAAGGCAATGTCCGGTACCGGACCTGAGGCCGTGGGTCGCACTCCGGCTGAAAGGGGCGAGGGCAGGCGAAATGACGGCCAGCCCCCCGTCCCGATCGCAATTGGAATTGTTCCAGATTTCTGGGAACCCGTTCCATGCCGCTCGCCTAATAAGCCCTGAAAATCGGGCGATATCAGTCTCCAATGAGCGCCGAAACCGCGTGATTGGAGTTCGGCTTTTGACGTATGGGTCCAGCGGCGGCCATGGTATTTGTCACCGCCGGACCATGGGGTTAACCGACCAGATTCACTGAGGCCTTCTTGCTCGATAAGCTTGAACTATTGCTGGCGCTCGCAAAGGAGCGGCATTTCGGACGCGCCGCCGAGGCGTGCGGCGTCACCCAGCCGACCATGTCGACGAGCCTCAAGCAGCTCGAGGAAATCCTCGGCGTCATGCTGGTGCAGCGCGGCTCGCGCTTTCAGGGTTTCACGCCCGAGGGCGAACGCACGCTCGACTGGGCGCGGCGGATCGTCGGCGATACCCGCGCCATGCGGCAGGAGATCAACAGCCTCAAGGACAAGCTCTCCGGCGAGATCAGGCTGGCTGCCATCCCCACCGTGCTCGGCATGGTGGCGCAGCTGACCACGCCGTTCCGCGCGCGCCATCCCGATGTGCGTTTCCAGATCCGGTCATGCACGTCGGCCGAGGTGCTGGGGCTGCTCGAAAATCTCGAGGTCGACGCCGGGCTGACCTATATCGAGAACGAGCCGATCGGCAAGGTTCGCACCATCCCGCTCTACAACGAGAGCTACCGCCTGCTGACGGCGCCCGATGCGATGTTCGGCGATCGCAAGCAGGTCACGTGGAAAGAAGTCGGCCAGGTGCCGCTGTGCCTGTTGACGCCGGACATGCAGAACCGCCGCATCATCGACCGCGCGCTGACGTCGGTCGGCGCCGAGGCGATGCCGACGCTGACGTCGAACTCGCTCTTGGTGCTCTATACCCACGTCAAGACCGGACGCTGGGCCAGCGTGATGCCGGCGAAGCTGGCGGAGACGCTGGGGCTCGCGGATACCGTCCGCAGCATTCCGATCGTCGATCCCGTGGTCGATTACAGCATCGGCATGGTGATCCCGCAGCGCGATCCGATGACGCCGCTGATCGCAGCGCTGGTGCAGATCGCCCGCGAAGTCGCGCCGACGCTGGAATCGGCTTGAGGGCCGGCTAGGCCGCGACCGACAGCTTCGCTTTCGGCGCATGCGGCTCGCGCGGCAGCGTGATCCGCACCACCGTTCCGGTGCCGAGCTTGGAGCGCAGCCGCATCGTTCCGCCGTGCAGGCTGGTCAGCGATCTCGCGATGGCAAGCCCGAGGCCCGATCCCTGATAGGTTTTTGTCAGCTGGCTCTCGACCTGCTCGAACGGCTTGCCGAGCCGGCGCAGCGAGTCCGGGGCGATGCCGATGCCGGTGTCGGCGATCATCAGCACGATGGAGTCGTTCAGCACCTGGCCGCGCACCGTGACCTTGCCGTCGTCGGGGGTGAATTTGACGGCGTTCGACAGCAGGTTGACGAAGATCTGCTTGACTGCGCGGCGATCGGCCATGACCGAGATGGTGCTTTCGATGTCGGCGTCCAGTGTCAGATGCTTGTCTTCGGCGCGTCCCGAGACCACGCGCATTGACTCCGCCAGGATGTTCGACAGATCGAGCGGCTCCAGGTCGAGCTTCATGCGGCCGGCCTCGATCTTCGACATGTCGAGGATGTCGTTGATGACCTCGAGCAGATATTTTCCCGATGTCAGGATGTCGTGGCAGTACTCCTGATATTTGTCGGAGCCGAGCACGCCGAACATGCCGCTGCCCATGATCTCGGAGAACCCGATGATGGCGTTCAGCGGGGTGCGCAGCTCGTGGCTCATATTGGCGAGGAACTTTGATTTGGCCTGGTTGGCTTCCTGCGCGCGGGTTTTTTCCTGCGAGTACTTTTCGGCGAGGTCGGCGAGTTCGGATTGCGAGCGCTTCAGATCGAGCACGTTGGCGCGCATCCGGGCGTCGTTCTCGACCAGCTTCTGCTCGTGTTCCTTGATGCGGGTAATGTCGGTGCCGACGGAGACGTAGCCGCCGTCCTTGGTGCGGCGTTCGCTGATGTGCAGCCAGCTGCCGTCGTCGAGCTGGGCTTCGAAGGTACGTGCTCCCGGCGCTTGGGCGCCGGTCTCCTGCAGTCTGGTGCGGACCTCCGGCATGCTGCCGACTTCGATCACGGTTTCATAGGAGGTGCCTGATGTCACCGCCGAGTCCGGCAGTTTGTGCAGGCGCTGGAAATGCGAGTTGCAGAGCACCAGGCGGTCTTCCGCATCCCACAGCACGAAGGCTTCCGGAATCGTCTCGATCGCGTCGCGCAGCCGCAAATCCGCCTCGACGGTCTTCTCGGCGAGGCTCTTCTGCTCGGTGATATCGACCGCGATGCCGATCAGATGCAGGCCTGAGTCGGCGGCGGACTGGCTGAGTTCGCAGCGCACCCGCAGCCAGATCCAGTGGCCGCCGGTGTGCTGCATGCGGAAGGTCTGGTCGATATGGTCGAGCTTGCCGGAGATCAATTGATCGGCGATCGCGAACAGATCGATGTCGTCGGATTTCACCAGCGCGTTGACTTCGCCGAACGTGAGCAGGTCGTTGCGGGAGTCGAGCCCGAGCATCGTGAACATCGACTGCGACCAGAAAATCCTGCCGCGCGACAGGTCCCAGTCCCACAGGCCGCACCGGCCGCGGTTGAGCGCGGTGTCGATCCGGCCGCGCACCGCGTCGTTGATCAGGTCGCCCTCGCGGGCGCGGGTCGATTGCCAGTGGAACGCAAAGCCGAGGATCAGCACGACGAAGCCGGTGGTGGCGGACAGCGTCATCGACAGCGCCGCGTCCGATCCCCACAGCGGATCGTTCTTCTCCTGGATCACGATGACCTGGCCGGGCAGCGCCTTGACCAGCCGCGAAATCGCCAGCGCGCCGTTGCCGCTCGGCAGCGTCATGTCGTTGATGATTCCCTGCTGAGCCGGCGCGGCGAGCAGTTGTGCGGTGGAGATCACGTCGAGCACGCGGTCGCTTCCGCTGAGGCCCTCGACCGGAATCCGCGCCAGCACGCGATGCTCCACGCCGGTGATGATGAAATGGCGGCCGGCCGCGTTGCCCCAGGAGGGAATGAGTTCGGGCAGCAGGCTCTGCAGCCGGTCGATGGTGAGCGCGCGATCCTGCCGGACCGAGGCGAGGCGATCGATGCGTTCGGCCATGAGGTCGGTGACGGCGGCGAGGTCGCGCTTCATGGCGGCGCGCTTCTGCCGGGTCTGGTCGATCACCTGCACGACCGCGCCGAGGCAGATCGTGATCAGAAAGGCGATGATCAGGGTCGGCACGGCGCGTCGTAGCGCCGGTTCGGCGATCAGCAGCCTGTGGTAAGCCGGTTTAGCGATCGATTGCGCCAATCCCTTGATCGAATCGGATTGGACACACGCGTTCGCCGCATGCGCGCGCGCCATGCTAATAGACCCCCACCGAAAATTCATTTTTGCACATCGTTTCGGAAGAGCCCTCGACTTCCGAATCACAGCGATTTGAATCCGTTTTTCCCGGGCTGTCGAGAGTCAACGATTCGTTAATATCAAATAAATCTTGTCCAACGGGGAATCGGGGACTCCAAAAAGAGTCCGAAACAGGAACGCGTCCGTATTAGTACGCCCAACTCACTCATAAGGCGGTTCGGCGTGGCTGATCACGCGCTTGATGGTCGGGAAGGCGCGGCGCAGCGCGCGCTCGATCTCGTCGACGTTCTCATGCACCTTGATGACGCTCATCGAGGGCGCGGCGCGGCAATGGAAGTTGACGATTTCGCCGGCGTCGGTGTCGCGCACCCGCACATTATGGATGTCGTGGATGGCGCCATTGGCCGCGAAACCCGTCAGCGCCGCCTTGATGACTTCCACCCGTTCGGGTGAGGCGTCGGTGCCGTGGGGCAGTTCCGGTTCCAACGGCTCGATATGGGTGTCGACCTCGACGTCCTCGCCAAAATCCTCGCGGATGCTGCGCTCCAGTTCATGGGCGATGTCGTGCGCCGCTGATAGCGCCATGTCGCCGTCGACCTCGAGGTCGATGCTGACGGTCAGCCGGCCGCCGAGATCGTGCACCGTGACATGGTGGACCGCGAGGCCGGAATTGCGCGCGATCACCATGATGCGCTCGCGCACGCTCTCATTGTCGCGCGCCACCGGCACCGCGGTGAACGTCAGATCGGCGTCGCCGAGCGCCTGGCTCACCGCCGCCTGCGCGATCCGCTTGATGGCCTCGACGCGGTCGATCGGGTAGGTGCGGGGCACGTTGACGATGGCGTCGATGAAATGGGTCGGCCCGACCATGCGCACGCGCAGCCGTTCGACGCCGACCACGCCGGGCACGGCGCGGATCGCCGCGGTGGCTTTTTCCGCCGCGCCTTCCGGCGCGCGGTCGAGCAGCGTTTCGATGGTCGATCGTCCCAGCCGCAAGCCCAGCAGCGATATCATCACGGCGACCGCGATCGCCGCCGCCGTGTCGCCCCAGGCATAGCCGAAGCCGGTCAGCACCAGGCCGATGATGACGGCGGTCGAACCCAGCACATCGGAGGCAAAATGCAGCGCGTCGGCGGCCAGCGCCTGGCTCTTGGTTTCGCGCGCGGTGCGATGCAGCGCCCGCGCCCGCCAGAAATTGACGCCGATGTCGATCACCAGCACCACGAAGGGAATGGCCGAGAGCGTCGGCGGCGGCGCGCCGTCGCGCAGCCGGCTCCAGGATTCCACCAAAATGCCGCCGGCCAGCACATAGAGCAGCGCGATGACGAACAGCGCCGACAGGCTTTCGAATTTGCCGTGGCCGTAATGATGTTCCGCATCGGCCGGCTGGTCGGAGACGCGCACCACCAGCCAGGTGATGATGGTCGCGATCACGTCGACCGAGGAGTGCAGGGCCTCCGAGATCAGCGCCAGACTGCCGATCGCAATCCCGACCGCGAATTTCGCCGCGGCCATGCCGGCGCTGGCGAATATCGAGATCGCGGCGACGTTGGTCTTGAGGTTGGAAACGCGGGCGTGGGTTAATGTCATGAGCGGCGGTTTAGCAGGGCGTCCGTCAACATCAAGCGCCCATCCACAGCGCTAGTCGCAACTGGTTTGCAGAAGCAGGTTTGTTGCGAATTGTTCTGAATTGAAGGAACTGACATGCGAAGGCTTATCCGTTCTGTCGTCCCGGCCTAGTGCGCAATTGCGCACGGGGGCCGGGACCCATACCGCGTGATCTCTCGGTGAAGCCTCGGTAGCAGAGACTTTTCGCAAAACTTCTCCCTGTGGTTATGGGTCCCGGCCTTCGCCGGGACGACGGCAAAATACGGCTCCGCGATCTCGCGACGCATTGCGCCCGAGTCTTGCTTGAAATCTTCCCGCCCTCTCAAAAAGAGAGGGCGCAGGGAATGCCGGATGCGCGCTGCACCCGCGGTCTCGTGTGCGGTTTGCACAAAGGAAAGTGCACACGAGCATACAGGGCAGCGGAGGCGATCCGACATTCCCTGCGCGATGGCTTTACGGCTTATGCCGTGCTCTCCCCGGTGACGAGTTCGTTTTTGTCACCGTCGTCTGCGAATTGACGGCTCATCGAGACCCGGTCGGGTTCGACTTGCCTTTCGCAAACTTGACACCAGCAACGGGTGCCAGGACCACACGGTTTTGCCGTACGCAGCATTCCCGTCTTCGCCTTTGGCTTCGCCGGGCACGGCCCGTCTTCGCTTTCAGGTCCATTCGGGCGTGGCATCGCTCGTCTTGCGCGCCGTGAGCCGCTCATGAGGTTCATCTCACCCTGCAGTCACCTGTCGCGCGCGACGCTGCCGCGTCCACCGCTCCCCGTCCCACGTTCGTGACGTTCGCGAGCGCCCCTCTCATTGGGACGGGATGGATGAGCTGTGCAGGTGATTTGGGGGTGGCGTCAAGGGGTATTTCTGGAAAACGGAAAATTATTGCTGCGGGGCTGCCGAGGCCTCGCATAACAGTATTGGAGTGGCCTGTAACCCGGATGAGCAACGCGAGATATCCGGGTATTGTGTCGCGCTGATTCCGCATGCGCGCTACTCGCTTTTCTAGCGCGCACCGAAGGGCAGGGATGCCCGCGCGCGATAGGTCCAGAGCCCGAAACTGCCACCGAGGCCGCTGCGCTCGCCGCCGATGGCGAGTTGCGCGCCGTTGTCGAACCGCGCCGTCACGCCGCCAACAGCGCGCGCCGACCAACCGTCGAGCACGACAAACGGCAGCGCGCCCGGCGTGACCAGCGCGACGCTGTCGCTCTTGAAATAGTAGTCGCCGTAGAGGCCGACGTAAGGCGTCAGGACCGTCGCACCCGACCACGCGACCGGATAGGCCAGCTTGGTTCCGGCGCTGGCGCGGCCGGTCGAGAAGTCGCGCGCGGCTTGCAGGGTGCCGAGCGTGTCGGTGTAGGCGTTTTCATGTTCCCACAACGCGTAGACGCGCGCCGATGGTTCGATCTGGAAACCGTAACTGCTGTAAGTGCCGGTGAGCCCGCTCGTGACCAGCCAGCGCTGGCCGGTGAAGGATCCGGCGGCGGTGCCCGCCGTGCCGTCGAAGCCGATTCCCGAATAGGCGACGCCGGCGTCGAAGCGGATGCCTTGCGTTATCTTCCAGCCGAGATAGGAGCCCACGGTCCAGCCGTCGCCCTTCAGCCGGCCCGAGAGCGCATCGGAACGATAGTCGAAGGTCTCGTAGCCGCCGAGTACGCCGGCGACGAAGTTGGGTGTGAACTTGCGGGTCAGACCTGCCAGCAGGTTGATCTGGTTGCCGTAGACGACGGTGGCGCCGGGCACGGCTGACGAACTGCCCCAGCGATCGAGCGTCGCGCCGCGCACTTCGGCCCAGCCCAGCCATTCCTTCGGCTCGGCGACACGGAGCGGCGGCGCCTTGGTGGACGGCGCATAGCCGATCGCATTGAACGCGTCCTCGATGCGCGCAGGCTGGCCCGGCTCGGAGCTTCGTCCATTGTTGGCCAATGTCCCGCCGGCGCCGGTAAAGGGATCGGTGGAACGGATGGAGCCATTCGCCGGCTGCGCGTCGGGATCGGCGGCGAAATTGAAACGCACACCGCTGGCGCTCGGTGAGATGAAGGCGCCGCCGCCGCTAAAGGCCTCGCCGATCGCGCTGTCGACGGCGCCGGAGATCGCCTGCCCGGAAACCTGGGCCACGATCGGCGTCACCAAAACCTGCAACGCGCGCAGCTTCACGCTGTCCGCGGGCGTGTTGACGGTCTGGCTCAGTGCCGGTGACGTCGCGGGACCGAAAGTCGCCGCACCGCCATAACTCGCCGTGATGGTGTGCGAACCGACCGTGAGCGTCGAGGTCGTCAGGGACGCAATGCCGGCCGCCAGCGTGGCGGTGCCGATCGCGACGCCACCCTCGCTGAACATCACCGTGCCGGTCGGCGTTCCCCGCGCTGCTGGTGACCGTGGCGGTGAACGTCACCGGTTTGCCGAATTCGCTCGGGTTGAGCGAGGACGCCAGCGCCGCCGCCGTGGCCGCTGTGCCGACCGACTGCGTCAGCACGGGCGATGTGCTGGCGAGGAAATTCACATCGCCATTATAGGTCGCGGTGATCGCATGCGCGCCGACGGCTAGCGACGAGGTGGTGAAGGTTGCCGTCGCCGCTCCGCCGAGCGCCACGGTGGCCAGCACCGTCGCGCCATCCCTGAACGTGACATTGCCTGTCGCGCCGCCTGCCGAAACCGTGGCAGTGAACGTCACGGCTTGAGCGAACGCGACCGGATTGAGCGAAGACGTCAATGCCGTCGTCGTCGCTGCGGAGGTGGTCACCGTCGTCGACACGCTCGCGCTGTTGTTGCCGGCGTTCAGATCGGGCGTGGCGCTCGCCACCGTGGCGACGTTGGTCAGGACGGTGCCGACAGCCAGCGCCCCGTTGACCGTCGCCGTGAGCGTCAGCGTTTGCGGGGTGCCGGTGACGACCGTTCCCACCGTCCACACACCGGCGGCGAAGGTGCCCTGGCTCGGCGTGGCGCTCACGAAGGTTAGGCCCGCGGGCAGTGTGTCGTTCACCGTAACGGTGGCGGCCGGTTCGGGCCCGGCATTGCTCACCGTGATCGTGTAGGTGATGTTCTGCCCCGGCTGGATGGTCGCCGGGGCGGACTTGGTGACCGACAGGTCGGCGTTGGCATTGTGCGCCGTGACCGTTGCGCCCGCGGCATCGTTGCCGGTAGCGGGATCGAACTGATCGCTTTGCGAGATCGTCGCCGTGTTCGTGGTCGGATTGGTGGTGGTGACGGTGGCCTGCAACGCCAGTGTTTGTGGTGCGCCGGGCGTGACCGTTCCCACTGTCCAGATACCTGTAAGGTCGCTGTAGGTTCCCTGGCTCGGAGTGGCACTCACGAAGGTCAGGCCGGCGGGAAGCAGGTCCTGCACACTGACGTTGGTGGCAACATTCGGTCCCGCATTGCCCAGGGTGACCGTGAACGTCACCACATCCCCGACGATCGGGCTCGGATTGGACACCGTGTGGGTGAGCGACAGATCGGCGGTCTGCGGTGTGACCGTCGCGGACGCGGAATTATTCCCGCCGTTGGGGTCGGACTGATCGGAGGCTGCGATCGACGCCGTGTTGGTTTGCGCAGCGGCGCCGGCAACGGTGGCCACCAATTGCAGTGTTGCCGGCGCGCCGGCCGCGACCGAACCCACGTCCCAGATACCGCTACCCGATGCATAGGTTCCCTGGCTCGGAGCGGCGCTCACGAAGGTCAGGCCGGCGGGAAGCAGATCCTGCACACTGACGTTGGTGGCAGCGTCCGGTCCCGCATTGCTCAGGGTGACCGTGAAGCTCACCACATCCCCGACGTTCGGGGTCGGATCGGACACCGTCTTCGTCATGGCAAGATCGGCGACCTGCGCCAGTGCGGCCTGCGAGCCGAAGACGGTAAGCAAGAGGGCCAGCAGCAGCCCGACGATGCTGACGCGTGCCGGGGCCGGTCGTGTCGCGCGCGCCCTGAAGCGCCGTGCCCAATGCGGCCGGTCGGCATCGGCACAGAGCGTAACACGCGTTTCAACGATTTCCGACATGGCGGCCCTTGTCGGAAGCTGTGATGAGCTTACGTCATCCCGACCTTAAGCAGACGCGGCGCATCCGACGAATGGATTCGGACAACTGGAGCGACCAACGGGCGTCATGAAGGGCGTTTCCCAGGGCGTGTTGCTATTGCGCCACATGGCTTGACGCGGAAGTCCCGTCGACGCTCAGGGACTACCCGCACCCGCCACTTCCACCGCAACCACATCGATCCGTGACGACGACTTCCGTTGCCGCGATTCTTCGTACGACGTCGCGGCGCTCAGGCAAAACAGGGTTTTGCGCTCGGGGCCGCCGAGCACACAGGTGAGCGTGGAGAACGGATTAGCCGAAGGCGAAATCCGCCGCTGCATTTTCAAGCAAGAACGCGGATTACGCTACGCTATTCCGCCATACGCGCCACTATTGCCTCTGCCCCCGATAAAACCGCACCCGATAATCCTGTGGCAACACGTTCAACCTCCGCCGAAACGCCCGCCGCAAATGCTCTTCGCTTTGAAATCCCGCGCGCGCGGCGATTTCCTTGATGGAGGCTGCGGATTCTTCCAGTGCCCTGCGGGCCGCCTCGACGCGAAGCTCTTCCACGGCCTTGCCGGGCGTCCGGCCGGTCTTTTGCCGAAACACGCGTGCGAAGGTGCGGGGACTCATGCCCACGCGTTCGGCCAGACTCTCGACGCGCAAATCGCGCCGGAGATTGTCCTGCATCCAGGTCGAGATATTTTCGAACGCCGTGTCCTCGGACGATTGCAGTGACAGCGGCACGCTGAACTGCGCCTGCCCGCCGGGCCGCTTCAGGAACACGACCAGGCGGCGTGCGATGCGCATGGCTTCGCGGTGCCCGAGATCATCCTCCAGCAAGGTGAGCGCCAGATCGATGCCTGCCGTCACACCCGCGGATGTCCAGACTCCGCGGTCGTGAACAAAGACCGGATCGACCAACACCGAAACGTCCGGGTATTGCGCGCTCAGCATCTCACAGGAGCCCCAATGGGTGACCGCGCGCCGCCCGTGAAGCAGGCCGGCAGCAGCCAGAACAAAGGTGCCGGTACAGACCGAGCAGACACGCCTAGCGTTCGGCGCCGCGAGACGAAACCAGTCGACCAGCGCGGCCTCCGCCGAAGCACGATGAACGCCCGGGCCGCCACCGACGATCAGGGTGTCGATATCAGTGTGGTCGCAGTCGGAGAGGGCTGATGTCATCACCTCCAGGCCGGACGAGGTTTTGACCGGACCACCCTTTAACGAGCAGATCTGCCAGACATAGGGCGCACGGCCGGCCTCTGATGTTTCGCAGGCAAGCTCAAAGGCTTGCAGCGGCCCGGCAAAGTCGAGCAGCAGGCAATCCTCGAACAGGACGAAGACCAGACGGCGGGCGGTCGAAGCCATGAGCGGGTCTTGTCAGGCAATCTCTTCGTGAGGTTTTGGCAGGAAATGCGTGTATTATGACATTTCGGCAAACGGCCTCGCCTGTCAACATCCTCTTGTTCAACAGAGGGGTGCACGATGTCTGGCAAGCCGATCGAGATCGGACTTCTTTTCTTTCCCGGGATGACCCAGCTGGATGTCACCGGACCTTTCGAAGTCTTTGCCCGCCTTCCGAACGTTCGCATGCATCTGCTCTGGAAACGCATCGAGCCTGTGATCAGCGACGTCGGCCTGCCGCTGCTGCCGACCACGACTTTTGCCGACTGTCCGGATCTGGATGTGTTCTGCATCGGTGGCGGCCCGGGGCTGGTTGATTTTCTGGGCGATGATGAGGTCATTGCGTTCGTTCGCGACAAGGGTGGATCGGCGCGCTACGTCACCTCGGTTTGCGCGGGCTGCCTGATCCTCGGCGCCGCCGGCCTGCTCGACGGATACAAGTCGGCCTGCCATTGGCTGATGAGCGAGCAGCTTGCCGCCTTTGGCGCCATCGCGGTCGACGAACGCGTCGTGATCGACCGTAACCGGATTTCCGGCGGTGGTGTAACCGCCGGAATTGATTTCGGCTTCCAGGTAGCATCGGAGCTCTGCGGCGAAGAAGTCGCGAAGAAACTCCAGCTCATGCTGGAATACCAACCGCAGCCGCCGTTCGATATCACCGTGCAGAATGCGTCGCCCGAGATGCTTTCCCAAATGCGCCTTGAGGCCGAACCCTGGCTTCGCAAGCGCGCGGCGGCGGTCGAGAAGGCTGCCTTGAAGCTCAAATCGAAAGCAATGACGGCTGCATGAGCGGTTGGACGGCCGGAAACTTGGCGCCATTTTTGGGAAAGATACTCGCATGATTTGCAACGGCCGCGTGAACCCGGGAAGAATGATGTTCAAGGCCGCTGCTGCTTTGCTCTGCGGGGCAATGATCGGATCCGTGGCCGTCGCTCGCGCGGCCGAACTCTCCGGTGGCGTCGTCCGGATCGGTATCATCAATGATCAGACCGGGCCCTTGTCTGACTTGAGCGGACCAGGTTCGATCGCTGCCGCCAAAAAGGCGGCGGAAGATTTTGGGAAATTGGTGCCGTCGATCAAGGTCGAGATCATAGCCGCCGACCACCAGAACAAACCTGATATCGGCGTCGGCATTGTCCGCAAATGGTTCGACGTCGATGGCGTCGATATGGTCGCCGACGTGTCCAACTCGGCCGTTGGCCTCGCCATCCAATCACTGGCCCGCGACAAGAACAAGATTGCGGTCTATTCGGCCGTGGCGACCACCGAGCTCAACGGCAAGCAATGTTCGCGAAACGGCCTGGCCTGGCTGCACGATTCCTACAATCTGGTGTCGGGGCCGATCCGTACGCTGGTCGCCCAAGGCTACGATACGTGGTTCTTCATTGCGGCCGACTACGCGTTCGGCAAGAACATGGTGATGGAGTCGCAGCGCGTGCTCGCGGCAACAGGCGGCAAGTCGCTCGGCGCCGTGTATCACCCGATCGGCACCGCGGATTACAGCTCCTTCATCCTGCAGGCCCAGGCGTCCGGAGCCAAGGCCATCGCCTTCGCCAATGCCGGTGAGCAGCTGGTGACGTTGATGAAACAATGGAACGAGTTCGGCATGAACACCGGCAAGCAAAAGCCCGTGGCCGAGCTGATGTTCCTCACCGATGTTCATGCGATGGGCCCGAAGATCGCAAAAGGCCTGACGACTCTCACGGCGTGGTATTGGGCGCTCAACGACGAGACCAGAGCCTTCGGCCAACGCTTCTTCAAGCTGCGCGGCACAATGCCCACGGCACCGCAAGCGGCGGTCTACTCAGGCGTTAGTCATTATCTGAAAGCCGTCGCGGCGGTTGGCGGCGATGCAACGGATCCGGTCCTGGAGAAAATGCGTTCAATGCCGGTTGACGATTTCTACGCAAGAGGCGCGAAGGTGCGCGAGGACGGCAAGCTCGTGCACGACTTCTACCTTGTCCAGGTGAAGGATCCGTCGGAGGTCAAGGCGCCCTGGGAATATTACAACGTGCTTGAAAAGGTTCCGAGCGGCGAGGTCTACTCCGACCTGGCGAATAGCGAATGCCCGTTGGTCAAACGGGTCAATTGAGATGCCTAACTCGCCAATTTGAGCGCGCTGGAGATTTCGGCAAGCGTCGCCTTCTCGGTATCGCTGACCACGACACCGCCAATACCGAGAAATCCACCCTCGGTGGATGCCTCGGCGACATTTTGGCTGATTTCGCGCAACCAGTTCTTGAACGCAGCCGCGTCGCCGGGTGCCTTGGCGCTCAGGACGCCGTCGACTTTCTGCAGGATTTCGATGCAGGCCGTCTTGACCTCGGAGGGTTTTTTGCCGCTGAGACTTTCCTTCAAGCCGTCGCGCGCCACGGCTCGCCCCTCGCTTGTTGCGAAATCATCGACCACGGCCTTGATCAGCGGGTTGGAGCCCGTGTCCATCTTCGTCTTTGCCAGCATTTTTCCGCTTGCGAAACTCTCCTGGAGCAGACCCCACAGCCCGCTTGGCTCGGCCGCCGTTACGGCAAGGCCGGGTGCCATCACGCTTTCCAACAGCGTTTTCCATTCGTCGGCGGTAAAGGTCGATTTGTCGGCCATGACCTTCTCCTCACCGTCGCCGGGCTACCGCGACGCCGAGCAAGAAGGCGACCAGGAGAGATCCGAGCGGAGCTTCACGTGCAATGTTGCTAAGGATGCTTAGCGGCATGCCGGGTTTTCGGCCGGACTCGATCGCGTCGCCGACCCGGCTGGCCGCGCCTTTGACGGCGTCAGAGACCTCCTCGATTGTGGATTTGGGATCAGGGATCGGATCCAGGCCTTCGTAAATGAACGGCTGGGTGGGGGCGTCATCGGTCATGTCTTGAACTCCGGATCATTCTCAGCCAATCGATCCGCCGGCAATTGGTTCCTTATCGCCGCGCGCAAGCCTGAGGATCGGAGTCAATCAGGCCCGGGCACATCACGGCGTATCCGGCCTGTGAGTGGGATGCGATTTCCGAACGGCTCGCTCTTTGGGCGTGCGAGGCAGGTCCGCGAACTCGGACGAGTGGTAATCGCGTCCTTCGGGCGTGGTGATGCAGATGTCATAACAGCCGGCACGCGACATTTCCCGCGCTTTCTTGAGCGCAGCTTCTGCGGTCTTCCTGTGATGGATCAGTCCGCCGTGCTGGCACTTGGCCTTGATGGAAAAGCTCATTTCTTCTTCTTTTTCTTCTGCTTCCTCTTGATGATCTCGGCCTGGGCTCGAAAGGCGTGCGCCAGCGATTTCATCTGGTCGGCGACATAGGCGTCAACGGCGTTCGCTGCGACGCGCTCCGCGGTGGCTGCCTGCTGCCGGATTGCCTTGGCCATTTTCATGGAAGGTCAATGTCTTGCCCGTGGTGTGGTTCCCTGCGGCAGCGTCGGGCGCGGTTTTGCCGCCGGTCGGCGGTGTCCGGCAACCGGGAAGCGCGTGCCGCCGAGGTCACGCCCTGCGTGCAAGGCATCCGCGGCGAGCGCAGGCGCTTCTGCAAATCCAGTCCCGCCGAAACCCAAGTTGAGCAACGTAGTGGCAATTCAGGAGTAGGAACGTTTAGTGAACAAAAGACATCCGTTGCAGTAGAACTGCCTGAATTTTGGCGATAATCTCTTCGCCCTCAAGCAAGAGCGCGGGCGCACAGCGCCCAAAGAGGTGGAGTCTGATTAAACTCGATTACGAAGACTCACTTTTGGACAAAGGGAGTAGTAGTGATGGTACAGTCTATAGTTGAGAGGGTCTCCAGCGTCATTGACCTGGAGGGCGAAATCGAAGCGGAGTTTCGAAGAAGTCCGCCGGTCCACGAGCGGCGGCCTGTCACTTTCACGCCGCCAAGGGTGCATGAGCCGACCGTGTCGATGGCGGACAACGCGTCGATGCCTCATTATGTCGAGCACCGCGAGGGAGCCACGGAAATCGGCAAGCTGACGGCGGAAGCCATTGTCCGCGAATACGAAGCTGCCGCGAAAGACATCGAGGCGATGGGCGCGGAACTGATCGAGCGCGTCAAGCAATGCGAGGCGATGACCCGCGATGCGCTCGCCGTGACCCAGGAGATGAGGGAAACCGCAGCCCGCTACCGCGAGGAGGCCAAGCGCATCTTCGTTCAGATCGAGGACTGTTCGCTGATGACGGCGGAGGTCCGCAAGACCTGCACCGAACTGAAGGAAAGGATCGCCACTCCGGCGATTTGATTCGGGCGCTTTAGTCTAGCAAGCCACCCTCATCCTGAGGGGTGATTGCCTGCGTTCCCCGGACGCTGCGCAGCACCACCAGCGCGTTTACGCGCGTCTTCGACGCGCTATGGTGATGCGCTGCAGAGCCGGGGTCCATTGGTGCGTGGGTCCCGGCTCTGCGGAGCAGCACTGCGTGCTGCACTGCGTCCGGGACACGAGACTACAGCGTCACCACGATCTTCCCAAGGTACTTGTTGGCTTCCATGTGCGCGAACGCCGCGCCGATCTCGGCGAATGGAAAAACCTTGTCGATCGGCAGCTGCAGTTTTCGCGATTCCACCGCCGGCCAGATGTCTTTGCGGACCTCGTCAAAGATCTCGCGAACTTCCTCGATGGTGCGGGTGCGGAAGGTGACCCCGATATAGTTGATGCGGCGCGCGGCGTGGAGGTCAAAATTGAAATCGGCATGGGTGCCGCCGAGCCGGCCGACATTGACGATGCGGCCCTTGACCTTGGTGGCCTTGAGATTCTGGTTCGCGACCGAGCCCGAGACCTGATCGACGATCAGGTCGACGCCTTCGCCGCCGGTCGCTTTGAGCACTTCATCGACCCAGCCAGGATCTGAGGAATCCACCGCGAGGTCGGCGCCGAATTCCTTCAACCGGCCGCGGCGCATCGCATCCGTGGAGGAGCCGATCACGAGTTTGGCGCCCTTGTATTTTGCGATCTGCATCGCCATCAGCCCGACGCCGGAGGAGGCGCCCTGGATCAGCACGGTCTGACCCGCCTGCAGCGCGCCTGACGTCACGACAGCGTTGTGCATGGTGGCGAGCGCGACGGGAAGCGTAGCGGCCTCCTCGAAATTCATGTTGGAGGGCGCGCGGAACAGCCGGCGGTGATCGGCCAGCGTGTATTCGGCGAACGCCGCGCCGCCCGAGCCCATGATCTTGTCGCCCACCTTGACGCCTTTCGCGTCAGGCCCGAGCTCGGCGACTTCGCCGGCCCATTCCATGCCCAGCACCGTGCCGACGCCGCCGGCCGCGCCATGCACATGGCCCTTGGTCATGCCGAGATCGGCGCGGTTGAGGCCGCAGGCGCTGACCTTGACCAGCACCTGCGTGCCCTTCGGCGAGGGTTTTGCGACGTCGGTGATTTCAGCGCCGTTGGCGCCGTAGACATAGGCTTTCATGGGGCTCTTCTTTCTTCTCCCTCTCCCGCGCTTGCGGGGGAGGCGTAGGCGGCCTACGGCCGCCGTCCTTGGTCCCCCGCAAGCGGGAGAGGTGACCGAGTTCGCCGCGAGCAGCTGCGCTATTCCGCGGCCTGACGCGACGCGCCCGACATCATGCCTTCGAGGCGGCTGCGGATGATGGCTTCCGCATCGCGCATGATGCGCGACACCAGCTCGGCGCAGGTCGGGATGTCGTGGATCAGGCCCTGGACCTGGCCGGCCGACCAGATGCCCTCATCGGCATCGCCGCTGGCGTAGACCATCTTGCCGCGGGCGCCGGCGACGAGTTCGCGCACGTCCTCGAATTTTGCGCCTTCCCTTTCCATCTGCACCACCTTGGTCGAGATCACGTTCTTGGCGACGCGCGAGGTGTTGCGCATGGTGCGGAAGATCAGCTCGGTCTCGCGCTCGTCATTGGCGACGATGCGCTCCTTCACCAGCTGGTGGATCGGGCTTTCCTTGGTGCACATGAAGCGCGTGCCCATGTTGATGCCCTCGGCGCCGAGCGCGAGCGCTGCGACCAGGCCGCGGCCGTCGCCGAAGCCGCCGGAGGCGATCATCGGAATCTTAATCTTGTCGGCGGCCGCCGGAATCAGGATCAGGCCCGGGGTATCGTCCTCGCCGGGATGGCCGGCGCATTCGAAGCCGTCGATCGAAAGCGCGTCGACGCCCATCCGCTCCGCCGACAGCCCGTGGCGGACGCTGGTGCATTTATGGACGATCTTGATGCCATGCTTCTTGAATTCGGTGACGTGCTCCTGCGGCTTGTTGCCGGCGGTTTCCACGATCTTGATGCCGGCCTCGATGATGGCCTGGCGGTATTCCGCGTAAGGCGGCGGCTTGATCGCGGGCAGGATGGTGAGGTTGACGCCGAACGGCTTGTCAGTGAGGTCGCGGCAGCGCGCGATTTCTTTGGTCAGGTCTTCCGGGGTGGGCTGCGTCAGCGCGGTGATCAGGCCGAGTGCGCCGGCATTGGCGACGGCCGCGACGAGTTCGGCCCGTCCGACCCATTGCATCCCGCCCTGGACGATCGGGTGCTCGACGCCAAACATTTCGGTGAACCGCGTCTTGATCATGTCCTGCCCTTTGTTTTCCGGGCGCGGGCGGAGCCACGCGCGGTTTTGTTGGATTTCGAGCGGCAGGATGCCGTCAGCAGGTGTAAAAGTCTACCGGCGGCGGGCGCGGGTCAGGGCATCGCCAGCATGCAAAAGCGCGCTGTTGTTTCCGCAGAGCGGAACATTCGGACATCCTTTCGCTGCGACGATTGGGGCGCGGGCGTTGCCAATTTCTGGGTGATCAAAATCACGGTACGTCCGGGAGCGCTGGAGCAAGTTGCGATCACGGGCCGCTTATGCCCGGAACATCAACCACTCTAGCGAACGGATAGGATGATCATGAGCAATTCCCTGAATCAGAACACGGGCGCTGACTGCGAAACCCTCAGCCTCACGCAACTCGAAGCCGTCAGCGGCGGCCGCATCGGCGGCGGCATTTTCGGCGACAAGGTCGTCATCATCGGCTGCACGACGCAGCCCCCGTTCGGCGGCTATCCCCCGGGAACGGTCACCTGGAATCCCTGGATCGGCCAGCCGTACCCGACGCCGATCTTTTAAGGGCGTGACCCACTTTTCGTCATGGCCGGGCATAGCCGTCTGAAGGACGGCGTCGCTTCCGCTCGCCTATGCCGGCCATCCACGTTTTTCTTGATCGCGTGAAGCGAAAACGTGGATGCCCGGCAGCGCAGACAAGTTTACGCGGTCTGCGCAAGGCAGACCGCTGAGGCCGGGCATGACGAGTTTCGCTGACGATCTTTCCGCGCCTAGCTGACGAAACTTAGCTGCCGGCTTGCACCTTAGATGCCGCGCGCCGCAACTGGTCGATCCGTTGGATGATCACCGCCGAGCTAACGGCCAAGGCCGCGAAAACTGCGGTGCCGACTCCCAACATTCTCAGGCCAGAAACCTCGATCAGGGCACCCCCGGTCACGGCGCCGACAGCGATCCCAAGATTGCAGGCCGCGATGTTGAGCGACATCGCAAAGGCCGGGGCCTCGTCGGCGGCCGACATCACGCGGACCTGGCAGAGGACGAAGCCGGCGGCGTGGCCCGCGCCCCAGAGCGCCAGCAGCGGAAGGAACAACCAGCTGTGGCCGCCAGCCACCGAAATGGCGCACACGGCGAAGGTCACGACCAGGAGCGCCGCCACCGTGCCCTCGATCGGTCGCCTGTCCGCCACGCGGCCGCCGATGGCATTGCCGATCAGACCTATGGCGCTGAATCCCATCAACAGCATCGCAACCTGCACGCCGCGGTAGCCGGCTTCAATCTCCAGGATCGCAGCCAGATAGGCATAGGATGCGAACATGGCCGCGAACACCGTCGCGGAGAGAACGAGGTGACCGAGGACGAGCGGCGATCGCAGGATCGTCGCCTGCTTTCCGACGTTGGGCCGGCATGAGGTGGAGACGGTCGGAAGGCCGATCGCCAGGGCGACGGCGCCGGCCAGCGCTAGGACACCCAGGCCTGCGAAAACACTTCGCCAATCCGCCGATGTCCCCAGCGCCACCCCGGCGGGAACCGCGAAGACGAGGCCGGCGATGGTGCCGATGTTCACCTGTGCGATGGCGCGACCTTGGCGCTCCGGGCTGGCGAGGATTGCGATCACGCCGGCGCCGACGCTCACGAAAACCGGCAGGATTGCTCCTTCGACAATCCGGACTGCCAGCAGGAGCCCGTGACTCGGAACCGCGGCGGCCAAGAGATTGCCAACCCCGAAAATCGTCGCGACCGCGGCCAGACTGCGACGCGGCTGAAGACGCGTGGCGGCCAGCGTGAGCAGCGGTCCCAGCAGCGCAGCCGAAAGCGCGAAGGCCGACACCAAGCCGCCCGCGGCGGCCAGACTGATCCTGAGATCACGCGCCATCGACGGCAGAAGACCGACCACGACGAACTCGATGGCCACGACAATCGCGGTGACCAACGCCAGCAAGGGAACGGTGCGGCGGAGCGCCTTGTGATCGCTCGCCGCCCGGCTCACGCGTTGGCTCCGCCGTCGACGGTAAACCCGGCGCCGTTGGCGAACCGGCCTTCCTCGCTGGCGAGCCACGCGACAATACCAGCGATGTCCTGCGGCTTGCCGTATTCCGGGATGGGCATCCGGCTTCGCTGGAAATCAGCGCCTTCGCCCGTCGCAGGATTCATGTCGGTATCGGTCGAGCCGGGATGAACCAGGTTCACGGTGATGCCACGCGGGCCCAAATCGTGGGCGAGGCCACGGGTGAAGCTGAGCAGGGCCGACTTGGACGCCGCATAAAGGGTGATGCCCGGCTGAGGCACCCGCTCGGCGAGATTGCTGCCGATGGTGATGACACGGCCGCCCTTGGACAGATGGGCCGCGGCCGCCTGGGTGGCGAGGATGACCCCGCGGACATTCACCGCCAAGGTGCGGTCGATATCCTCGAGCGTCCAGGTCTCGATCGGGCCATATCCTCGGACGATGCCCGCGCTGTTGACCAGGATGTCGAGCCCGCCCAGTTCGGCGGCGGCGCGGTCGACGGCGGACTTCGCCGCCACCGGATCGGCGCTGTCCGCGGCGATGGCGAGGCCCTTTCGGCCGCGCGCCTCGATCTTGGCGACCACGGCCTCGGCGCGATCGCGGGACTTCTCGTAGGTGAGGGCGACATCCGCCCCTTCATCGGCCAGGCGCAGGGCGATCGCAGCGCCAATTCCGCGACTGCCGCCTGTGACAAGCGCGCGCTTTCCTTCAAGACGTGACATGCGTTATCCATTCTGTGTTGATCGTTACAGAAATGGAGCCTGTCTCACTGGACGGGCGCTGTCAAATGAAATATATAGCGATCGATACAGAAAAGGATCGCATCCATGGCCGATCGTGGCCGGCCTCGGGGTTTTGATCGCCAGAAAGCGCTGGCGCGCGCGATGGAAGTGTTTTGGGCGCGAGGCTACGAAGGGAGTTCGATCTCCGATCTGACCGGCGCGATGGGCATTGCGTCACCCAGCCTCTATGCGGCGTTCGGCTCCAAGGAAGCGCTCTTCCAGGAAGCGGTGACACACTACAAGGCCACCGAGGGTCCGGAAATCCTCGCAGCGATGGACGCCGCCCCCGTAATCCGGGATGCGGTGGAGGCCTATCTCACCACCAGTGCCACGACCTTCACCCGGCGCGGGAAACCGCGCGGATGCATGGTCGTGCTGTCGGGCCTCACGCCGGCTGCGGCCAATGAAGGGCTCTGTGAGGGGCTGCGCAACGACCGCGCCGCCAACATCGATGATCTGGAATCCCGTTTGAAGCTGGCCGTATCGGCGGGGCAACTGCCGGCCGAGATGGACACCCGCGCAGTGGCGACTTTCTACGTGACGGTGCAGCAAGGCATGGCTATTCAAGCCCGGGACGGCGCGACCCGCGCAACGCTCATGCGGATCGCCCACGACGCCATGAAGGCATGGCCGGCGCTGATCGGTGTCGCCTAAGCCGACCGAGCGAAGTCGCTTCTTGAATCACAAGGGCGACACCGACATGATGGCGCTTGCCGCACCGATAGGAAACAACGGCGCTCTTCTCGAACCGTGATGGCGCCGATCAGGCCGAGCCGGATCCGCTCCCTACGATCTTCTCGCTCAGCTTCTGATCGACCACCTGCACCGTGTTGTCGATCTCGGCATTGGGCGCGCCGAGCTGATGCGAAATCAGCTTCACCAGCAAGTCGACCCGCTCGATGAACGGCGCGCCAGCGGCGACGGCACGGGCCGCCGATGACGGCTTGAGCAGGCTTTCCGCCGCCTTGGCATATTTCTCGAACGGCACCTGATCGATCGGGTCGGCGCCGAGACGCCGCGCAATGCCGTCGACATGGTCATAGATCGATCGCGACAGTTTCAGATCACCATGCACCGCGTCACGGATCGACTGCGGCTCGTTCGGCGTGATGCAGCGGTAATTGCCGGTCAGCAGCATCGACCATTTGGCAAGCGGCACGAACAGCGAGTCGAACACCTTGAGCTTGACCGGAACGTCCTGGCCATCCAGTTTCACCGCATCGATGTCGGCTTCCAGTTCGCGCAGCAGCTGATTGTGTTTCTCGTCTTCGAATGCCGCTGCCTTGAAGTTTGTCGGCAGGCCGACATGAAGAATGTTCGCCGCCTCGTCCGGCGGGCGGAAGGCCTGCGGGTCGGGCGAGCACAGCGACACCAGTCCCGGCTTGAAGCGCTCCCAGACCAGCGCGTTGGTGTAGGCCTCTTCGAGGTCCATGTCCGCCAGTGCGGGGATCCGCTTGAGATAGGGCAGCGGCGGCATGTTCATGATCGACAGACAAGGCAGCTTCGCCTCGGCGATCTTGATCATCAGAACCCGGATGGTGTGGTTGGTGTATTGCGGCTCCTGCATCGCAAGGCCAACCAGGTCGTAACGGGTCAGGTCGACCTCGCCAGGCGTGACTGCGTCCAGCTTGCCCGGCAGGTCGCGCGAAAAGATCGCCCGGTGCGCCTTCTCGTCACGCAGCTTGATGCGAACCTCGGTGCCTTCGCGGTTGATCAGTTCGGCCGTCTTCTTCCGGCAAACCAGGGTCACGTTGTGACCGGCCATCAATAGCTTTGTTCCCAGCAACGAGCCGTAGGAAGCTCCAAGGATCAGAATGTTGCGCGCCATACTCTCTCTCTTCCACCGGTTATGCTGGGTTTTGCTTTGATGTTTCGTCCCACGCCTGGCCTCAAGAATTTCCGTCGCGCCTGGCGGCGGGGAAACGCAGGAGGCCTTAAACCTTCAAGCTTGGGGCAGCTCCTTCGGGGCGAGGAGCGGCCGTGCTTATCGCAAGTCCATCGGCATTACAATCACACAGCGGCTTCACCCGTTCCGTCATGCGAAGGCCGGAGCATTGGTTTCGGCCGGGCGGACATTGCCGTCATAGAGCCCGGCGATATTGGCGCGCTGGCCGACCAGCGCCAGCACGGCGTCGAGCGCCGGCGTCGGGATCCTGGTAAGCCGTCCCATTTCCTGCACCACCGTGACCAGCGGATCGATCTCCATCGGGCGGCCGCGCTCGAGATCCTGCAGCATCGAGGTCTTGTGCGCGCCGACCTTGCGGGCGCCTTCGATGCGGCGTTCGACGTCGACGCGGAAATTGACGCCGAAACTTTCCGCAATGGTCTGTGCCTCGATCATGATCGCCTTCGACAGCGCGCGCGTCGCCGGATCGGAGCAGATCACGTCGAGCGTGGCGTGGGTGAGGGCGCTGATCGGGTTGAGGCAGACATTGCCCCACAGCTTGAGCCAGATCTCGTCGCGAATACGGTCCAGCACCGGCGCCTGCATCCCGGCCTTGACGAACGCGTCGGAAAGCCGCTGCACGTCGGAGGTCGCCTCGCCGGAGGGCTCGCCGAGCGGGAAGCGGTCGCCATAGACGTGGCGGATCACGCCGGGCGCCTCGATCTCGGTCGCGGGGTAGACGATGCAGCCGATCGCGCGCTGCGGCGTCAGCTCGCGCCACTGCCGGCCGCCGGGATCGATGCTCTCCAGCGTCGAACCCTCATGGACGCCGCCATGCTTGTGGAAATACCAGTAGGGAATGCCGTTGACCGCGGTGACGACGCGCGTATGCGGTCCGAGCAGCGGCTGCATCGCTTCCAGCACGCCGGTGATCGAATGCGCTTTCAGGCAGATGATGACGTAATCCTGCGGCCCGAGATCGGCGGGATTGTCGGTGCAGCGCGGATGCACCACGCGCTCCTCGTCGCCGATCAGAAGCTTGAGCCCATTGGCGCGCATCGCGGCAAGGTGGGCGCCGCGCGCCACCAGGCTGACATCGACGCCGGCGCGCGCAAGCTGCACACCGAGATAGCCGCCGATCGCACCGGCGCCGTAGATACAGATTTTCATGGGGTCTTTCGCAAAAGCCAAATGGTTGACAATTCCGGCGTCAAGCGGGCGCCGGTGCAAAGTCGTCTCGGACCCGCGCGTTGCCGCGAAGGCCTAGGGCGAATGTCAGGCCGAAATGGCCAGCTGAGCGTTGGCTTCCTCGTCAAACGCGGTCGAGATGTCGCGGATGCTGACGACGCCGATCAGGCTGTAATTCTCGAGCACCGGCACATGGCGGATGTGGTGCTTGTTCATGAGATGGCGAACGTGCTCGAGCGAATCCTGCGAACTGCACGACACCAGCTGCTGCACCGAGATGAATTGCGAAACCTTGAGATTGGCTCCGGCGGCACCGTACTCGGCGATCGCGCGAACCACGTCGCGTTCGGTGAACATGCCGACCGCCGTATTGCCCTCGGTGCGAACGACATCCTTGACCACCAGCGCGCTGATATTGCTGGAGCGCATCAGTTGCGCGGCGATGGCAACCGTCTCGTTCATGCGAACCGTCGCGACACGGGCGGTTTTCTTGCGCAGGATATCTCCGACTTGCATGGCAACCTCCTTGGGGTGGATTATGCGCAATTCTGGTATACATAATACCATAAGTCAACACGGAAAAGGGCAGGTGGCTGGCAAGACATGTCAATAGAAATAGGCAGTATTGTTGACGTTTTAGAGCGCAGGGTGCGGCGCCGGACAGCCGGCACGGGTTGGCTCGGTGGACTGAAATAGCCTCAGGTATACCAGACCGGATGTCCTGAATAACAAAAGCGCGCCCATCCGGGGGGATGAGCGCGCTTGTCGTCGGGTCGGGTAGGTTAGGTGGACGCCTTTGCGTTCGCGACCACCACCTTGCGCCACGGCTTGAGCACGAAGATCGCCAGCAGCGAGGCGAGGATGTTGGCGCCCGCCGCGATGATGAACACGCTGTCCCAGGTGCCGGAGGACTGCTGCATGTAGTTCGCGATCGGCACCAGCAGGGCTGCCGTGCCCTTCGCCGTATAGAGCAGGCCGGCATTGGTGGTCGCGAACTTCGCACCGAACGTGTCCGTGCAGGTCGAGGGGAACAGCGAGTAGATCTCGCCCCAGGCAAAGAACACGAAGCCCGACAGCAGCACGAACCAGATCGGATCGTGGCCCCACATGTACAGCGCCCAGATGCCGACGCCTTCCATGCCGAAGGCGATGAACATGGTGTTCTCGCGGCCGATCATGTCGGAGATCCAGCCGAAGAACGGCCGGGTCAGACCGTTGAGGACACGGTCGATGGTCGCGGCGAACGTCACCGCGGTCATCGTTACCGCCATCAGCGTCACCGGTACGCTGTCGACCTTCCAGTCGACGGCGATCGGCTTGAGGTTGGCGGTGACCATCAATCCGCCGGCGCCCACGATCACGAACATGAAATACATCAGCCAGAAGATCGGCTGGCGGATCACCTCGGTCGGCGCATAGTTGCGGCGGCTCTGGATCACGTTGGCGTTCTGGATCACGGCCGGGACTTGCCCTGCTTTCGGCGCGAACATCAGGAAGGCGAGCAGCACGATGATGATGCCTTGTCCGAGACCGAAATAGAGGAAGGTGGTCTGGAAGCCGGAATCCTTGATCATCGCCTGGATCGGGGCGACCGTCAGCGCGGAGCCGGCGCCGAAGCCGGCCGCGGTGATGCCGGCGGCGAGGCCGCGCTTGTCGGGAAACCATTTCAGCGCGTTGCCGACGCAGGTGCCGTAGACGCCACCGGCGCCGATGCCCGCGATGATCATGCCGAGATAGAAGCCGTTGAGTGTTTCTGCCTGCGCGTTGATCGCCCAGCCGACGGCGCAGAGGACGCCGCCGACGAGAACCACGATGCGCGGGCCGTATTTATCGACGAACCAGCCTTCGACCGGCACCAGCCAGGTTTCGAACAAAACAAAGAGGGTGAACGCCCATTGGATCGACGCGCGATCCCAACCGAATTTTTGCTGGATGTCGGGGACGAAGAACGTCCAGCCGTATTGGTAGTTCGCGATCATCACCATGGCGGCGACGCCGATCGCCAATTGCGACCAGCGGTAGGCATCGCTGACGCGGGTTACCCCGGGGGCCGCTTCGTGAACCGTGTCCGTCATCATTCCTCCTATGTGCGCTGTTCTATCGCCCGACAGCTCTGAGGAGGAGATTGGTATACGATATGCCAGTAGGCAAGAGAAATGTTGACGAGATGTCGCAGGCTCGTCGATTTTTTCGTGGATGTCTCTTTCCTCAATCCTTTTAGAAAATGCTGCATATAAAAAGACTTAACCGCCGGATCGCGTTGCGATCCGGCGGCTTTGAAGGGTCAGAAAATTTTTGTGTCTGGTATTTTTAGCCGTCAGGCGACCGAATGGGGACGCAAGCGGCTATAGCCTTCCTGGATCGCGGACCAGAACAGCGCGATCAGTCCAAGCACCATGATCGTGCCGACCAGCGAGTTCGAGAAGAACACGCCGAGCGAACCTTGCGAGCCCAGCAGCGATTGCCGGAAGGCTTCCTCCGCCTTGTCGCCGAGCACGATGGCAAGCACGAGCGGGGCGAGGGGATAGTTGCACTTCTTCAGGAGATAGCCGACTACGCCGAACACCAGCATCAGCACGACGTCGAAGGTCGAGCTGTGGACCGAATAGGCGCCGATCGCGCACAGCACCAGAATGAGCGGCGCAATGATGCTGAACGGCACGCGCAGGATGGCGGCGAAGATCGGCACGCAGGTCAGCACGACGATCAGGCCGACGAGATTGCCGAGATACATCGAGGCGATCAGACCCCAGACGAACTCCTTCTGCTCGACGAACAGCATCGGGCCGGGCTGCAGGCCCCAGATCAGGAGGCCGCCGAGCAGCACGGCCGCGGTCGGCGATCCCGGCACGCCGAGCGAAAGCATCGGCAGCAATGCCGCGGTACCGGCCGCATGCGCCGCGGTCTCCGGCGCGACCACGCCCTCGATCTCGCCCTTGCCGAAATTCTTGCCGTTCTTGGAAACCCGCTTGGCGATGCCGTAACTCATGAACGACGCCGGCGTGGCACCTGCGGGCGTCACGCCCATCCAGCAGCCGATCAGGCAGGATCGCAGCGACGTCACCCAGTACTTCGGCATTTCCTTCCAGGTCTGCAGGACGACGCGCAGGTCGATCTTCGCCTTGCCGCCGCGGAAGGCCAAACCCTCTTCCATGGTCAGCAGGATCTCGCCGATGCCGAACAGGCCGATGACGGCGATCAGGAAGTCGAAGCCGTTGAGCAACTCGGTTGAACCAAATGTCAGCCGCAATTGTCCGGTGATGGAATCGAGGCCGACGGCCGCCAGCGCAAAGCCGATCATCATCGCGGCGATGGTCTTGAATGGCGGCTCTTTACTCAAGCCGACGAAACTGCAGAACGCCAGGAAGTAGACCGCGAATTTTTCCGCTGGACCGAAGCGTAACGCAAAACTTGCGACCAGCGGCGCGACCAGCGTGATCATGACGACGGCGAACAGCGCGCCGACGAACGAGGAGGTGAAGGCGGCGGTCAGCGCTTCGCCGGCCTTGCCCTTCTGCGCCATCGGATAGCCGTCGAACGTGGTCGCCACCGACCAGGGTTCACCGGGTATGTTGAACAGGATGGATGTGATGGCGCCGCCGAACAACGCGCCCCAGTAGATGCAGGACAGCATGATGATCGCCGATGTCGGCGGCATGCTGAAGGTCAGCGGCAGCAGGATCGCGACGCCGTTGGCGCCGCCCAATCCCGGCAGCACGCCGATGATGACGCCGAGCACGATGCCCAGGATCATCACCATGATGTTGAATGGCTGCAGGGCGACCGCAAAGCCGTGAAAAAGATTGACGAGTTCTTCCATGCTTCAAGTCCTGCTAGCGTGAGCTAATGAAATGACAATTCCAACGACACGGGATTTCTGCTTTTATTTGAGCATGATCTTTTCGGAAAACCGGTATCCACTTTTCCGGATCATGCTCTAGAGACCAAGCCATTCCTCGATCGGTCCCTTGGGCAGCGGAACCAGAAACCAGCGTTCGAAAATCAGGTAGGTAGCGATCGGCATGCCGAGCGCCACGGCAGCGACAATGGGCCAGCTGTACTTGCCGAGCCATCGCATGAACCAGCCGATGAAGATGATGGAAGCGAGATAGAGGCCGCTGAACGGCATCACGCCGACATAGATCGCGGTCGGTATGACGACGCTCAGGACCTGGCGCAGCTGTCCCCATTCCGCAAACAGCGCGTCGTCTCCGTCACGCAGCCCGTTCCAGAGATTGATCGCACTGGAGGCGATAATGAAGATCCCGATGTAGAACGGGAAGAAACCGGCGCGCGGTCCCTCCGCGCCCCAATTGATGCCGGCCTTCAGGCTGCCGTAGACGACGATCGCGCCGAACAACGCGATCAGCAGCGTAACGCCGGCTTCCACGGCCTTGTGGGTCGGGCCGGCGTGCGGGCTATTCGTGGTCATTCAAACTCCATCCGGAATCACGGTTCTGGGTTCGCAGCGCTTTATGCGCTGCGCATTGGCCGGCGTACGCGACGTGACTAAGCTCGGTTTCAGGGAGCAGCGAGGAAACCGGCCTCTTTCATCAAGGCTTCGTGGCGCTTCTCTTCCGTCTCGACCCATTTGGCGTATTCAGCCCCGGTCAGGAAGGTGGTGTTGAAGGCGCCGCTCTTCATGAAGTCCTGCCACTCCGGCGTAGCCCGCACCTTCTTGAACAGCTCGACGTAATATTCGACCTGGTCCTTGGTGGCTTTGGGCGACATGAAGATGCCGCGCAGCATCAGGTATTCGATGTCGAGGCCCTGCGACTTGCAGGTCGGAATATCCTTCCAGCCTTTGCCGTCCGCGACGACTTCGTCATAGGTCATCTGCTTGCCGTCGAACACGCAGAGCGGACGAAGTTTGCCGCCGCGCCATTGCGCCACTGCCTCGATCGGATTGTTGACCGTTGAATCGACGTGGTTGCCGACCAGTTGGACCGCGACCTCTCCGCCGCCCTTGTAAGGAATGTAGGTGAATTTGGTGCCGATAGCCTTCTCGAGCGCGACCGTGATGATCTGGTCTTCCTGCTTCGATCCGGTGCCGCCCATCTTCATGCCGCCGGCAGGCGCCTGCTTCACGGCAGCGACGTAGTCCTTGACGGTGGTGTAGGGCTTCTCGGCGTTGACCCACAGCACGAACTCGTCGAGCGCCAGCATCGCGACCGGCGTCATGTCCTTCCAGTTGAAGGGGATGCCTGTCGCAAGCGGTGTCGTGAACAGGTTGGACAGGGTGATGATGATCTTGTGGGGATTGTTTCCCGAACCCTTGACGTCGAGAAAGCCTTCGCCGCCGGCGCCACCTGACTTGTTGATGACGACCATCGGCTGCTTCATCAGGCTGTGTTTTGTCACGATGCCCTGGATGGTGCGGGCCATCTGGTCGGCGCCGCCGCCGGTGCCGGCGGGTACGATGAACTCGACCGGGCGAACCGGCTCCCATGCGGCGGAGGCGGACATATTGCCCGCGCCGAAGATGGCGATCGCGGCTAACGCGGTATGCAAGACAGAATGCTTCATTTGGCGTACTCCCCGTAAAATTTAAAAGCGCCGTTCTTTGCCGGCTTTGTCTTTAACTCAACTCTTAACTCAACACTTCTGATCCAGCCCGGATTTCCCCACTTGTTCGGTTATCTCATGAGGTTTGGTCAGATGGCATTGCAGGTCAGGGTTGCAGGCGAAACTGAATTGTAGGCCTGACCTCTCGGCGCAGCATCCGCGTCTTTCGGATAAGTGTGAACTGCGAACCGCGGCACCGCCTGCGTATGTCGCCGCCTTGGCGCCGTAGCGCCTGCCGCCATCCTCCTGTCGCCTCCGTTCGTTGTTGGGCCGGAACGCTTGGGAGACATATTGGTATGCGATATGCCAATACTGCAAACGAATAGTGACGCCAAAGCATAGCTCGGGCGATTTGTCGCAGTTGGAGTCTTGACCCGGAATGCTTACGGGGGCGCCAGATAAGGCGTCAAAAAAGAGGCCCCGGAAAACCGGGGCCTTTAGTCTGGGAGGAAACCTGAAGTGGTCGAACCTGAAAACGCAGTCAATACTGCGCCTTAGCGGCTCAGAGACCGAAACGGGGGAGGTCGCCGTTGCGAATGGCGATGCGGGAGCTCGCGGTCAGCAGGCGGTCGATGGAGGCCATCAGGCGGCCGAAGAATGTGCTGGAGGGCATGAGGCCGATGGAGGCGGTCTTGGACATTTGGTCCCCTTTTCTCTTTCGCGGAGTGGCTCCGCTTCGTGATCTCCACCGAATTTATGTATACCAGATGCCAGAAACAACGCATTTGTTTGCATAGCAGCAAAGAGGCTTCTGCATTGCAACATTAATGACGTATCGAGGTTCCGAATAACGAAAAGGCCGCCGGAAACCGGCGGCCTTGGTTTTTTCGGAAGGAAAGGGCGGCTTATTCGGCCGCCTGCTTGCGCGGCGGATCGAGCGCGCCGGAGTCGTGGATCTCGGCCACTTGGTGATCGCTGAAGCCGAGCACCTGGCGCAGGATCTCGTCGGTGTGCTCGCCGAGCAGCGGCGAGCGCGTCACCTCGCTCGGGCTGTCGGACATCTTGATCGGATTGCCGACCGAAAAATACTTGCCGCGGGTCGGGTGATCGACCTCGACCACGGTGCCGGTCGCGCGCAGCGACTGGTCCTCGATGATCTCCTTCATCGACAGGATCGGGCCGCAGGGGATGTCGTCCTTGTTGAGGATTTCCATCGCCTCGAATTTTGTCTTCGTCATCGTCCACTGCTCGATGCGGGCGAAGATCTCATTCAACCGCGACAGCCGGGCAGGCGGCTTGGCGTAATCGGCGTGGGTCTTCCAGCTCGGCTCGCCGATCACGTCGCAAATCTTCTCCCACACCGGCGCCTGGGTGATGAAATAGATGTAGGCGTTGGGATCGGTCTCCCAGCCCTTGCACTTGAGGATACGGCCGGGCTGGCCGCCGCCGGAGTCGTTGCCGGCGCGCGGCACCGCGTCGCCGAACGGAATGCCTTCGCCGAACTGGCTGTATTCCTTCAGCGGGCCATGGGCGAGGCGCTGCTGGTCGCGCAGTTTTACGCGCGCGAGGTTGAGCACGCCGTCCTGCATCGCGGCGGTGACCTTCTGGCCCTGGCCGGTGACGGTGCGCTGATAGAGCGCGGTGACGATGCCGAGTGCCAGATGCAAGCCGGTACCGCTGTCGCCGATCTGCGCGCCGGTGACCAGCGGCAAGCCGTCGCGGAAGCCGGTGGTCGACGCCGCACCGCCGGTGCACTGCGCGACGTTCTCATACACCTTGCAGTCTTCGTAAGGTCCGGGGCCAAAGCCCTTGATCGAGGCCACGATCATCTTCGGGTTGATGGCGTGGATCTTCTCCCAGGGGAAGCCCATGCGGTCGAGCACGCCGGGGCCGAAATTCTCCACCAGCACGTCGCAGCTCTTGATCAGCGCGGTCAGGACTTCCTTGCCCTTCGGGTTCTTGGTGTCGAGCGTGATCGAGCGCTTGTTGTGGTTCAGCATGGTGAAATACAGGCTGTCCACATTGGGAATGTCCTGCAGCTGGCCGCGCGTGATGTCGCCGACGCCGGGACGCTCGACCTTGATCACGTCGGCGCCGAACCAGGCCAGCAACTGCGTGCAGGTCGGACCCGACTGAACGTGGGTGAAATCGAGAATGCGAACGCCCTCGAGCGCCTTTGTCATATTGCTTGCTCCGTACTCTGTATGCCCTGCAACGCGCAGGATGGATTGGTGGAAATCGGATTATTTCTTCTTCAGCACGCTTTGCGGATTGAGGTTGCCGATGCGGCCGCTCTCGGAGCCGGCCGCGGGATCGATCACCGCGTTGATCAGCGTCGGCTTGCCGGAATCCATCGCGGCGTTGACCGCGCGCTTCAGTTCATCCGGCGAGGTGGCGTGGACGCCGACACCGCCGAACGCTTCCATCATCTTGTCGTAGCGCGAGCCCTTGACGAACACCGTGGGCGCCGGATCGGAGCCGACCGAGTTCACGTCGGTGCCGCGATAGATGCCGTCATTGTTGAAGATCACGATGCAGACCGGCAAATTGTAGCGACAGATGGTCTCGACCTCCATGCCGGAGAAACCGAACGCCGAGTCGCCCTCGACCGCGAGCACCGGCTTGCCGGTTTCGATCGCGGCGGCGATGCAATAGCCCATGCCGATGCCCATCACCCCCCAGGTGCCGACGTCGATCCGCTTGCGCGGCTGGTACATGTCGATGACGCCGCGGGCGAGATCGAGCGTGTTGGCGCCTTCGTTGACGAGGATGGCGTCCGGCCGCTCCTTGATGATGGTTCGGAGCACGCCGAGCGCGCCGTGATAATCCATCGGCGAGTTGTTGTTCATCAGCCGCGGCGCCATCTTGGCGACGTTCTCTTCGCGCTTCTTGGTCACCGCGCCGGTCCAGTCGGAAGGCGCCGCCGCCCAGTTCGCGCCCATGCCTTCGAGCAGCGCCGAGACGCAGGAGCCGATGTCGCCGACCACGGGGGCGACGATCTCGACGTTGGAATCCATTTCCTTCGGCTCGATGTCGATCTGGATGAACTTCTTCGGCGCTTCGCCCCAGGACTTGCCCTTGCCGTGCGACAGCAGCCAGTTGAGGCGCGCACCGATCAGCATCACGACGTCGGCGTCTTTCAGAACGGTCGAGCGCGCCGCACCCGCGCACTGCGGATGGGTGTCGGGCAACAGTCCCTTGGCCATGCTCATGGGCAGGAACGGAATGCCGCTCTTCTCGACGAAGCTCTTGATCTCATCATCGGCTTGCGCGTAGGCCGCACCCTTGCCGAGGATGATCAGCGGACGCTTTGCGCCCTTGAGAACGTCGAGCGCGCGTTTCACCGCTGACGGGGCGGGGATCTGCGCCGGAGCGGCGTCGATCACCTTCACCAGCGACTTCTGTCCGGCCTCGGCATCCATCACCTGACCGAACAATTTCGCGGGCAGATCGAGATAGACACCGCCCGGACGGCCCGAGACCGCGGCGCGGATCGCGCGTGCCAGGCCAATGCCGATGTCCTGGGCATGCAACACGCGGAACGCCGCCTTGCACAGCGGCTTTGCGATCGCGAGCTGATCCATCTCTTCATAGTCGCCCTGCTGCAGGTCGACGATCTCGCGCTCGGACGAACCGGAGATCAGGATCATCGGGAAGCAGTTGGTGGTGGCGTGGGCGAGGGCGGTGAGGCCGTTGAGGAAGCCGGGCGCCGAAACCGTGAGGCAGACGCCGGGCTTCTTGGTCAGGTAGCCGGCGATCGAGGCGGCATTGCCGGCATTCTGTTCGTGGCGGAACGAGATCACGCGAATGCCCGCGGCCTGCGCCATGCGGCCGAAATCCGTGATCGGAATGCCGGGCACGCCGTAGATCGTGGTCAGGCCGTTGAGCTTCAGCGCATCGATCATGAGATTAAAGCCGTCGGTAAGCTCACGCTCGGCTTGATTGGTATCGATGCTCTTGGCTGCGGTTACGGACATTCCACTTTCTCCCTGATCTCTGTGGTTCGGACGAGTTGATCGTCTTCTGCTGTGAGGTCGTTCTAACTAGGTAATTCTCTAACTAAACAGTTCCTGGCCGTGCGCTTCGACATAAGCGGCGAGGCCCAGCGTGTGATCGCGCGCGCGTTTCTCGGCGAGCTCGGTGTCGCGCGCTTCCAGCGCTTCGATGATGGCCAGATGCTCGGGCAGCGAGGTCGCGGTGCGATCGGTGCGGCCGATCGTCAATTGCCGGTAGCCGCGCACATGCAACAGGATGTCGTTGGTCATATCGACCAGCACCGGCGATTCCGACAGCGAGATCAGCGCCTGGTGGAAGGCGATATTGGCCTTGGAATATTCCTCGACATGGTCCTGCGGCAGGCGGTCCTTGCCGAAGTTCTTGAAGAAATCGCGCAGCGCCGTGATGTCTTTCTTGCGCGCGGTGGTGGTGATCAAGCGCGCGGCCATGCTCTCGAGCGCCGCCCACGCGCGGATCATGTCGACGATCTCGGTCTTGGTGCGGCGGACCACGACGATGCCGCGGCGTGGCACGGTTTTGACGAAACCGTCCTGCTCCAGCATCGCGATGGCTTCGCGAATAGGGGTGCGGCTGACGCCGAGGCGTTCGGACAACGCGCGTTCGTCGAGCATCACCTGCTCGGGCGTCGCATAGATATCCATCTTGAGAATAGCTTCCTTCAAGGCCTCATAGGCCTTGTTCTTGAAGCTCGTCTCAGGTGCAATCCGGACGATTGCGATATCTGCTTCAGCCATTGCAGGCGTCGCCTTGGGTTGTTTGCGTGCGGGCACGATTCGTCTCCTCCAGTGGGAGACGTGTTGTAGCAGGGAATTGCCATAATATTTTTGGCATACCAAATACCAGGATGTCAAGTTGCCCGTGTTTTCAGCGTTTCCAGGTCACCGGACCGCTTGACAATCTCGTCGCTGGCATACCAAATGCCATAAAATATGCCCCAGGAGGAAGTCCATGTCGAATCCCAAAGATGCGGTCCGCAAAGTTCTCGATGCGGTGAAGGCCGATAAGCGCACCAGCCTGACGGCCCCGGAGGGCAAACTGGTCTGCGATGCCTACGGAATTCCGGTTCCGAAGGAGGGCGTGGCCAAATCCGCGGCCGAGGCTGCCAAGCTCGCGTCCGACATGGGTTTTCCGGTCGTGATGAAGATCGTCTCGCCGGACATTCTCCACAAGACCGAGGCCGGCGGCGTCATGGTCGGCGTCAAGTCGGCTGCCGACGCGGAAAAGAACTACGAGACCATTCTGGCCAACGCCAAGAAGTACAAGGCGGACGCCAAGATCGAGGGCATCCAGGTTCAGCAGATGCTGGCCGGCGGCACCGAGGTCATCGTCGGCTCCATCACCGATGGATCGTTCGGCAAGCTGGTGGCCTTCGGCCTCGGCGGCGTACTGGTCGAAGTTTTGAAAGACATCACCTTCCGCCTGGCGCCCGCCACCAAGGACGACGCGCTGTCGATGCTCGACGGCATCCAGGCCAATGAGATGCTGAAGGGCGTGCGCGGCGGCGATCCGGTCAACCGCGAGGCGCTGGCCGCAGTCATCGTCAAAGTGTCGCAGCTCGTCAGCGACTTCCCCGAAATCGTCGAACTCGATCTCAACCCGGTATTCGCCACCAAGAACGACGCTATTGCCGCCGACGTGCGTATCGTCGTCGACTTCGACTACAAGCCGCGTCCGGCGCCGCGCCCGACCGAAGAAATCGTCACCGCGATGAACCGCATCATGCAGCCGAAGGCGGTCGCCGTGATCGGCGCTTCCGCCGAGGACGGCAAGATCGGCAACTCGGTGATGAAGAACCTGATCAACGGCGGATATAAAGGCGATATCTATCCGATCCATCCGAAGGCCGCCGAGATCCTGGGCTTCAAGGCCTACAAGAGCGTCAAGGACGTTCCCGGCGTGATCGACACCGCGGTGTTCGCGATCCCGGCAAAGTTCGTCGCTGGCGCATTGGTCGAATGCGGCGAGAAGAAAATTCCGGGCGCGGTGCTGATCCCGTCGGGCTTTGCCGAAGCGGGCGCGCCGGAATTGCAGGCCGAGATCGTCGAGGTCGGCAAGAAGTACAACGTCCGCCTGATGGGGCCGAACATCTACGGCTTCTACTATACCTGGTCGAACCTCTGCGCCACGTTCTGCACCGCTTACGACGTCAAGGGCCATGCGGCGCTGTCGTCGCAGTCCGGCGGCATCGGCATGGCGATCATCGGCTTTTCGCGCTCGGCGAAAATGGGCGTCTCGGCGATCGTCGGTCTCGGCAACAAGTCCGACATCGACGAGGATGATCTGCTCGCCTTCTTCGAGCAGGATCCCAACACCAATTTGATCGCCCAGCACTGCGAAGACCTGAAGGACGGCCGCGCCTTTGCGGATGCCGCCAAGCGCGTCTCCAAGAAGAAGCCGGTCGTGGTGCTCAAGGCCGGCCGCACCTCGGCCGGCGCCAAGGCCGCGTCGTCGCACACCGGCGCGCTTGCCGGCAACGACAAGATCTATGAGGACGTCTTCAAGCAATCCGGCGTGATCCGCGCGCGCAGTCTGCGGCAACTGCTCGAATTCGCGCGCGGCATGCCTGTCTTGCCGACGCCGAAGGGCGAGAACGTACTCATCATCACCGGCGCCGGCGGCTCCGGCGTGCTGCTGTCGGACTCCTGTGTGGATAACGGTCTGTCGCTGATGGCGATGCCGCCGGATCTCGACGCGGCGTTCCGCAAATTCATCCCGCCCTTCGGCGCGGCAGGAAATCCTGTGGATATCACCGGCGGCGAACCGCCGATCACCTACATCAACACGGTGAAGCTCGGCCTGTCGGATGAGCGCATCCACTCGCTGATCCTCGGCTACTGGCACACCATCGTCACGCCGCCGATGGTGTTCGCCCGCAACATGGTCGAGGTGAAGAAGGAGATGGAGGCCAAGGGCTTTGTGAAGCCGATCGTCGCCTCGCTCGCCGGCGATGTCGAAGTCGAGGAGGCCGCCGAATATCTCTACCAGAACGGTATCCCGGCCTATGCGTACTCGACCGAACTGCCGGTCGAAGTGCTGGGCGCCAAGTACAAGTGGGCGCGCGGCGCGGGCCTGCTCTGAGAGCAACGATCCATGCCGCTTCGGTTCGCCGAAGCGGCATTTCTATTTGACGAACGAAGCCTACGGAACTTGCCGACCGACGCGCTAGCAGTCTGACGTTACGGATGGATGCAGGTCGCGATGAAGCGAAACGTGATCCGGCGCAAACCACTCGAGCCGAAATCAGGCCCGGACAGTGAGGCCGAACAGAGGGACGGCGGCGTGCAGTCCGTCGATCGCGCGCTCTCGATCATCGAAACGCTTGCCGAAGACGACGAGGGCTATCGCCTGAGCGATCTTGCGATCCGCACCGGACTGTCGACCTCGACCGTGCACCGGCTGCTGTCGACGCTGGAAAGCCGGCGCTTCGTGCAGTTCGACCGCACCGAATCGAAATGGCATGTCGGCGCGCGCGCCTTTACGGTCGGCGCGACCTTTGCCCGGCGCCGCAATTTTTCCGCGCAGGCCGTGCCTTACTTGCGCAGATTGCGCGACCTGACGCGCGAGACCGCCAATCTGGCCGTCGTCGATGACGAGTTCATCGTCGTGCTGACGCGGATGGAGAGCCGCGAAATCATGCGGTCACTCACACAAGTCGGCGGCCGCGTCGCGATGGTAGCGTCCGGCGTCGGCAAGGCCGTGCTCGCGACTTGGTCCGACGAGGACGTCAACGCGATCATCCGCCATCACGGCATGCCGCGCCTGACCGAAAAGTCGATCGTGCGGCCGAGCGATCTGTTCAAGGAGCTCGAAAAAGTCCGCCGCCAGGGTTTTGCCATCGACGACGAGGAAGCCTGCATGGGCCTGCGCTGCATCGCCGCCGTGGTCTACAACGATTGCAGCGAGCCGCTGGCCGCAATCTCGGTGTCCGGCATGACCAGTCGGCTCACCGACGATCGCCTGCCGTCGCTGGGCCAGACCGTGCGCGAGGTGGCGGCCGAACTGACGCTGGCGCTCGGGGGCGTGATGCCGGTGGCGAAACCGGCCTGAGCAGCGGAAGTTTTGGCGAAAACGCCGCCGGATGTCTTGGCCGGTCGGCAGACAATACCGCCCCGACGTTTTCGCTGCGGAACATCACGACGGCGAACAGTCCGTCTGGACAGCGGCGGCTTTTCCGGCTGATATGCGACGAAATGACACGATGCGGCAAATGCGTAGCCATCCGCATCAGCCTGGAGGAACTCCCATGATCCCGTTTTATACGCGCCTCATCGGCGCGGCGGTCGCGCTGACGCTCGCGGCAGCCAGCCCGGCGCTGTCGCAGCAGCTCGAACTCAAGGTGATGGCGCCCGCAGCGCCCGGCGGCGGGTGGGATCAGACCGCCCGGGCGATGCAGCAGGCGCTTGTCGCGGCCGGTATCGCGCGCAGCGTCCAGGTCACCAATGTTGCCGGTGCGGGCGGCAGCGTCGGCATCGCGCAGTTCGTCAACGGCGCCAAGGGCGACGGTAACCAGATGATGGTGAACGGCTTCGTCATGGTCGGCGCGCTCGCCATGAACAAATCGCCGGTCACGCTCGAGCAGGTGACGCCGATTGCGCGCCTCACCGAGGAGATCCAGGTCATCGTCGTGCCGGCGAGTTCGCCGATCAAGACGGCACAGGATCTGGCTGCCGCGCTCAAGGCCGATATCGCCAAGGTCACCTTCGCCGGCGGCTCGGCCGGCGGCGTCGACCATGTGATGGCGGCATTGTTCGCGGGCGCCGTCGGCGCCGACGCCAAGAAGGTCAACTACATTCCGTTTTCCGGAGGTGGCGAGTCGCTGGCGGCCATCCTTGGCGGGAAGGTCACCGCGGGCATTTCGGGAATGAGCGAATATGACGGTCAGATCAAGTCCGGCAAACTGCGCGCGATCGGCGTGACCTCGGAAAAGCGGATCCCCGGCAGCGATATTCCGACCTTCAAGGAGCAGGGCATCGACCTCGTGCTGGCCAATTGGCGCGCGGTGATGGCGCCTCCCGGCATCACGGCGGCACAGAAGAAGACGCTGAGCGATGCGGTGGAGAAGATGGTCAAGTCCGACGCCTGGAAAGAGGTTCTCAAGCAGAAGGGCTGGGATGACGCTTATCTTTCCGGCGACGCGTTCGCGGACTTCCTGAAGAAGGAAACGGTGCGCGTCACCGACGTGCTGAAATCGGTCGGCCTCGTCAAATCATGACGTCGGATAGCGGGTCGCAGGGTTCGGCGCCGCGGCGCATCGATTCCGCGGGCGTTGTCATTGCGTTTGCGCTCGCGGCGTTGGCCGCGGTGCTGGTGTGGGACGCGAGCCAGCTGCAATCCAACAATCCCTACGGCATGGGGCCTCACGTGATGCCTGTTGTCATCGCCGTGGGGCTCGGCATTCTCGCGATCGGCAATCTGGTGGAGGCGTTGCGCGGCAATCTGCCGGCACGCGAGAGTGCCGATGCCAAAGCGGTGTGGCTGATTCTCGGCGGGTTGGCGCTGCTGATAGCCATCATCGGTCTTGGCGGCGGCTTTATCCCGGCGACCACGGCATTGTTCGTCGCCACGGCGACGGCCTTCGGGCGGCGCGCCATTCTCGCCGATCTCGCCATCGGCTTCGTAATGACCACCCTGATCTATGTCGCCTTCAGTCGCCTGCTGACGTTGAGCCTTCCCGCCGGCCCGCTGGAAAGGCTTTTTTGATGGACGCCTTCGTCGCACTCGCTAACGGCATGGCTGTCGCTATCCAGCCCATGAACATGCTCTATGCGTTGATCGGCGTGCTGCTCGGCACCGCGGTTGGCGTGTTGCCCGGCATAGGGCCTGCGCTCACCGTCGCCTTGCTGCTGCCGGTGACCTACAAGCTCGATCCCGGCGGTTCGCTGATCATGTTCGCCGGCATCTATTATGGCGGCATGTATGGCGGATCCACCACCGCCATCCTCATCAACACGCCCGGCGAGAGCGCATCGATGGCGACCGCGCTGGAGGGCAACAAGATGGCCAAGGCCGGCCGCGGCGGGCCTGCACTGGCGACCGCCGCAATCGGCTCGTTTGTCGCCGGCACCATCGCCACCATTGGTCTCGCCTTTCTGGCGCCTTGGCTGGTCGACTTTGCGGTGCACTTCGGGCCGGAAGATTATTTTGCGTTGATGTGCGTGGCTTTCGTCACAGTGTCGGCAACCTTCGGAAGTTCGCCGATCCGCGGACTGACCAGCCTGTTCATCGGGCTGACGCTCGGGCTCGTCGGCATCGACAAGCTCACCGGCCAGCCCCGGCTCGCCTTCGGCATCCCCGAACTGCTCGACGGCGTCGAAGTGACGACGCTGGCGGTCGGCCTGTTCGCGGTGGGGGAGGCGCTCTACGTCGTCTCGCGCCGTCATCACTCCGAAGAAAAGCTCGAGCCGGTGCGCGGCTCGCTATGGATGACCAAAGAGGACTGGCAACGGTCGTGGAAACCGTGGCTGCGCGGCACCATGTTCGGTTTTCCGATCGGCGCGCTGCCCGCCGGCGGCGCGGAGATTCCAACCTTTCTGTCTTATTCAACTGAAAAGAGGCTGTCGAAACACCCCGAGGAATTCGGCAAGGGCGCGATTGAAGGCGTCGCGGGGCCGGAAGCCGCCAACAACGCATCCGCCGCCGGCACCCTCGTGCCGCTCTTGACGCTGGGGCTTCCGACCTCGGCTACCGCCGCGATGATGCTGGCGGGCTTTCAGCAATACGGCCTCAACCCGGGACCGCTGCTGTTCGCGGAGCGGCCCGATCTGGTGTGGGGCCTGATCGCCAGCCTGTTCATCGCCAACGTCATGCTGCTGGTGCTCAACCTGCCGCTGGTCGGCCTGTGGGTGAAACTGCTCGCGATCCCGCAGCCGTGGCTGTACGCCGGCATTCTGGTGTTTGCGACCACCGGCACCATCGCGGCAAAACCGTCGGTGGTCGAACTGTCGATGCTGGCGGGTTTCGGCGTGATGGGCTTCCTGATGCGCCGGTTCGATTTTCCGATCGCGCCTGTCGTGGTCGGTCTCATCTTAGGGCCGATCGCCGAAAGCCAGTTGCGCCGCGCGATGTCGATCAGCCTCGGCGATCCCATGGCGCTGCTGCAGAGCCCGATGTCGGCGACGCTGCTCGGCATCGCGCTGATCGCGCTGGTGGCGCCGTTCGTGATGCAGGGGCTGGGCCGGTTCAAGGCGAACGAGGATTAGGGGCGCGCCTGTCTTGAACGGCCCCGTACCGGCCAATATTATAAGAGCTAGTTGGCAGGCCATCTTTCGGAGCGCGCCGCTATGGCGTTGAATTTACTTCAATCCGGATTCGCAACGCTCCAATACGAGATCGCCGAGGAGAGGGCGTCAGCGCTCGGACGGCTTGGACGGCGGCTCGAGGCCGCGCTGACGGAACTCGCCGCATGTCCGCGGACCGCCGACACCGATCGAAAAATCCGCGATGGTCTCGTCGAACAGGCGGGATATGCGCTCTGGCTCTTCGTCGTGCAGCGCGAGGCCTGCGGTCTCAACAAGATCGACCACGTGATCAAGCTCTACGGGGTGCCGAACGAGGTGCTTGCCCGCATGGGGCCGTTGCCGAAAGCCCGCCCTCCGGCGTGATCCTGGCGCCGCTCCAATCCGCTCGACGCGCTACACCGGCAGCTTCCGCTTCTGGTGAGCCCGGCCCCTGATGGCGGCGGCCTCGCTATGGCCTGCGATCACGCGCACGCCCTCGTCGATCCGTGTCGTGATGTTATCAGCCGTGCAGCCCTGCAGGAATGCGACGCCGTTGTTGCGGCAGGCCGCCAGGATGCGGTCCCGCGCGGCCTGCATTTCCCGCGGAAAGGGTTCGCGAGGAATCTCGCGATAGCCGAGCGAAAGACTGAGGTCGCCCGGGCCGATCTCGGCAAATCCCAGTCCGGGCACGCCAAGGATCTCCTCGCAATTGGCGACGCCTTCGGGGCTTTCCAGCTTCACGCCCAGCAGCAGTTCACCTTTCGGATTGAGCGGCCAGGGATCGCAGCGTTCCATATATTCTTCGGTCGACAGGCCCCACACCGGTGCCGCCGTGGTTTCCGATCCGCGCCCGCGCGTGCCGATGCCGAGCAGCTTGCGGCCGGCGGCGTCGGTGCCGCCGTCTCTTGCGCGTATCGCTCCCGCCATCCGTGCCAGCGGCGAGGGGATCTCGGGATCGACGCCATCAGTGTTGTGCGGATAGCGACAGGATTCAACGAAGGCCCGCACCGCGTCGGCGGTTTCCGCCTGGCACAGCAGGATGCCATGCACGCCGCGGCCGAGGATCTGGCGGAACTGCCAGGCGTTGTAACGCACATGCGCGGCGTCGATGCCGTTCACCGGCGCCTCAACGATGACAGTCGGCGTGCGGTGCCCCGACCGTGTCGGCCCGGCATCGACCATGCCGCGCATGTAGTCGGCAAGGCCGGCCATATCGAAGGCGCCGTGCTCCATGCCGACATTCATGTAGTCGGCCCAGGTCCCGGCATCGATGCGGCCCTGCGCATGGGTCAGCACATGGCCGCTGTGCGGGCCGTCATAATAGATCGCCTGATCCTGCTCGAGCAGTTCGATGCAGCGACTGATCCGCTTGCCCATCAAGGGTTTCCTCCGACAGATTCCGGCGATCCCGGAGCAAGGCTAGCATGCTGCCGCGCCACCGTGGACAGGGGCGGTGATCACGTTCGCGCTGAATTTGCAAAAGCGTTGTGGGGGAAACCAGGAAATGGGCCGCCGCAACCGGCAGCCCAACCAGCGATCGACGGGATGACGCCGTGAAGCCCGGCCGAGGGCCACAGAGCGGACTGTTGCGTCAGTCCGCTCCGCGGGACCGTTGTCATTTGAACATGCCGAGAATCCACTTGATGAGCTGATCCACCGGCGAAGGTTTTGGATAGGGCAGCGAGCCGTCCCTGGACGTAGCCATGCCTCCGTACACCGCGGACAACTCGTCGATGTTCAACTCGTGATCGTTTTGCATCCGTTGATCTCCTCTCAACCGATGGACGCCTCATCCACCGTGCCGGGGAGGGTAGAACGGGCGCTCAGCCGAGGGTGTGATCCACGTCACGAACTGTGCGGGGTGTACGCGGATCCGTTGAACCAATCCGCACTGTGGGCTCAGCGCCGCGCCCGCAGCATTGGCGTCAATGCGGGAGAAGCGCCGCTTTGTATCCTGCCGATAATCTTGAAGCCGTGGCGTTCGTACAGGGAAATGTTGCGCGGGTTCGAGCTTTCGAGGTAGGCGGCGGTGCCCTGCTCGTCGCAGCGTCGAAGCGCGTGTTTCATCAATAGCGCGCCGAGCCCTTGCCCGATCCATTTCGGATCGGCGGCGATCACGGGCAGGTACCAATGCGGCTCGTGCGGATGATGCTCGGCCATGGCCTTCATCACAGCGCCAACATCCTCGGCGATCTCCGCTCGCAGCGCCCCTTCCATGGCCGCGTCCATCGCCGTTTCGTCGGGCTCGACGCCCGGCGGCAGCCATAAAGCGGCGGCGCGAGCGTGTTCGGTGATGTCGGCTGTGCCGTGGTCGAATGCGCGGCCGCCAAAGGCTTTGACGAATCGCGGCATCACCCTGAGATACTCGGACGCGTCGGGCCAAACCCACCGCGTCATCGGGTCGGCCGCAAAGCCGAGCACGATGGTGCTGATCACGGTTTTCTCGATGCTTGGGTCCGCGGATTTCACTTCCGGCATCGCCGACATCGGGTCATCCTTCATTTCGATCTGGCCACCGCCAATGTAGGTGTGCGAATGCCTTCTTTCCAGCCGTGAATGCTCGGAATGGTCGGCGAAGCCGATTCCGGCCGGAGCGGCCGGATCCGCAATCGTCGAAGGCGCGCCCGCTCAGTTGACGGGTCCGCCGCGACCCAGATTTACCGCATCCGGGTCCGCTCGCCTCACCCCGGTCGCCCGATTGACCATGATGGTGACGAACCAGAGAACGACCCCGATTGCGAGCAGGACGCCGGCGACGCGGTACTGCACGGGGTCACGGCCGGTCCAGGGACCGGTCAGGAAAGCACAGAACACCGCCCCCAGGATCGGGAGAATGGTCGGCGTGCGGAAATGCTGATGATCGACACGGTCGCGGCGAAGCACCAGCACCGCAACATTGACCACCGTGAACACGCACAACAAAAGCAGCGCCGTGGTGCCTCCGAGCGCCGGCACCCCGCCGACAAAGGTGATCAGTCCGAACGCCAGCAGCGTCGTGAAGCCGATGGCGACATAAGGCGTGCGCCGCGTCGCGTGCACCTTGCCGAGGGTGGGCGGCAGCACATGCTCGCGGCTCATGCCGTACACAAGTCGGCTGGCCATCAGCATGTTGATGAGCGCGCTGTTCGCCACCGCGAACATGGTGATGAAGCCGAAAATCCAGAGCGGGAAATTGGGCGCGCCTTTTTGAACCACTTGCAGAAGCGGAGTCTCGCCTTCGCCCAATTGCTCGGGAGCCACCAGCGTGATCGCGGAAATCGAGACCAGCACATAGATGGCACCGGTAATCGCCAGGCCCGCGAGCAGCACCTTTGGGAAGTGACGCGTTGGATCCTTGCATTCCTCGGCCATGTTGACCGAATCTTCAAAGCCCACCATGGCGAAGAAGGCGAGCGTGGTCGCCGCGATCACCGGCCAGAACATGCCGCCATCAGGGGTGGAGCGGAACTGCATCACGCGCGACACATCGCCCTGGCCGAGGCCGATGGCCCAAAGGCCGATGACGATAATGATCAAGAGGCCGGTCAGCTCGACGCAGGTGAGCACCACGTTGGCCTTCACGCTTTCGCCGACGCCGCGGAAATTGACCGCGGCAACGACCGCCATGAAAGCAAGACCCGTGACGGTGATGCCAAAACCCGTCAGGCCGAGCCCCATCGCGTGCGACATGTTCGCGGCGAACGCCCGGGAAGCCGTCGATGCCGAGGTGATCCCCGAGCACATCACCGCAAACGCAACGATGAACGTGATGAAATGGATGCCGAAGGCCTTATGGGTATAGAGGGCGGCGCCCGCCGCTTTCGGATATTTCGTGACCAGCTCGAGATAGCTGAATGCGGTCACCAGCGCGACGACGAATGCCACCACGAAGGGCAGCCAGACCACCCCGCCTACCTGCTTGGCGACCTGGCCCGTCAGCGCGTAGATCCCGGTTCCGAGAATGTCGCCGACGATAAACAGGAGGAGCAGCCAGGGGCCCATGACCCTGTGAAGGCTTGGTTCGACGCTGCTTGACTTGGTACCGGCGTTGACGGGGACATCGGTCATCGTACGTCCTTTCCACTCCAGGTAGCGCCGGGGCAGTGTATCGGCAGTTGGCGGCTTGTGGAAGGTGGCTGCGTCGCTGCGCCTGCCAATTTCGACAACCGCTGAAGCGTACGGCAAGGAGGCGCAGGGCACCGAGAAATGCTCACCGTTTGCCCGACGGGCAAATCAGTTCCGATTGTCAGAAATGATGTCAAGCCCTGAAATAAAAAATATTTCTGTTTACCAGAACGAAAATCAGGTGCATATGTTTGGCCATCCCGTCCTACTCAAGAAGGGCGTCGGCCGTCGTCACGGACGTTGGACGGGTTGCGGTGGACGCTGGTTTACGCTGAGACGACGGCGTGGATAAGCGTACGGCAAAACCGTGTGGTCCTGGCACCCGTTGCAGGTGTCAAGCTGTCGGGTAGGCGAGAGCTGAACGGCAGCGACGGAGTCAACCCAGAACTCGTCTCCGGGGAGATCACGGCATAAGCCGTAAAGCCATTGCGCAGGGAAGGCCGGGTGTTCTCCGCTGCCCTGTATGCTCGTGTGCAGCTTTTTTAGCACAAACCGCACACGGGACCGCGGGTGCAGCGCGCACCCGGTCTTCCCTGCGCCCTCTCTATGAAAGGGCGGGAAGTTTCTGGCAAAGCTCGGGCGCAATGCGTCGCGAGAATGCGAACACACACCCAGCTGTCATCGCCCGGCTTGACCGGGCGACCCAGTATTCCAGAGACGCTGATGATTGAATCGAGAAGCCGCGGCGTACTGGATCCCCGCATGCGCGGGGATGACAATACGCGCGTGGGGATTTCACCGCGCATCTCCCCCAACCATCTGATCCACTGTGCATTTCTCCATCCATTCCACATCGCGGGAAACAATAGCGATGTCGTTGAGATCGGCGGTAGCAGCCGTGATGATCGCGCCAGAGCAACACGGTCAAGCGAGGTGCAAAATGGCGAAGATGCGAGCGATCGATGCCGCGGTACGCATCCTCGAAAAAGAGGGCGTGGTGACCGCCTTCGGCGTGCCGGGTGCGGCGATCAACCCGCTTTACTCCGCGCTGAAGCGGCGCGGTTCGATCAGCCACATCCTGGCGCGCCATGTCGAGGGCGCCTCCCACATGGCCGAAGGCTATACCCGTGCCAAGGCCGGCAATATCGGCGTCTGCATCGGCACCTCGGGCCCGGCCGGCACCGATATGATCACCGGGCTGTACTCGGCGATCGCGGATTCGATCCCGATTCTCTGCATCACCGGACAGGCGCCGCGTGCGCGGCTGTACAAGGAAGACTTTCAGGCCGTCGATATCGAGTCGATCGCAAAGCCTGTGACGAAATGGGCGGTCACCGTGCGCGAGCCTGCGCTGGTGCCGCGCGTGTTCAGCCAGGCGTTTCACATCATGCGCTCGGGCCGTCCCGGGCCTGTCCTGATCGACCTGCCGCTCGACGTGCAACTCGCCGAGATCGAGTTCGACGACGAGACCTATGAGCCGCTGCCGGTCTACAAACCATCAGCCACGCGCAAGCAGATCGAAAAAGCGCTGGCAATGCTCAACGCCGCGGAGCGGCCGCTGATCGTGGCAGGCGGCGGCGTCATCAATGCCGACGCGTCCGAATTGCTGGTGGCGTTTGCCGAAGCCGTCAACGTTCCCGTGGTGCCGACGCTGATGGGGTGGGGCGCCATCCCCGACGATCACGTGCTGATGGCGGGCATGGTCGGGCTGCAGACCAGCCACCGCTACGGCAACGCCACCATGCTGCAATCGGACTTCGTGCTCGGGATCGGCAACCGCTGGGCCAACCGCCACACCGGCTCGATCGAGACCTACACCAAGGGCCGCACCTTTGTGCATGTCGATATCGAGCCGACGCAGATCGGCCGCGTCTTCAATCCTGATTTCGGCATCGTCTCCGACGCCAAGGCGGCGCTGGAATTGTTCGTCACGGTTGCAAAGGAATGGCGGAAGGCCGGCAAGCTTAGAGAGCGTCAGGCGTGGCCGGCGTCGTGCCAGGATCGCAAGCGCACCATGCTGCGCCGGAGCCGCTTTGACGACATCCCGATCAAGCCGCAGCGCGTCTATGAGGAGATGAGCAAAGCGTTCGGCCGCGACACCTGTTACGTCAGCGTGATCGGCCTGTCGCAGATTGCCGGCGCGCAATTCCTCGGCGTCTACGGTCCGCGCAACTGGATCAATGCCGGGCAGGCCGGCCCGCTCGGCTGGACATTGCCAGCGGCGCTCGGCGTGCGCGCCGCCGATCCGACCCGTGAAATCGTGGCGCTGTCGGGCGACTATGACTTCCAGTTTCTGATCGAGGAACTCGCGGTCGGCGCGCAGTTCAAGCTGCCCTACATCCACGTCGTCGTGAACAATTCCTATCTCGGCCTGATCCGCCAGGCGCAGCGCGGCTTCGAGATGGATTATCAGGTGCAGTTGTCGTTCGAGAACATCAACGCGCCGGAGCTCGGCGTCTACGGCGTCGACCACGTCGCGGTCGCGCAGGGCCTCGGCTGCAAGGCGATCCGCGTCACCGATCCGCACGACGCCCAGGCGGCGTTCGCGACCGCGCGCGAATGGATGGCGGAGCACAAGGTGCCTGTGGTGGTCGAGTTCATCCTCGAACGCGTCACCAACATTTCCATGGGCACCGAGATCGACAACATCATCGAGTTCGAGGAAGTGCTCGATCTGCCGCTGGACGATGCGCCGGCGAAGTCGAGCACATCCGGCACATTGTTGCCGGCTTAAGGGGGATATCGACGATGCCCAAATTTGCCGCCAACCTCACCATGCTGTTCGGCGAACTGCCATTCCCAAATCGCTTTGCGGCGGCCAAGGCCGCCGGCTTCAGCGGCGTCGAATATCTGTTTCCCTATGATTTCGACAAGGCCGAGCTCAGCGAACAATTGCAGCAGCACGGGCTAACCCAGGTGCTGCATAATCTCCCCGCCGGCAATTGGGCGGCGGACGAGCGCGGCATCGCGATTTTTCCTGACCGGGTCGAGGAATTCCGCGACGGCGTCGCGCGCGCCATCGATTACGCCAGGGCGCTGGATTGCCGTCAGCTCAATTGCCTGGTCGGCATCGCGCCTGGTGGGGCCGATGCGCGCGAGCTGAACGAGGTGCTGATCGGCAATCTGCGGTTTGCCGCCGACGCGCTGGCCAAGGAACGGATCAGGCTTCTGGTCGAGCCGATCAACACGATCGACATCCCCGGCTTTTTTCTCAACGGTACCGAACAGGCGATCCAGCTGATATCAGACGTGCGATCGAGCAATTTGTTCGTGCAGTACGACATCTACCACATGCAGATCATGGAAGGTGACATCGCGCGCAGCCTGCAGAAGCATCTGCCGCGCATCGCCCATGTCCAGCTCGCCGACAATCCGGGCCGCAACGAGCCCGGCACCGGTGAAATCAATTATCCGTTCCTGTTCCGGCATCTCGATTCGATCGGCTATCGCGGCTGGGTCGGATGCGAGTATAAACCGAGGACGACGACCGTCGACGGCCTCGGCTGGCACGCGGCCCTGACGCTCGATACCTGATTGGTCAATAACAAGGGAAAATCCAGATGATCGATATCGGCTTTATCGGCCTCGGCACCATGGGTCGCCCGATGGCGAAGCATCTGCAGGCTGCCGGCCATCGCCTGTTCCTGCACGACGTCGCGCCGCTCCCGCCTGAGTTGGTCGCTGAGGGCGGCGTGGGCTGCAAATCGGGCAAGGAGGTCGCGGAAAAATCCGATGTCGTCATCATCATGGTGCCGGACACGCCGCATGTCGAAGCGGTGTTGTTCGCTGACGGCGGCGTCGCCCAGGGGATTTCAAAAGGCCAGATCGTGGTCGACATGAGTTCGATCTCGCCGCTCGCCACCAAAGAATTCGCCAAAAAGATCGAGGCGCTCGGCGCCGATTATCTCGATGCCCCGGTTTCCGGCGGCGAGGTCGGCGCCAAGGCCGCGAGCCTGACCATCATGGTGGGCGGACCGGAGCGCGCGTTCAACACCATGAAGCCGGTGTTCGACAAGATGGGCAAGAACGTCACGCTGGTCGGCGGCAATGGCGATGGCCAGACCACCAAGGTCGCCAACCAGATCATCGTCGCGCTGACGATCGAGGCGGTTGGCGAAGCCTTGCTGTTCGCCTCGCGCGCCGGCGCCGATCCCGCACTCGTGCGGCAGGCGCTGATGGGCGGCTTTGCCTCGTCGCGGATTCTCGAGGTGCATGGCGAGCGCATGATCAAGCGCAATTTCGATCCGGGTTTCCGCATCGAACTGCATCAGAAGGATCTCAACCTCGCCCTCGAAGGCGCGCGCTCGCTCGGCATATCCCTGCCGAACACGGCGATCGCGCAGCAATTGTTCAGCTCCTGCGCCGCGCATGGCGGCAAGGCGTGGGATCATTCGGGCATGGTGAAGGCGCTCGAGATGATGGCTAACCACGAGATCGGAAAGACTTGATCGAACGCGGAACCTGATCCGGGAACTTCCTGTTCCATGTGCCCGTTATTGGCGCGCGTGGAACCGGAACATCTGATGCCTCCAATGGTTGAAACGCACCATCAAATTCACTGGAGGATATAATGATTAATCGTCTTGCTGTTTCGCTCATTGCCGCGTCGCTGCTGACATCGGGCGCCGCGTTCGCCCAATCCACCACCGTTCAGGGCGCGCAGGACGGCGCCCGGGCGGGTGGCCAGGTCGGCGGTCCGGTCGGCGAGGTCGTTGGCGGCACGGTCGGTGCGGCCGTAGGCCTCGGATTGGAAATTCCGAATGCCGTGATCACGTCGATCCAGGCTGAACGCGCGCCGTCGGTCGTGGTGCGTGAGCGCGTCGTGGTCGGCGAGCCGCTGCCGCCGACCGTTGAGTTGCGCACGGTGCCGAGCCACACCGAATATCGCTATGCGGTCGTCAATGATCGCCGCGTGATCGTGGAGCCGCGCACGCGCCGGGTGATCAAGATCATCGACTAAGCGAGCCGCTTGCAATCGATCCTCGCGGGAGCATTCCTCCCGCGGGGATTGTTGCGTCAGGACGCTCCGGCCGTCAGGACGCTCCGGCCGTCAGGACGCTCCGGCCGTCAGGACGCTCCGGCCGTCAGGACGCGCTTGCGCTCGATCGTTGCGTGCGCTTGACGACCAGATCGAAGGCCGCCGCAGCCGCGAGCCCAACGCAGACTGCAAGCGCGTCGACCAGAAAATCCTCCAGCCGCGCGTGCCGCCCCGGCGCCCAGAATTGCAGGATCTCGATCAGGCCGGTCAGCCCGACGGCGACGGCCGCCGTGAGCAAGCGGTTGCGCGTGTAGGCCAGGCCGAACGCGAGCCCGATCAGGACAAAGGCAAGTGCATGCTCGCCGTCCTGTCCAAGAATACTGGCGTGCGGACGGTATCCCGGCGGGCCCAGGGTTGCGAAGGTTACGGTTGCGGCAAGACACCAGGCGAACAACTTGAGGGCGACTGACATGGCCTCGGCTTAGCACGATCAAGGCGCGAATATTGCACCTGCGAACAGCCACAATGCCGTGTGGTTAATGCCTAATACCAGAGCGTTTTCGAGCGAAGGGAGCCCGGTTCGCGTGAAGAAAACGCGTCAAAATAAAAAGCTAAAGCGGTTCCCTCACCCCCAGCCCGTGCATGAAGCGCTCCCTGATCTGCACCGGATCGCGCCGGGTGGTGCCGACGCCCGGCTTGTCGTCGATGCGCACGCCGATCAGGGTCGGCCCCGCGGTGGACATGGATTGATCGATCAGGCGCTCGAAATCGTCCTCGTCGGCGGCCCAGGCGCTGTTGCCGAGGCCGCTGGCGATCGCAATCGCAACGATGTCGGCCACAACAGCGCCCGGCGTCGGCTGCGCGCCGGTGATCTGGTAGACGCCGTTGTCCATCACCACCATCGTCAGATTCTTCGGCGCCAGCGTTGCGATCGTCGACAGGGCGCCGAGTTGCATCAACAGCGAACCGTCGCCTTCGAGCGCGAAGATGCGGCGTTCGGGTTGCGCCAGCGCGACGCCGAGCGCGATCGGAAAGGCGAGGCCCATGCTGCCGAGCATGTAAAAATTCTGCGGCCGATGCCCGGCGGCCCACAGGTCGAAATTGGTGTTGCCGATGCCGCCGACCACGGCTTCCTCGTTCTTCAGCCTGGCGACCAGCCGCGAGGTGAGATCGAAGCGGTTCATGACCTTGGTATTGCGGGAAGGGGTGCTGTTCATGAGATCGCTCACTTGTCGAAGGTCTTGCCGCCGGTCAAAAGCGGCGAAAGGATCAGCGCCACAGGCGCCTGTGTGGTGATGGCCTGCTTGATCGAGCGGTCGCAGATGAACTCGAACTCGTCGAGCCGCGTGCAGGTGTGATGCTCCATCGCTAGCGAATCCAGCACCGGGCGCATGGTGCGGCACACCAGCGACTGGCCGTAGTTGAATTCGCCGAGCGTGCCGCGTTCGGTCACGAACATGATCAGCGGGATCTGGTAGGGCATCGCCAGCGAGGCCAGCACGTTGGCGAGGGTCGCAAAGCCTGACGTCTGCATCAGCACCGCGCCGCGCCGGCCGCCCATCCAGGCGCCGGAGACGATGCCGACGGCTTCTTCCTCGCGCGCGGTCGGAAAGGTCGTGAAAAACGGATCGGCATGCAGGTTCTTGATCAGCGTCGTCAGGATACGATCGGGCACATAGGGCACCAGGCTGATATCGTTGCGCTTGAGCGATTGCAGCACGATGCCGTGCCAGCTCTTCTCCTGCGAGATCTCGGGCGAGGTTTTTTCCTCCGCAACCGCCATACTGTCTTCTCCCTCGATCTTCCGAAAATTCGCGTTCGCGGCATGGTGCCGTCGCGCAGCTTTTGCCGCGCCGAAACTTGACGTCGTGGACGGGATTGTCAACATGCCTTCATCGTTACCGTGATCTGCAGACTTGGCGATGGCTCAAGCACGCCGGCATGCGACAATGTGAGATAACGGGAACATCGGGAGGGCTGCCGTGGCAAGTTGGTTCCGGATGGCTGTGGTTGCCGCAGCGATGCTTACTGCTGCCGGCGCGGCATCCGCGCAGTCGTTCCCTTCAAAGCCCGTGCGTATTCTCGTGCCCTATCCCGCGGGCGGCGGCGTCGATGTGCTGACGCGCACGCTGGGCGAGGTGGTGTCCAAGCAATGGGGCCAGTCGGTCGTGGTGGAGAACCGTCCCGGCGCCGGCGGCGTCATTGCCTCGCAGGCGGTCGTGAGCTCGCCGGCTGACGGCTATACGCTGATCATGGTCGCGAGCGGCCACGCCACCAATCCGTTGCTGTACCCCAAAATTCCCTACGACACCTTCAAGGACTTCACGCCGATTTCGCTGCTGGCGTCGTCGCCCAATATCCTGCTGGTGCGCGCCGATTCACCGTTCAAGACGCTCGCCGATGTGATCGAGGCGGCGAAGGCGAAGCCGGGCAGTCTTTCATTTGCCCATGCCGGCACCGGCACGTCGACGCATCTGGCCGGCGAACTCCTGAAGAGTCTCGCCAAGGTCGATCTCAACGCCATTCCCTACAAGGGCGGCGCGCCCGCGATCAATGATCTGCTCGGCGGACAAATTCCGATGTCGTTCAACAACGGCCCGGAATCGGTCGGGCAACTCCAGGCCGGCACGCTGCGCGCGCTCGCCGTCACCACCGCCGAGCGTGCGCCGTTCCTGCCCGACGTGCCCAGCATGTCGGAAGCCGTGCCGGGTTATGACACCGGCGTGTGGTGGGGCCTGCTCGGACCATCAGACATGCCGCCCGATGTGCTGGCAAAACTGTTCCGTGATTTCGTTGCTGCCCTGAACACGGAGGCCGTGAAGGAGCGCCTCGGCAAGCTCGGCGCATTGCCGATCGGCAGCTCACCGCAACAATTCGACGCCAGGATCCGTGCCGATTACGAAAAATGGGGGCCGATTATCAAAGCTTCCGGGATGAAGGCGGAATAACGATGTGGTGCTCAAGATGATTCCAGCCTGCCTGCCGCCGCGTCCCGTCAGTCGTCCCAAGGTGCCGCTGCCGCCTGATGCCTGCGATACCCATGCCCATGTATTCGGCCCACCGGATCGCTTTCCTTACGCTGATGATCGCAGCTACACGCCGCCTGACGCGCCGTTGGAGAAATACCTCGGCATGCTCGACATGCTCGGCTTTGCGCGTGGCGTCCTGGTGCAGGGCAGTGCACACGGCCGCGACAACTCGGCGATGCTCGATGCGCTGAAGCGCGAGCCCGACCGCCTGCGCGGCGTGGCGGTGGCTGATGCCAACGTTTCGCCGAACGAATTGCGCGCCTGGCACACGGCCGGCGTCCGAGGCCTGCGTTTCAATCATTTCTTCCGCGACGGCCAGTTGCACTATCGCGGCGGCGTGCCGTTGACGGAGGCCGAGAAACTCGCGCCTCTCATGAAGGAATTCGGTTGGCATCTGCAACTCTGGATCGACGTCAAGGATCTGCCGCAGACGATCCCGATCCTGAAAAAGATCGGCCTGCCTGTCGTGATCGATCACATGGGCCGCACCGATGCCCGCGCCGGCACCGGCACCGAAGGCTTCCAGAGCCTGTTGCGTGCGGTCGGCGAGGGCTGGTGCTGGTCCAAATTGTCGGGCGCGCACCGGCTCAGCCAGGACGCGCCTGACTATCCCGACGCGCGGCCGTTCCACGAAGCGCTGGTAAAGGCAAACCCTGAGCGCCTGGTCTGGGGCGGCGACTGGCCGCATCCGCGGGTCGAGGGAGAAATGCCCGACGCCGGACACCTTCTCGAATTGTTTCAGATGTGGACGCCTGATAAAGCGACGCAGCAGCGCATCCTCGTCAGCAATCCCGCCAAACTCTATGACTTCCCGAACTGAAAGTTGCACAACAAGATGACCGTCAACAACAAGCGCGTGTTCTACGTCAAATATCTCGCCCACGAGATCTATACCGAGATACTGAAAGCCAGGGCCGATGTACGGCTCGACAAGCTTGAGAACGAGAGCCCTGAATCCGTCGCGGCGCCGATTCTGGCTGCGGCGCACGCCTATCAGATCGGGGCGGCGCGCGATGAACTGGCGCCGCATTTCCATGCCCATGCGGATCTTCTGAAGCGGGCGCCGAATTTGCTCATCGTCTCCAGCAACGGCGCGGGCTTTGACCCCGTCGATGTCGATGCCTGCACCGCGGCCGGCGTGCTGGTGGTCAACCAGACCGGCGGCAACGCCAATTCCGTGGCCGAGCACGCGCTTGGCATGCTGCTGACGCTGTCGAAGCGCATCCTCGAATCCGACCGTGCGCTGCGCCGCGAGGCCAATGTCAATCGCAATGCGCTGATCGGCAACGAAGCGCAGGGCAAGACCATCGGCGTTGTCGGGATCGGCAATGTCGGACGCCGCATCGCCGAACTCTGCAAGGGCCTGCTGCACATGAAGGTGATCGCGTACGATCCCTATCTCACGGCAGAGGAAGTTGCGGCGCGGGGCGCCGAGAAGGTCGAGCTCGACGATCTGATGCGGCGTTCGGACTTCGTTTCGATCTCCTGCCCGCTGACCAAAGACAATCGCCGCATGATCGGCGCGAAACAGTTTGCGCTGATGCAGCCGCACGCGTTCTTCATCACCACCGCGCGCGGCTTCATTCACGACGAGGCCGCGTTGTACGACGCGCTGCGCGACAGGCGTATCGCCGGTGCCGGGCTCGACGTCTGGGACAAGGAGCCGCCGCCGCCGGAACATCCGCTGCTGCAGTTCGACAATGTGCTGGCGAGCCCCCACACCGCCGGTGTCACCAGGGAAGCCCGCGTCAACATGGGCAGGATCGCCGCCGAACAGATCCTCGACGCGCTCGACGGCAAGCGGCCGCCGCGCATCGTCAACCCCGAGGTCTGGCCCGCCTATGCCAAACGCTTCGAGAAGACGTTTGGTTTCGCACCGAAATAGGGCTGCCCTGAAATCGACGTGAGATAAGGCAATGACCGAGAAACCGCGCTACGTCCGCCCGCTCAGTCCGGAGTCATCCGGCGAGGCGCCGGGGCGCGGACGCCTTCAGGGCCGCAGGATACTGGTGGTCGGCGGCGGGCAGCGGACATTCGACGCCGCAACCGATCCGGTCGGCAACGGCCGGGCCATGTCGCTGCTGTTTGCGCGCGAGGGGGCGCATATCGCGGTCGCCGATATCCATCGTGCAAGCGCGGATGACACGGTCACGCGTATCGCCGCCGACGGCGGCCGCGCCTTTTCAATCGAGGCCGACATCGCGCGTGAGGCCGATGTGAACAGAATGGTTGATGAGGCGATCGACGGCCTCGGTGGTCTCGATGGCATGGTGCTCAACGTCGGAATCGGCGTCGGTGCGCTCGGCCTCGACGGCGTCGACTTGAGGGAGTGGAACGACACGCTGGCGGTCAATCTGAGCGGCCCGATGCTCTGCTGCCGCAAGGCCCTCAAGCATCTCGCCGAGGGCTCATCGATCGTTTTCATCTCGTCGATCGCAGGGCTTCGCTCGGGCTCGCGGCTGATCGCGTACGATACGTCGAAGGCGGCGCTCGGCGGCCTGATGCGCAATGTCGCGCGGGAAGGGGCAAGGCGCGGCATCCGCGCCAATATCATCTGCCCGGGTCTCGTCGATACCCCGCTCGGGCGCCACACCAGCGCGGGCCGGCCGTCGCGGAGCGCTGCCGGTGCACCGTTTGGGCGCATGGCGACTGGATGGGAGATCGCCTATGCCGCGCTGTTCTTCATGTCCGAAGAGAGCGTTTACGTGAATGCGCAGACCCTGGCGGTCGACAGCGGCATCACGGGGTTATGACCGTACAAAAAGGGGGGAGAAAATTTCCCCCCCTGTCGGCTCGATCAGGGCAATAATTCTACTGCCAAACGGCTGCCGCACGAAGCGGGCGTTGCTATTTTCCCAGGTATCTCGACTAGTTAGCCCGTTACGACCATTTTCCAGGAGGCGCCGCGTTTTGGGAACGACCGTTCCGCCGGGCGCCGATGGAAGATTGAGATGCGACAGGTACAACAATTTCTGCGCAACGCGCCGTCCCGGATCGGACGTCGGCTGGCCCAGATCGTCGCAATCGCCGCTGCCAGCCTGCCTTCTGCCGGGGCTTAAGGCCTCTTACGTCAATCTGAAAACCTAAGAGCCCGCGCGAAGCTGCGGGTCGGGGATACCCGTCGCGTCACGTCTGGCGCAGATGTTCGACGTCGCCCTGGGGGCCCAGCTAAAGTTCGCGCAGATTTTTAGTCGTTGGCTTCCGGCGGCAGAAAATTCACTTCATGCTCGGCCGAGATGCGCACGATTTCGGTGACATCGCTCAGATTGTGCAACTGGTTGAAAAGTGCTTCCAGCTTCTGGGTCGGTGAAACCCAGAAAAGTGCCCGCGCCGGTCTGTCCGATTTGTTGAAATAACCGTGCGGAATTCCGCGCGGCAGCCGGACCAGATCGCCGGCCTTGGCCTGCACCCAGAGGCCATCGAGTTTCAGGTCGAGCATGCCGTCCTGCACCAGGATGAATTCGTCCTGCGTGGGGTGGATGTGGACCGGCACGAACTGGCCGGGATCGCTGTTGGTCTCGAACGCAAAGGTGGAGTCCGTTACCGCCTTTGGAAAATACACCTGCCCGAGAATGTTCCAGGTCTTGCCGGAATATCCGGTGCCGTTCTGCGTGATGCCTTTTTCGAGCGCCGCCATGTTGCTGACCCCTGTGTGGCTATGCGGCGACGCTACCTTCGGACGGCCTTCTGTCAAGCGGCGGATGTGAGGCCGGAGTGCCAGCTTACTTGCTTCCTTGCAAAAGCTTGAAGTTTAAAATAAATGTCGAGGGTCAGTTCCGGGAGGCCGACCGATGTCCAAACCGTTGCATTCCCAGCATGCGCTCGTCACCGGCGGCGGGCGGGGTATTGGCCGCGCGGTCGCCGCAGCCCTGTCCGAGGCCGGCGCCGTCGTCACCGTGCTCGGCCGCAATCGCGCCACGCTGGATGAAGCGATTGCGTCAGGCGCCGCGCAGTTCGTGGTAACCGCCGATGTCGCCGATGCAGCTTCGGTGAAATCAGCCATTGCGGAGGCCGCGGCGCGCCAGCCGATCGACATCCTGATCGCCAATGCGGGCGCGGCTGAATCCGCGCCGTTCGGCCGCTCCGATGCGGCGCTGTTCCAGCGCATGATGGACGTCAATTTCATGGGCGTGGTGCATGCCACGCAGGCCGTGTTGCCCGGCATGCTGGAGCGCCGCCGGGGGCGGGTGGTCGCGATCGCTTCGACCGCCGGCCTGAAGGGCTATGCCTATGTCAGCGCCTACAGTGCTGCAAAACACGCGGTGATCGGTCTGGTTCGTTCGCTGGCGCTGGAAACGGCCAAGAGCGGCGTCACGGTCAATGCCGTCTGTCCCGGCTTCACCGAGACCGATCTGCTCGAGGGCAGTATCGACAACATCATCAAGAAGACCGGCCGCAGCCGCGAGCAGGCGGTGGCCGAACTATCGAAGCACAATCCGCAGGGCCGCCTCGTTGCGCCGTCGGAAGTCGCCGATGCCGTGCTGTGGCTGTGCGGCGCGGGCGCCGGCGCGATCACCGGACAGGCGGTCGCCGTCGCCGGCGGCGAAGTTTGAAATTGAAACCGTCATTGCGAGCGAAGCGAAGCAATCCATCTCGCCGCAAAAAGAAAGAATGGATTGCTTCGCGGAGCCTGTCATCGGGCGCGCATTCGCGCGACCCGGTGGTTCGCAGTGACGAATAGCAAGACAAGGGAGATCCCATGAGCAGACCCGCCAACCCCGTCACGCTGCCACTATCAGAATATTCGCCGAAGCATTTTCTGCTTGAGGTCGACGGCAAGATCGCCACCGTGACGCTGAATCGTCCGGAGCGGAAAAATCCGCTGACCTTCGACAGCTACCGGGAACTGACTGATTTCTTCCGCGCCAGTGCGATGGACGAGGAAGTCAAGACCATCGTGGTGTCAGGCGCCGGCGGGAACTTCTCTTCGGGCGGCGACGTCTTTGAGATCATCGGCCCGCTGGTGCAGATGGATACCAAGGGCCTCACGGCCTTCACCCGGATGACCGGCGATCTGGTCAAGGCGATGCGCGCCTGTCCGCAACCGATCATTGCTGCTGTCGACGGCATCTGCGCCGGGGCCGGCGCAATCATCGCGATGGCCTCGGACATGCGCCTGGCGACATCAGGCGCCAAAGTCGCCTTCCTCTTCAACAAGGTGGGTCTCTCCGGCTGCGACATGGGCGCCTGTGCGATCCTGCCGCGTATCATCGGCCAGTCGCGGGCGTCGGAACTTCTCTACACCGGCCGCTTCATGACCGCGGAGGAGGGCGAACGCTGGGGCTTCTTCAGCCGGATCGTGGCGCCCGACCAGGTGCTGGCGCAGGCGCAAGCGCTGGCAAAGCAGGTTTCGGATGGGCCGACCTACGCCAACACCATGACCAAGCGCATGCTGGCGATGGAATGGGCGATGTCGGTGGAGGAGGCGATCGAGGCGGAAGCCGTCGCGCAGGCCCTGTGCATGACCACGGAGGATTTTGCCCGGGCATTCGAGGCGTTTTCCAACAAGCGGTCGCCGGTGTTCCAGGGGAATTGAGCTCCACTCTTTTTCCTCATGGTGAGGAGGCGCAACAGCGCGCCGTCTCGAACCATGATAGCCCGCGGCCCATCCTTCGAGACGCGGCCAAAAGGCCGCTCCTCAGGATGAGGTCGTTTGCGTTGCGAGGGGCTTGCCTGAAAAATGCTTTAGGTTTAAAGTAATTTCCAGATGGCCCGTTAGCTTGCTTCGGAGGCGCTGATGAAGGTGGCGATAATCGGCGGGGGGCCGGCGGGTCTCTATGCCGCGATCCTTTTGAAGAAGCAGCGGCCGCAGGCCGAGATCACGGTGTACGAGCGCAACCGCGCCGACGACACGTTCGGCTTCGGCGTGGTGTTCTCGGACGCCACGCTGGACAACTTCGAAAAGTACGACCCGCCGAGCTACCGCCGCATCACCCAGGAATTCGCCTATTGGGATGACATCGCCGTGCATTTCCGCGGCACCGTGCATCGGGTGGGGGGCAACGGCTTTTGCGGCTGTTCGCGCCGCATGCTGCTCTTGATCCTGCAGGAACGTGCCCGCGAACTCGGCGTAACGCTATTGTTCGAAACCGATGTCGACGACGAGACCCGTTTTGTCGATGCCGATTTGATCGTGCTCGCCGACGGCATCAACAGCCGTTTTCGCGACAAATACATCGAGCATTTCCGCCCCGAGATCGACCTGCGTTCCAACAAGTTCGCCTGGATGGGATCGACCCGGCCGCTCGATGCCTTCACCTTCATTTTCCAGGAGACCGAGTGGGGCCCGTTCATCGCCCACGCCTACCAATATGAAACCGGCCGCTCGACCTGGATCTTCGAGACCGATTCCGAGACGTTTGCGCGTGCCGGTCTTGAAGGCCTGAGCGAGCAGCAATCCGCCGATCGCATGGCGGAAATCTTCGGCTGGTTCCTCGGCGACCACAAGCTGCTGATCAACCGTTCGATGTGGCGCAATTTTCCGATGATCCGCAGCGAGCGCTGGGTCAAGGACAACATGGTGCTGCTCGGCGACGCCAAGGCGACCGCGCATTTCTCGATCGGCTCCGGGACCAAGCTTGCAATGGAAGACGCTATCGCACTCGCAGAGGCGATGGCGCAGGCGCCGACGGTCGATGCAGCCTTGCAGACCTACGAGCGGGGCCGGCGCGAGGAGGTCGAGAAGACCCAGCACGCCGCCGACGTGTCGCTGGTCTGGTTCGAACATGTCGACCGTTTCTGGGATTTCGATCCCGTGCAGTTCGCGTTCGGCGTCATGACCCGCGCCAAGGCAATCACCTACGATAATCTCACGCTGCGTGCGCCGGGCTTCGTCAGCGAGGTTGACAAGGCGTTTGCAAAGACCGTCCGCGCCAAAGGGTTTGATGTCGACATCGAAAAACCTGTCGCGCCGATGTTCCAGCCGTTCAAACTGCGCGAGATGGAGGTGGCCAACCGCGCGGTGGTGTCGCCGATGTGCATGTATTCGGCCGAGGAGGGCGTGCCAGGCGATTTCCATCTGGTGCATTACGGCTCGCGCGCGATCGGCGGCGCGGGTTTGATCTTCACCGAGATGACCTGCGTCGGCCGCGACGCCCGGATCACGCCGGGTTGCACCGGGCTGTGGAACGACGAGCAGCAAGCCGCCTGGACGCGGATCGTCGATTTCGTTCATGCCAATTCAGCCGCCAGGATCTGCCTGCAGCTCGGCCATGCCGGCCGCAAGGGCGCCACCAAGCTGATGTGGGAGGGCATGGACCGGCCGCTCGAGCAGGGCGGCTGGGACACGCTGTCGGCGTCGCCGATCCCTTATTTCCCGGACAGCCAGGTGCCGCGCGAGATGGACCGATCAGCGATGGATCGCGTCAAGGCGGAGTTCGTGGCCGCCGCGCTGCGCGGCGAGGCCTGCGGGTTCGACATGCTGGAACTGCATTGCGCGCACGGATATCTGCTCGCGAGCTTCATCTCGCCGCTGACCAACCAGCGCACGGATGAGTATGGCGGTACGCTGGAAAACCGGCTGCGCTATCCGCTCGAAATATTCGAGGCGATGCGCGCAGCGTGGCCAGTGCACAAGCCGATGTCGGTGCGCATCTCCGCCACCGACTGGGCGGAGGGCGGCGTCACCGGCGACGACGCGGTGGCGATTGCGCGCGCGTTCGGCGAGGCCGGCGTCGATCTCGTGGACGTCTCCACCGGACAGACCGTGCGCGACGCGCAGCCGATTTACGGCCGCATGTTCCAGACGCCGTTCTCCGAACAGGTCCGCAACGAGGCAAGGGTTGCGACCATGTGCGTCGGGAACATCACGACGTCGGATCAGGTCAACACCATCCTCGCCGCCGGTCGCGCCGACTTGGTGGCGCTGGGCCGGCCGCATCTGGTTGATCCTTCCTTCACCATGCGGGCGGCGGCCTGGTATGGCGCCTCCGATATCGCCTGTCCGCCGCAATATCTCCCCGGAAAAGAGCAGATTTTCCGCAACTCCGTCCGCGACCGGCAGGATTTCGACGACCTCAAAATTAAGGGTAAGCCGAAAACCCGCGCCGAGCTCAAGGCCGAGGCGACAAAGCCGCTTGCGGCCGAATAGGCTGGATGGCACGCTCCTTACTCCCTCTCCCCGCAAGCGGGGCGAGGTTGAAGACAGAGTTGAGTGGAGTTTGAGCGGATGAAGGCGATCATCGTCGGAGGCGGCATCGGCGGCCTCACCACCGCGCTGATGCTGCGCGCCCGCGGCATCGATTGCGAATTGTTCGAGCAATCGGACAGCATTCGCGAGCTCGGCGTCGGCATCAACACGCTGCCGCATGCGATCCGCGAACTCGCTGGCTTAGGGCTGCTGGACCGGCTGGATGCGGCCGCTGTTCGTACCGATGATTTGTATTATCTGAACCGTCACGGCCAAGAGGTCTGGCGCGAGCCGCGGGGCCTCGGCGCCGGTCATGACGTTCCGCAATTCTCGGTTCATCGCGGCCGCCTGCAAAGCGTCATCCATCGCGCGGTCGAGGAGCGGCTCGGCAAGGAGGCGATCCACACCGGCTGCCGGCTTGGCGCGTTCGCGCAGCACGAAGGCGGCGTGATCGCGCATTTCTTCGACCGTACCGGCGCGCATATCAAGACCGCACGCGGCGACGTTCTGATCGGGGCCGACGGCATCCATTCGCGCGTGCGCGAAATGCTGTTTCCGGACGAGGGGCCGCCGTGCTGGAACGGGCTGATGCTGTGGCGCGGCGCACGCGACTGGCCGATGTTTCTGACCGGCAGTTCGATGATCGTGGCCGGCGGATTGAATGCCAAAGTCGTGGTCTATCCGATCGCGGAAGGATCGAGCCCCGCCAGCCGGCTGACCAATTGGGCCGTGATGGTCAGGATTGGTGAAGGCAACGCGCCGCCGCCGCGCCGCGAGGACTGGTCGCGGCCGGGCAAGCGCGAGGAATTGATGCCGCATGTGGCGCGGTTCTCGGTGCCGCATGTCGACGTCCGCAACCTGATCTCGGCGACGCCGGAATTTTATGAGTATCCCTGCTGCGACCGCGATCCCTTGCCATACTGGACCTGGGGACGGGTGACGCTGCTCGGCGACGCCGCGCATCCGATGTATCCGGTCGGATCCAACGGCGCCTCGCAGGCGATCCTCGATGCACGGGCGCTGGCGGATTCGCTGGCCCATGCCGAGCATCCGCGCCAGGCGCTGCTGGCCTACGAGCAGAAGCGGCTGCCGATGACGGCAGAGATCGTGCGCGCGAACCGCCGCGGCGGCCCGGAAGGCGTCATCGACGCGGTCGAGCAACTGGCGCCCGACGGTTTTACTGACATCGAGAAGGTGCTGAGCTACGGCCAGCGTGAAGCGATCGTACGCGGCTATGCGTCAAAGGCGGGCTTTGCCGCGCCGTCGCTGGCGGCGGTGCGGTAAGGTTCACTAGCCCCCACACGTTCAACTGTCATCGCCCGCGAAAGCGGGCGATCCAGTATTCCAGTGACGCTAGTGATAGACCCGAGAAGCCGCGGCGTACTGGGTGCCCCGCCGGAGCCTGTCATCGGGCGGCCATTCGGCCGACCCGGTGGCGGGGCACGACAATCTCACGCCCCCGGGGGCGGCGGCAGGAAGTGGATGTTGTGCTCGGCCGCCAGCGCCACGACGGCGTCGGGCGTCTGCTCTTTCATGTTGTGGATGCCCCAGAACAGGTCATAGAGCCGCCGCGTCGGCGAGACCCAAAACAGCACCTTCGAGGTCCGGCCGGACTTGTTGAAGATGCCGTGCGGCTTGCCCATCGGCAGCCGCACCAGATCGCCCGGCAAGGCCTGCGTCTCTGATCCGTCGAGGAAGAAGTCGAGCTTGCCTTCCAGGATGTAGAGATATTCGTCCTGATCGGGGTGGATGTGCGGCGGCACGAAAGTGTCGGGCGGGAACGTCGCATGCCATGAGAAGGAATGCTCGGTGACGCTTTTGGGTACATAGGTCTGGCCAAGGATGTTCCAGGAAATTCCCTGGATGCCTTCGTTGGCGCGGGTGATGCCGGCGATTTCGGTTTTCATCATATTGTTTCCTTCCAGCTTGTTGGTCACCGCTTATTTAGCCGCCGTGCAATCCTTGGCGTAGCGGTCGCCGTAGTTCGAAAACACCTTTTCGACAATCTCGGTCTGGAACTTGCCGTCCGGGCGCTTTGCCACTTTGGTGAGGTAGAAGTTCTGGATCGGATAGCCGTTGACGTTGAACTTGAAGTCGCCGCGCAGCGAGGTGAAGTCGGCCTTCTTCAGTGCCGCCGATACCGCGTCCTTGTTGGCGAGATCGCCCTTCGTCGCCTTGACGGCACTGTCGATCAGCATCGCGGCATCATAGGCCTGGAAGGCGTAGGTGCCGGGCACGATGTTGTAGGCCGCCTCATAGCCGGCCACGAATTTCTTGTTCTGCGGATTGTCCAGATTGGGTGCCCAGTTCGAGCCGCCGAACATGCCGACGGCGGCGTCCTGCTGCGCCGGCAGCGTCGATTCATCGACGGTGAAGGCGGAGAGGACCGGAATGCGATCGGCGAGACCGGCCTGCCGGTATTGCTTGACGAGGCCGACACCGAGGCCACCCGGCATGAACGTGAACAGCGCGTCGGGCTTCGAGGAGGATATCTTGGTCAGCTCGACCTGGAAATCGGAGGTGTTCAGCGGCAGATAGCTTTCCTCGACGATCTCGCCCTTGTAGTCGATCTTGAATCCGGCGGCAGAATCCTTGCCCGCCTGATAGTTCGGCACCAGCACATAGACGCGCTTGTAGCCGCGATCCTGAGCGACCTTGCCGAGGATCTGATGGACCTGATCATTCTGGTAGGAGGTGACGTAGAAGAACGGGCTGCACTCCTTGCCGGCATAGGTCGAAGTACCCGCGTTCGGGCTGATCAGAAACGTCTTGTTGTCGGTGACCGGCTTGTGAATGGCCTGGAGGATGTTGGAGAAGATCGGGCCGACGACGAAATCGACCTTTTCGCGTTCCAGGAGGCCCTTGACCTTGGTCACCGCCGCGTCCGGCTTCAGTTCATCGTCGACCACGACGACTTCGACGTCCTTGCCGCCCATCTTGCCGCCGAGGTCCTTTACCGCGAGCGCAAAGCCGTCGCGGACCTGCTGGCCGAGCGCCGCCGGAGGGCCGGATAACGTCACGATCACGCCGATCTTGATCTTCTCCTGCGCCGCGGCTTGTCCTGCGGCGACACTCAGCAAGACCGCAAGCAAGGCTAACTTGGGTCCCGCCAATTTCAACGGCTGCATCATGACTGCTCCTTCATTCGGCCGCAGCCGAAACCACCACAAATCGCTTCTTGCAAAGCAGCTTATTCTGAGGATGACGGCCGCCGCAAGCAACAAGCCCGCAAATAAGAATCCATGTAAGAAAGCCATGCAAGCTACGCGCCAAATGCTTGAACCCTAAAGAAATCTGGACCATGATAGCAAGCTGCGCTTTTCCCCCGCACACGCAAATCGGACAAGATGGCGTCATGATGCTTGATTCAGAGACCAAGGCGGTCGAACTCCCCGAGGATCACGGGGATGAAATCAGGCTGTGGCTCCGCCTTCTGACCTGTACCACCCTGATCGAAGGCGAGGTTCGCAGCCGTCTGCGCGAGCGCTTCGATGTGACGCTGCCGCGCTTCGATTTGATGGCCCAGCTCGACAAGGTGCCCGACGGCATGACGCTGTCAGACGTCTCGAAGCGGATGATGGTGTCGAACGGCAACGTCACCGGGCTGGTCGAACGGCTCGTCGAATCCGGTCACCTCGACCGTCGCACCTCCGATGCCGATCGCCGCGTCCAGGTGATCCGCCTGACCAAGGCCGGCCGTGCCGAGTTCCGCAAGATGGCGGCCGAGCATGAACTATGGATCGCCGACATCTTCCGGGATCTGACGCCGAAGGATGTCCGCGAATTGATGCGGCTGCTCGCCAAGACCAAGACCTCGGCGCAGAAATCCGCGAAGGCGCGGTCGGCGTAGGCGCAGCCGGAACTGGCGGCGCGCCGGCTTCCAAAAACAGTGGAACGGCCTTGATCTGGGCCCTTGCGCCAAATTACTTTAAGTATAAAATGATTGCCAATGGAGCACTGCCGGACGGTCTTCACAAGCCTTTCATCCCGAACGCGAGGGCGATGGAAATGTCAGGTAGAGATTTAGAACTTGGCCCATCGGGGCACGTCGATGATTTCGCGCGGCGAAACCTGCCGCCGCCGGACCAATGGCCGGAATTGGTTCTTGACCGGCCGGAATTCCAATACCCCGAATATCTCAATGCCGCGGTCGAACTAACCGACCGGATCGTCGAGAAAGGCTTCGGTGATCGCACCGCGCTGATCGGCAATGGCCGCCAGCGCACCTACAAGGAACTTGCCGATTGGTCGAACCGCCTGGCGCATGCGTTGGTGGAGAATTACGGCGTCAAGCCCGGCCACCGCGTGCTGATCCGCTCCGGCAACAATCCCGCGCTGGTGGCGGCTTGGCTCGCGGCGACCAAAGCCGGCGCCGTCGTCGTCAACACCATGCCGATGCTGCGCGCCGGCGAGTTGACAAAAATCGTCGACAAGGCCGAGATCGCGCTGGCACTGACCGACAGCCGCATCGCCGATGAACTGGTCGCATGCGCCAAGACCAGCAAGTTTCTCAAGCAGGTTGTGAATTTCGACGGCACATCGAACCATGACGCCGAGCTCGACCGGGTGGCGCTGAACAAGCCGGTCCGTTTCGACGCCGTCAAGACCGGCCGGGACGACGTCGCGCTGCTGGGATTTACCTCGGGCACCACGGGCGAGCCGAAGGCGACGATGCATTTCCACCGCGATCTTCTGATCGTGGCCGATGGTTATGCGCGGGAAGTCCTCAACGTCACCGAAGACGATGTGTTCGTCGGTTCGCCGCCGCTGGCCTTTACGTTCGGCCTCGGCGGCCTTGCGATCTTCCCGCTGCGGTTCGGCGCGACAGCGACCTTGCTGGAAAACGCCTCGCCGCCCGAGATGGTCAAGATCATCGAGACCTACAAGGCCACGATCTGCTTTACGTCGCCGACGGCATATCGCGCGATGATGGCCGCAATGGACAACGGTGCGGATCTGTCGTCGCTGCGGCTGGCGGTATCGGCCGGCGAGACCTTGCCGGCGCCGGTGTTCGACAGCTGGACCTGCAAGACCGGAAAGCCGATTCTCGACGGCATCGGCAGCACCGAATTGCTGCACATCTTCATCACCAACCGGATCGGCGAGGCCGTCGCGGGAACGACGGGACGCCCGGTGTCGGGATACGAGGCCAAGATCGTTGACGATGACATGAAGGAGTTGCCGGCAGGCACGGTCGGCAAGCTGGCGGTTCGCGGCCCGACCGGATGCCGCTATCTGGCGGATTCGCGGCAATCGAATTACGTGCGCGACGGCTGGAATCTGACTGGCGATTCCTTCGTGCGCGACGAGACGGGACGCTTGTCGTTCGTCGCCCGTTCGGATGACATGATCGTTTCCTCCGGCTACAACATCGCGGGTCCCGAAATCGAGGCCGCGCTGCTGACGCATCCGGCGGTCGTGGAATGTGGCGTCGTGGGCGCGCCCGACGAGGCACGCGGCATGATCGTCAAGGCCTACATCGTGGTCGCCTCCGGCGTCGAAGCCGATATGGCGCTGGTGACGGAGCTGCAAGAGCACGTCAAGCGCGCGATCGCGCCGTACAAATATCCGCGCGCGATCGAGTTCGTCGCGCAATTGCCCAAGACCGGGACCGGAAAATTACAGCGGTTCGCGCTGCGGCAGATGGCGCAGGCCAATCCCGCCTCGGCGGGCATGGCCGCGGAGTGAATAGCATAGCGTTTTCGAGCGAAGTGGATACCGGTTCGCGTAAAGAAAATGCGTCAAACAACAATCTGGAAGTGATGGAGAGATTCTTGTGAGCACGCAAAAAGGGCCCACGCTGGCGGTGTTGCCGGTAGCGAAGGGCGAGGGGCCGGCTTCAGGCCTGCAGATCCTGCAGCCGAACGGCTGGCCGGTGCCGAAGGGATACGCCAACGGCATGGCGGCCGACGGACGCCTGATCGTGACCGGTGGCGTGATTGGCTGGGACGCCAGCAACGTACTGGCCGATGGCTTCATCGCACAGGTGCGCCAGACGCTGGAGAACATACTCGCGATCCTGGCGGAGGGCGGCGCGAAGCCCGAACACCTCGTGCGCCTGACCTGGTATGTCGTCGACATCGAGGAGTATCTGGCGAACCTGAAAGCGCTCGGAAAAGTGTATCGCGAAATCTTCGGCGCGCATTACCCGGCGATGGCGCTGGTGCAGGTGGTGCGGCTTGTCGAGAAAGCCGCACGTGTCGAGATCGAGGCGACGGCCGTGGTGCCGCGGTAACTTTCTCCTTCGTCATGGCCGGGCATAGCCGTCTGAAGGACGGCGTCGCTTCCGCTCGCTATGCCCGGCCATCCACGTCTTTCTTGCTTCGTGAGAGCCAAGACGTGGATGCCCGGGTCAAGCCCGGGCATGACGAAGTTTGCTGAGCAAGCCTTCAACTCCTGCTGAGCATCTGGTGCGAACTCGCCCCGCGCTTGATCGCTTCCCAATCGTAGAGCATCGGCACCATCTCGCCTTTCGCCCATGTCGCGTTCTGGTTCGCGTAATGCGGACTGGCCGGATGGCCCGACGCGCCATGGAAGACGATCCACCGGCAGTTGTTCCATGCGCCGACGTCGAAGACGTAGCGGGACAGTGCGGACGATGTGGCCTGGAAGTCCAATTTCATCGAATATCCCGCCATGAATACGCAATCATTGTCGCCGGATATCTTGGCGCAATCCTTGTCGAGCTGACCGGCATAGTCGGGGAAAGCGACCGAGAGTGCGTGCTTGAGCTTTGGCGTATGCAGCGTGCCCCAATCGGCGGTCGGCGCATTCTTCGACACCGTGACAACAGCCTCGCGCAGCAGCTCATTCCAGGTCGCGCCCTTCAATAGACTCTCGTCATTGCTGCGCAGCAGTTGCGGCAGCGTCCACCAGAACTGGACTTCCGGAAACAGGCCCGGTGCCACCTTGGTGAAATCGCTCTCAGTGGTCTTGTCGAGGCCCGATCGGCGAAGCGCGAGCTTTGTCAACTCCAGCCGGACGGCGGAATACGCCGCGGCCGCGACCGAGTCGCCGCGCATCTCGCCATCCCAGCCGAGGATCAGGTCGCACAATTGCTTCGTCTGCGCCGGCAGCCCGATCGCGCGAAGGCGTTCGCGGATTTCGATGGCGGGAATGCTCAGGAGGTCGCGGTGAATGGCCGGCATCTGCTCGGGCGAGGGCCGCTTCAATTCCTTGAGCCGCAGCCAGATGCGGCGGGTGCGGTGCGGCGGCATCGGGTCGGTCGAGAGATAAGGTTCGCGCTCGGGCTCCACCACGCGATTATTGGCGGTCACGATCATTCCTTTATCCGGCGCAATCGTATGCGGCATGTCTTCGAACGGCACCATGCCGTCCCATTCGTGCTCGCCGGTCCAGCCCGGCACCGGCAGCCAGCCATTGGAGCGCGGCCGCTTCGGCACCAAGGCGCGCACGCGATGGCCGATTTCGCCTGACGTGTCGCCGGCAACGACATTATGGTCCAACAGCGCAAAGCCGCGCGTCGCTTCGTATAGTTGCTCGACCGATTTGGCGCGCAGCATCCGCATCATGCAATCGAATGAGGCGTCGGGCACCGCGAACTGCACGGATTTCAGCGCCAGCGCGGTGCCCTTTGTCGGGTCGCCCGCGATCACCGGCCCATGTTGGGTTTCGACCACGTTGATCGTAACGTCATTGCCGCCTCGCACCTTGATGGTTTCAGGGCGCTGCGTCGCGGGCAGCATCTCTCCTTTGAAGCGATAGTGGCGGGCGTCGGCGTCGAATTGTTCGACATAGAGATCGTGGATGTCGACAAAGGCATGCGTCACGCACCAGGCGACGTTGGCTGTGTGACCAAAATGCGGGAAACCGGGCACGCCGGGGACGGTGAGGCCGATGACGTCGAACTCGTCGCAGGCGAGATGCGCCTGCGCGTACATGTTCGGCATCTCCAATATTCGATGCGGATCGCCGGCGACGATCGCCCGGCCGGTCGCGGTGCGCTCGGCCGAGATCGCCCAATTGTTGCTGCCACCATCGAGCTCGGCGCCCATCTGCTCCTGGGCGGTCGCCAGCAGCGCTGAGATGCCGGGCTTGAGATCGGCAAGCGCAGCCGCCAGCCTTTTGCCTTCGACGCCTGGCGGCACGCACAGCAGATCGCTGCCGCCATCATCGAAGCGCAGTTTTGCGATGTTGTCGGCGCCGACGATCGGCAGCGCCGCGGCGCGCCACAGCTTCCACCACACCGATCCCATCAGGAACCCGATCTGCCGCATGACAGCGATGGAATGCCAGGGCTCCCAGGCGACAGGTTCGCAGCCGAGGATTTTGTATTCGACCGGCCATCGGCGCAGCGCGATGAAGGCGTTGACGCCGCGCGCGTACGCCACCAGCATTGCCTTGGCCTCGTCGCCGAGCAGGGCATAGTCACGGCGCGAGGCGGCGTCGCCATTCATCTGCCGGGCAATCACATCGCCGGCAACCGCGCGGGCGCCGAGCCATTCGGCATATCGACCGGTGCCACGCCGCAACAATGCCTCCATCTGCCAGAGCCGGTCCTGCGCCTGCGCAAACCCGAGCCCGGCGAATGCATCCTGAAAGGTGCTGCCGCGGACATGCGGGATGCCCCACGCATCGCGCCAGATGTCGACAGGGCCGAGCAGCCCCTTCACCTGCGCCGGGCTGACATAGTCCGGCAGGTGATCGGCCGGGTTGATCCGGGTGGTGGTTGCGGTCACAGGGCGCTCCCGAGCTTTTCTGATTTGTTGTTCTTGCGGCGGACGCATCATACGCATGCGTGCATGCAAAGCCATGCCCGACGGGCACGCATTTCGCCGGCATCTTGCCGTTGTTCGCGTGCGATGCTTTGATGGCGGGATGGAGTCTCTCCCTTCATCGAAGCGGGGAGGCGCCACGTCTGCGGCCGCCGAGAAAAACAACAAGCGCACACCAAGAGGACGCCATGAACAAGCCAGCAGCGGTATTGAGCGAAACACAGAGCGCGGATGCGATGTTGCGGGCGCGAGCCCAGCGCGTGGTGCCCGGCGGCATGTGGGGACATCTCAACGCCGCGCGGCTGCCGGAAGGCTATCCGCAGTTCTTCGCCTCCGCCGAGGGATGCCGGGTGCGCGACGTCGACGGGCGCGAATATATCGACTTCATGTGCAGCTGGGGGCCGGTGCTGCTCGGCCATCGTCACCCCGAGGTGCAGGCCGCGGCCGAGGCGCAGGCGGCCCTGGGCGATTGTTTGAACGGCCCGGGCGAGGTGATGGTGGACCTGGCCGAAGATTTCGTCGCGATGGTGCCGCATGCTGACTGGGCGATGTTCCAGAAGAACGGCGGTGACGCGACCACGGCTTGCGTGACGATCGCACGGGCCGGCACCGGTCGGCGCAAGGTGCTGGTCGCCAAGGGAAGCTATCACGGCGCGTTGCCATGGTGTTCGCCGAGCGTGGCCGGCGTCACCAGCGAAGACCGTGCGCATCTGCTGCACTTTGAATACAACGACGTCGCGAGCCTGCAGGCGGCGGTCGATGAAGCGGGCAAGGATCTTGCCGCGATCCTGGTCACCGGTTTTCGACACGATATCGCCCGCGATCTCGAATTGCCGACGCGCGAATTCGCCGCCGCTGCACGTGCCGCGTGCGACGCCACCGGTGCCGCGCTCGTTCTCGACGAGGTGCGCACCGGGCTGCGGCTCGATGTCAGGGGAAGCTGGGAGGCGCTCGGCGTGCGCCCTGATCTCGCCGCCTGGAGCAAGGCCATCGCCAATGGCTACGCGCTGGCGGCGGTGACCGGCAATGATAAATTCCGCGAGGCGGCATCAAAAGTGTTTGTCACGGGATCATTCTGGTGCGGCACGGTGGCGATGGCGGCGGCGCGAACCACGCTGCGTATCGCACGGGAAACCGATGTCCCCGGCCATATCCGCGCTATGGGCCTGCGGCTGCGTGAGGGGCTGGCGTCGCTGGCAAATCAGCACGGCATCGCGATCCGTCAGAGCGGTCCGCCGCAAATGCCGCTGATGCTGTTCGACGCCGATCCGGATGTGAAAAAGGGGCGGGCGTTCTGTTCGGCGGCCTTGCGCCATGGCGCATTCTTCCATCCCGTGCACAACATGTTCCTGTCCGCAGCCCACCAGGCCGTTGATATCGATGCGGCGCTGGAAGCGGCCTCGCACGGTTTTAGAGCCGTCCGGTCTCTTTAACCTCTCAAGATAAGAGGGCATGATCTTTTCCGAAAACCGGATTCCACTTTTCGGGATCATGCCCTGAAGGAGTTTCTCAATTGCGTAATTTTTTCTTCCCCGGCCGCTCGCCGGTCTATGCCGCGCAGGCGGCCGCCGCCACGTCGCACCCGATGTCGACCTTGGTGGCATTGGAAATGCTTCGCTCTGGCGGCAATGCTGTTGATGCCGGGATCGCGGCGGTCGCCGTGCAATGCGTGGTCGATCCGATGATGACAGGCGTCGGCGGCGATTGTTTCGCGCTCTATGCCCCGAAGGGACGTGCGACGCCGATTGCGCTCAACGGCTCCGGCCGCTCGCCGGCGGCGGCGGAGGCCGCATGGTATCGCGAGCGCAAGATCTCGATCACCCAGCATTCGCCGCATGCGGTGATGGTGCCCGGCGCGATCGGCGCCTGGGCGCAACTGGTGAAGGACCACGGCACGCGCAGCCTTGGTGAAATCCTCCAGCCGGCGATCAAGCTCGCCGAAGAAGGCTACATCGTGCAGTCCCGCGTCGCCTGGGACTGGGCGCGCAACGCCGGCATCGCGGCCAGGGATCCCGACACCGCGAAATCCTTCCTGGTCGATGGCAAGGCGCCGGTCGCCGGCGCGCGCATGCGTAATCCGCAGCTTGCGGCGACGTTGCGGCTGGTTGCGGAAAAGGGAGAGGCTGGTTTCTACCAGGGCGCGGTGGCCGAAGACATCGTGAAAAAACTGCGCTCGATCGGCGGTCTGCATACGCTCGACGATTTTGCCAGCGCGCAGCCGGAATACGTCACGCCGGTGTCGACGGACTATCGCGGCTATCAGGTCTATGAATGTCCGCCGAACGGGCAGGGACTTGCCGCCCTGATGATGCTCAACGTGCTCTCGAGCTACGACATCGGCAACATGTCCGATGTCGACCGCATCCACATCTTTGCCGAGGCCAGCAAGCAGGTCTATCTGCACCGCGATGCGCTGTTCGGCGACCCAGCGCAAGTCGAGACGCCGGTCGAGTATCTGCTGTCGGCGGAATGGCGCGATCAGGCGCGCCGCCGTATCGATCCGAACAGGGCAAAGCCGCCGGTGCTGTTTCCGGCGCGGCCGCACAAGGATACCATCTATCTCTGCGTGGTCGACCGCGATGGCAATTCGCTGTCGCTGATCAATTCGCTGTTCGAGGCGTTCGGCAGCGGCATCCTGGCGCCGGGAAGCGGTGTGATGCTCAACAACCGCGGTTTCACGTTCAACACCGAACAGGGGCATCCCAATTGCGTCGCTCCGCGCAAGCGGCCGATGAACACGATCATCCCGGGCATGCTGATGCGGGACGGCGAGGCGGTGGCGCCGTTCGGCGTGATGGGCGGGCACTACCAGTCGATGGGGCACGTCGAACTATTAACCGGGATCATCGACCGCGGCTTTGACGTGCAGGAAGCGCTCGATGTGCCCCGCAGTTTTGGCCACGACGACGTACTGGATCTCGAACAGAGTATCTCGCCGGTCATCGAGGCTGAGTTGCAGAAGCGTGGGCACAAGATCAGCCGGCCGATCGTTCCGCTCGGCAGCGGGCAGATCATCTGGCGCGACCGGGCAACGGGTTCGCTGATCGCCGGCTCCGACTGCCGCAAGGATGGCAGCGCGGCCGGATTCTAGCGTCAGGTTTTGTCGAGTGCCTGCAAGGATTGATCGAGCCGCTCGATCAGTATGTCGGCGTGCTCGGTGCTGAACACCAGCTGCGGCCGGATCTTGAGGACATTGGCTTGCGGTCCCGCCGCACTGATCAGTACGCGCCGCTCGCGCAGCGCGTTGACGATGGCGGCGGTTTCGCTCGCGGCCGGCGTGCCGGCCGGTCCGCCATGCCGCAGCTCCACGCCGAAGAACAATCCGGCGCCGCGTACCTCTGATATCAATGGATGGCGCGCCTGCAGCTGCCGAAACTGATCACGCAGATAGCCGCCGACGCGCTGCGCATTCGCCAGCAAGCCTTCGGACTCGATCACTTCGAGCACGGCTATGCCGGCGGCCGCCGAGACGGGATTGCCGCCAAAAGTGTTGAAGTAGCGCGACCGCGCGCCGAATTCGGCCAGCACTTCCGGACGCGCCGCCATGCCGGCGACCGGATGGCCGTTGCCCATCGGCTTGCCCATCGTGACCAGATCGGGAATGAGGCCGTGGCGGGCAAAGCCCCACATCTGCTCGCCGGTGCGGCCGAAACCGGGCTGCACCTCGTCGGCGATAAAGATGCCGCCGGCCGCACGCACCGCTTCGACCGCGGGGCGCAGGAAGCCTGCGGGGTCCGCGAACACGCCGTCGCTGGAGAAGATGGTATCGACCAACAGTCCGGCTGGGCGAATGCCGTTTTTCTTCATGTCATCGAGCGCGCCGCGCACGTGCCGGGCAAAAATCTCGCCGGTGTCGTCGCCGGCGGAGCGCGGCGCCGGCACCAGCCGGGCGTGGCTGTCCTTCGCCAGCGGCAGCCCAAGCGAAGGCGACAACTCGGCCAGCGCGCTGGTGACGCCGTGATAGGCGGTTTCCGTCACGATGAAGCCGGTGCCGCCGGTGCAGGTGCGGGCCACGCGCAGCGCGAGATCATTGGCCTCGCTGCCGGTGCAGGTGAACATGATCTGGCTGATCCCGGCCGGGAAGGTGGCGAGCAGTTTTTCGGCATAATCGAGCACGGTCTCGTGCAGATAGCGCGTGTGCGTGTTCAGCACCGCGGCCTGCCGCGCGATCGCCTGCACGACGTGGGGATGCGAGTGTCCGACCGACGCGACATTGTTATAGGCGTCCAGATAGGCATTGCCGGCGGGATCGTAGAGCCACACGCCTTCGCCGCGGACGAATTGCACGGGCTGTTCGTAGAACAGCCGGTAGGCCGGTCCGAGCAGCCGCTTGCGCCTCGCGATCAGATCATTTGTCGAAGCGGTCTCGTCGATAGACATCTGTCTTACTCCGAATTGCAGGCAGACTGAATTTGCTGCCGGGCCTGGGCCCGGGGAATACCAGCGATTCGCTGCAGTCTGCCCCAGGCCGCCGGATTGTTGCGCAGAATATAGTCCCGATTCCCGGGATAGCGGATGGCCCGCCAGCTGCTGATCACGATGGTCATCACCATGCGCGTCGCGATCAGGTCGAACAATATCTCGAATTCGATGGGCTCGAGCGGCGTGACCGCATCGTAGGCCGCGATCATGTCGCAGGCAGGCGCGAGCGGATCGCTGCCATCGACGACCTGGTACGCCGCTGTCACGGCGAGGTCGACGACCCGGGCGGTCGACGTCATGTCGCCAAAGTCGATGATTCCGGCGATCCGCTCGCTGTTGGCGGAATCGACGACGATGTTGTGCGGGTTGAGATCGTTGTGAAGCGGCTGTTTGGGCAGGCCGGACAGCACGGGAAGGGCGTGCGTCTCGAACCGATCCAGGGTGCGCTCGACGAGAGTGCGTCGGTCGGCCGGGACGGCGTCAATCAATGGACGCAATTCGGCGGCGTGCTGAAGGTCCCACAGCAGCTTGTGATTGGCGCCGGGATGCCGGAAGTCGCGAAGCCCCCGCGTCATCCGTGCGGCGCACTGGCCGAGGTCGCGCCGCAGTGCCGCCGAACTCTCGACGGTGTGGAAGGGCGTTCCGGCAAGAAACGACAGGAGACGCACGATCCGCGTCGAGCCGTCGTCGAAGCCGACCTCGAGTTCCGTTGCGCCGTTCGACGCCGGGAAGATGCGCGGCACCGGCAGTCCGGGGTCGGCGGCGGCCAGGTGAACCAGGGCTTCGGTCTGCAGATTCGTGACCGCGCGATCCTCTGTGGGGTTCGCGATCTTCAGCACATATTCGCGTCCGTCCGGCGCCCGCAGCCGGAAATTCTGATCGCGCTCGCTGTCGAGGCGACGCACCGTGACCGGCAGACCGTAATGTTCGGCCGCCAGTTCCGTGGCAAGCGATTCCGGAATGCTTGATGCGGCGCGCAGGCCATCGATCGGATGTGCCGCGTCAATCGCGGGAGAGGAGTCTGGCACCGCAGTGTCCTTTAGGCCGTGATCCTTTGGGGCGCGCGACCGGTCAATAGCCGCGTTGGCGGTCGATGGCATTCGGCGGCCGTCGGCCGGTTTGTATTGCGTCGGCGGTTGCGACGACCGTGGTCGCAACGGCCTCGACCCGGACTTCGCAGGCGTCGTGTGGCGTCACGACGATTTTGGGATGATGCCAGAACGGGTGCGCCGGCGCCAGCGGTTCGGCCGCGAACACGTCGAGTGCGGCGCCGTCGAGTTGACCGCTTTCCAAGGCGGCCAGCAGGTCCGCTTCGACCAGATGTTCGCCGCGACCGACCTGGATGAGATAGCCGCCGCGGCGCATGCGGGCGAACAGTTTTGCGCTGAGAATGCCTTGGGTCTCCTGCGTCAACGGCAGCAGGTTCACCAGCACCTCGCTTTCACCAAGCATGGCGGAGAGGCCGGCGGGGCCGTGGAATCCCCGGACGGAGGCGGGCGTCGGCTTCGCCGTCCGGCTCCACGCCATGACGGGAAAACCGAGCTGCGCAAGGTCGGCGGCAACGCGCTGGCCGATTTCGCCGTAGCCGAGGATGCCGACCGGCACGTCCTGCGCGGCACGCTGCGGGAGGCGCTTCCAGATTCCGTCACGCTGCTGGGCCAGATAAGTTGCGAAACGCCGCTGATGCGAGATCGCATGCCAGATGACAAAGCCTGACATCGTCTGCGCCTGCAGGGGATCGACGATGCGAACGACGTCGATATCCGGCCGCAGGCTCGGGCAGGCGACTATATTGTCGACGCCCGCGCCGATCGAACAGACCGCCTTCAGGTTCGGATAACGCTCGAAGGCATCGGCTGGCGGGTGCCATGCGATCGCAAGGCTGATGTCCGCGTCGGACCCGTTGCGGCGATGATCGACGATTTCGATGCGATCGGCGATGCGAGCGAATTCTGTGCCGAGGTAACCGCGAATATCCAGGCTGCTGCTGACAAGCGCACAACGCATCGTTCACGCCGCCTTGGAAGATGATATCTGGCCGGGCACCGCGGCAAGAAGTTCGCGCGTATAGGGGTGCTCGGGAGAGGAGAACAGCGCTGCGGCTGATCTCAGTTCGACGATCGATCCGCGCTGCATCACCGCAATGCGGTCGCAGATCTGCGCTGCCACCCGTAAATCATGGGTGATGAACAGCATCGACAGCCCAAGCCGCGTCTTGAGGTCTTCGAGCAGGTTCAGAACCTGCGCCTGCACGGAGACGTCGAGCGCGGAGACGGCTTCATCCGCCACCAGGATTTCCGGGTCGAGCGCGAGCGCCCGTGCGATCCCGATCCGCTGCCGCTGGCCGCCGGAGAATTCGTGCGGAAAACGTTCCATGGCGCTGGCATTGAGGCCGACCAGACCCAGCAGATCGTGGGCGCGCGCTCGCGCCGCCGCAGGCTCCGCGCCGTGCGCGATCGGGCCATCGGTAATGATGTTGCCGACCTTGCGGCGCGGATTGAGCGAGGCGAACGGATCCTGAAACACCATCTGGATGCGCTTGCGCTGCTCGCGCAGCGCCTTGCCGTTGATGCGCGTCAGGTCGGTTTCACCGAGCCGCACGGTGCCGGCATCCGGCTCGATCAGGCGCATGATCAGGCGAGCGATGGAGGATTTGCCGGAACCGGATTCGCCGACTAGGCCGAGCGTCTCGCCCTGAAAAATCTCAAAACTGACTTCCTTGGCGGCCTGGACGCTGCGCGTCGGCTGAAACCAGCCGCCGCCGCTGACATAGGTTTTTTCGATACCGATCACCTCGACCACCTTCGGCCGGTCGAGCCGGGAAGCGCGCGCCGGCGGCTGCAGTTTTGGGACAGCGGCGAGCAGTGCCCTTGTATACGGATGTTGCGGCCGCTGCAGCACGTCGTCGGCTGCGCCCTGTTCGACCACCTTGCCGTGCTGGAGCACGACGACGCGATCGGCGATATCGGTGACGACGCCGAAATCATGGGTGATGAACATCACCGCCATGTTGCGGCTGCGTTGCAGGTCGCGGATGAGTTTCAGGATTTGCGCCTGCGTGGTGACGTCGAGCGCCGTCGTCGGCTCGTCGGCTACCAGTACCGCCGGTTCGAGCGCCAGCGCCATCGCGATCATCGCGCGCTGCCGCTGGCCGCCCGAGAGCTGGTGCGGATAGGCGCGCACGCTACGTTCGGGGTCGGGCAGGCCGACTTCGCGCAGCAGACCGAGGGCTTTCTGCCGTCGCTCTTTCGGCGTCAACAGACCGTGCGCCTCGAACATCTCGGCGATCTGGTCGCCGATCCGCATCAAGGGGTTGAGCGCCGTCATCGGCTCCTGAAACACCATGGCCACCCGGCGGCCGCGCAAGCCCAGCCAGCCATCCGGGTCGAGGGTCAGCAGGTTTTGTCCGCCAAAGGTAATCTCGCCGGCCTCGGCGATCACGGTGTCGGGCAAGAGGCCCATCAGCGCATGCGCGCACATCGACTTGCCGGAGCCGGATTCGCCGACGACGCAAAGGATCTTGCCGGCGGTGAGTTCGAACGACACGCCGTCCACGGCGTAAGCGCGGTCACTGCCAGGCGGCAGTGCCAGTTTGAGGTCTTTGATGACTACGGCGGCGTCAGACATGCTCAGCGCCCGTCCTTGTTGAGACGCGGGTTGAGCGCATCGTTGAGACCTTCGCCGATTAGGTTCAGCGCCAGCACCGAGATCAGGATGGCGACGCCGGGAAACACCGTGATCCACCAGGCCTGGCGAATGACGGTGCGGCCGGCGCCGACCATGTAACCCCACGACATCAGATTGGGATCGCCAAGGCCGAGAAAAGACAGCGAGGATTCGAGCAGGATCGCGGTGGCGACCATCAGCGACGCCAATACGATCACCGGGGAGAGCGCGTTGGGCAGGATCTCGCGCCAGATGATCCAGCTGTTGGTCTGCCCGGTCACGATCGCCGCCTGGACATATTCACGGGTGCGCAGCGACAGCACCTCGCCGCGCACCAGCCGCGCCACCGGCGGCCAGCTGACGATGGCGATCGCAATCACGATCGAGACGATCGACGGCTGCAGCACCGCAACCAGCACGATCGCAAGCGCAAAGCTCGGCACGGTCTGAAAGAATTCGGTGAAGCGCATCAGGGCGTCGCCGATCCGGCCGCCGAAATAGCCGGCCGCCGCGCCGACGGGAACGCCGATCGCGAGCGCCGCCAGCGTCGAGACGAGCCCGACCAGCAGCGAGACGCGGGCGCCGTAGATAATGCCCGCCATCACGTCGCGGCCGAGCGCGTCGGTGCCGAGCGGCAGGCCGGCCAGCGTGAACGGCGGCAGGAACGGCCGCTGCACCATTCGCCAGGGCGAGGTGGGGAACAGCAGGGGACCGAACACCGCGACCGCGATCGCAATCGTCAGGATCACGAGGCCGATCAGCCCGCCGGGATTGCGGAGCATCATTCGCCAAAACTGTCTCATGCGGCAAACTCGATGCGGGGATCGACCGAACGATAAATCAGGTCGGTGATCAGGTTGAAGGCCAGCACCATCGCCGAGCAAACGACGAAGACGCCGAGCAAAAGGTTGTAATCGCGCTGCAGCAGCGCCTCGTACATCAGGCGGCCGATGCCGGGCCAGGCGAACACGGTTTCGGTCAGCACGGCGCCGCCGACCAGGGTGCCCGCTTGCAATCCCGCCAGCGTCACCACCGGCAGCAGCGCGTTGCGCAGCACATGGCGGCGCTGGATCACGGCATCGCGCAAACCCTTGGCGCGCGCGGTCTTGACGAAGTCGAGACGCTTGACCTCGAGCATCGAGGCGCGGGTCATGCGGGCGTAGGTGGCCATGAAGAACAGGCCGATCGTTGTTGCCGGCATGATGAGATGGGCGCCGACATCCAGCACGTGGGCGAGGCCAGTGTAATTCGCGCCGACGGTTTCGTAGCCAAAGCTCGGCAGCCAATCCATCGTGACCGAGAACAGCAGGATCGCCATCAGCGCGACCCAGAACAGCGGCGTGGCGTAGAAGATCAGCGCCAACACCGTGATCGCGGTATCGGTCCAGCTGCCGGCGCGGCGCGCCGCCAGCGTTCCGAACAGGACGCCGAAGGCGAGCGAGATCGCGAACGCCGTGCCTGTCAGCAGCAGGGTGGCCGGAAGCCGGTCGAGGATCAGCTTTGAAACCGGCATTTGCTGCCGGAACGAAAAGCCGAGATCGAGGCTGATGATGCCCTTGACGTAGAGAAACAGTTGCACCGGCAAAGGCTGGTCGAGGCCGAACTTTTCGCGGAGCTGGGCCAGGAAGATCTGGTCGCCGGCGCCGGCTTCGCCGGCCATCACCAGCGCCGGATCGCCCGGCGCCAGCCGGATCAGGAAAAAGTTGAGGACGACGATTGCCAAGAGGACGATGACGGCCTTGCCAATGCGCTGGGCAATGAATGCGAGCATCGTGTGGATTTCCGCTGCGTTAAAGGCATGGTGTTGGAGTATCCGGCCGCGGCGAAGCGCTGGAGCGCCGCCGTGGCCGGGTGGTTACGAGATTATTTTTCGATCCACGCGTCGCGGAAACCGTCATTGACGCCGATCGCGGTCGTGACGAGGTTCTTGACGTTGCAGCGGGTGATGGTGGGGAACTGCAGTTCGAGCAGCCATGCCACCGGCACGTCGTCGGTCAGGATCTTCTGCGCCTTGGTGTAGATCTCCGCCCGCTTGGAATCCGGGAAGGCGACGGCGCCGTCCGCGAACAGCTGATCGATCTCCGGATTCGAATAGCCCTCGACGTTGTTGAACGGCGAGCCCTTCGTTATCTGGCTCGAGACGTAGTTGCGGCCGACGCCGAGCGCGGGATCGCCGTACTGGTAGAGATAGGTGAAGGCCATATCATAGTCCCAGTCGGCAGTTTTCTGGTTCCAGCCGGGGACATCGGTCGCCACCATTTCGATATTGATGCCGACATCCTGCAGATTCTGCTTCACGGCTTCGGCCCAACGCTGCCAGGTTTCGCCATAGGGCAGCGGCAGCAGCCGAACCTTCTCGCCATTGTAGCCGGCCTCCTTCAGCAGGGCCTTCGCCTTCGCCGGGTTGAAATCGTATTTCGACACCGCGTCGGTGTAGTATTTGATCGAGGAGCCGGACGGACCGGTCGCGACCTTGCCGAGGCCGTTCCAGATCACGTCCTTTGCAAAGTTGCGGTCGATCGCGAACATCACGGCTTGACGGAATTTTTTGTTGGCCGTGGGGCCGGAGCGGTTGTTGAGCCACAGCCAGGAATGCGGGCTGAAGAATTCCCACCCTGCGCCGGTGACGCACACGTTCTTGAGCTTGCTCAGACGCGGAACGTCGAAATTCTCGACCGAACCGCCCGGCAGCACGTCGACCTTGCCGGTCTCGAACGCCACCGACCGCGCCGCGGCGTCGGGAATGACGTGCCAGTAGATCTCGTCGAGGTTGGGTTTGCCCTTGATGTAGTAGCTCGGGTTCTTGACCAGCCGGATGAACGAGCCCTTCTGCCATTCCTTGAACATGAAGGGGCCGGTGCCAATTGGCGTATTGTTGGCCGGGTTGGTCTTGAAGTCGGTTCCTTCATAGATGTGTTTTGGAATCATCGGCATCGAGCCGACTTCGAAGATGCCGAGGAACGGTCCGAACGGCTGCTTCAGCGTGAACACGACGGTGGAATCGTCTGGTGTTTCCACCTTGTCGAGCTGAGCCAGATTGCCGCGCGCGCGAGCATGGGTCTGTTTGAGGAATTCGATCGAGAAGACGACATCGGCCGCCGTGAACGGCTTGCCGTCATGCCAGGTGACGCCCTTACGGAGCTTGAACGAGTAGATCTTGCCGTCTTCGCTGACGCTCCAGCTTTCGGCGAGACCCGGCAGCGGCTCCAGCTTCGGACCGTAGCGAAGCAGGCCTTCGTAGATGTTACCTGATACCATCTGGGTCGGGCCGTTCTGCACGATGCCCATCATCAGGCCCGGCGGTTCGGGCTGGATCACGGCATTGACGATGCCGCCGGCCTTCGGCTCTTGCGCAAAGGCTTTACTGGAAAGGGCTGTGCTGGAGAGCACAAGGGCGCCTCCGGAAAGGCCGCCTACCACAGCGAGACCCATAACAAATTGCTTCAGCATGACATCTCTCTCTTGATCGCCTGAGCGGCGCGCGTTGCGTTGAAGTTTGAGTGGGAGCTAGTTCGTGAAATCCGGATCTGACCGTTCCAGCATCCGCTTGAAGGCGGTCCATTCGATGTCCGGCAAACCCTGGACTTCGATGCTGTCGTAGAACGTCGCGTATTGCCCGGCGGTCTTGCGGGCGACGCTTTCCGAGAGCGGCACGATCTCGGCGCCGGCGCCCTGGACCGCGAGCTGGGCGCGGCACGAGCGCTCCAGATTGTGCATCAGCTTGAAGGCTTCGGCGACGGAACGGCCGCAGGTGAGCATGCCGTGGTTGCGCAAAACCATGACGAACTTGTCGCCGAGATCGGCGACCAGGCGCTCGCGCTCATCCAGATCGAGCGCGATGCCTTCATAATCGTGATAGGCGAGGCGGTCGGTGAATTGCATCGACCATTGATTGAGCGGCAGCAGTCCCTGCTTCTGGCAGGACACCGCGACGCCGGCGACGGTGTGGGTGTGCAGCACACAGGCCGCATCCGTGCGCGCCGCATGCACGGCGCTGTGAATGGTGAATCCGGCCGGGTTGATGCCGAGGTCCAGCGGGTCGTCGATGACGTTGCCGTCGATATCGACGGTGACCAGATTGGACGCGGTGACCTCTTCAAACCGCAGGCCGTAGGGATTGATCAGAAAGCGGTCATGGCTGCCCGGCAGCCGGGCCGAGATATGGGTGTAGATGCTGTCGTCGAGGCCGAGCCGGTGAATCAGCCGGTAGGCGGCGGCGAGATCGATTCGGGCTTGCCGGGTTCCGTCCTTGATGGCCGGGGGCGGTACGTGCGCTGTCATTATTGGAATGCACCCTTTTTGAACAGGTCCAAGGGTTGCATCGCAACTAGGCTCATGACAAGACTAAACTGTCGACAATCGACGCTTAAATTATGTACAAGTGGTAAAACCGACCAAAATCGGATAAGAACCGGCCAAAATGGACCCATTTTGATGCGCACATTGTCCCCGCCGGTCGGATTGCCAGCCCTCGCCGACACCGATCTCGTCGGTCAGGTCGCCCGTCTTTTGACCCAGGCGGTGGTCGAAGGCCGGCTGGCGCCGGGTTCCAAAGTCGTTGAAGCGGGGATCGCGAGGGAGCTTGGCGTGAGTCGGGCGCCGGTGCGTGAGGCCGCGCGGCTGCTGGAACAGCAGGGACTGCTGGTGGCCAGTCCGCGCCGCGGCTTCTTCGTGCGCAAATTCGCCGCTGACGATATCGACGACATCTATGACTTGCGGCTGTGCGTCGAGCGGCACGCGGCCGTGCTCGCCGCGCGCAACCTCACGCCGGAGACGCGCGACATGTTACGGCGGCAGATCGACGTGCTGCATCAGACCGCTGATCTGGAAGATCCCGCAAGGCAGGTCGAGGAGGACTACCGCTTTCACCGCCTGATCTGCGAGATCGCGGCGAACCGGCGGCTGTTGCGGTTGTTCGACGATCTCGCCTCGGAAATGCGCATGGTGATCGGCCTGATCGGCCGGCTGTACGACGATCCGCATGAAATCGCCCGGACACACGAACCCGTGTTAGCTGCCATCGAACAAGGCCATCCCGAACGCATCGTGGCGCATATCGACTATCACATCGGTCATGCGTGGCGCGAAGTCGGAAAACTCGTGCGGGAGATTCCCGCTTAGCCGGCGGCGCACGCTGGTGCGCGCCAGATTTCATTGACAGGAAACAGGAGTATCCGCGTGAAGGCCGTCTACACTGAACTGCACCGCAGCCACGATCCGCAATTCTTTCTGGTGCGCGGCGTCGTCCAGCGCACCACCGAACAGCCCGAACGCGCCGACCGGCTGCTCGCGGGATTGAAGGCCGGCAAGCACGAACTGGTTGCGCCCACACTATTCGGGCAGGGCCCGCGCGCACGGATTCACAGTCCGGAATATCTCGGCTTTCTCGCCGAAGCCTGGGAGGCCTGGTCCGCGCTTGGCAATGCCGGTCCGGAAATGATCGCCAACATCCATCCGGTGCGCCATGCCGCAACCTATCCGACCCATATCGTCGGCCGGCTCGGCTGGCATACCGCCGACACCGCCGCTCCGATTGGTCCCGGCACCTTTGCAGCCGCCTGCGCGGCAACGGATGTGGCGACGACGGCGGCGCAGCTTGTCATGGACGGCGAGGACGCGACCTACGCGCTGTGCCGTCCGCCCGGCCATCACGCCTACCGCGATATGGCCGGCGGCTTCTGCTTTTTCAACAACAGCGCGATTGCGGCGGCGCATCTGCGCCAGCGGCATGAGCGTGTTGTCATCCTCGATGTCGACGTCCATCACGGCAACGGCACGCAGGGCATTTTCTACGAACAGCCGGACGTGTTTACCGTGTCGATCCATGCCGATCCCACTTCCTACTATCCGTTCGTCTGGGGTTACGCGCACGAGCGCGGTGCGGGTCCCGGCCTTGGCACCAACCTCAATATTCCCTTGCCGATCGGCACCGGCGATGACGGCTACATGGCGTCGCTTGGCATTGCAAAGAAAGCCATCGATGCCTTCGCACCAGGTGCATTGGTAGTCGCACTCGGTCTCGATGCGTCGGAGCACGATCCGCTCGCGGGGCTTGCTGTGACGACGGCCGGATTCCGGCGCATCGGCGCCGCCATCGCGCGGCTCGGGCTTCCGACCGTGTTCGTCCAGGAGGGCGGGTACCTCTCCGACATTCTCGGTGCCAACCTGACTTCCGTCCTCACCGGCTTCGAAGAAGCCCGCTAGGCCGCGCGACGTTCAGGTGGCGACGACTTCAGGAGACGGACCAGATCTTCCGTCTCCTTTTGTACTTTCGCCACCGCTTCCAGCTTCACGGGGCCATAGCCGCGAATGTCCATCGGTGCCGCTGCGATCCTGGCCAGGCGTTCGATGGTGTCAGGTGAAATCCAGGGTGTGAGATCGGTCACGAGCCTTTCGTACCAGTCGATCAGGCCGCGCTCCATCTGGCGCTCGTGCGTATAGCCGAACACGTCCAACGGCGTGCCACGCAGGAATTTGAGCCGCGCCAGAATCCGGAATGGTGTCTGGATCCATTGCCCGAACTGACGCTTGAGCGGCCGGCCGCGGGCGTCCTTTCCGGACGACAGGACCGGCGGCGCCAGATGATACTTGATCGCGAAGTCGCCCTCGAACTCCTGCCGCAGCTTGTCCTCGAAACCGGTCTCCATGTGCAGCCGCGCCACCTCGTACTCGTCCTTGTAGGCCATCAGCTTGAAGAGGGACCGCGCGACGGCGGTCGCTAGCGCCTGCGAGCCGGCTACGTGACGTTCCTCGGCGGCGCGGACTTGACCGACGAATTTGAGGTAACGATCGGCATAGTTTGCATCCTGATAGGCGGTGAGGAACTCGACACGGCGAGAGATGATTTCGTCCAGCGTCTCTTCCTTTTTGGCCTGCCCAAATAGCGACGTCACAAAATCACGATCCGCCGCGGCGAGGCGCCCGCTGGCAAAAGCCTGCTTGTTCTGTTCGATCGCAACGCCATTCAACTCGATCGCGCGCATCAGCGCTGCCGAACTCACCGGCACCAGGCCCTGCTGCCACGCCGCTCCGAGCATGATCACATTGGCAAAGACCGTGTCGCCGAACAGCGCGTCGGATAGCCGGTTCGCGTCAAGACTCCTGAAATTGTCCGATCCGACGACGCGCTCGAGGTGCCGAAGTCTCGCCGCTGCCTCCAGGCTGGCATCGCGATTGCGCACGATGTCGCCGGTCGGCATCTCGGCGGTGTTGACGATCGCCCGCATGTCAGGTCCGTAAGTGCCGGACGCCTTCGGCGATGAACTCACCACGATGTCGCATCCGATCAACGCGTTGGCGGCGCCCTGATCGATCCGGACCTGGTGGATATCTTCAGGTTTGTTTGAGAGCCGGATGAAACTCAGCACCGGACCGAATTTCTGCGCGAATCCGGTAAAATCCAGTACCGATGCGCCCTTGCCCTCCAGATGCACCGCCATCGTGATCAACGCGCCGACGGTGATGACGCCGGTGCCGCCGACGCCGGTCACCAGCAGGTTGAACGGTTTCTCGAGGGAGGGGAGGCTTGGTTCAGGAAGCGCCGTCGTGCGGGCCATCGCGTCGATGCCCGCTCCCTGTTTCTTGCGGCGGGTCGCGCCTTCGACCGTGACAAAGCTCGGGCAAAAGCCGTTGACGCAGGAAAAGTCCTGGTTGCAGGTCGAGAGATTGATCTGGCGCTTGCGGCCGAACGGCGTCTCCTTGGGCTCGACGCTGAGACAGTTGGACTCGACGGAACAATCGCCGCAGCCCTCGCAGACGAGATCGTTGATGACGGCGAACTTTTTCAGCTCGGGCGCCTGGCCGCGCTTGCGTTTGCGCCGCCGCTCGGTGGCGCATTCCTGCTCATAGATCAGCACGGATACGCCGGCGATCTGTCGCAGTTCGCGCTGCACGGCGTCCAGCTGCGCGCGGGGATGGATGGTTACGCCGTTGGGAAAATCGCTCGCATGCAATTGTTCGGGCGCATCGGACACGATCGCAATCCGCGCCACGCCGTTGGCACGAACTTCGTGGGCGATGGAGTGAATGCTGATCGGTCCGTCGACGGGCTGGCCGCCGGTCATCGCGACCGCATCGTTGAACAGGATCTTGTAGGTGATGTTGGTCTTGGCGGCGATCGCCTGGCGGATCGCCATCGATCCGGAATGATAGTAGGTGCCTTCGCCGAGATTCTGGAACACGTGCTTGCCGCCGGTAAAGCGCGAGGAGGCGATCCAGTTGACGCCTTCGCCGCCCATCTGGATCAACGAACTCGTATCGCGACCCATCCAGCTCGCCATGAAATGACAGCCGATGCCGGCCAGCGCCTGCGATCCCGCAGGCACCTTCGTCGACGTGTTGTGCGGACAGCCCGAACAAAAATAGGGCGTGCGGGTCGCGCCTGATATGTTGATGATGTCAGCACTTGGGCGCAGCAGGCGTTCGGCGCGCGATGCGAGGTTGAGGCCCGGAAAGATCAGGTCAAGCCGCTTGGCGACGATCGGCGCCAGCAGCCGCGGCGACAATTCGCCGACCCAGGGCACCAGCGGGTCATTGTTTTCATCGCTCTTGCCGGCCATGTGTTCGGGCTTGTGGCCGGGATAGTCGTAGAAATATTCCTTGAACTGGCTTTCGATGATGCCGCGCTTTTCCTCGATCACGAGGATCTCGCGTTTCTCCCGGACGAATTCCAGCGCGTCGTGATGTGCGAGCGGCCACACCATCCCGACCTTGTAGATGTCGATGCCAAGCCGCCGGCATTCGGATTCGGTGAGCCCCAGGAGTTGCAACGCTTCCATCAGGTCGAGATGAGCCTTGCCTGTCGTGACGATGCCGTAGGTGGCGTCGGGGATGTCGTAGATCCTGCGGTCGATCGGGTTAGCGGCGGCAAATGCCAGCACCGCGTTCTTCTTGGCTTCCAGCCGCTGCTCGATCTGCGGACCGGGAAGGTCCGGCCAGCGGTAGTGCAGGCCGCCGGCGGGCGGTTCGAATGCCGGCGGGTTGAACAGGCGGCGCGCCGGCAATTCGACCGAGGCGCAGGACTCGACCGTTTCCGAGATCGCCTTGAAGCCGACCCACATGCCGGAAAACCGGCTCAGCGCGTAACCGTACTCACCAAAGGCAAGATATTCCGCCACGCTCGACGGGCTAAGCGTCGGCATGAACCACGCCATGAAGGCGACGTCCGACTGGTGCGGCATCGATGACGACACGCAGCCATGATCGTCGCCGGCGACGACCAGCACGCCGCCATGCGGCGAGGAGCCGTAGGCATTGCCGTGCTTCAACGCATCGCCGGATCGGTCGACGCCGGGGCCCTTGCCGTACCAGAGGCCGAACACGCCATCGACTTCGCGCGCCGGGTTGGTTTCGACCTGCTGCGATCCCAGCACGGCGGTGGCGGCCAAGTCTTCGTTGACGGCGGGCAGGAATTCGATGCGCCGTTCGCTCAGGAGTTTTTTCGCGCGCCAGAGTTCCAGATCGACGCCGCCGAGCGGCGAACCGCGATAACCGGAGACGAATCCGGCCGAGTTGATGCCGTCGGCAGAATCGCGGTCGCGCTGGTCGAGCAGGATGCGCACCAGCGCCTGCGTGCCCGTCAGCAGCACACGCCCGCTCTGGCGCGTGTATCGGTCCATCAAGGCGTAATCGTCGAGGTCTCTGCCTGTCGTCAGGGTCTGGGTCATGTCGGCCTCCCGCCGTGTCAGGTCGGTGAAAGTGTCGACCCGATCAGGCGGAAGAATTGTCCTGATTGTTCGAAATTTCCGTCTATTATGGTAGAAACTACCAGAAACGACCTGTCATTCGGTATACTTTGTCACCGCAGTCCAAAGGAGAGCCCAGCATGATTGAAGGACATGATCGACGGCTGCTGAACCATCTCCAGAAAGACGGCCGCCGCAGCAACCAGGATCTCGCCGACGACGTCGGCATGTCGCCGTCGGCGTGCTGGCGCCGGGTGCGGGCGCTCGAAGAGTCCGGCGTCATCACCGGCTATGCGGCGCTGGTCGACCGCGAGCGGGCCGGCTTCCTGACTTCAGCCATTCTGCATGTGTCGCTCGATCGCCACGACACGAACTTCGTCACCCAGTTCGTCGCGCGCGTGAAACGGCGCCCCGAGGTGCTCGAGTGCTTTGCGACGACGGGGGATGCCGACTATCACCTGCGTGTCGTCGTCGCCGACATGGCCGCCTATAACCGGTTTCTCGACGAGTTCATGTTCAAGATTCCGGGCATCCGTCACGTCCGCACCAATGTCATCCTCAAGGAGATCAAGTGCGACGTCGCGCTGCCATTCTGAAAGGGGCTGGCGCCGGGGAACTATCGCTGTCGCTGAACGTTTGTCTTCCGAATTTCGAGAACCTTTTGGTTATGGGAGAGCAAAATGATTCGTGCTGCCGCAGCAATTCTCGTGGGATCGTTGGTCATCGGACCTGCGGCCGCGCAATCGACGACGCCGTCAAGCGAAAAGCCGGAGACCAGTTGCTCGACAACGGGCTCCGCGACCTCGGGACACGGCGACGAAAAGACGTCGAATTCAATGGCAGTTGGAAAGAGCGCGATCCTTCCCGACGCCGGCGGCGCCAATTCGGCCGCACCGACGGTGCAAAGCGGCGACAAGCCCATGGTGGTCCGAAAGGATTGCCCGCCGGATTCCAAACCGAAGGGATGAGCGCATCGACGCTTCGCGAATGCTCTTGCTGCCTTCGCTAGCGGCGAGCGCGAGGATGATGCCGGCCTACCTGTCGTGAGAAGTACGTTCGCTCAATCGCACTGCTCGTAGCCGGACGACTTGCATTTCTGCGCCTTGTCGCGCGCTTCGCTGACCTGCTGCGGGGTCAGCTCCTTGGTGAGCAAAGCGAGATCCTTCTTGGCCTCGGCATTGCCCTGCGCAGCCGCCACTTCATACCACATGTAGGCGCGGACGGTGTCGGGCGATTCCTCGCCGCTGGCCTTGTAGTAGAGGCTGCCGAGCAACGTCTGGGCCTGGGGGTTGCCTTGCTTGGCGGCGAGCCGGCTCCACTTCCGCGCTTCCTTTTCGCTCTTGGGAACGCCGAGGCCCATCCGGTGCATAACCGCGACCTTGTATTGCGCGATGGCGTTGCCCTTTTCCGCGAGCGGACGAAACAGTTTGATCGCCGCCGCATATTGCTTTTTTGCAAACGCGGCCGTGGCTTCCTTCAAGCTGTCGGCATGGGCTGCGGGTCCGTTGGCGGTGAGAGCTAACAAGAGGATCGCGGTCATCAATCCAAAAATTTCTCAATAAGCGCACGATATTTCTCCCTTAAATATCTCGAAGAAAATATAACGCTTTCGTATCTCGAAAATCTGCGCGGCACAATCGCGGCGCCGCCAGCATTCGCGCTGCGATGCGATCAAGCGCCGTTTCGTTCACTCAATGATAATGCGAGGCGGCGGCCGGCTTGCTGCGCCTGACGTGATCGTGCTCCAGACATCGCGGGCGATCGCGATGTAGTGGCGCGCATGAACGCCGTCCGGTTCGGTCGCGACCACCGGGCGGCCATCGTCAGACGTCTCGCGAATTTTGATATCGAGGGGTATCTCGCCGAGATACGGAATCCCGCGCCGTTCGGCGTCCTGCCGTGCGCCGCCATGGCCGAAGATCGGCGTGAGCTTCTGGCAGGCCGGGCAGCAGAACGCCGACATGTTTTCGATCAGACCCAGGATCGGGATGTTGACCTTCTCGAACATCGCGATGCCGCGCCGCGCGTCGATCAGCGCGATGTCCTGCGGTGTGGAGACAATGACTGCGCCCGCCAGCGGCGCCTGCTGCGCCATGGTGAGCTGCGCGTCGCCGGTGCCCGGCGGCAGGTCGATGACCAGAATATCGAGATCGCCCCACGCCACCTCGCGCAGCAATTGCGTGATCGCCGAGATCACCATCGCCCCGCGCCAGATCATGGCGAGGTCTTCCTCGACTAGAAAGCCGATCGACATCACCTTGACGCCAAACCGCTCCAGCGGCTCCAGCATGCGCGGGCCGACCTGGCGCGGCTTGCCGCGCAGCCCGAACAGTTTTGGCTGCGATGGACCATAAATGTCCGCGTCGAGAATGCCGGCTTTCAGCCCGATGGCGGCAAAACCGAGTGCGAGATTGCAGGCGGTGGTGGATTTGCCGACGCCGCCCTTGCCGGACGCGACCGCGATGACGTGCTTCACGCCGGGAATGCCTGACGCGCGCGAGGTTGCGCGTGCTGCAGGGGCTGGCTGGGTGGCGGACACGGCGGGCTCCTTACGATCCAACGGGATCGCCCTTCTTGCCATCGCGCGCGCGCAAATAGTCTTCCGTCGACATCACCGGCGGCCGTTGCGGCGCCCCGTGCGGGTCAAAACCCTCATTGACCACGGCTTCGACGCGGCAATCCGCGCACATCTTGATGACATCGATCCGCTTGGCGTTGGCGCCCTGGAACATCCAGTGCTTCTCGCCGAGTTTTGCCAGTACGCGTTCTATCGAACTTTTGGTCCCGAACGGTTTGCCGCAGGCGATGCAGTTGAAGGGTTCTTCTTCCTTCAGAACGCGCAGCGGCGCGTTCCATGCCGCAAAATCCAGCCGCGGCTCGAGCGTGATGACTTTTTCGGGGCAGGTCGCTTCGCAAAGCCCGCACTGCACGCACAGGCTCTCGGTGAAGCGCAGCATGGCGCGGTCGGGGTTGTCCGACAGCGCGCCGGTCGGGCAGGCGGTGACGCAGGCGTGACAGAGCGTGCAACCTTCGACATTGAGATTGACGCCGCCGAACGGCGCGCCCGGCGCAAGCGGGACGCTATCCACCGGCGCGGGTGCCGCGAGGTGAAGTTCGCGAAACGTCGTTTCGAGCACGCCGCGCTTGGCGCCGCGCGGCACGAAGCCGGCCGGCTTTGGCGTCGCAACGCCGCCTGGCGCCGCATCGAGCATCGCGCGCAGCTGGTCCGGGTCGTCGGTCTCGAGGATACGCACGAGGCCCGCGCCGAAGCCGAGTGCGGCAACCACGGTGTCGGATGTTCCGGCGGTCCGGTGCAGTCCGGCAATATCATGCCTGGGTTTGCCGCGCGTCAGGATCGCGACACCGCAGCCGCCATAGGCGAACACCGCGGCGATACTCTCCGGTCCGAGCTGCGTCACTTCATTGACGCGCAGCGGCAGCACATGGGCCGGCAGTCCGGCGCCGAACCTTGCCAACGCGTCGATCAGCGCGTCGCCATGCTCGCCGTCGTGGAACAGCACGATCGCGTTGCTGCCGCCGGCCTTGCGATAGGTCTGCAACAGCGTGCGCAATCGCCGCATCAGCGCATCTGCACTGGGCAGTGCATATGAAGCCGCACCGGTCGGACACACCGAGGCGCAGGCGCCGCAGCCGGCGCACACATTGGCGTCGATCGCGACCGCCTTTCCGTTCGGCGTAATCGCTCCGGTCGGGCAGAGATCGAGGCAGCGGGTGCATCCGGTAATGCCCGAGCGCGAATGCGCGCACAGCGCTTCCTCGAACTGAATGAAGCGCGGCTTGTCGAAGGTGCCGACCAGATTGCCCGCATCCGCAATCGCGCGCTCGACGGCGGCGCGGTCGCGCGGATCGGCGCGCAGATATCCCGGACGCAGGTCATGCGCGGGAAACAGCGGCGTGCCGCCGCTGAGGTCGAGGATCAAATCGCAGGTCGACGTCGCGCCATTGCGTGCCGGGCCGAATACGAGCTTGGCGCGCGAAGATGGCAGCGGCAGCGCGTAATCGTCGATCCCGAGCTCAAATGCGCCGAGATGACCGCGCGCATTGCGGATCGTGCCCTTGAGAACCGGAAACTCGTTGCTCCGGCGCGGGGTGACGTCGCCGGGTTTTGACAGAAGCACGGTGATGTCGAGACGGTCGGCGAGGCGCTGCGCGGCGTCGATGGCGACTTCGTCGCGGCCATAGATCAGCGCGACGCCGCTGCTCTCCAGCGTCACCATTGAGATCGGCGGCATTTCTTCCTGCGCGGCCGCAATCAGCGCCGCAGCTTTCGGACCGGCCGCCGCCGCATCATTCGACCAGCCGCCGGCTTCGCGGATGTTGGCAAAGGTGAGTTGTGCTTGCGGGAAATCCTCGGCGACTTCGCGGAACAGCGGCGCTTCCTGCGTGCAGGCCACCGTGATCGGGGCGCCGTCGGCAAGCGCTTGCTTGAACCGTTCGAGTTCGAGGCCGCAGAGCTGGTTGGCTTGCGTGATCTTCCCGGCGCAGCCACGGTTGATCGCCGGCACGTCGAGCGGCATGGTCTTCTCGCAACTGCAAATCAGAAGATGAGACGCCACGGTAGCCATCGTTAACTTCCTGAACCGGCGCGCATCGCACGGTTCGTTTTCTGGTTCCGCTCGTGTTGCGAGCCCAAGGGGGATAGCATACACCGGCGGATTGCAAAGCAATTTAGCACAGCAACGCAGGATGAGCTTTTCGATGATGTCGCGGCGCGGGGAAGTGGATCAGGCACCCGATCTGCCCCCCGGTTATACTTTGGTCGCGTTACGCGAACTCGGCGACGCCTTTGCCCATGGATGCGAAATCGCGGCCGAAGCGGGCGCCGGAACACTGGTCTGGGTGCGGCGCTACGACCTGGTCGAATTCGCCGTGGTACTCGAACCCGACGAACCCTTGAAATCGGCGCGCCGGGCGTTGTTCGCCGGCATGAACGCGCTGGCGGACGCCATCGCGGCGCATTGCCCGCCCGAACGGGATGTAAGCTTCGACTGGCCCGATGCAATCCGGTTCGACGCGGGATTGCTGGGCGGCGCGCGGCTCGGCTGGCCCGCCGATTGCGCGGAAACCGACGTGCCAAACTGGCTGGTTTTCGGCGTGATCCTGCGCGCCGCCGACATGGTGCATCTCGACGAGGTGCAGGCCGCGGCCGGCGTTTCGATGCTGGGCGCAGGCTTTGAGATGGTCGATGCCGACGCGATCATCGGCAGCTTCGCCCGCCATCTGATGACCGCGTTCGACCGCTGGAACGAGCGCGGTTTTGACGCCATCGCCAGGGATTATCTGGAGCGGCTTCCGAGGCGCAAAGCCGGCGAGATCAGGGCCATCGACGTCAATGGCGATCTGCTGGTCAAACTGCCGGCCGCCAGTGGGTCGCCCGATCGATCCAGCCTCGTGGATGCGCTGGCGAAAGCGGACTGGTATGATCCGCAATTGCGCGGTCCGAAGTTCGGATGAGGCTGACATGCTGAAGCTGCCGCGAACCATCAGGCTCGACCCATCGGATACGTTCGTATTCGAGCGTGCTGCGGAACCCGGGGAATGGGCGGTTTCCGGCGCGTTCGTGTTCTGGAACCAGGATCCGGCTGATCTCGCCCAGAAGCAGCGCGTGGCGCTGCGCTCCGGATTTCTCGGGATCGAAAGTCTGGGATGGTCGACGCTGGCGATCGTGACCGAGGCGACGGAAGCGGAGCGGCAAGCCGTGGTCGATCGGCTTGCGGCGCAATTGCTGGAGAAGTTCGGCGCGCCGGATCTGAAAGTCGCGCGCGGCGCCGCCGAAGAAGAGGTCGCGTTTGCGGCTTCGCTGTGCGATCACCCGGCGCAGACCTTGCTCGCCGTGCAACGCAGCATCGAGGATGGTGAAATCCGCGAGCGCTTTCGCACCCTCAAGCCGCGCGAAGCCACAGGCGATGCCGACCGGTTGCACGCGCATGCCCGTGCCTTTACTTTTCATGAGGTGGAAGGCGACGATGAACCCGCCGAGGAGGTCGATCTGCTGGGATTGATGGGAACTGAACAGAAAACCGGAAATCGCAAATGAGAGAATTCTGGGTAGCGTCCGGCCATCATCTGACGCGGCGCGCCGATCACGGCGGGTTGATCGCGACGCCTGAACTGATCATGGCCTATCTGGCGCGGCCGGAATTGATGCCGCCGGAGGACGCCTGCGAAGCCGAGCGGAACCTGCACGCGGGCCTGTTGGCCGATCCGCTCCGTTCGGTTTCGAAAGCCGATATCGCCGCGCTCGCCGATCCCGATGCGCGCGAGAACTGGACCTTTATGATGAATTTTCGCGACCGGCTGGTCGCGGCTCCGTCACTCGAGGCGGTCTATATCAACCTGGCCCGCAATGGCGCCGGCGACCTGCCGCCGATTTTTGTCTCGCAGCTCTGCCATCTGATCCTGCGCAACGCGCTCGAAGGCTGCGACGATCCCTACATGCTGCGCGCGGCCGAACTGTTCTATCGCAGCCAGCAGGCGGCGTTTCATGAGGGCACGCTGTTGCTTGCGGACGCCGAAATCGTCGAGGCGCAGCAACAGGCAGAACATGACCTGCATGCGTCGCCGCTCACGGCGATGCTGGCGCCGCCAAAGGCGTTCGGCGAGATGGATGTGATGGACGACGAGAACGCCTGGACATATTGGTCGCGTTCGGATGCGCATGCGATGGTCATGAACATCGGCGGCAATCCGAGGGCGCGCGCCGGGCTTTGCCGGGTGATCGAGCGATGGATCGCCCATCTGCTCGGCGTTGCCGTCAGCGTCGAGACGGTTCCTTCGATCGAAGACCGCGACTGGCGCTGGTTTGTCGGTCTCGACAGCGAAGGCACTAAAATCGGCAATGCGCTGTGGAACGGCACGTCGGTGGACGCCAATGCCGCCGAGCGCATCGTCGCGCTGATGCGCCTGACCATTGCGGATACGCGGCTGGTGGATGAACGCGTCGGCAGCAAACCGGTTTACCTCATCCTGGCGATGGGGGCGGACAAGGTCGTCCGGCTGAAGCCGCAAAATCTGGTCGCCGGGCTGCCGCTTGCGCCAAAGGCGAATGTGGCATGATCGGCTGGTGCACGGAGGATCGCGCATGGCGATGACCGCATCCCGCGAAGTGGGTGTGGTGGTGCGGCGCCGCGCCGTCGATAATCCATGGATCGATCATATGTGGTCGCCGGCGATGGTGCTCGACGAGGTGCCGGCAACCGCGCCATGGACCGTGCTGTCCACTGAACCGGATGCGACGATGTATTACGCGGGCGCCGCCAGCATCGACCTGTTCAGTTCCGACACCGCCAATTACCGCGACAATCTCGCCGACGGCGAACCGCGCATCTGGATCGCGCTGCGGCGACAGGCCGGCGGATCCGAACTCGAACTGACCAAGGTGACGGCCGATCCGACCGAAGGGGAGGCGATCTTCGAAAGCGGTTGCGACGTCATCGGCACGGTTCCGATGCCTGCGGAGATCGCGGCCTGGATCGCCGCCTTTGTCGATGAGTTTCATGTCGAGCGGGTGTTCCACAAACGCAAGCGCGATCGGGCCGGCGGCGACCGCCCGCGCGGGCCGGAGAATCGTGGTTCAAATCGCGGGCCGGACGAAGGGACAGGGCGCGCATGAGTGCTCCGGACCAGGGCGACGACAAGGGCTTTTTGGCGCGATGGTCGCAGCGCAAGCAGGAGGCCAAGGAAGAGATAAAGCAGCCCGAGCGCGAAACGCCGGTTGCCGATGCCGAAGTCGCTGCTGCTCCGGCGACCGAGGCCGAGGCGGCTCCCGAAGAGTTCGATCTCTCCAGCCTGCCATCGCTCGATGAACTGACGGCGGAAACCGATATCACCGCGTTTCTGCGCAAGGGCGTTCCCGAACATCTGCGCAATGCGGCTTTGAGAAAATCCTGGGCGCTGGATCCCGCGATCCGCAACTACGTCAATCCCGCGCTCGAATACGCCTATGACTGGAACACGCCAGGCGGCGTGCCGGGCAACAGCGAACTCGGCGCGGGCATCGATATCGCCCGGATGGTCACCCAGATCATGGGCACCGGCAAAGCGCCCGTCGAGCCGCCGCCGGCTGCCGCCGAGGCCCCGGCGGAGATTGCCAAGGAAACTGAATCTTCCGGCCAGCCAAAGCCTGATCTGCCAGATCAACCGCTGAGATTGAGCGGTCAGCCGGAGCCCGCGGAGCCGAATCATTCGAGCGCCGACGAGCCAGTCGGCCTCGAACCAGTGCAGGAACCGGTCTCCGTGGCCTCCGGTTCTGTTGCACCGCAACAGCCGGTGCGACGCCATGGCTCGGCAAAACCTGTTGTTTAGACAAAAGTTTTCGAGACATAGGCCAAGCCTATGATACAAATTTAGGACTGGAATAATTCCAGTTCTAAATTGTATGCCCGATTAAGAGGCACTCGACACGGGACACGGGACACGGGACACGGGACACTGGGCGTGAGGCTGGGGAGAAGTCGGGTTCACCATGCGTGACGCCGGACTGGAACAGGCAATCAGGGCAGCGGGTGGCGTCGCATCGTTAGCGCGAGCGATCGGCATTGCGCAGCCTTCGGTTTCATCATGGTCGCGGATTCCCGCTGAGCGGGTTCTCGCGGTCGAGGCCTTGACGCGCGTCGAGCGTTCCGTGCTTCGCCCCGATCTCTACGGATCATCCGAGGCCCAAGTGTCCGTCAACGGATTATCCAACGTGTCAGCGAAACCGGAAATCGACGAGATCGATCAGCTGCGCGCCGCGGAATACGGCTTGCTGTCGCTGCTGCTGGGCAAGGCGCCGGACGTCGGCACGCTGGCGCGGGTCGCGCAATTGAAGGGCGACGCCTCCGATCTCGGCATGGCGCATGTCGAACTCGCCGTGGCCGCGTCAGCTGTGGACGACCGCGCCGCCAGCAAGGAATTCTTCGACCTGTTCATCGGGCTCGGGCGCGGCGAACTGCTGCCCTATGCCTCCTATTACCTGACCGGCTTCCTGCACGAGCGCCCGCTGGCGCGCGTCCGCGAAGACCTGGACCTGCTCGGCATCGAGCGTGCCGGCCCCTCGCGCGAGCCGGAAGACCACATCGCGATTCTGCTTGAGGTGATGGCAGGCCTGGCGCGCGGCGACTTCGAGGCGGAGTTCTCCGAACAGGCGCGCTTCTTCGACCGGCATCTCAAGCCGTGGGCGGCGCGGATGTTCGTCGATCTGGAGATGTCCGGGACCGCCAAATTCTACCGTGCCGTCGGCCGTGTCGGCCGCGTGTTTATGGAACTGGAAGCCGAGGCCTTCACGCTGTCCGAATGACGCGCAAAGGCAATCGAACGTTCGAAGTGGAGGAGACCGCGATGAGCAAACCATCCGACAAGGCGCCGGCCGACAAGCTGCTCGATGCCAAGGGGCTCGATCGTCGCCGCTTGTTCATGATGGGCGGATCGGCAGTCGCTGCAGCGGCCGTGGTGCCGCTGGCGGGCGGCGAGGCGGTCGCGGACGAGGCGCAGGGCGAGCGCGTCAAGGCCCGCTACAAGGAAACCGATCACGTCAAGAATTTCTACCGCGTCAACCGCTATTGATGGGACCACGCACATGTTGATGAAGCGAAAAGACGGATCCGCAGGCAAGGCGCGTTTGCAGGGTGTCGCCGCCGGCCTGGCTTCGGGGGTTCTCGACCGCCGCACGTTCCTGCGCCGGTCCGGTCTGGCTGCAGGCGCCGGCGCCGCGCTCGGCTTGATGCCGCTCGGTTCGGTGCGCAAGGCAGAGGCCGGTCCAAAGATCGTGGGCAAGCCGACGGAAATCAGAAAGAACATCTGCACGCATTGTTCGGTCGGCTGCACCGTGATCGCCGAAGTGCAGAACGGCGTCTGGGTCGGCCAGGAGCCGGCCTGGGACAGCCCGATCAACCGCGGCTCGCATTGCGCCAAGGGTGCCTCAGTGCGCGAACTCGTGCACGGCGATCGCCGCCTGAAATACCCGATGAAGCTCGTCAACGGCGAGTGGCAGAAAATATCGTGGGACGTCGCCATCAACGAGATCGGCGACAAGATGATGGAAATCCGCGCCAAGTCCGGCGCCGATTCCGTCTATCTGCTCGGCTCCGCGAAATTCTCCAATGAAGGCGGCTATCTGTTCCGCAAATTCGCGGCGTTCTGGGGCACCAACTCCATCGACCATCAGGCCCGCATCTGCCATTCAACCACCGTCGCCGGCGTCGCCAATACCTGGGGCTACGGCGCGATGACCAATTCCTACAACGACATGCGCAACTCGAAGACCATCGTCTTCATGGGCTCGAATGCCGCCGAAGCTCATCCGGTGTCGCTGCAGCACATCCTGACCGGCAAGGAGATCAACCGCGCCAACGTCTTCGTGCTCGATCCGCGCTTTACCCGGACCGCAGCCCACGCCACCGAATATGTGCGCTTCCGCAGCGGCACCGACATCGCTGTCATCTGGGGCATGCTGCACCACATCTTCGCCAATGGCTGGGAAGACAAGGAATACATCAAGCAGCGCGTCTACGGCATGGAGCAGATCCGCGCGGAAGTCGCCAAGTGGACGCCGGAAGAGGTCGAGCGCGTCACCGGCATACCCGGCGATCAGGTCAAGAAAGTCGCCGAGACCTTTGCGAAGCAAAAGCCGTCGGCCTTTGTCTGGTGCATGGGCGGCACCCAGCACACCGTCGGCACCGCCAACGTCCGGGCTTATTGCAACCTGCTGCTGGCGACCGGCAATGTCGGCACCTTCGGCGGCGGCGCCAACATCTTCCGCGGCCACTGCAACGTGCAGGGCGCCACCGATATCGGCCTCGATATCGTGACGCTGCCGCTCTATTACGGCCTGGTCGAGGGCGCCTGGAAGCACTGGGCGCGGGTCTGGGAGGTCGAATACGATTATCTGCAGGCGCGCTTCGACGAAGTGCCGGCCAAGGCGGGCCGTCCGGCCCGCACCCGCAAGCAGAACATGGAACTGCCGGGCATCCCGTGGACCCGCTGGTTCGATGCGACGCTGGCCAATCCTGATGATGTCGATCAACGCGATGCCATCAAGGGCGTGGTCATCATGGGGCATGGCGGCAATACCATCCCGCGCATGACCGAGATGGTGAAGGGCCTCGAGAAGCTCGAACTGCTTGTGGTTGCCGATCCGCATCCGACCACGTTCGCGGCGATCTCGGAGCGCAAGAACGGCACCTATCTATTGCCCGCCTGCACCCAGTTCGAAACCTCGGGCTCGCGCACCGCTTCCAACCGCTCGCTGCAATGGGGCGAGCAGATCGTCAAGCCGATCTTCGAATCCAAGGACGATTACGAGATCATCTACCTGCTTTCCAAGAAGCTCGGCTTCGCCGATCCGATGTTCAAGAACCTCAAGGTGGAGAACAACCGTCCATCGCCGGAAGAGCTGCTGCGCGAAATCAACCGCGGCGGATTCTCGACCGGCTATTCCGGCCAGTCGCCGGAGCGGCTGAAGGCGCACATGAAGAACCAGGGCAAGTTCGACCTGGTGACCCTGCGCGCCAAGGCCGACGAGCCCGAAATCGGCGGCGACTATTACGGCCTGCCGTGGCCGTGCTGGGGCACGCCGGAGATCAAGCATCCGGGAACGCATACGCTCTACAACACCAACCTGCACGCCAAGGACGGCGGCGGCACGTTCCGGGCGCGGTTCGGCGTCGTCTATGAAGAGAAGCAGCCGGACGGTTCGGTGAAGAACGTCAACATGCTGTCGGAAGGCTCCTACAGCAAGGGTTCGGAACTCACCGACGGCTATCCGGAGTTTACCTACGGCGTGCTGAAGAAGCTCGGCTGGGACAAGGATCTCACCGCGGCCGAACTGGCGACGATCAACAAGATCGGCGGCAACAACCCCGACGGTGTCGGCTGGGCCGTCGACCTGTCGGGCGGCATCATCCGCGTCACGCTTGAACACGGCGTGATGGCCTATGGCAACGGCAAGGCCCGCGCGGTGGCGTGGAATCTGCCGGATCCGGTGCCGGTTCATCGCGAGCCGATCTACACCTCTCGCCCCGAACTCGTCGCCAAATACCCGACGCGCCCGGACGGCCGTCAGTTCCGGATGGCCAATCTCGGCTTTTCGGTTCAGAAGGCCGCGGTGGACAAGGGGCTTGCCAAGCAATTCCCGATCATCCTCACGTCCGGACGTCTGGTCGAATATGAAGGCGGCGGCGAGGAAACCCGGTCGAACAAATGGCTTGCCGAGTTGCAGCAGGACATGTTCGTCGAGGTCAACACATCAGATGCTGCGGAACGCGGCATCAAGGATGGCGGTTGGGTCTGGGTCTACGGCCCGGAGAACTCATCGAAGGCTCGCGTCAAGGCGCTGGTCACCGACCGCGTCGGCAAGGGCGTAGCCTTCATGCCGTTCCACTTCTCCGGCTGGTTCCAGGGTGTCGACCAGCGCAGCAAATATCCGAAGGGCGCCGATCCGATCGTGCTCGGCGAAAGCGTGAACTCGATCACGAGCTACGGTTACGATCCGGTCACCGGCATGCACGAGGGCAAGGTGACCCTGTGCCAGATTCAATCGGCGTGAGGGGAGAATAGATCATGGCTCGCGTCAAATTTCTCTGTGATGCCGATCGTTGCATTGAATGCAACGCTTGCGTGACGGCCTGCAAGAACGAACATGAAGTGCCGTGGGGCATCAATCGCCGCCGCGTCGTCACCATCAATGACGGCAAGCCCGGCGAACGCTCGGTGTCGATGGCCTGCATGCATTGCACCGATGCGCCATGCGCCGCGGTCTGTCCGGTGTCGTGCTTCTACACCACCGCCGACGGCGTGGTGCTCCACTCCAAGGACCTGTGCATCGGCTGCGGCTATTGCTTCTACGCGTGCCCGTTCGGCGCGCCGCAATACCCGAAAGTCGGCAATTTCGGCTCGCGCGGCAAGATGGACAAGTGCACCTATTGCGCGGGCGGCCCGGAAGCGGACTCCACCCCGGCCGAATACGCCAAATACGGCACCAATCGTCTGGCCGAAGGCAAGCTGCCGATCTGCGCCGAGATGTGCTCGACCAAGTCGCTGCTCGCCGGCGACGGCGCCATCATCGCCGAAATCTACAAGGAGCGCGTGATGAAGCGCGGTTACGGTTCGGGCATGTGGGGCTGGAAAACGGCTTACGCGGATTCACCGACCGGCTGATGCCTTGGCCGTCGCGCGGCGCGCGGCGGCGCACATGTCACGAGAAACGGGAAGGTCACGGGCCTATGCCAAGCTCTCTTTCACACATCCGGGCGCTATGCGCTGCCATCGGGTTGCTCTTTGTGTTCGCGCATCCTGCAGCCGCGCAGCTGACGTTCAAGCCGACTGCCGAAGCGGTTCAGGAAGACAAACTCCTGAACGCGCTGAAGGAGGGCGACAAGATCACCGGGCGGATATCGATCCCGGATACCATGGCCTCCAGCCTGATCCAGCCCGCGGGCCGCGACTGGCGCGATTTCCAGCGCAGCAAGCTGCCGATCATCGGCGGCGTCGCCATCCTTGGCATGATCGTGCTGCTGGCGATCTTCCTGATGGTGCGCGGCCGGATTCGCGTCGATCACGGTTTTTCCGGCACCAAGATCCTTCGTTTTGCGAGCTTCGAACGCTTTACCCATTGGCTGACGGCGAGCTGCTTCATCGTGCTGGCGCTGTCGGGCCTCAACATCAGCTTCGGGCGGGTGCTGGTCATGCCGCTGTTCGGTGCCGAGGCGTTTGCGACCATGTCGGGCTGGGCCAAGATCGCGCACGACTATCTGGCGTTTCCGTTCATGCTTGGCCTCGCGATCATGTTCCTGATCTGGATCAAGGATAACATTCCCGGGAAGCTCGACTGGCAATGGCTGAAACAGGGCGGTGGCATTCTGGCCAACGGCAAGCATCCGCCGGCCAAACGATTCAATGCCGGACAGAAAGGCATTTTCTGGATCGTGATCATCGGCGGCGTGCTGATGTCGGTGTCGGGCTGGTACCTGCTGTTCCCGTATCTCCCGGGTAATGTCACGGCGTTGCAGTTCTGGACCGTGATCCATGCCGTGGTTGCGATGCTTTTCATCGCGGCCATGCTGGCCCACATCTATATCGGTTCGGTCGGGATGGAGGGCGCGTTCGATGCGATGGGCACCGGCGAGGTCGATCTCAACTGGGCCAAGGAGCATCACGCGCTCTGGGTCGCGGAGGAGCAGGCCAAGGGCCGCGCGCCGTCGAAGGATGGCACGCACGCCGTGCCGGCCGAATGACGATGCGAGTACAGGGCAGTTCGAGGGAAATACGATGAAGAGCTTTCTGGCGGCTTTGGCGTTTGCGGCGATCGCCGCGTTCGGTGTGTCGTCCGTGCTCGACACCATTCAGCAGTCGAGTTCGGTTGCCTACACCACCAGCGGGGCGAGGGTCGGTGATCCCGGCAAGAATCTGATCGGGCCGAACTGATTTTTGGATCGGATGTTGAACGCGCCCAACGAAGCCAAGGCAGCTGCGGCGTGGCCGGTGGAAATCCGGCTGGTGAAGGACCGCCGCGCCCTTCATGTCAGCTTTGACGACGGTGCCGATTTCAACCTGTCGGCCGAACTGCTCCGGGTGACCAGTCCGTCCGCCGAGGTGCAGGGGCATTCCGAAGCGCAGCGCAAGACAGTCGGCGGCAAGCGCAACGTGACCATTCTCTCCGTCGATCCCGTCGGCAATTACGCCGTGCGGCTCGGCTTCGACGACATGCACAATACCGGCATCTACTCCTGGGCGTTCCTGCACGATCTCGGCATCAACGCCGAGCGGCGTTTTCAGGATTATCTCGACGAGCTCCAGGCCAAGGCCCTCGACCGCGACAGACCGGGCATGCGCTGATCCTCTCTCGCTGCCTTGACGGCGACACGAACGGACGAAACGATCGCCGCGAATGCTTCGTGCTCATACCATCCGCCGCCTCGTAGCGCTGACCTGGACCGCTTTGCTGGTCCTGCCGGCGCTTGGAACCAGCGCCGCCCACGCGCAGTTGCGCGGCCATGGCGGGCCGGTGCGGGCCTTGGCGATTTCACCTGACGGTGCGAGCGCCATTTCAGGCAGCTTCGATTCAACCGCGATCCGATGGTCGCTGACATCGAATGCGGCTGAGCAGGTGCTCCGTTTCCACGCCGACGCCGTCAATGCGGTGGCGTTGCTCCGGGATGGTCGGGCCGCGACCGCGGGCGCCGATGGCCGCATTGCGATCTGGACCGCTGGCAAAACCCGCCCCGATGCGGTGCTGGAAGGCCACATCGCGCCGATCGCAGCCCTTGCGGTTTCGCCTGACGGCGCAACATTGGCCTCCGTGTCGTGGGATCAAACGGTGCGCCTGTGGCCGCTCGCGGGCGGCGCGCCGCGCGTGCTGGAAGGGCATACCCAGAACGTCAACGGCGTCGCCTTCGCGCCCGACGGCCGCACCCTGGTCAGCGTCAGCTACGATCAGAGCGTTCGCATCTGGCCGCTGGCGGGCACGTCGCCGCCATCAGTCATTACGATGCCGACCCCGCTGAATGCGGTAGCGATCGGCCGTGATGGCGAAATCGCGGTCGGAGGCGCCGACGGCAGACTGTATTTTCTGGGCAGCGACGGTGCGCGCGCCGGTGACGTTGAAGCCGGCCCGAGGCCCGTGATCTCGATGACGATCTCGCTCGACGGCGCGTGGGTCGCAGCCGCCGGCATTGGTGGCGCGGTCGCGGTGATCGATCGCAAGACGCGCAATCTCGCGCGCACATTGGTAGGTCCGGGGCTGCCGGTCTGGTCGGTGGCGTTTCTGCCTGACAGTCGAACGCTGCTTACCGGCGGTGCTGACAACACCATCCGCCGCTGGAACGCGGTGACCGGAGAACCCGTCGATCCCTTGCTGTTTGAACACACCGCAGACCCGCTGGCCGCGTATGCCGGCGACCGCGGCGCGGATATTTTTCGTGCCTGCATAGCCTGCCACACGCTCGGCGCCGATCAGGCCAACCGGGCAGGGCCGACGCTGGCCGGTCTGTTCGGCCGGCGCATCGCGACCTTGCCGGGTTATGATTTCTCCGACGCGCTCAAGCGGCTCGATATCGTCTGGACGCCGGAGACGGTTTCGAAATTGTTCGAGATCGGGCCTGCGGCCTACACGCCGGGCACCAAGATGCCCGAGCAGCGCATCGGCTCCGAACAGGACCGTGCCGCTTTGGTGCAGTTCCTGGAGCGCGCCACGAAGCGGTAGAGAACACTATAGCGCGCCTTGCCCGCCGAGCGCAGCCGCAGGGCCAACAAGCGGCGTGCGCACGACTACCGGCTACGGGTACTCCGGGCTGGAGCTTCCGCTTTCGCTGCAATCGTTTCAAGCAACCAGTTCTTGAACGAGAGCATCGCAGATGATGGTTGCCGCGAATGCAGCGACGTAATCCAGTAGTCGCCGAGTGTCACTTCGGTCTTGAACGGACGTACCAGCCGCCGCTGACGGACCTCGTCCCGAAACATCTCCGCCGGCAACAACGCAACGCCGGTACCGCGCGCTGCAACGCTTGCGATCGTGATCGATGAATCGAACACCATTCCCTTGATGACGGGACTAAGCAGTCCCGCCGCGGCAAACCAGCGCGACCATTCGTCCTGCCGATAGGAACGCAGCAGCACCTCGCGTTTGAGATCGGCCGGCCGGCTCAGCCTGCGGGCCAGTGCCGGCGCGCAGAACGGAGTAAACGACGCCCCCATCAGGTGGGCCGCGTCCGTACCGTGCCAGAGGCCGTCGCCAAACCTGATGGCGTAATCGAGGCCTTCGCCCGCTATGTCGACGCGATTATTATTGGCGAATAGACGCAAGTCGATCCGCGGATACGCCTTCCTGAAAGTGTCGAGCCGCGGCAGCAGCCATCCCGACGCGAAGGTGCCGACGACGCCGATCGTGATGACATCCTGGTAGCGACCGTCTTCAAAACGATTGACCGCTTCGTTTAGCCGCCCGAAAGCCTCGACGATGCTGGGCAGCAGTGCTTGTCCTTCGTCGGTCAGCGCGACGCCGCGCGGTAACCGGCGAAACAGCTGGGCGCCAAGCCTGTCCTCCAGCGCTTTCACCTGCTGACTGACGGCGGCCTGCGTTACGCGGAGTTCAAGGCCGGCACGGGTGAAACTCAGGTTGCGCGCCGTCGCCTCAAAGGCTCGTAACGCATTCAGCGGAAGGTGTGAAAGCTTCGTCCTGCGGCGCATTCGTTCGACCCTAGTTTTTCTAATGCCTGCATTCAAAACTGATCGTTTGTCAAGACAGGGCCTTCTGGGCACGTTCCTGCCGCAACCCGGAGGGATTCGAAATGATCAGCAGGAGACAGTTTCACCTTGGCTTCGGCGCAGCACTGATAGCCGCTGATCTGGGCGGCTTACCAAAAGCGGCACGCGCAGCGGCCGCGGATCAACGACTGATCGCCGAGATCAAGCGTCTGGAGAGCGAGAGCGGTGGCCGGCTCGGTGTTTGTGTGCTGGAAACGGCAACCGGTGCGCGTCATGTCCACCGGGGCGACGAGCGTTTCCCGATGTGCAGCACCTTCAAGGCGCTGGCGGCCGCGGCAGTGCTGGCGCGGGTGGATGCCGGGAAGGAGCAATTGACGCGGCGCATAACCTTCGACGCATCCGCAATCGTGGTGTACTCACCGGTGACCGAAAAGCACGTCGGGGGCGACGGCATGACGCTCGCTGAAATCTGCGACGCGGCGATGACACGGAGCGACAACACGGCCGGCAACCTGCTGCTCGCCAGCATCGGCGGACCTCCGGGGCTGACGGCCTTCGCGCGCGGGCTCGGCGATCAGGTCACGCGGCTGGACCGGGACGAACCTTCGCTCAACCAGGCGCTGCCCGACGATCCCCGCGATACCACGACACCGAATGCGATGGCCTCGAATTTCGAGAAACTTGTCCTTGGGACCGGGGCGCTATCGGCTGCGTCGCGCGAGCAACTGACGGCATGGCTGGTTGCCAACAAGACCGGCGAAACACGATTGCGCGCAGGGTTTGCGAAAGGCTGGCGTGTCGGCGACAAGACCGGCGCCGGCGACCACGGCACGAACAATGACGTTGCCGTGGTGTGGCCTCCCGACGGCGCCCCTATCATCGTCGCGGCCTATCTGACAGGCGCCAACGTTCCCAGCGCGCAACAAAACGCCACCATAGCTTCGATCGCGCGCGCCGTCGCGGCGATGAGACCGGGCTAGGTGCGGAATGCCGGCAAATCTCTCCGCGAAAACGACCGGCGCACTATCGATAGCCGTCGTCGCCATATGCCTTGTGATGCCGAGTTCGGTTCCATCGCTTGCGTCGGACCGGATGTTCACCAGGCGGCCCGCATTCTCGGAGGCGGACCAGCCTGCGCGGATGGCCGCCGAGTGCAGAGAGGTGAGGCCGATGTCGGATGGCGTTCCGGAGCTCGACTACCGGATCGATCTTTCCGTAGCCGGCAGTCTCACGGCGGTAAAGACAGATGGAGTGTTGTGGTATCTCGTGCTGTGTTCTCCACCCGATGTCCGGATTATGTGCGTGACCTACCAGTCCAATGGCATGGAGACCGGTGACAGGATTATCGTGATGGGCGGATACCGACGGCGCGATGCCGATCACATCCTCCTAGATCCTTGTTTGGCAACAAGGCCGGAACCTTGATCTCGTCCCTCAGTGAAATCTGCCATGGCGCTGACGGTAACGGGGCCCAGTGCAGTCCATCGGCTTCGAACACGACCGTGCCGTCTTGGTACAATTCCCCGAGCGCGTCAGGGTGCGCTAGAGAAAGCGTGAACGCCGTCTGTGACGCAGTTCACATCCGCGCGTCGGGCTTCACGCTAAGGGACACGTGGGGTGGGCTTCTCCTAACGGAGGTTTGCCATGAACCGTTTGATGCTTTCTGGATTCATTGCAGTCGCCATTCTTGCCGCCGCGATCACCATGCTGCCCTCGCATTCGCTATGGGGCCATCGCGCCACCGGGACAACCGGTCTGGTGTCATCGCCGCAACATTCCTCTTCGACCGCCGCGAACAAGCTCCCGATCGAGGAGTTCGAGGATATGTCGATGGTCTTCTCGCACCCGCCGAAACGCTAACGGCGACGGCCGACCTCACGCAGTCAGCCGCTCTTCTTCTGCCGGGTGCTGGCGATCAGCACCAGCAGGAACGAGGCCGCGGTCATCAGCGTGCTGATCGCGGCTATCGTCGGATCAATCTCGTCGCGCAGCGCGGTGAACATCCGTTTTGTCAGCGGCTGGTATTGGCCGCCTGATATGAACAGGCCGACCACCGTCTCGTCCATCGCCGAGATGAAGGCGAAGATCGCGCCGGTCAGCACGCTCGCCTTGATCTGCGGCAGCGTGACGGCGAAAAAGCTGCGCAATCGGTTCATGCCGAGGCTGCGCGCCACCATCTCTTGCGCCGGATCGAAACTCTGCAGCCCCGCCACCACCGACGTGATGACATAGGGCAGGCCGAGCATGACATTGGCGAGCACCAGTCCCGACATCGTCGCCACCAGTCCAACTTTGGCATAGACGAAGAAGATGCCGACCGCCGTGATGATGATCGGCACCACCAGTGGCAGCATCAGCATCATGTGGACAATGCGCATGAGGCGCATTTTCGAATTGCTGATGGCGTAGGCCGCGGCGACGCCGAGCGGCGTTGCAATCAGGACGGTGAGGGCGGCCACAGCAAACGTGACGCGGGTCGCCTGCATCCAGGCCGCATTGCCGATATACTCCTCGTACCAGCGCAGCGACAGCGATGGCGGCGGGAAGGTCAGGAAGCGGGTGCTCGAAAACGACATCGGCACGATGATCAGCACCGGCAGGATCAGGTACAGCAGCACCAGTGCGCAGAACACGACGAAGACGATGCGGGGGAGCGAGAACGTCTTCATTTTTGCCCCAGGATGCGGTCGAGCGGGATGAACCGGCCGACGATGAGGAAAATGACGAGAACGCTGACCAGCAGCACCACGCCGACGGCGCTTGCGGCGCCCCATTGGTCGTAGAGCTCGACGTTGCGGCTGACCAGCAGCGACACCATCACGGTGCGGCCGCCGCCGAGCAGTTCCGGCGTGATGTAGAAACCGAGGCACAGCACGAACACCAGCGTGGTGCCGGCGAGCACGCCGGGCAGCGACAGCGGCAGGAAGATCCGCCAGAATGTATGCGACGGACTGCCGCCGAGGCTGGCGCCCGCCTGCATCAAATCGTGCGGGATCTTCTGCATGGTGGCGTAGAGCGGCAGCACCATGAACGGCAGCAGGATATGCACGGTGGCCACGACGGTGCCGAACGTGTTGTGCACCAGCGCCAGCGGCTCGTCGATAATCCCGAGATATTGCAGGAACTGATTGACCACCCCGGTGCGCTGCAGCAGCGCCAGCCAGGCATAGGCGCGCACCAGGACGCTGGTCCAGAACGGCAGGATCACCAGCGCGAGAATCAATACGCTCCATCCCTTCGGCACCACGCTCGCGGCATAGGCGATGGGATAGCCGAGCAGCAGCGCCAGCACGGTTACCAGCAGGCTGATCTGGAAGGTCAGCGAGAAGCTGCGCCAGTAGATGGCTTCGCTGAAGATGCGGCGGTAGTTCTCCAGCGTGAAGCCGTCATGATAGATCGACTGCCAGGCGAGCCAGCCTACCGGGAGTACGATCAAGAGCAGGATCACCAGCAGCGCCGGCGACGCCAATGCCAGCATCAGGCCCTGTTCGCGGCGATGGTGGCGCAACGAGAGGTCTGGTGTGGAATGGATCAATGCGGTTTTCCTGTCATGGCCGGATGGCTGGAGCGGGGTGCCGAACCCCGCTCCGGATCATTTTCGCCTATTTCTGCACGAACGAGACCCAGCGCTTCTCGGCGGCTTCGCCGTCCGGCGACGCCCACCACGCATAGGACATCAGCGCCTGCTTCTTGGCGTTGTCGGGTGCGCTCGGCAGCTGCGCGACGCGCTCCGGCTTGACCACGCCGGTATCGAACGCCTTCGGGTTCGCCGGGCCGTAATCGATGTGCAGCGGCAGATTGGCCTGATGCACGGGATCGACCGCCTCGTTGAGGAACTTGACCGCCGTCGCCAGGTTCGGCGCGCCCTTGAGGATGCACAGCGAGGTGCTCTGCAGGATGCCCTGATTATAGGTATAGGCGACCTTGGCGCCTTCCTTGGTCAGCGCGCTGACGCGGCCGTTCCAGGCCATCACCATGTCGACCTCGCCGTCGTTCAAGAGCTGCGCCGATTGCGCGCCCGAGGTCCACCACACCGTGATGTTGGGCTTGATCTCCTCGAGCTTCTTGAAGGCGCGGTCGACGTCGAGCGGATAGAGCTTGTCGGGCGCGACGCCATCGGCCATCAGCGCTGCTTCCAGCGTCGCAATGGGGTGGTTGCGCAGCGCGCGGCGGCCGGGGAATTTCTTCACGTCCCAGAAGTCGGCCCAGCTATTGGGCGCAGCTCCATCAGGATATTTCTTCTGGCTGTAGGCCAGCACGCTCGAATAGAACTCGTACGCCACCGAATAGGCGTTGCGATAGGCTTCCGGCATCGCGGCCGCGTTGGGGATCTTCGAGAAATCGAGTTTTTCGATCAGTCCCTGTTCGCCGCCGCGCAGGCAATAGCCGGTCGGCACGTCGACCACGTCCCAGATCGGCTTGCCGCTGGCGACCTGCGATTTGATCACCGGCCAGGCATCGGGAATGCTGTCCTGGTTGATGGTGATGCCGAGCTTCTTGGCCGAGGGATCGAGGATCGCAACCGTCTGCGCCTTCTGATAGGCGCCGCCCTGCGACACGAAGGTGATCTGCTCGGCGGCGTTGGCCGCAATGCTGGTTGACGCCAAAAGCCCGAGCGCTGCGCCGAACAGCGCGCGTAGTCCTGTGTTGGATGCAACTGCCATCTTCCGTTCCCTCCTGTTATGACCGGGCCTTTGCGTTGCTATTGCCCGATCGCGTCCAAAAACTGGTACCAGCCGGCGACCATTCGGACGGCCGGTTCACGCAGCGGATAAAATGGAATGACCTTGAGGCGGCTGGCATCGAGCAGGCCGACCTCAGGCTGTTCGCCGCGCACGAAGGCCGCGAGATAACGCCCCATCAGGCTGGACATCGCGACCCCGACGCCGTTGTAGCCCATCGAGAACAGGGTGTAGTCGTCGAGCCGGCCGATATGCGGCATCGAATCCAGCGTCATGCCGACGAGGCCCGACCATTTGAATGCCAGCGGCGTGTCGTTCAGTTCCGGGAAGATGCCGACCATGGCCTTGCGCAGCGCGTCGAACGCAGCTTCCGAATCCTGTTTGCCGAAGGCGCCGCGGCCGCCGAAGATCACGCGATCGTCGACCATGCGGAACCAGCGCATCATCCGCTTGGTCTCGGTATAGGTTCGCCCTGATGGCATCAGGCTGCCGGCGAGGTTATGCGGCAACCGGTCTGTAGCGATAATGGCGCTGCGGAACGGCACCAGGGTGTGCTGCATATGGCGCGTCGCGTCGGTCAGGTCGGAATAGCTGTTGGTGGCGATGATGACTTGCCGCGCGCGCACCGCGCCTTCGGGTGTTTCGACAATGGAAAGCCCGTTCTCGCGCCGTATCCGCAGCGCCGGGCTTTCCTGATAGATCGCGACACCGCGCGCCGCGATCCCTTCGGCCAGGCCATGCAGATAATTCAGCGGATGGATGCCGCCGGAACCCGGATTGAGCACGCCGCCGACGAACGCCTGCGAGCCGGTTTCCTCGCGCACTTCATCGGCGTTGAGGATCCGGACCTCCGCATCGCCCATCTCGCGCTTCATCCATTCGGCTTCGTCGATCGCAGCCTTAAGTGTCGCGTGGTTGTGCGCGGCCTTGACCTGTCCGGTTCGCGTCAGCCGCGCGGCGGTGATGCCGAATTCCGAAACCAGTTCCTCGACGATCTCGGTCGATTCATACGCGATCTCGTACATGCGCTTGGCCATCGCGCGGCCGTGGGCCGCATCGATGCCGCGGAACGATTGCCGGAATTTTGCGGTGATGACGCCGCCATTGCGTCCGCTGGCGCCCCAGCCGGGACGGTTGGCCTCCAGCACGACAGGCACGAAGCCGCTCTTGGCGATATGATGCGCGGCGGAGAGCCCGGTATAGCCGGCGCCGATGATCACGACGTCGGCCTGAACCTCGCCCGACAGCACGGGAAAGGTCCGCAACGGCGTCGCCGTGCTCGCCCATAGCGAGTTCGCCGATGCCATTGGGGTCCAGACCTCAGCCATCGCCGCGTGCCCCTCAGTGCCCGACCGCCGCGTCGGCGAAGGCTTTCATGGTGGCGAAATGAAAATCGGGTTTTGTCAGCACGGGCACTTCGGGCGTGCCGCCGAATCCCGCCATGCCCTGGCGGCGCTCGATCCAGCACACTTTATAGCCGAGTTTTCGCGCGATCCCGATGTCGTGGTGCTGGCTCTGCGCGACATGCAGGATGTCGGACTGCTTGTAGCCGAAGGCCGATTGCCGGCCTTTGTTGTAGGCGAAGAATTCCGGGTTCGGCTTGGCGACGCCGGTCTCGTCGGCGCAGACGGTGTCATCGAAGGGGTCGCCGAGCGCGTGGGCGTAGCAGGACAGCGCGACACGATCGGCATTGGTCATCGCCACCAGCCGGAATTTGGTGCGCAGGCGCTTCAGCGCCTCGACCGAATCCGAAAACGGCTGCCAGCGCAGCACCGCGAGCTGGAAGGAATCGCAGGCCGCATCGTCAGCGGGGAGGCCGAGTTCCTTGGCGAGATAGCGGTAGACGTCGAACATCACTTCGCTGGAGCGCTCCGGATGCGCATCGCGCCCGCGCTTGTAGGAGGCAAAGATCTTGTCGTCGCTGAGTTCAGCGGCGCTCCTTCCGGATATCTTGCGGACGGCGTCGAGCACGCCGGTTTCGAAGTCGATCAGGGTGCCGACGACATCGAAAGTGAGAACCTTGAAATTGCTGAACGACATGGGCGTTTCTTCTCTGGTGTTGGGACTGCGTTGCTGGTGGACGTTCATTCCGCGGCCTTCGGTACGATGATGGTGTCCTCCGGATGGAGGGTCACGGTGAGGGGGCCGCCGACCGGCGGGATGCGGCGATAGGCTTCGTGATGGCTGGGCTGGCGCAGGCTGAGCGCGGTGCCGTCGGGCAGGGCGATGAAAATGCGCAGGCTTTCGCCCTGGTAGACGACGTCGGTGACGGTGCCGGTCAGGCGGTTGAGCGCGGCGTCATCAACGCCGTCGGCGATCAGGAGCTTTTCACTGTGCACCGCCAGCATCAGCGCATCGCCATTCGGGATCGCCCTCGCGCTGCGCAGGGTGGCGGGACCGAGCGCAACGCTGCCGGCATCGATGCGGCGGACCGGCAGCAGGCTGGCCTCGCCGATGAAACTGGCGACAAAGGAATCCGCCGGATGATCGTGCAGCCGCGCGGGCTGGTCGATCTGGATCAGGCGGCCATCCCTGAGAATGGCGACGCGGTCGCTCATCGTCAGCGCCTCGCGCTGGTCGTGGGTGACGTAGATGATGGTGGCGCCGATGCGCTTGTGGAGCTGGCGCAGCTCGATCTGCATCGATTCCCGCAACTGCTTGTCGAGCGCGGAAAGGGGCTCGTCCATCAGGATCAAACGCGGCTCGAAGATCATCGCGCGTGCCAGCGCCACGCGCTGGCGCTGGCCGCCGGAGAGCTGCGCCACGCCGCGTTCCTCGTAACCGGCGAGGCCGACCATGGCGAGCGCGCCGCGGACTTTCGCCGGCCAATCGGCCTTCGGCAGCCGCCGCGCGCGCAGCGGGAAGGCGACGTTCTCGCCGACGCTCATATGCGGAAACAGCGCGTAATTCTGGAACACGACGCCGATGTTGCGCTTGTGCGGCGGCTCCAGCGTGACGTCGCGCTCGCCGAAATGGATCGAACCAGAAGTCGGCTGGATGAAGCCGCCGAGCAGGCCCAGGAGCGTGGTCTTGCCGGATCCGGATGGCCCGAGCAGCGAGACGAATTCGCGCGGCGCGACGCTCAGCGTGACATTGTCGAGCGCCACGACGGCGCCATAGTGCTTACTCGCGGATTTGATTTCGACGCTTTCGCCACCGCTGCCCAATGAACGACCTTCCTGTTGCGCTTCGCCGCTGGCCGCATGAATGCGGCTTCCCGGCGCCCCTGCCGCAAGGCCAAGGGGGTTGAACTGGCATGATCTCAATTTATAGGCGGACGCTTCCCGCGCGACAGGGGCAAATCTCCCCCAGCGGTTTGCTCGGAATGCTCCGCTTCCCGGCAGGCCTCCTTGATCGGCAAGGCAATCAAAAATAGGGCGGCCGGGCAATTGCCAAATTATCACTTGCGTCATAATCTGAGGTTATGCCTGAGCTTCGCCGGATGCTGCCCTCCAGCAATGCGCTGTTCGTCTTCGACGCCGCCGCGCGCAACGGCAGCTTCACGGCGGCCGCGGCCGAGCTGAACGTGACCCAGCCGGCGGTGAGCCGCATGCTGGGACGGTTCGAGGACTATCTCGGGGTCCGCCTGTTCGACCGCACTGCCGGGGGCGCGACCCTGACGGAAGAGGGCGAGCTGCTGTATCGTCGCGTAACGGATGGTTTTCGCAGCATCGAGAGCGGCCTGGTCGAGATCGAGCGGCGGCGCCGGGGCACCGAAACCGTCACGCTGTCGGTCTCCTCGGCTTTCACCAACCATTGGCTGATGCCGCGTATCGACAAGCTGCAGCGCGCGTTTCCGAACGTCGACCTCCGGTTCCAGCTGATCTCGGGCTCGCTGCGCGGCGCTGTCGAGAACGTCGATGTCGGCATGCGGTTTCGCGACCAGGACGATCCCGAGACCAACGGGGCGCTTGTGATGAACGAAGTCATGCTGCCGATCTGCAGCCCCGGCTACCGCGACACCAATGTTGCGCGCAAGGCTGCCGAAGGGCGCACCATCATCAAGCTGGCCGACACGCCGGAAGACTGGGTGCGGCAATATCCGGGCGCGCTCACCGGCGCATCCGGTCCCGCCAAGGCGCTGAGTTTTTCGGATTACGCGGTCGTGGTGCAGGCGGCGCTGCTCGGGCAGGGCGTGACGCTCGGCTGGATCACGGTCGTCGCGCATTGGCTGTTGACCGGCGCGCTGGTGCCGGCGTCCGCGAAACTCGTCAGCACGCGCCGGGTCTGCGAACTCGTCACGCCGCGCAACCGGCCGATCCGCCCCGTTGCCGTCGAGATCAGGGACTGGATCATTGCGCAAATGCGCAGCGACATCGTCGCGATCGACAAACTCTACCCGCGCCTGAAGCTGATGGCCGCCAGCTATTGATGTTGCTCTCTCAGAATGTCGGCGGCGTGCAGGCGCTGATCACTTCGCACGGCTTGGCGCCGACGCAGCGAAACCGGTGCGGCCGGCGGCTCTCGAAATAATAGGCGTCGCCGGGCCCGAGGATGCGGCGCTCGCTATCGACAGTCACTTCCAGCCGGCCCGACAGAACGATGCCGCCTTCCTCCCCATCGTGCACCAGCGGAATGCGTCCGGTGTCGCCGCCGGGCTCATAGCGCTCTTTCAGGATCTGCAAGCTCCGGCCGAACAGATTGTCGCCGACCTGGCGAAAGGAAATCTTGCCCTTGCCGATCTCGCTCAATTCGTCGGCGCGGTAAAACGCCTTGCGCGGCTGGTCAGGCTCCAGCGCGAAGAATTCAGCCATCCCCATCGGTATGCCGTCGAGGATGCGCTTGAGCGCGCCGACGGACGGGTTCATCTGGTTGGATTCAATCAGCGAGATCGTCGAGTTGGTCACCCCCGAACGCTTGGCGAGTTCACGTTGCGATATCTTGTTGCGGGCGCGGACGAAGCGTAACCGTTCGCCGACATCTATGCTCATCGCAGCCTCAAGGAGTGGTTTGGGGTGTTGAGTGTGTTGCGGATCGAACGAATGCTACCCAACGCCCCCAGCAAATTCAATGGCTTGGATGGTATCAGAAAAGGACTTGCTGCACATCATCAACATGATGTCGGGTAGGGAAACCGCACAGGAGCGCCGCATGACGATTCACCAGATTCCCAACACCGTGAAGCTCGAATCGTTCTGGATGCCGTTCACGGCCAACCGCCAGTTCAAGGCCGAGCCGCGGCTGTTCGCTTCCGCCTCGGGCATGCATTACACCACCATCGACGGCCGCAAGGTGATCGACGGTTCCGCCGGCCTCTGGTGCGTCAACGCCGGCCACGGCCGCAAGGAAATCGCAGCTGCCGTCGAGCGCCAGCTGATGAACCTCGATTTCGCGCCCTCGTTCAATATGGGCCATCCCTTGGCGTTCGACTTCGCCGAGCGCCTCGCCGAGATCGCGCCGACCGGGCTCGATCGAATCTTTTTTACCAATTCAGGCTCTGAATCGGTCGATACCGCGCTGAAGATCGCGCTGGCCTATCAGCGCGCGGCCGGCCAGCCGACGCGTACGCGCCTGATCGGCCGCGAGCGCGGCTACCACGGCGTCGGCTTCGGCGGCATGTCGGTCGGCGGCATGGTGAACAACCGCCGCGCGTTCGCGACCCATCTGCCGGGTGTCGACCATATCAGCCACACCCATGATCTCGCCCGCAACGCCTTCGCCAAGGGCCAGCCCGAGCACGGCGCCGAACTTGCCGACGATGTCGAGCGGCTGGTGGCGCTCCATGGCGCCGAGACCATCGCCGCCGTCATCGTCGAGCCGGTACCCGGCTCGACCGCAGTTTTGCCGCCGCCGAAGAACTACCTGCAGCGGCTGCGCACCCTGTGCGACAAGCACGGCATCCTGCTGATCTTCGACGAAGTCATCACCGGCTTCGGCCGCCTCGGCACCCCGTTCGCCGCCAATTATTTCGGCGTCACGCCTGACATGATGACGACCGCCAAGGGCATCACCAACGGCACCGTTCCCTGCGGCGCGGTGTTCGCCAGCCGCAAGATTCACGACACGCTGATGACGGGGCCGCAGGCCCAGATCGAGCTGTTCCACGGCTACACCTATTCGGCGCATCCGGTGGCCTGCGCGGCCGGTATCGCGACGCTCGACATCTACAAGGACGAGGGGCTGCTGACGCGCGGCGCCTCGATGGCCGATTACTGGCAGGAAGGTCTGCATTCGCTCAAGGGCCTGCCGAACATGATCGACATCCGCAATGTCGGCCTGATGGGCGCCATCGAAGTCGCGCCGCGCAAGGACGCGCCGGGCGCGCGCGGCTATGATCTGATGGTCGATTGCTTCAACAACGGCCTCTATCTGCGCCAGAGCGGCGACTCCCTTGCGGTGTCACCGCCTTTGATCGTCGAGAAGAGCCACATCGACGAAATGGTGTCGATCCTCGGCGACGCGATCAAGCGCGTGGCCTGATCCTTGCTCCAACTGCGGCATCGACTATCGTGCGGTGATCGAACGATGCCGCGGCAGAAGCATGAGGGATCGTGAAAGTTTTGATTCTCGGCAGTGGCGTCATCGGCGTCACGTCAGCCTATTATCTCGCCAAAGCCGGCCATGAGGTCACGGTCGTCGACCGTCAGCCGCATCCCGCGCTTGAAACCAGCTTTGCCAATGCAGGCGAGGTCTCGCCCGGCTATTCCTCGCCATGGGCGGGGCCGGGCGTGCCGGTCAAGGCGATCAAATGGCTCCTGATGCGGCATGGCCCGCTGGTGATCTGGCCCAAGCTCGATCCTGTCATGTGGATCTGGGGCCTGAAGATGCTGCGCAATTGCACCGAAGAGCGGTACGCCATCAACAAGCGCCGGATGATCCCGATCGCCGAATACAGCCGCGACTGCCTGCGCGCGCTGCGCGCCGAGATCGGCATCAAATATGACGAGCGTAGCCTCGGCACGCTGCAACTGTTCCGTAAGCAGAAGCAACTCGACAGCACCGGTGGCGATATCGCGGTGCTCAAGCAATACGGCGTTCCCTACGAGGTGCTGGATCGCAACGGCTGCATCGGTGCGGAGCCGGCGCTGTCGGCCGTCAAGGACAAGTTTGTCGGTGGCTTGCGGCTGCCGCAGGACGAGACCGGCGACTGCCACATGTTCACGCAGGCGCTCGCCGTGGAGGCCGCAAAGCTCGGCGTGCAGTTCAAATTCAACACCACCATCGAGCGGCTGGTCGCCGACGGCGGCAGGATCACCGGCGTCGTCACCAGCGCAGGCTTGTTGCAGGCCGACACCTATGTCGCCGCCCTCGGAAGCTGGTCGACGCGGATGCTCAAACCGCTCGGTGTTTCCGTCCCGGTCTATCCCGTCAAAGGCTATTCGATCACGGTGCCGGTGGTCGATGCCGACGGTGCGCCGGTGTCGACCGTGATGGACGAGAGCTACAAGGTCGCGGTCACGCGGCTGGGAGACCGCATCCGCGTCGGCGGCACCGCGGAGATTTCAGGCTATTCCAATAAGCTCGACGCGGCGCGGCGGGCGACGCTCGATCACTCGCTGACCGATCTGTTCCCGCGCGGCGGCGACATCGGCAAGGCAACCTTCTGGAGCGGCCTGCGGCCGATGACCCCCGACGGTCCGCCGGTGATCGGCCCGACGCGCTACGCTAACCTGCATCTCAACACCGGCCACGGCACGCTCGGCTGGACCATGGCGTGCGGTTCGGGGAGGGTGCTCGCGGACATGCTCTCGGGCCGCAAGCCGGATATCGATGTGAAGGAGCTGGCGCTCACGAGATACGATCACCGGTTTGGGTGAGGGGACGGTGCTCTTCGCCGTCATTGCGTCCATGCCTCCGCCAACCGCGCTATGGATTGCTTCGTTTGGCTCGCAATGACGACAGGAAAAGCCGCCCTTAGCGCGTAGCCCGCACATGCGGGGGCCGTGTGGGAAAATGGAGATATCGGTCTGCGCATTCGGGTTACTGGAACCTTATGTGGCACAGCAGGTTCTGGTAACCTAGGCCCAATCTGCTACTTGCGCAGGCTGGTGCCAGGAGTAGTCTGCGCAGAGACGCGGTCCGTCGAGGGAGGAGTTTTCCCGTGATGGAGCCCACTACCAGGGTAGGTAATCGACTGTTAGCCGCGTTGCCGGCGGCAGATTTTGATTTGCTCGCGCCCTACCTCCGCAAAGTGTCGTCTGAGCGTGACGTCGTGCTGCTTCGATCGGGGGACCAGGTTGAACAGATCTATTTCCCCCTCAGCGGGACGATCGCGTTCATCATGGACATGCCAAACGGACAAACGGTGGCAACCGCGCTCGTCGGGAATGAGGGCGCCGTGGGCATCCTGTCCGCACTGGGACCTACCCGCTCTCCGATCACCGCGGTCGTCCGGGTGGCCGGAACCTCGTTGCAAATTTCTCCGGCAAGATTTCAGGCGGCGCTCAGCCGCAGCGGCGCGATCAGAGACGCGGTCCAGATCTACACCAGGGTGCTATTGGCGCAATTGCAGCATGTGGCCGCCTGCAACGCACTGCACTCGGTCGAGGCCCGCCTGGCCCGGTGGTTGCTCCACATCCACGATCGGGTCGACGGTGATTTCCTGCCGCTGACGCAGGAGGCGCTTGCGGAGTTGCTTGGCGTACGTCGAACGACTGTGACGCATGTCGTGCAGAAGCTCCGGAAGTCGCATGCCATCCGATCCAATCAGCGGGGCTTGATCGAGATTGACAGACCGCGGCTCGAAGCTGCGGCATGCGAGTGCTACGAGGTCATGCGCCGCAGAATCGATAGCATCGTTTCGCCTGAAGGAATGGAGCCTCGCATCCCGCCGTTACACAAGATCGTCCGCGCGCAAGATCCGCTTTTGGCCAAGGTGGATGTCGCCCAGCGGCACCCGCGAACGCATGGGACTAGCCCGCGGCCAAGAGGCCATTGATGTCAGCCACCTCGCATGGCTCGTACACCAAGGCTTCCTTGACCCAGGCATCCCTAGCGAACCATTCGTGATTGGCTTTGCAGAGTGAGCAGAAGGTGCGCGCAAAGAACACCACGCTGCATCGAAATTTTTCGCGATCCGCTTTGATGCCCGTCGGGATCTCGCGTCCCGTTTGAGGGCACTTGATCATGATGATACCCATCTTGTTTCTCCCTTGGCTGTTGTGTCGCAGCAACGTGTCCGTTCGCCGTCGGCTGGGCGCACCCCTTCTCAGCGGAGGCGCTTGTTCCAGCCGATCCGGCGGCCTGGGAAGTTCGTCTTAGGAGGCTTTCTGCAGGACCCTGGTGAGGCGCTTTTTGATCGGCTCGGCCGTTTCGGTCGCGACTTTCTGTGCGAGCTGCCAAAGTTCCTTGTTCTGCGTGGACGTGGCTTCGAAGTTCTTGCGGCTCTGCGTGGCTGACAACTGCACGATTTCCGAGAGCGACTTCGTGTCCATGAGTTTGGAGAGAAAATCGAAAGCGGAGTTGGTGTTGGCGCCCGCGATCTCGATCACCTTGATCCCGCAATCTGCGGTGGTCCTGGCGTGGGTCGAATAGGTTTCGCTGAGAATGTCGACTATCTCCCCCGAGGCAGCCTGTAACTTCTCGTAGCTTTCCTTTGTCCGCGACATGCTCTGCTCGGCGATCCCGCGGAAAATTCCCGGCATCGTGAAAAGCGAGCCGTCAAAGTTTTTCTTTTCGTTCGTTTCGACCTTCGCATTCGGCGTATCGGTGTTTGCTTCGGCTTTCATAGTGGTATTTTTCACGTGTTTTCATCCTTTCAAACGGAACGGTCGTCAACAGCAATCGGATTTGCGTTTGGAGCTTCGAGGCGGCTTCCCGAAGGTGCTGCGGCGGATGTCCGCCTCGCGCCTGCCTGATCAAGATATGACTGACTAACGCCGGGGCTTCCGTTCGCTTTCTGACTCTCACGCCGGATTTTTCGATCGTCGGATATTTGCGGGCTGCGGGCTTAAAGCCGTCCATCCCGTCATTGCGACTCGGTGGCTCGCAATGACAGCGGGGTGCGACAAAACAACCCGACGGGCAAATCACTTCCGATTTACGGAAGTCGTGTCAAGTGCAAAATTTCTGCAAATCAAAAATATTTTTCTTTCCATCTGACCCAAATCAGTGCGCATCTATCGCCATCCCGTCCCACTCAGAGGGCGTTGGCCATCGTCACAACGAGGGGCGGGTTGCGGTGGACGCCGAGGTTGCGATTGACGGTCGCGGCTGAAGCGTACGGCGAAAGCGTGTGGTCCTGGCGCCCGTAACGGCGTCAAGCCTTTCGGGAGCCAACGCTTCCGGGGGGCGACGGTGGCAATAGAGGCCGTCTCACCGGGGAGAGCGCGTCATAAGCCGTAAAGCCACTGCGCAGGGAATGTCGGATGTTCTCCGCTGCCCTGTATGCTCGTGTGCAGCTTTCTTAGCACAATCGCACACGAGACCGCGGGTGCAGCGCGCATCCGGCATTCCCTGCGCCCTCTGAATTGAAGGAGGGCGGGAGATTTTCAGCAAGACTCGGGCGCCTTGCGTCGCGAGATCGTAAACGCACACCCAGCTGTCATCGCCCGGCTTGACCGGGCGACCCAGTATTCCAGAGACGGTGATGATAGAACCGAGAGGCCGCGGCGTACTGGATACCCCGCATGCGCGGGGTATGACAGCGTTGTGTGAAGGCGCACTATCCCCGTCATTGCGAGCGAAGCGAAGCAATCCATCTTGCGGCGCACGAAGAATGGATTGCTTGGTCGCTTTGCTCCTCGCAATGACGGCGGATCTATCACACCGCCGAGACGCAATTCACCCACAGCACCACCGCCTTGGCCTTGCTGGACGGATTACTGAAGCGGTGCGGGCGGCGGCTGGCGAAACGGAAACTGTCGCCGGTCTTGAGCGTCCAGCTTTCGGCATCGACGGTGAGTTTCATTTCACCCTCGAGCACCAGACCGGCTTCCTCGCCGTCATGGGTATACAATTCGTCGCCGGTGCTGCCGGCGGGCTCCATGTGGACCAGAAACAGATTGAGACGGCCTTCCGAACCCGACGGGCTGAGCAACTGCTTGGAGATGCCGGTGCGCCACAAATTTAGCTCGGCGCGCTGCGGTTCGCGGGTGACGATGGCTTCCGAGCCGCTTCCGGCGGCGTCCTTGGCGCCGAATAGGCCGGCGATGCCGACGCCCAGCACGTCGGCGATGGTCGCCAGCACCCGCAGCGAAGGCGAGGAGAGGCCGCGTTCGATCTGGCTGAGAAAGCCGATCGACAGATCGGTGCGGGCGGCGATCGTCTCGAGCGACAGCTTGCGGCTTCGCCGCAACTCACGGATGCGCTGCCCGACCGCGACGTCCACCGCCGGCTCGGCCTTGACGGCCTTCTTGCTCATGCGCTTGCCGCCGCTCACGTCAAACCGTGTCCTTCATGTGTATGAAAATCCCGCTTGCGCAATTCCGGGCAATGTGTCCATAATTTCATGGTTGTGAAAATAGGCTTGGACGGCGAAACCTGCAACTGGCTTGTTGAGATGAGGCACATCGCCGCCCGGTGCCCAAACAGTTGAGGGGTACGATGCTTTTCAAACGTCTCGTTCAGGCCGCGACCGCGGCGCTCGTCCTTGCCGCCGCCACGCCTTTGTCGGCGCAGCAGGTGCTCAAGGTGGGCTCGACCCCGACCGGCGTGCCCTTCACCTTCCTCGAAACCAAGTCCAACAGCATTCAGGGCGTGATGGTCGATCTGATCACGGAGATCGGCAAGGACGCCGGCTTCCAGGTCCAGATCGAACCGATGCAATTCTCCGCGCTGGTGCCGTCGCTGACGTCGAACAAGATCGACATCATCTCGGCGGCGATGTTCGCCACCGCCGCGCGCAAGGAAGTGATCGATTTCTCGGAGGCCGTCTACACCTATGGCGAGGGTCTCGTGGTGCCGAAGACCGACGCCAAGAACTATGCCTCGCAGGAGGATCTGAAGGGCGAGGTGGTCGGCGCGCAGGTCGGAACGGCCTTCGTCGATGCGTTGAAGAAGACGGGATTGTTCAGCGAGGTCAAGGTCTACGACACCATTCCGGATATTTTGCGTGATGTGAATGCGGGCCGCCTCAAGGCCGGCTTCGCCGACTTCCCGATCCTCGCCTACAATCTGAAGCAGGGCGCGTTTGGCGAAGTCCGGCTGGTGGATTCCTACAAGCCGGTCACCGTCGGCACGGTCTCGATCGGTGTCCGCAAGACCGACCAGGAACTGCTCGGCAAGATCAACGCCTCGCTCGCCAAGCTCAAGGCCAATGGCGCCCTCGACAAGATTCTCGACAAATGGGGTCTCAAGCCCAAAGCGTCCTGATTGAGGCGTCCTGACAGGCTTAGCCGGCAACGCGTGATGAACTGATGCAAAATTTCCTGCGCGATGCCGTCGAGTTCATACCGATCCTGCTGCAGGGCGTCTGGCTGACGGTCGTTGTCACCATCGGCTCGCTGCTGCTGTCGACCGTCCTCGGCCTGCTATGGGCCCTGATGCGGGTCTCCGGCATCCGCGTCCTGACCGGATTGAGCGCCGGCCTGATCAACGTGATCCGCGGCATCCCGATCATCGTGCTGCTGTTCTACCTCTATTTTGTGATGCCCGACTTCGGCGTCGCGCTGACGGCGCTGCAGGCCTCGATCATCGGGCTCGGCATTGCCTATTCGGCCTACCAGGCCGAGAATTTCCGCGCCGGCATCGAGGCGATCGACAAGGGGCAGATCGAGGCGGCGCAGACCATCGGGATGGGCTGGTGGCTGACCATGCGCCGCGTGGTGCTGCCGCAGGCGGTCAGGATCGTGCTGCCGCCCTATGGCAACGTCATGATCATGATGCTGAAGGACTCCTCGCAGGCCTCCACCATCACGGTCGCTGAACTGGCGTTGCAGGGCAAATTGATCGCTTCCTCGACCTTCAAGAACACCAGCGTGTTCACGCTGGTCGCGCTGATGTACCTGACCATGAGCATCCCGCTGATCCTGCTGGTTCGCCATTTCGAGAACAAGGCGAAGCGCAAATGATCGAGCTCAGCAACGTTCATAAGAGCTTTGGTTCCAACGAGGTACTCAAGGGCATTACAGCTTCGGTTGAGAAGAGCGAGGTGGTCTGCATCATCGGTCCGTCAGGCTCAGGCAAGTCGACCATCTTGCGCTGCATCAATGGCCTGGAAAGCTACGATTCCGGCGAGATCCTGGTGGAGGGGGCAAAGGTCGACAACAAGGCGCCGTCGATCGTGGCGATCCGAACCCAGGTGTCGATGGTGTTCCAGCGCTTCAACCTGTTTCCGCATCGCACCGCGCTGGAGAACGTGGTCGAAGGACCGATCTATGTGAAAAAGGAACCGCCGGCCGAGGCGCTCGAGCGCGGCCGGGCGCTGTTGGCGCAGGTCGGCCTTGCCGAGAAAGCCGACGCCCATCCGGGTCAGCTTTCCGGCGGTCAGCAACAGCGCGTCGCCATTGCCCGCGCGCTGGCGATGCAGCCCAAGGCGATCCTGTTCGACGAGCCGACCTCCGCCCTTGATCCTGAACTGGTCGGCGAGGTGCTCGGCGTCATGCGCAAGCTCGCCGATGACGGCATGACCATGGTCGTGGTCACCCATGAGATGGGCTTTGCCCGGGACGTCGCCGATCGCGTGCTGTTCATTGACGGCGGCGTCATCGTCGAGCAGGGGGCGGCGAAGTCCGTGCTTAACGCGCCGCAGCACGCGCGGACCCAGGATTTCCTGCACCGCGTGCTGCATCCTCTCTGACTCAGACCTGCCGGACCTGATGACCGTGACCCACCATCCCCTTGCCCTGCCGCCGAGCCTCTACGCAGACACCGCCGTTGCGCCGGTCCCGACGCCGCCGCTCGATGTCGATAAAAACGTGTCGGTGGCGATCATCGGCGGCGGCTTCGCCGGATTATCGACCGCGCTGCATCTTGCTGAAGCGGGAACCGATGCGATCGTGCTCGAAGCCCAGCAGCCCGGCTGGGGCGCATCGGGCAATAATGGCGGCCAGCTCAATCCGGGACTGAAGCTCGATCCCGATACGGTCGAGGCGACGTTTGGCACGGATCTCGGCCGGCGCATGATCGCGTTCAGCTACAACACGCCGGTATTCACGCTCGACCTGATCCGCCGCCTCGGCATTGAATGCGAGGCACGGCAGAACGGCACGCTGCGCGCGGCCTATCATCCGTCCAGTACCGCGGGTGTCGAGACAATAGCCGAGCAATGCATCGGACGCGGCATGCCGGTCACGCTGCTCGGCCGCGACGCCGTCCGCGACGCGACTGGGACGGATCGGTATCTGCTGGCAATGAAGGACGCACGCGGCGGCGACGTACAGCCGCTGAGCTACGCGCGCGGTCTCGCGCGGGCGGCGATGGCTGCCGGTGCTGCCGTTCACGGCCAGACACTGGCGACGTCGCTTAGGCGCGAGGGCGGACGATGGCGCATCGAAACCCCGCGCGCGGTGGTCCGCGCCGAAAAGGTCCTGATCGCCACCAACGGCTTTACCGATGATCTCTGGCCCGACCTGCGCCGCACCATCGTGCCGGTGTTCAGCTCGATCGCCGCGACCGAGCCCTTGCCTGACGATGTCGCGCGAAAAATCATGCCGACGCGGTCGGTGCTGTACGAAAGCGGGCATATCACCGTCTATTATCGCATCGATGCGTCGAACCGCCTGCTGATGGGCGGCCGCGGTCCGATGCAGTGGATCAAGGATCCGGCGCCGGTCTCATACCTCATGCGTTACGCGGAACGGCTGTGGCCTGCAATCCGCGGCGTGCACTGGACGCACGGCTGGAACAGCCGCCTCGCCATGACGCCGGATCACTACCCGCATGTGCACGAACCGGGCGCGGGCGCGCTGGCCTATCTCGGCTGCAATGGCCGCGGTGTTGCGCTCGCAACCGCGATGGGGCAACAACTGGCAAAACGGCTGATCGGCGGCGAGATGGCCGAGATCGACATGCCGATCACGGGCTTGAAACCCATTCGTTTTCACGCATTGTGGCCGGTGGCGGTCAAGAGCGTGGTGATGACGGGCCGGATCCGCGATCGTCTGGGATTATAGCGAGATGAAGAACATCACGATCGGCGTGATCGGCGCGGGGCTGATCGGGCGCAAGCATCTGCGCAAGATCGCCGAGCGGCAAGATTACGAGCTGGTCGGCATCGCGGACGTGAATGCCGATGCGGTCTCCGCCGAGCACCCCAACACGCGAGTCTTCGCGGATTACCGCCAGTTGCTGGACGAGGCGCGGCCGGAAGCCGTGATAATCGCCTCGCCCAACCAGCTTCATGCCGAGAACGGCATCGAATGCGCGCGGCGGGGCATTCACATCCTGATCGAGAAGCCGGTCACCGATACGCTCGAGACCGCGGCCACCTTGATCACGGAAGTGCGAAAGGGCGGTGTCAAATCGCTGGCCGGGCACCACCGCCGCCATCATCTTCCGGTCAAGACGCTGCAAGCGCTGCTGCGGGACGGACGGATCGGCGATGTCGTCGGGGTCTCGGCGATCTGGGCGACGCACAAGCCGGCGGACTACTTCAAGATCGCGCCGTGGCGGCGTGAGGCCGGCGGCGGCCCGATCCTGATCAACCTGATCCACGAGATCGATTTCCTGCGCTACACCGTCGGCGAAATCGTTGCCGTCGAAGCCATTGCGTCTAATCGCCAGCGCGGCTTTGCGGTCGAGGATAGCGCCGCCGCGCTGATAGAATTCGACAATGGCGCGCTCGGCACCTTTTTCATCAGCGACAGCGCCGTCTCCCCCTGGACGACGGAGCAGGGGCTGGGTGAGGCGCCGGAATTCCCGTTCAGCGGCGAAAGCAGCTACCGCTTCATGGGCCGTCGCGGTGCGATCGAGTTTCCCGCACTCGTGCAATGGACGCAGGCGGGCGACGCACAGGACTGGAACAAGCCGATCCAGGCCCAGCGCCTCCACGCGCCAACGATCGATCCCTATGTCGCGCAGCTCGATCATTTCCGCGACATTATCCGCGGCACCGCTTCCTCGTTGCAGCCGGTCGAGGATGGCGCGCGGTCCCTGCTCGCAACGCTTGCGATCGCCGAGGCTGCTACCGCCGGGCGGCGCATCGACTTGCGGGACCGGTATGCGGCGCTTTCGCCATAGGTCCGCTGAGAATCAGTGAAAGTTATCGGAGACCAGAGCTAACAATTGGTCCAAATGGTTGAAAAAGAAGATGCTTTAGCTCTATCGTGCGGCCCTCGGGACGCGCCTGGGACCTTCCGGAGCTAATCGCATGACCAAACGCTCGATTGCCACGGTTTCGTTGAGCGGCTCGCTCGACGAAAAGTTGCGCGCGATTGCTGGCGCCGGCTTCGATGCCGTCGAGATTTTCGAGAATGATTTGCTGACATTCAACGGCAGTCCCCGCGACGTCGGGCAGCTCTGCCGCGACCTCGGCCTTTCAATTTGCGCATTCCAGCCGTTCCGGGATTTCGAGGGCATGCCCGAACCGCAGCGTGCCCGCAACTTCGCGCGCGCCGCACACAAGTTCGATCTGATGCAGGAACTGGGGACCGACTTGCTGCTGATCTGCAGCAATGTTTCACCGGCATCGCTTGGAGGTATCGACCGCGCCGCCGCGGATTTCCGCGCCCTTGGCGAACTCGCGGCCTCGCACGGCCTGCGCGTCGGTTTCGAGGCGCTGGCCTGGGGACGGCACGTCAATGATTATCGCGACGCCTGGGAAATCGTGCGCCGCGCCGATCACAAGTCGATCGGGATCATTCTCGACAGTTTCCACGCGCTGGCGCCGGGATTTCCGGTCAGCGCGATCCACTCGATTCCGGCGGACAGGATCTTCCTGGTTCAGCTTGCCGACGCGCCGAAGCTTGGTCTCGACGTATTGTCCTGGAGCCGGCACTTCCGATGCTTTCCCGGGCAGGGCGATCTGCCGGTGGGGGCCTTCATGGACGCTGTGGCCGCGACCGGGTACGCCGGCCCGCTATCGCTGGAGATATTCAACGATCAGTTTCGCTCCGGCTCGCCGGTCCGCACCGCGACCGACGGGCTGCGTTCGCTCATTTTGCTGGAGGATGAGCTGGCCAAGGGCTCGTCCAGGGTCTCGACGAAGAGGTTGCAGCCCAAAGCGCAGAGCCGTGGCGTCGGCTTCGTCGAATTCGCCGTCGATGAAGCCAAGGCAAGGAGCCTTTCGGCGTTGTTCGGCCAGCTCGGCTTTCGCAAAACCGGTTCCCACCGCAGCAAGGATGTCGAACGCTGGTCGCAAGGTCATATCGAGCTGGTCATCAATTGCGAACCGGACGGTTTTGCTCATTCGCACTACGTCACGCACGGCCCGGGCGTCTGCGCCATCGCGATCGACATCGATGACGCCGGGAAAACCATGGCCCGCGCGGAAGCGCTGAAGGCCCACACGTTCTATCAGCCGGTTGGGCCAGGTGAGCTCGAGATCCCCGCGATCCGGGGCGTCGGCGGCAGCCTGCTGTATTTTCTGGAGGCGGCGGGCAAGAACTGGGACACCGATTTCGAAGCGTTGCGCAGCGATGCCGCGAGCGACCGTCTCGAGGTGGTCGACCATATCTCGCAGTCGATGCCGTATGACGAGATGCTGTCCTGGCTGTTGTTCTACACCGGCATACTCGATCTGCAGCGCCTGCCGCAGATGGAGATCGCCGATCCGGTCGGGCTGGTGCAGAGCCAGGCGCTGATCAACGGCAATCAGGGCCTGCGGGTGATCCTGAACGGCTCATCGGCCACGCGGACATTGTCGGCCCGATTCATCAACGAATTTTTCGGCTCCGGGGTCCAGCACATTGCATTTTCATGCAGCGACATTTTCACGGCTGTCGCGGATATGCGCGCGCGCGGCGCGGATTTCCTGAAGATTCCGGACAATTATTACGACGATATCGAAGCCAAATACGATCTCGATGCCGCGACGATGACAGCGCTACGCGACAATCAGATTTTGTACGATCGCGAAGGCGACGGCGAGTTCTTCCAGGTCTACACCCACACCTTCGATGACCGGTTTTTCTTCGAGATCGTCCAGCGGCGGGCTTATCAAGGATTTGGCGCCGCCAATGCCGCGGTTCGCCTCGCGGCGCAGACGCGGGAGTCGCGGCCCTTGACCATTCCCCGCGCGTAAAAAAAATCTAGAGCGCGATCGATCCGATGCTGGCGCCGCCGCATACATAAAGCGACTGGCCGGTGATGAAATCGGCATCGCGGCTCGCAAAGAACATCACGGCGCGCGCCACATCGTTCGGCCGGCCGATGCGGCCGACCGGGATCGAGCGGGCGAGTTGATCGACCTTCGGGCTGCCCTGCGGAATGACCTCGTGGAACATGTCGGTCTCGACCGGTCCAGGAGCCACCACATTGACCGTGATGCCGTGAGCCGCCGTCTCCAGCGCCCAGGTCCGCGCCATGCCGAACATGCCGGATTTCGTCGCCGAATAGGCGGTGCGGGTGGCAGCGCCAAGCGCGGCGCGCGAGGCGATCAGGACGATGCGTCCGAAATGCCGTTGTTTCATGCCAGGCAAGGCGGCCTGGACCAGCGTCAGCGCCGCGCCGAGATGAAGCTGGCTGAGCGCTGCGATGTCGTCCACCGTCACTTGCTCAATCAGATTGGGCCGGATGATCCCGGCATTGTGGACGATATGTGAAACTTCATGCCGTGCAGCTACATCCCGGGCAGTGTCCGCTGTCGCCTTCGGATCGAACAGATCCACCACAACCGGCTCCAGCCGTGCATGCGACCAATCCGGCAGGCGTCGGTCGAGCGAGATGATGCGGTAACCCGCAGCCAGCATCGCCTCGGCGATGGCCCGGCCGATGCCGCCGCTGGCGCCGGTGACGATGGCGACGTTGCTCTCACTCATGATTTCCTCATCCCGCCTTCTGCACCGGCCGCTTCTTCAGCGATCGGGTGTCGATGCACCGATCAGAACCGATCGTCGCCGCAACCAACTCCTTGAGCGCGCCGCGCTGGATTTTTTGCGTCGAGGTCAGCGGCAGCGCCGACACAAACGCGACATAGCCGGGCGCCTTGTAATAGGCGAGGCGGCTCAGGCTCCAGGCGACGAGATCGGCCGCGATCTGCTTGCGTGCCGCGGCGTCCGGGGAGGATCCCTCGCTCACCACGCAGGCGAAGACCTCGTCGCCCCGCACCGGGTCCGGGGCAGGTGCCACCGCAACCTGCCTCACAGCCGGGTGCTGCATCAGCACGCTCTCGACTTCGACCGCCGAGATATTTTCGCCGGAGCGGCGGATGACGTTCTTCTTGCGGTCGACGAAATGAAACGCCCCATCCGGACCGCGCCGCACCACGTCGCCGGTGTGAAACCAACCGCCATCCCAGGCCTCCGCGGTGGCTTCCGCGTCCTTGAGATATTCGCGGAAGAAGCCGTAGCGCGGTGCTGCGCCGGCGTGGCGCACGAGAAGTTCACCGGGCTCGTCGACACCGGCGTCCGCGCCGCCTTCAACAACGATGCGGGCCTCGAGTTCGGCGCCGAGGCGGCCGAAGCAGCTTGTGCCGGTGTGGCGCGGTTCCGTGGAGGCGACGACCACGGCGCCGGCGCCGGTCTCGGTCATGGCCCAGGCCTCGACCAGCGGAAAGCCGAACCGCGCCTCAAAGGGATCGTGCAGCGCCTTGTCGACGCCGGCGCCAAAACCGAAGCGCACGCCATGGCGCTTGTCGTCGGCGCTTTCGGGCGCGCTCATGAGCATCGGCGGCATCACGCCGAGATAATGCACGATGGTGGCGCGGCTGTCCCTGACGCTGGCCCACCAGCTCTTGGGGTGGAAGCGGTCGAGCACGATCAGGCAGCCGCCGTTAGTCACCATCGCCATCGCGGAATAGGCCATCGCGTTCATGTGGAACACCGGCAGCGGCGTCAGCATCCGCTCGGAGCCGTTGTTCAGCGCGATCAAGCCGCCGACCGTGGCGTACCAATGACCGGCATAGAGAAAATATTCGTTCGGCAGCACGCAACCCTTGGGCCGGCCGGTGGTGCCGGACGTGTAGAGCAGGGCGCACTCGGTGTCGCGATCGGGTGCGCCGGGCTGCGGCGCCGAGGCGTGGATCGCCGCCGGTTCATCATCCGGCCCGACGACAGGAATGTCGCGGTCGATCGCCTTGGCTGCGGCCGCGACGTCGTCGTGACGCTGGGGAATCACGACCGCCGCGACGATCTCGGAATGGCCGATCAGATATTCCAGTTCGGCTGCGCGCATGTCCGGATTGATCGGCACCAGCGACACGCCGAGCGCATTGAGCGCAAACCAATGCAGGAAGAAGCCGGGTCGATTCTCCATCAGGATGCCGACCCGATGACCGCGGCCATAGCCCTTGGCCCGATAGGCGTCGGTCAGCGCCGCAATCCCTGCGAACGCCTCGCCATAGCTGATCTCGCCGGCCGCAATGCCATAGGCCTGCGCCGTCTCGGGCAGCACGACGAGAAATGGCTTGTCGCCGTGGCTCGCGGCGGCGCGCGCGAAAGCCGCGAAGACGGTTGCCGGAGACTCGATCGGGAGCTGCATCACCGTCTCACATGAACAGCTGGATGTTGCCGAATGCGGCATCGCAATTGACGATGTCGACCCGCTTCAGCTTGATCTTGAGCGCGCCGTCCACCACGGCCAAGGTGTGCGTGGCCCAGACCGCGTAAAGATCCTGCTGGTCGAGGCGCGTTTCGACATAATGCATTGGCGTCCACGTGACATATTCGTTGGCTGCCTCGTTGCGGCTGTCGACCTGCGGCGTTTGCAAAACATGATGACAGCGGCTCTTGGGCTTCTGCGAAAAGGTGCGGTTGCCCTTGAGCCGCTCGACGCGGATCTTGAGCAGCAGCTTGTCCTCGTACATCAGCGACGTCGTCAGCCGTGGATCGGTCTGGCCCCATTCGAGCGGCATCCAGTAAAAACCGTCCTCGGCGAACAGGTCGAGCCATTCCTCAAACCGGTGCTGGTCGATCAAGCGGGTTTCGCGGATGACGAAATCGATCAATTGCTGGTCGGTGGGCGCGGTCATGGCAGCACTCACATCGACATCGTCATGAATTTCGACCAGGCGCGGAACTGGTTCCGCATCTGCCATTCGGTGGTGCCGTTGGTGACGGCCGTCGTGTCCGGGATTTCGGAGGGGTCGTAGAGCCGCTGCAGATTGACCCATTGGTTGGCGTCGACATGCAGGCCTTCCTGGGCGCGCTCGTACATTTCGAGATCATCGTGGCCGACCACGGAAGTCGGCGCGTTGATCAGCCGGTTGTACATCAAGGTACGTTCCAGCAGCATGTCGGGTGCATCGACGAGGCGGAAGGTCCAGCTCTCCACCAGCGTCTTGTTGGCCGCGATCGGCTTGAACACACGGACCAGCTGGATCGGCCCCTTGATCATGATGTTGGGGAAGTACACCGTGTTGTGGCGGTTCTCGCCCAGGATCGCCTTGGCGCGTTCCTCGCCATGGGCCGCCGCCATCTTCTCGAAATAGCCGGGCACCGCCGAATAGTCGGAATGGATCGAGTGGTGCACGCCGGTATGGCCGTGGCCGTTGGGCCAGACGCGGATGCCCATGTTTTCGAAGAACTCGTAGGGCGCCATGAACGGTGCGTAGATCTCCACTGCCATCGGCTTCTTGGCGCCGGGCGGGGCATTCTTCCAGACCTCGATCGCGGTGCCGGCTGAAGATTCATGCGCCACCATGGGATGGCAGGTGTCGGTCTGGTTCTCGACCAGCATTTTCCAATTGCAATTGTGCATGTATCGCAGCACGCCGCCGGCGACTTCGAGCCGGCCGGCCGGGGAACGGTCGACCATGTTGTCGAAGCTCGACAGGCTGTCGCCGAAAAACTCCTCGAAGCCGGGGCCGACATCCCTGAGTTTTGCAAATACGAAGCCGCGATAATTGTGCACGTGTTTGACCGGGCTCATGCCGCGGCCGGCATGACTCTGTTCGACGCCGGTGTTCTCGTAGCCCTTCTTCAGGGGAATCGCGAGCAGCGAACCGTCGGTCTTGAAACTCCAGGCGTGATAGGGGCAGCGGAAGAACTTTCCGGTGTTGCCGCAGGATTCGGTGGTGATGCGGGTGCCCTTGTGCGGGCAGCGGTTGTGCAGCACCTTCACGGTGTTGTCGATGTGGCGCACCATCAGGATCGGCTGGGTGCCGATGGTGGTGCCGTAATAGTCGCCCGGTTTCGCCACCTGGCTGTCATGGCCGACATAGGCCCAGGTGTTGGCGAAAACATGCTCCATTTCGAGCTGGAACACCTCTTCGTCGATATAGACGTCGCGATGCACCTCGGTCTCGCGCACGAGGCCTTTGATTGCTTCGAGATTTCCGCGATATCTGGCCATCAACACCTCCTTCGGAATCAAAGATCGAGCACGAGCCGCGGGCTTCTCGACCGCGAGACGCAGATTTGCATGAGTTTGCCGGCCGCTTTCTCGGCATCGGTCAGGATATAGTCGCGATGGTCCGGCGTGCCTTCGATCACGCTGACCTGGCAGATGCCGCAATCGCCGCGCTGGCAGTCGTGCATGGGATCTTCGCCCGCTTCGATCAGCACCGCGAGAATGGTCTTGTCGGGCGGAATAAGGAAGGTCTTGCCGGAACTGTTCAGAACTACCTCGAAGGGCTGGTCACCAGCGAGGGGGACGGCGGTGGCAAAAATCTCGAACCGCAGGCGACCATCGGCCCAGCCGAGGTCCTTGGCGCTCTGGATCGCGGTATCGATCATCGGTTTGGGTCCGCAGACGTACAGCGGTTCATCAGAGGTCAGCGAGGTCATCAGGGCTTTTACGTCAAAGATGCCGCTGGCGTCATCGGCGTGAACGGTCAAATGTTCGCCGCACAGCGCTTCGGCCTCGCCGAGAAAGGCGAGCTGGTCGCGCGAGCGGCCGGCATAGATGAAGCGGTAGGGATGCTTGCTGGCGGTGAGCGTCGTTGCCATCGAGAGCACGGGCGTCACCCCGATGCCGCCGGCAAGCAGCACGACCGGCTTCGACGCCGGCTCCAGCGGAAAATTATTCCGGGGCGCGGCGACCGAGAGGACGTCGCCGACCTTGAGCGCATGCATGAATCGAGAACCGCCCTGGCTCGGCTGTTCCAGCCGCACGCCGAGCCGGTAGGCGTGCGGGCGCGTGGTCGCTGCCGGATCGAGCGAGGTGTTGATCAGCGAGTAGGAGCGTTCGCTGCCATCGGGCAGGCGTACTTTGACATGCGCGCCGGCCTCCCAGGAGGGCAGCGGCTCGCCGTGCGGACGGGCGATCTTGATCGCGCGGATCAATGCGGTTTCCGCGTGGATATCGGTCACGGTGAGGTCGAACTGGTCCATCGTATCAATCACAGGAATGTTTCAACCGTGGCAAGCGCGCCGTCGAGCGCCTTACCCTCTTCATCTGATAGCGCGGCCTTGCAAAGGCGCTGCAGCCATTGCGCACCATCAGCGCGACCGGCGAGACGCGGTGCAACCGCAATCACCCTGTCAAATTTCGAGGCGCCGCGCGCATGGGTGTCGGAATAGCCCTTCACCAGCCGGCGCGCCTCGAGGATGGCGACGGCAAGCTCGTAATCCTTTGCGGCGGTGTTGCGGGCGAGATCGAGCCAGGCATCACGATGGGTGACTTCGCGCTTATGACGCAGCGTGCGGCGACGAAAACGCTTCAGGCCACCCAGCACGTAGAGCGGCAGGAACCAGCGCACCGTCCCGGTCTGCACGCGCCGTCCGCGATTGACCACGCGATCGAGCGTCTTGCACAGGCCAGGCTTGCCTTCGAGCCAGAGGCCGAGTCCCGCGGGAAGCGTGCCCAAGACCTCTTCCATGCGCGGATGCATGAACTCGGTAGTGTAGACGAGCTGATCGGGCTTTGCGAGAACCTCGCTGCGGACGCGTTCGAAACGGCTCGCGCGGGTCTTGAGGTCGGCGACTCGGATGACGTCATCATAGGCCATCGCCACGGCGACATGTTTTGCCGCCGCCCGCGTCAGCGCAGGGTCGCTACCGCGTTCCAGGCGCATAAAGGCTGCGACGAGGTCGAGGTATTCCCGGCCATAGCCGACGTCCTGAAAATCGACGACCTTGCGCAAGCCTGCGGCGATCATGCCGTGCAGGGACGCCGGGAAAGTCGTCCGGGCGTCGGCGACGAGTGCATCGAAAGCGGCATCGCCGACCGATGCGAGCGTTGGATAGAGCTTGCCCGCTGAAGCAGGCTTGGGCGGCGCGGGCGGTGTCGCGGATGCGGCATCCGCCTGCGTGCGCTCAAAACCCGCCGCGAACGCGCGCAGGCTCGGTTCGATGCCGATGCCGGCGGCGCGGATGGTTGCTTCATAAGCCTCGCGGCCGAACGGCAGCGCGCCGCTGCCGGCAAGCGCACCGAACAGCACCGCGGAGATGGCGCTGCCGGTGCTGTCTGCGAGCACGGCCATGTCGAAGGCGATAAAGCGTTTCGCGGCGGCCTCTGCGGCCTCATAAACCTTGCTGGAATCGCTGATGCCGTCGCCGGGCACCAGCTTTTCCTGGATCGCGAACGAACGGTGCGACGAGGCGATCAATGTCGTCTTGTCTGGTGTGACGAGACCGCGCTGGATGGCGCGGCCGGCTTCCATCAGCTCGGCGCCGACCACGACGTCGACTTCGCCGGGCACCGGCATCAGCGACAGCACCGGGTAGGCGGCGTCCGCGCGGGCAGGGATCATCTCGAGATAATAGATGGTCGCACCGGTGCGCTGGGCGACACCCGGCACCGAGGTGGATTGCGCGATCCAGTTCTGGCTTTCCGCCAGCGCCACCATCCAGTCGACCAGCACGCCGCCGCCCTGGCCGCCCATCGCGAGCACGGCGATCGAAAGCGGTCGGGTCAGGTCGATGGCGGGGGGCTGCAGCATGATGTTCATCCGGCCATGCCCTCAAACCAGCGCGAGACGGCGACGGTCGCGGCGTCGCTGCAGGAATCCGATGACGCCGCCGCGCAGCTTCGCCATGAACTGATCGAAGCCGGTCGGGTTGTGGATGATGTCGGCGCGGTAGAATGACGGGCACAGCACGGCGGCCTCGGCCACCTCGCCGCAATTGCCGCAGCCGACGCAGCTATTGTCGATCGCGGCGACCGGATCGTCCTTCAGCGGATCGCTGGTGTGCTTGACCGAAAGCGAGGGGCAGCCGGACAGCCGGATGCAGGCATGGTCGCCGGTGCAGACGTCCTCGTCGACGCCAAAGCGCTCGCGCACGACGCGCTCGCCACCCTTCACCGCCTTGTTGAACAGCGGCTTGATCCGGCGCTGCTTGTTCAGCATGCATTCGGAGGAGGCGACGATCACCTTCGGTCCCTTGTCGGTGCTGGTGAGCGCTTCCTTCAGCGTGTCGCGCATTTTGCCGACGTCATAGGTGCGGTCGATCTGGCGCACCCATTTGGCGCCGATGCCTTTGACTGCCTCGGTGATCGGGTGGTTGGTCGAGCGCGACTTGTTGTCGGCGCGGGACGACAGGATGTCCTGGCCGCCGGTGGCCGAGGTATAATGGTTGTCGACCACCAGGATAACGCCGTCATGCTGGTTGTAGACGGCATTGCCGATGCCGCTGCTCAGGCCGTTGTGCCAGAAACCGCCATCACCCATGATCGAAATCGAGCGCTTGTCCGCCTTCACATTGAACGCGGATGCCGAGGCCGGTCCAAGCCCATAGCCCATCGTCGTCGCGCCGATGTTGAACGGCGGGAGGATCGAGAACAAATGGCAGCCGATATCGGCCGCGACATGATGCGGGCCGAGGTCCTTTTCGACGAGCTTCATCGCGGCGAAGATCGGTCGCTCCGGGCAACCGGTGCAGAAGCCGGGCGGGCGCGCCGGCACCACTTCAGCCAGCGCCTTGATCTTGTCATGGGCCAGGATCGATGGATCGTTTGGCGCGCGGATATGGTCCGGCAGCACTTCGGGCGCGGCAGCGGTGAGGAATTTACGAACACCCGCCGCCATTACGGCTGCGGTATACTCGCCGCCGATCGGCAACTCGCCCTTGCCGTAGATCTTGGTCGGGACATCGGCCTTGCGCAGGACCTTATGCAGGGCCTGTTCGATGTAGTCAGGCTGTCCTTCCTCGACCATCAGCACCGCGCGCTTCGATTGGCAGAAGGCGATCAGCTCATCGTCGATCAAGGGATAGGTCACGTTCATGACGTAGAGCGGAATGCGGGTGTTACCCCACACGTCCGCCAGGCCAAACCCCTGCAGCGCGCGGATCACGCCATTATACATGCCGCCCTGCAGGATGATGCCGACGTCATCGATATCGCCCGCGAAGACTTCGTTGAGCTTGCGCGCCTTGATGAAGGAAACCGCGGCCGGCCAGCGCTGCTCTATCTTTTCCTTCTCGTGCATGTAGGAGGCCGGCGGCAGCACGATGCGGTTGGTATCACGCCGCGGGCTTTCCAGCGCCTGCGCCATCGTGAATGCCGGGCGCTTGTTGTCCTTGGCGGCAAAGCGGCCGTGGACATGGCAGGATCGGATGCGCACTTCCAGCATCACGGGCGTGTTGGTCGCTTCCGACAGCTCAAATCCGTCCTCGACGGCCTTGACGATAGATTCGAGGTTGGGGCGGGGATCGAGCAGCCAGATCTGGGATTTCATCGCAAAGGCGTGGCTGCGCTCCTGCATGATGGAGGAGCCTTCGCCGTAATCTTCGCCGATCACGATCAACGCGCCGCCGGTGACGCCGCCGGAGGCGAGATTGGACAGCGCGTCGGAGGCGACGTTGGTGCCGGCGGTCGATTTCCAGGTCACCGCGCCGCGGATCGGATACATCACGGAGGCGGAAAGCATTGCGGCCGCAGCCGCCTCGTTCGCCGAGGTTTCGAAGTGCACGCCGAGATCGCCGAGAATGTCCTGCGCATCCGCCAAAACGTCCATCAGATGCGAGATCGGCGCGCCCTGGTAGCCGCCGACATAGCCGACGCCGGACTGCAGCAGCGCCTTGGTGATGGCCAGAATGCCTTCGCCATGGAAGATTTCCCCGTTGCCCAGTTTGAGGTCCTGGACCTCTCGGGCGAAAGAGCGTTCAGCCATGACGCATTTCCTTCGGCTCAAGCGACGGCGGCAGATCGGTCAAAATGCTAAGCCGACATATTTTAAGTGTCAAATAACTATCCATTTACGTGGCTCCCCGCTTCAGCCGGTAGCCGACCGCTTCGCGATCCCAGGTCGACGCGGTCACGCCGCGTTCGCGCAGCTCGTATTTCCGGATCTTGCCGTTCTCCGTCCGCGGCAGGTCCGCGACAAAATCGATGAAGCGGGGCACTGCGAAACGGGGCAGCCGCGGCGCACAAAATTGCATCAGTTCGACGGGCGGGATCGCGGCTCCCGGCCGCACCACGATCGCGGCCATCACTTCATCCTCGGCAAGTTCCGAGCACACGGGAAAGACCGCCGTCATTTCGATATCAGGGTGAGCCAGCAGCACCTGCTCAACCTCGTAGGACGAGATGTTCTCGCCGCGCCGGCGGATCGCATCCTTGAGCCGGTCGACGAACCGGAAATAGCCGTTCTCGTCACGGATGACCCGATCGCCGGTATGGAACCAGAGATTCCGCCAGGCTTCCACGGTCTTCTCGGCCATGCCGAAATAGCCACTCGCGAACGCAAACGGCTCGTCGGCGCGCAGCACCAGTTCACCGGCCTCGCCATCCGGCAGTTCAACATCGTTGACATCGACGACGCGCGCCTGAAAACCGTCGACGATACGGCCCATGGTTCCCGGCTTCTGTGTTTCCGCCGATGCGCCGATGACGAAATTGGTTTCGGTCGAACCGTAGCCTTCGAGCAGCGTAACCCCGGTGCGCGCGGTGAACGTCGCGCCAAGGTTAGCAGGAACCCCTGGTCCGAGCCCGGTGCGGATTTGGTGTCCGCGCTCGTCCGCGCGCGGTTCACCCGCCAGCAGGATCGGCACCATGGCGCCGAGCAGATAGATCACGGTTGGTTCGCTCTGGATCATAGCCGGCCAGAAGCCGGAGGCCGAGAAGCGCGGTTCGAGGACCATCCGCGCGCCGCTGAGGAGCGCCTGCGCAAACGTATTGAGGGCATTGATATGGAACAGCGGCAGGGTGGTGCAAAGCACGTCGTCTGCCGTCAGGCCAAAAATGCGGCCGGAGTGGATGCCCCACCAGTAATATTGCGCATGCGGGCACATCACGCCTTTGGATGGGCCGGTGGTGCCACTGGTATAGATGATCGCAAGGGTGTCGCCGGGGCTGACGGGCGCGGCCGCAATCGCGGCGGCGCGCGGCGGCATGACCTCCATCAACGGCGCTGCACCCTTGGGCGGGGCATCGCCGCCGATCACCCAGAGCGAACCAAGCGAGGCCATGCCTTCGGAGACATGGACCAGGCGTTCGACGAATTGCGCCTCGATCGCGAACAGCCGCGCGCCGCTATTCGACAGGTAATAACCGATCTGCGGTCCCATCGCCGCGGTGTTGATTGGGACCGCGATGGCGCCGATCCAGCCGCAGCCCAAAACGATCTCCAGCATCTCAAGGCGATTGGAGCAGAGGATCGCCACTCGGTCACCGGCTGCAATGCCCGCCGCGCGCAATGTCGCGCCCCGGCCGGCAGCGATGTAGCGCGCCTCGCGAAAGGTCCATGAATCGTTTGCGCACGACAGCAACGTCCGGTCACCGTGGCGGCCGGCTTGAATTTCGAGCATGCGCGGCAGCGTCCGATCTTCCGGTGGCAGCTCAATCATGCCAGGCGCACGGAGGCTCATGGGCGGGGCGCTCCCGCAGGATTTGAAGGCACCAGCGCCAGCACGCGCAATGGGCTGCCGCTGCCCTGCTGGATCTTCAGCGGCGGCGCGATCAGCGAGGCTCCTGTTGGCGGCAGCAGGTCGAGATTGGTCAGGCATTGCAGACCATAGCGTCCGGCACCGTGCATGTAGTAGTGGCACGGATAGGGTGGCAGGAAATGCGCCGCCTGGCCCGCGTCGGTGCCGATGGTTTCGGTGCCGAAGCCGAGAACATCGCGCTCGTTGAGCAGAAAGCGCACGGCGTCGGGATCGGGGCCGGGCGTGTGCTGCCCGGTCTCGTCGAAATTCTGATAGGCCGCCGGATCGGTCTTCTTCGACCAGTCGGTGCGCATCAGCACCCAGCATCGCGGCGGGATTTTGCCGTGCACAGCTTCCCAGGCCTTGATGAAATCCGGCGTCAGCAGGAAGTCGGCATCCTGTGCGGATTCCTTCGAGCAGTCGATCACCACGGCGGGCGCAATGAAATCGGCAACCGGGATTGTATCGGTAGAGCTGTTGGGAAGGTCGCGGCCCGAGACCCAGTGGATCGGGGCGTCGAAATGCGTGCCAGTATGTTCGCCAAAGGACAGATTATTCCAGTACCAGGCGCCGCCGCGTTCGTCGTACCGCGAAATCTCTTCCATGCGGAAGGCGCGGCTTTGGCCAATTTCGGGCGGCATCACGATGCTCGGAAAATCCGGACCCAACGCCTGCGTGAGATCGATGATGCGAATCGCGCCGGTCGCGAGTGCTGCGGTGAAGTCCGCCAGGATTTCAGGGCCGGGCGCTGGATCGTTCGATTTCATCGGCCAAGCTCCCGTTCCAGTGCCTTGGGATTGTCGCGGAAACGGGCGAGCCAGTCCTGCGCGATGTCGCCGGGATAGACGTCCTCAACCGATCCTTTGAGCGCGCCGACGATGGCGCGGGCGACCGCCGATGGCGCCAATTTTGGCGGCAGCAGCAGCTGATTCCATTCGTCGTCGATAGGTCCCGGAAAGATGTTGACGACCCTGATGCCGGCGACGCGCATTTCGGCGCGCAGCGCCTGCGCGACCGAGAGCGCCGCGGCCATCGACGCCGAATAGGTCGCGTGCTGCGGAAAATTGGACAGCGCATAGATCGACAGCAGATTAACCCAGGCCACCGCGCTGGTTTCGCCATCGGCGCCACGCGCCTGCATGACCGGACCGAACGCCTGGGCCAGCCGCAACAGGCCGAAGCAATTAGTCTCCATCTCCGCCCGTGCGGTTTCGACACCGGCGCGGCCGAAAATGCCAAACGTGCGATGATGCTCTGATGTGTTGATCACGATATCGACCTTGAAGCCGAGTTCGGCGGCAAGTTCATTGACCGATTTGGTGTCGGTGACATCGAGGGGGACCAGCGTCACCTTTGGCAGCTCCGCAATCGCTGGCCAGCCCGGCGGATTCTTCCAGGGCTCGCAATGGCCGGCCCAGACGAGATCGGCGCCGGCCTCCAGCACCGCTTTCACGACAGCTTGGCCGACCGGCGATTTGGCGTCGGTGACCAGCACTTTGCGGAATCTTGGATCCGACGTGAAGTTGCGCAGTTTTGGCTCGTCGGCAAGTGCGGTATTGCCGCCATCCGGCTTGGCGACAAGCGCGGCCTGGCCGGCGCGGTCGAGCACGGCCTCCACGATGACCGGCGACGGCGCCGGGCCGCAGCGCGCGTCGAGATGGACGACGAGGCTGACACCTTCGGCGAGACGGACCAGTCCAAGCCGCCAGGGCATGCGTTCGCGAAAGAACAACTCTTGGGAATGATGCAACGTGGTCTCGCTGACGAGTTCGCCGCGTCCGCTCATCACGGTCCATTCGAGTTCGGCCGACAGGCAGCGCACGCAGGCCTCGCGTGGCGGGTATTGCACGGCGCCGCAAGCCGCGCAGCATTGCAGTTCGAGGTTGCCAAGGGCTGCGCCGCGAACGAGGCCGAGCGCAATGCGGCTGCGGCGATCCGGCGGCAGCGTCGGCGCGCGCGTCTTTAGAATTGGATTCTTGCGCTTCGGCCGTTTGATTGTTTCACTCATCATCAAGTTCCAATCATGTTGCGGCGAGAATGGCGGCGCCGGTGCATAGTCCCCGGTCGAAGTTGATCATGCCGAATCCGGAGACGAGCGCATGACGGGCGTTATCGACCTTCGCGCCGAGCGGCTGTCCCGTGACCTGCCGGAGCGCTTCGACGATCCCGAGCGTGCCGCCGGCGGCCCCGGCCTGGCCGACAGATAATTGGCCACCCGAGGTGTTGAAGGGAAAGCTGCCGTTCGCCTCGAACGTGTTGCGCCGAATGAAGTCGGGCCCTTCGCCCTTGCCGCAGAAGCCGAGATCCTCGATCTGTAGCACGCAGATGACAGGATAATCGTCATAGGCCTCGAGCAGGTCGATGTCTTGAGGCCCGACGCCTGCGCTTTCGTACAGGCGATCGCGGTCCATTGCCCAGCCGCCGCGGTGCTGCACGGGATCGTCAGGGAAGGCATTGTGCCGTTCGATGGCACCTCGCAGCCGCGCGTGCGGCAATCCGAGGCGCCGTGCGCGGTCCTCGCTCATGACAAGAAATGCTTCGGCGCCGGCGCAAGGCATCACGCAATCGAACAGCCGAAGCGGGTCGGCCACCGGCCGGGCGTTAAGATACTCGTCCAGCGTCAGCGGCTTCTTGAACAGCGCATGCGGAAATTGCAACGCGTTCGAGCGCTGCGCGACGCAGAGCTTGCCGAAATCCTCAGGCTTCGCGCCATAGGTGCGCATGTAATAGGCGGTGAGGAAGGCAAAACTGGTGTTCGGTCCGCCTGCGCCATAGGGATAGACCGCATCCTGCGCGAACATGCTGAAGGTCGCGGTGCTTAGCCGGAAACTGTCGACGTGGTTGGTGTCGCCGGCGATGCAGGCAACGATCTCGGCGTCACCAGCCTGAACCGCGCGCGCCGCGCGACGGAGGCTGACAATGCCGGACGCGCCGCCCATCGGCACGTGATCGAGCCAGCGCGGCGAGAGGCCGAGATGCTGGGTCAGGCCGACGGCGCTGTCGGGCGCCAATGTAAAACTCCCCACGCACAGGCCGTCGATTTCATCCTTGGAAATCCCGGCGCCATCGACCAGGGCCTTCAGCGCGCGGGCGATGAACCAGTGCGCGCCACGGATGGAGAAGCGCTCATAGGGCACAGTGACGGGGACCGCGACGGCGACCCCATCATAACTTGCAATGCGGTTTGCCATGGCGGTCAATGCCCTCCGCCGAGATAAGTTGCCTGCACACGGGCATCGCCGAGCAGGCTGGCGGCTTCACCGTCGAGCACGATCTCGCCGGTTTCCAGCACGTAGCCGTAGTCGGCGATTTCGAGCGCCGCCTTCGCATTCTGCTCAACGAGCAGGATCGAGACCCCGGCATCGCGCAGGCCAGACACGATGCGCAGGATGTCACGCACGATCAGCGGTGCGAGGCCGAGGCTGGGCTCGTCGAGCATCAGCAGCCGCGGCGCCGACATCAGAGCGCGGCCAAGCGCGAGCATCTGGCGCTCGCCGCCGGACAGCGTGTCGGCGCGTTGCGCGCGCCGTTCGGCGAGGCGCGGGAAACGCCCATAGGTCTCGTCGAGCGCGCGGGCGACGAAGGCACGATCCGAACGGCGCGGGTAGGCCCCGAGCACGAGATTGTCGTAGACCGTCAACTCTCCAAACAACTCCCGCGTCTCGGGCACCAGGCAGAAGCCGTGCTCGACGCGCGCCTCGACGTCGAGCTTCAACAGATCCTGGCCTTCGAAGATGAGCCGGCCGCGCGATGGCAGCAGGCCAATGGTGGCTGCAAGGAGGGTAGTCTTGCCCGCGCCGTTCGGCCCGATCACCGTGACGATCTGGCCTCTCTGCAGTGACAGCGACACGCCGCGCACGGCTTCGACCTTGCCGTAAGCGACATGAAGATCTGAAATCTCAAGCATCGCGCTCATAATACGCCTCCGAGATAGGCTTCCTGCACCTTCGGATCGGCGCGAACCGCTGCCGGATTTCCCTCGACCAGTTTGCAGCCGAACTCCATGACCACCAACCGGTCGACCAGCCCCATGACGAAATCCATGTCATGCTCGACGATCAGGATCGTGACGCCTTCGTCGCGAATCTGGCGCAACACCTTGGCCAGCGCCTCTTTCTCGGGCGGTCGCAGGCCTGCGGCCGGCTCGTCCAGCACCACCAGCACGGGATCGGCCGCCAGCGCGCGGGCGACTTCCAGGATACGCTGGCCGCCGAGCGGAAGGTTGCCGGCGAGTTCGTAGGATTTGTCGCCGAGGCCGACGCGCTGCAATTGGCGCTGGGCCTCGTGCAGCGTCCGCCGCTCCTCAGTGCGATCGAGGCGAAGCGCGCTCTTCAGGAAGCCGGTCGCGGTGCGCGCATAGGCGCCGAGCGCGACGTTGTCGATCAGGCTCATGTTCGGCCGGAGCTTCACATGCTGGAATGTGCGCGCGATGCCCATGCGCGCGATTTCCATCTGCGGACGATACGTGATGTCCTGGCCCAGGAAACTGATCCGGCCGGCGTTGGCCTGCAACGCCCCGGTCAACAGGTTGAACATCGTGCTCTTGCCGGCGCCGTTCGGACCAATCAGGCCGAGGATCTCGCCGGCCTTGAGATCAAAACTGACCTTGTTGACGGCGGTCAGTCCGCCGAACGTCCTCACGGCGTTTTCGACGTTCAGAATCAGCGTGCCATTTTCCGGCAGTGCGCGGCGCGGCATCGCCTCGGCGGCCGCGGGCGGCGGGCGCGTGCCCTTGGGCAGGCGTTTGGCGATGAACGCAATGAGGCCGCCGCGGGCATTCTGCAGCAGCAGGACAAGGAGGATGCTGAAAGCGATGATCTCGAATTGCGCCGGGTTCTTCGTCACCAGCGGCAGCACATCCTGCAACCAGTTCTTGAGCAGCGTGATCAAGGCGGAACCGGCAACCGCGCCCGCGATATGGCCGGCACCGCCCGCCATCGCCATCAGCAGATACTCGATGCCGGGTTTGACGTCGAACGGGGCCGGGCTGATGAACCGGTTCATGTGCGCATAGAGCCAGCCGGCCAGCCCGGCGAGCAGCGCCGCGATCACGAAGGTGACAAGGCGGATTCGAAAGATGTTGACGCCCATGCTTGCCAGCAGAACGCCGCCGCCACGAAGGCTTCGGATCGCACGGCCCTCGCGGGAATTGAGCAGGTTGGCACTCGCGAGCATGGCGAGCCCGACCATCAGCCAGATCAGATAGAAGATGGTTTGCGAGGAAATCAGTGAGATCGAGGCGATGGTGATCGGTGGGATGCCGGCCATGCCGGTGTTCTGCCCGAGGCCCGGGACATTGCCGAACAGGAAATAGATCGAGATGCCCCAGGCGATCGTGCTGAGCGAGAGAAAATGCCCGCCGAGCCGCAGCGTCAGCGCGCCGATCGCCAGCGCCGCAAGCCCGGTCATTGCCAGCGCCAGCAGCAATCCTAGCCACGGCGACAAATCGAGCGTCACGGTCGCCCAGGCCGTCGCATAGGCCGCGATGCCGACAAAGGCGGCTTGCCCGAAAGACGTCATGCCGCCGATGCCGGTCAGCAACACCAGCCCGAGCGCGACCAACGCGGAGATGCCGATATAGTTGAGGAGCGTAATGGCGAAGCTGCCGAGCAGTGCAGGGGCGATCAGCAGGGCGACGACGGTGGCGCTGATCAGGCCGATGCGAAGCGGCGCGCTCAGCGCGATCGCATCGGGCATTTCCATTTCCTCGCCTTCTTCATCGGCATGCCCGGCCGACTTCCAGGACTGCCAGAGCAGCACCGGGATCAGGAGGCCGAACACGATCACTTCCTTGTACGAACTGCTCCAGAACGAGGCGAAACTCTCCATGATGCCGACGAACACGGCGCCGAGCGCTGCGATCGGATAGCTGGTGAAGCCGCCAATGATGGCGCCGATAAAGGCTTTCAGCCCGATCATGAAGCCGGAATCGTAATAGATCGTCGTGGTCGGGCCGATTAGGATGGCGGAGACGCCGGCAAGCAGCGAGGCGATGAAATAGGCGATCGTACCGGTACGTGCCGGCCGGATACCGACGAGCCGCGCGCCGATGCGGTTGACCGCGGTCGCGCGCAGCGCCCGGCCCGACATCGAGCGCTCGAAGAACAGGAAGAACAGCAGGCTGAGCAGGGCGGCGGTGACCAGCATCAGCAGGACCTGCGCCGATACGATGACGCCGCCAAAGCTGTAGATGCCATTGACCAATGGCCGAATGCGGAAACCCTCGGCGCCGAAGGCCATCAGGCCCAGTCCGCTGATCGCGAAATGGACGGCCAGCGCGATGATGAGCAGGACCAGCACGGAAGCATCGGCGGCGGGCCGGAACGCAATGCGGTCGAGCAGCGGCGCGATCGGCAGCACGAGCACCAGCGCAAGGACGATCTGCACCACTTGCGGCAGGGCGTAGGATGCGGCGACCCAGGCCAGCACGCAGGGAATAAGCGGCAGCAGGCCATACAAGAAGATTGAACGTGGAATCCGCGCGTGTTCGCCGGATCGGTAATGACCGGCGGCATCGACAACGGTTGCGATGACGGCCAGGATCGCGACCACCCAGATCGTGCCCGGCACCCGGCCAAGTTCGAACGCGGCGATCGAGAGCACGCAAAACGCCGTGATATCGCCGAACGGCACGAACACGACGCGGGTAACCGAAAAGATCAGCACGAGGCCGAGGCCAGCCAGCAGATAGATGGCGCCATTGGCGATCCCATCGAGCAGCAGAATGATGGCGATTTCAGTCGTCATGCGATCCAGCACCTTGATTAGTCAGGTTAATACATTAAATTGCTGTTTGAAATTGATATTTGAGGAGGCATTCTGTGGCCAAAAAACAAGCAGTTTCGGCGCAAATAGCGGCAGTGGTCACCGAGCCGGTCGCCGAGATTTCGCCGATCGAGCAGACCGTGAATGCGTTCGAATATGCCGCCTGGCACTTCGGTTCGGCGTTCGCGCGCTGGCGGCGCGACTGTCTGGGCGCCATGCCAACGAACGCGCTGGGCGGCACCGAGGCCTCGATCCTGCACGTGCTTCACCTGAATGGCACGCCGAAGGGCCTGAGCGATGTGGCGCGGCTTCTGCATCGCGATGATCTTGCCAATCTGCAATACGGGCTGAAAAAGCTGCTTTCGCTGGGTTTTATCGAGAAAGCGAGCAATGGCGCCTCGCGCCGCAACACCACTTACGTGCCGACCGAGTCCGGCCGTGCGATCGTCGACGCTTATCTGCAGCACCGGCGCGACACCCTGGTGCGTCTGGTCGGCAGCATGTCCGGTACCCAGGACGCTTTGCAGCAGGCGACCTCGATCCTGCACGTGATGACCGGACTCTACGATCAGGCCAGCACGATCCTTTCGAGCCAGATCGGCGACACCCTCGGCCTTCGGCCATAAGGCATGAATTGCAACTTTAATCGGTAAGTTGATCATGTGAATTGCCTCTTGACTGAGGCCATACTGCACGCTTTTATATTTTATGTCTAAAACAATTTTTGTCCGGAATGGCGGATGGCGCGGCTGTGAACAATAAATCAAGCCACGACGCGGGGATGAACCGGCGGCCATGCCGCCGGCGGCCTGCCATCGCTCCGGTCTCTCACTTCTTCAGTAGTCCGGCCCCCGTCGACTGACCGGCGGCCCAACAGGAGGTAGCGACGATGAGCAGACAGATGATTTCGCGCCGAAACGTTCTCATCGGCGGTGCAGCACTCTCCGGTTTCGTCGCGGCTCCCGCGATCCTTCGGGCGCAATCCGCTCCCATCTCCGTTGGTTTCGTGACGGGGCAGACCGGACCGGGCGCCTCCATCGGCATTCCCTATTCAAGGGGCATTGCCGCCGCCATGGCTTACCTCGACACGATCGAAGGTCATAAGATCCGGCTGGTCCAGATGGACGATGGCGGAGATCCGTCGGCGTCAACCCGAAACGCCCGCAAGCTTGTCGAAGAAGAAAAGGTCGATCTGTTGATCGGGACATCAGGCCTGCCCGGATCGGTTGCGATGGCGGCGGTCGCCGGCGAGCAGAAGGTGCCGTTCGTTTCCATCTCGCCGCTTCCGCCGACAGCGGGCAAGGGCGACGGCGGCTTCTGGGCGATTTCGATTCCGCAACCGCCGCCGTTGATGGTCGCGGCGGTGGTCGCGCAAATGCAAAAAGCCGGCATCAAGAGCCTCGGCTATATCGGCTTCAGCGACGCCTGGGGCGACCTTGTCTTCAACGCGCTGTCCAAGACGGCCGCGCCCATTGGCATCAAGATCCTGACAGACGAGCGCTATGCGCGTCCCGATACCACGGTGACCGCGCAAACGCTCAAGATCATCGCCGCGCAGCCTGATGCCGTCATGACCGGCGGTTCGGGAACGCCGGGCGCGCTGCCGTTTTTGGCGCTGCGCGAGCGCGGTTTTCGCGGCCCGATCTATGGCACGCATGCCCTGATCAACCCTGACTTCATCCGGGTCGGCGGCGCGGCGGTCGAAGGCGTTCTGGCGCCAACCGGGCCGGTGATCGTCGCCGAACAATTGCCCGACAGCAATCCGGTGAAGAAGGTCGGCCTGGAATTCCGCGCCGCACACCTCAAAGCCAACAACGTCGCCTCGACCGATGCCTTCTCGGCCTATTCCTTCGACGGCTGGCTGGTCTTCGCCGCCGCGGCCAAGCGCGCGCTAGCAACGACACCGCCCGGCACGCCTGCCTTCCGCGCGGCGCTGCGCGATGAGCTCTACCGCACCAAGGACGTGGTGGGCTCGCATGGCGTCTACAACTATACCCAGAACGACAATTCCGGTGTCGACGAACGCGCACGCGTCATCGTCACGCTCGAGAAGGGGGCGTGGAAGCTGCTGGCCTGAGCCACGGCCCCGACGATCGCGCCGCATTCATCAAACGCCGCGTCGTCCTTAGGGACGCGCGCGGAAGGAGACGCCTGCCATGAAGCCGATCCGCATCTGGTATCAGAGCTACGTCGACTACGAGAACGGCAAGACCTACTGGGATCGGTTGCGCAAACATCTCGATGACATCGTCGAGCCCGGCACCACGATCGACATCAAGGGTATTACGCCGCACGATTCCTATGCCCACGCGATCGTCGAATTTCGTTGCGCGCGGGAAGTGATCTGCAATGCCGTGCGGGCTGAACGCGAGGGATACGATGCCTTCGTGATCGGCCACTTCCAGGACGCCGGTCTCTACGAAGCGCGCTCCGTGGTCGATATTCCGGTTCTCGCACTCGGCGAATCGTCAATGCTCCATGGCTGCCAGCTCGGGCAGCGCAGCGGCATCATCACGATCAATCCGCGCTACATTCCCTGGTTTCACCACCAGATCACCAAATACGGACTGGAACGCCGGGTTGCGGGCACCCACGCCATGACATTTGAGCCGGGGCAGATCCTGAAGGCGTATGAATCGGAAGCGCTGGCGCGCGAGGTCGAGGAGCTGTTCGCCGAACAGGCGCGGCCGCTGGTGGCCAAGGGCGTCGAAGTGCTGATCCCGGGCGGTGGCATCCCGATGCTGCTGTTTGCCGCGCTCCGCAATCACGCGATCGACGGCGCGCCTGTCATCAACGGCATCCCGATCGTGGTGAAGATGGCGGAAATGGCGGTCAAACTTCGCCGTCTCACCGGCCTCGGCGTCAGCCGTGCCGGAGAATTCGTCAAGCCGCCCGCCGAGATCATCGAGGAATTCATGACGCATCCGAAGCTGGGGTAGGAGCGCACCACCTTATCGCGTCATCCTGAGGTGCGCGCTCTTGCGCGCCTCGAAGGATGAAAAGCGCCCGTGGCCCATCCTTCGAGGCTCGCCCAGCGGTGCAGGTGCACCGCTGGGCTCGCACCTTAGGATGACGTGCCAGGGCCTAAAGCTCCGTTCTCACTTTCCAAAGTTCCGGGAAAAGTTCGACCTCGAGCATCTTGCGCAAATAGGATACGCCCGACGTGCCGCCGGTTCCGCGCTTCAGGCCGATAATGCGCTCGACCGTCGTGACGTGGTTGAAGCGCCAGCGGCGGAAGTAGTCTTCGAAATCGACCAGCTTTTCGGCCAAATCGTACAGCATCCAGTGTTTGTCGGGAGATGCGTAGACGGTCTTCCAGGCAGCCAGCACCTTGTCATTCGCGGTCCGCGTCGTGCGCCAATCCGTTCGTTGCGCATCTTGGCCGATGTCGAAGCCATTGCGCGCGAGCAGAAGCAACGCTTCGTCATAGAGACTGGGTTCGCCGAGAATTTCTTCCAGCTTCGCGACGATGTCGCCGCGGTGGGCATGAGGACCGAGCATCGCAACATTGCGGTTGCCGGCGAGGAATTCGATCGCGCGGTACTGGTACGACTGGAAGCCCGACGATTGACCGAGCTGACCGCGAAATTCGGTATACTCGCTCGGCGTCATCGTTCGCAAAACGTCCCAGGCGCCCGTGAGTTGTTCGAAGATTCGGGCGATGCGCGACAGCACCTTGAAGGCGTGCTGAAGCTCGTCGTTGTGGATCGCCTTGATGGCGGAGCGGATCTCGTGGATCGCCAGCTTCATCCAGAGTTCGGAGGTCTGATGCTGGATGATGAACAGAAGTTCGTCATGCGCATCCGAAAGCGGTTCCTGCGCGTCCAACACGCGTTCCAGATGCAGATAGTCGCTGTAGGACATCCGCCCGTCGAACGACATCTGGGCGCCCTCGCCGGAGGGGTCCAAAGGCTTTTCGGTCATGGGTTTCTCAGTCATGTCACGACAGCCATTTTGCGATACTCCGCGGCATCCCAGCGGCGATTGTTCACGACATCCTCGATCGCATCGACCGCCGCGCGAATTTCGGCCTCGCCGATGTAGAGCGGCGTAAAGCCGAAGCGTATCACATCGGGAGCCCGAAAATCGCCGATCACGCCGCGCGCGATCAGCGCCTGCATGATCGCGTAGCCGTTGGCGTGGCGAAACGAAACCTGGCTGCCGCGTTTGTTGCCGTCCCGCGGCGAGGCCAGCGTCAGTTCCGGACAACGGGCTTCGACTTCGCGGATGAACAGGTCGGCCAGCGCGATCGACGCCTTGCGGACGTCGTACATGCTGACGCCCTCCCAGACATCGAGCGCGGCATCGAGCGCGGCCATCGCAATGACGGGAGGCGTTCCAACCCGCATCCGTTCGATCCCGGCGCCGGCCCGGTAATCAAGATCGAAGGCGAACGGCGCCTGATGCCCCAGCCATCCGGAAAGCGCCGGCCGCGCCGTGTCGGCATGGTCAGGTGCGACGTAGATGAAGGCCGGCGCGCCGGGACCGCCATTGAGATATTTGTAGGTGCAGCCGACCGCGAAATCGGCTTTGGCGCCTGACACGTCGACCGGAATGGCGCCCGCGGAGTGGGCGAGGTCCCAAACCGTCAATGCGCCGGCGGCGTGCGCTTTCTGCGTCAGTGCCTTCATGTCGTGCAGGCGGCCGGTGCGATAGTCGACCTCGGTCAGCATCAGCACCGCAATCGTTGCGTCGATGGCGTCTTCGACTTCCTCGGGGGAGACGATCTTGAGCTGGTATCCCCGGTCGAGCGATCTGAGCAGACCCTCTGCCATGTAGAGGTCGGTTGGAAAGTTGCCGTTGTCGGACAGGATCACCCGCCTGCTGGAATTGAGTTCGAGCGCGGCGGCAAGCGCCTGATAGACCTTGATCGACAGGGTGTCGCCGATCACCACAGTGCCCTCGGGCGCGCCGATCAGCCGGCCGACACGGTCGCCGATGCGGCGCGGCTGAGCCATCCAGCCGGCGCTGTTCCAGCCCCTGATGAGCTGTTTTCCCCATTCTTCGGTCATCATGCCGCGGACGCGATCGGTCGCCGCGACGGGCAGGGGACCGAGCGAGTTGCCGTCGAGATAGATGACGCCATCAGGCATATGGAACAGGGATCGCGTTCGCGTGAAATCGGTCATCATTGGCCTCGTTCGCAGGCGGCGGATACTCGCATGGCGGCGAATTGTTTCAAGCCCATAAGTTATATGTCTAAAGTACTTTTGGACTTGTCCTGCGGGCGGCCGATGTGAGTAGATGTCGTCGAACTGAATCCTGATCGTAGGCGCCTCTTCCGGCTACTCAAGACCAAACGGAAACCGACCCGCATGATCTTTCACCAGATTTCCGACTGGAACGACGCCTACGCCAATGGCCCCAACATCCCCGGTGGTGAGCGCTGGCCGGCGGCCTGGGTGCAACCCGCCCAGACCTATCGCGATGAACTCGGGGCCAGTGGCCGCGCGACGCTCGATATCGGCTACGGCGAGCGGCCGCGAAACCGCTTCGATCTGTTCCGTCCCGAGGGCGAACCAAAGGGCCTCGTCGTTTTCGTCCATGGCGGGTTCTGGCGCGCCCTCGACAAGAGCTTTTGGTCACACCTCGCGCGTGGCGCCGTCGAGAGCAGCTATGCGGTGGCGATGCCTTCCTACACGCTTTGTCCGGCGGTTCGCGTGGCCGATATTACGCGCGAAATTGCCGCCGCGATCGTGCAGGCGGCCGCGATGGTGGAAGGCCCGATTTTCCTGACGGGCCACTCCGCCGGTGGTCATCTGGTCACGCGCATGATTTCGGCGACTTCGCCGCTGTCGGAGGTCGCCCGCGCGCGCATCCGCAATACCGTCTCGATCTCGGGCGTCCATGACCTTCGCCCGATGCTGAAGACCGCCATGAATGCCGATCTGCGGATCGACGACGCCGAAGCGCAAACCGAAAGCCCCGCGCTGTTGCGGCCTTTGCCCGGTGCCCGGGTGACCTGCTGGGTCGGCAGCGCGGAGCGCCCGGAATTCGTCCGCCAGAACGCCCTGCTTGCCAACATCTGGACCGGGCTCGGCGCGCAGACCTGCACGATCGAAGAACCCGGCCGCCACCATTTCAACGTCATCGACGGCCTGGCCGACCGGAATCATCCGATCGTCCGGACCCTGTTGGCCGATGCCGCGTAGCTTCCGGTTATCAGCCTATTTGGTGCCATAGGCACGGTCACCGGCATCGCCGAGACCGGGCACAATGTAGGCGTTTTCGTCTAGCCCCTGGTCGATCGCGGCGAGCCAGATCGGAACGTCCGGGTGAATGCCGCGCACGCGCTCGACGCCTTCCGGTGCGCCGATCAGGCACACCAGTCTGATGTCGTTGGCGCCGCGCTCTTTCAGCCGGTCGATCGCGGCGACGGCGGAGTTCGCCGTTGCCAGTATCGGTGAAATCACGATCACCAGTCGCTCGTGCAGATCGCTCGGGGCCTTGAAGAAATACTCGACCGCAACGAAGGTTTCCGGCTCGCGGTAAAGACCGATATGCGCGATGCGCGCGGTCGGCACCAGATCGAGCATGCCGTCGGCAAACGTAATGCCGGCGCGCAGGATCGGCGCGAACACCAGCTTCTTGCCCGCGATTTGCGGCGACTTCATCTGCGCAATCGGCGTTTCTATTTCGACGTCGGCCAGCGGCAGGTCACGGGTGACTTCGTAACACAGCAGCATCCCGATCTCCTTGAGGAGTTCGCGAAACGACTTGGTCGAAATGTCTTTTCTCCGCAACAGCGTCAGCTTGTGCTGTACCAGCGGGTGACTAACGATCGTGACGCCGTCCATGTTGCTAATCCCAAATCTAGAAAACAGTGCCGTCGCTGATAATTTTCACCGGCGGCGAAGCGTCGGCGCGGCGTTCGCGCGCCAGCAGTCGGCCTGCCGCCCAGGTGCCGCCCTCGAGAATTTTTGCCAATGGCATCGAGGTGGCATCGACTTTAAGCCGGTGTCGTAAACCATCGGCGATGCGGTCAAGCAGCGCCACCGTCAGCGCACGCCATTCCACGACCAGCGGTGACGCGACCTCGTGTTCCCTTTGCGCGGATTCCGGATCGCGAAACACGAGCACGCCGATATCGACGAACAGTCCGCCATTGCGATATTCCGCAAGGCCGGTGAGGCCATCGATATCGGTCACGGTGATGCCGGCCGTTTGCAGTGGCTCGATCAGGGAGTAAGCCAGCCATTGCGAGAGCTTGTGCAGCGGCACGAGTCCATTTGTCGCATCCGCTGTCGTCAATGCTGGATGCGTCCAGCAGTCGCCGAGCGGGATTCCGCCCAGCGTCAGCCGCGATGGCCAGATTGGGCCGAGCTGTTGCAGCAACTCCGCGAGAATGGTTGGCGCGGGAAGCTTTCCGCCGGCGGCGAGTTTCGCCAATCGATCGAACAGGCCGCCGGGCCGCGGCGTGTCCTGGCTGCCGAACACATCCGGCTTCGAGACCACCAGCCGGCCCAGCCGGCGCAATAGCTCCGCGCGTCCGTCCATTCCGACCAGCGGATTGGTATCCGAGACCTGCATGCCACGCTCGAGATCGGCGACGGCCAGATGTGCAAGGATCTCGCCATCGGCGCGCAGCGGTTCCTGCGGATCGGCCGAGAAAGCGCCGTCCGCGAACATCGCGAGGCTGGCGAGCCCCAATCCTTCCGAACGGCCGATGTCAGATCCGGTTTTCGGATCGTGGTAGCGCCATGCCGGCCCGGCGCCGGCATCGAGGAAGACGCTGACGATCGCCAGATCGAATTCGGCCCGGGCGCGGGCCGCACGACCGGGCCATTTGGTCCGGCCGGCGATATCGGCCCAGCGATTGTCCCCATCGGTGACGAAGTGCCGCCAGCGCGAATGAAAGGGAACGTCGAAGGAGGGATAGGCCTTGCGCGTGGTCTCCAGCACCAGATCGACGGCGCTGTCCATGCGATCGAGGTCGACGCGGAAATTCGGCAGCCTGTCGTCAAGGCCGATTGCGAGCATGCGATTCGCCCGCTCACGGACCGCGCTGGCGTTCAGCAATGACAAGGCAGCCGACGTCTCCGGGTTTGCAGGGGACACTGCCGTCCTCAATATTTTTCGAGCGGGCGGCCGACCGGATTGTCCGGACTTTCCTGCGGCTCGGGCGTGTAGTAGCCGGCGGCTTTCTTTGCCGCGATTTCCACATGCGCGTCGGCCGGGATCATGTCGTCGGGGATGGGCACACGCTCGACGATTTCGATGCCCTGGCCGGTCAGCGCATCGTGCTTCATGTCGCTCATGGATACGAAGCGGTCAATCCGCTTCAGGCCGAGCCAATGCACCACATCCGGCATCAATTGCTGGAACCGGGCGTCCTGCACGCCGGCGACGCATTCGGTGCGCTCGAAATACTGCGCCGCGGCATCGCCGCCTTCCTGACGCTTGCGCGCGTTATAGACCAGAAATTTTGTCACCTCGCCGAGCGCGCGGCCTTCCTTGCGATTGTAGATGATGATGCCGAGACCGCCGGTCTGGCCAGCGCGCGCGCATTCCTCGATGCCGTGAATGAGGTACGGGCGGCAGGTGCAGATATCCGAACCGAACACGTCAGAGCCGTTGCACTCGTCATGCACGCGGCAGGTGATCTTGGTGCGGTGGTCCGGCAGCTTGCTGACGTCACCAAACAGATAGGCCGTCGTGCCGCCGATCGGCGGCAGAAAGACCTGCAGATCGGGCCGTGTCACCAGCTCCGGAAACATGCCGGCGGTCTGCTCGAATAGTTGCCGGCGCAGATTGTTTTCGGTGGTCGCGAAGCGCTCCGCCAGGCCCGGCAGATACCAGACCGGGTCGATCGCGATCTTGACCACGGAGACGCTGCCATTCTTGTGCACGAACTCGCCGTCGTGCTTGAGCCGTCCGGCTTTGATCGCGTCCTGCAACTCGGGCAGATCGAGACGCGCGCGCGTGATCGCGATGCTCGGGCGGATGTCGATGCCCTCGGCGATTTCGGTTGCAAAATTTTCGGCGGCGAGATGCCCCCACGGATCCAGCGAAACGATTTTCTGCGGATCCGACCATTGCGGAAACGGCCCGATGATCTCGGCGGGATGGGTGTTGGTAAGATCCGGACGCCGGATCGGGTCGAGCGCACCGGAGGAAACGGCCAGTGCCCGATAGACTGAATAGGAGCCGCCATGGGTGCCGATGACGTTGCGGTCCTGCGGGCGCGACACGGTGCCGATGATTGGTCCGCGTTCACGCGCGCCGGCAGCACCCCACGTGATGGGGAAGTTGAGTTTGGCACCCGGTGCCGGGTGCGAGGTGATGCGAATATGGTCAACCCGATTGGAACGAGTCATCGCTACGAACCCTGAAACGGCGACGGCCCGCCTAGATTAAGACGGGCCCGGTCACGCCAACGTTAAAATCAGCAGCGGTTGCAGCTGAGATAGCAATATAATCAAGTTTCGGCCGAATACAACGGCGGTCAGAACGCGCCACGGAGGCCTTTCCGGCCTGTTAACCTTTTGGGTGCGGTGCCGCGATGCCTGTTTTTATGCCCCGGCAGCATTGCAGGGCAGATATCGCCATCGGTCGATGCCTCCCGACTTTACGATATCGTGTTTCGCAGCGAAGGTGCTCTTCGTTCGCGGACAAGGCCAGGAGACCACCATGCCGTCAGTCGATCTCAATTCCGATCTCGGCGAAGGTTTTGGGACTTATCGCTGTGGTGATGACGAGGCCATGCTCTCCATTGTCACCTCGGCCAACGTGGCCTGCGGGCTTCATGCCGGCGATCCCGAAGTGATGGCGCGGACCTTTGCCATTGCGCGTCAGCGCGGCGTCGCGGTCGGCGCCCATCCCGGGTTTCCGGATCTGTGGGGTTTTGGTCGCCGCCGTCTGCCGTTCTCGAACGGCGAGATCGAGCGGCTCATCGCCTACCAGATCGGGGCGGCCATGGCGCTTGCGGCTTACGCCGGTCATCGCATCACCTATGTGAAGACCCACGGCGCGCTCGGCAACATCGCCTGCGAGGAACGCGACGTCGCGGACGCGGTGGCGCGGGCGGTTCGGGCGGTCGACCCCAATCTGGCATTGCTGGCCATCGCCGTCACGGAGCTGGTCGCGGCCGGTGAAGCCGCGGGTCTTGAAATCCATCAGGAGATCTATGCCGACCGCGGTTACACCGAAACCGGGCAATTGATCCCGCGCGGCCAGCCCGGCGCAATGATCGAAGGCGCGGAAGAAGCTGCCGCGCGCGTGCTCGCGATGGTGCAGGCCGGAGCGGTGATCACCGCAAGCGGCAAGCATTTGCCGACGCCGATCCGTTCGATCTGCGTTCATGGCGATTCCGATCATGCGGTTGCGACCGCCAGCCTCGTGCGCGAGCGATTGGAAAAGGCCGGTGTTACGCTGAAGCCGTTCAAGCCGATGGCCGCATGACACTGCCGATCGATCCGCGCTTTCTCGACGCGGGGGAAGCCGCCCTCGTCGTCGAATTCGGTGACACCGTTGATCCCGTGATTAACGACAGGGTGCTCGCCCTCGACGCGGCCTTGCGTGCCGATCCTCCGGCAGGAACGCGTGAATTCGTGCCGACCTATCGCTCGCTGATGCTTCACTATGATCCGCTTGGGATCGACAGGGAAACGCTGGTTGCCATTGTGCGCCGTCTCATGACGGGTCTTGCCGAATGGCGGGGCGAGGGCACCATTTGGACGTTGCCTTGTTGCTACGATCCCGCGCTGGCCGAGGATCTCGACGAGGCTGCCCAGATTCTCGGCCTCACGCGGGATGACGCTGTCGCCTTGCATACGAAGGCGACGTATCGCGTCTATATGTGTGGTTTCACGCCTGGCCAAATCTATCTCGGCGGCGTACCCGAGCAGCTAAAGATCTCGCGCCGCGCGACACCAAGACCGCCGCATCCGGCCGGTGCGGTGTCGATCGGAGGTGGTCTTGGCACCGTTGTGCCGTTCGTGATGCCGACCGGATGGTATGTCATCGGCCAAACGCCGGAGCGTCTCTATGCCGCGGAACGCCAAGATGCCTTTCTGATCCGGGCCGGCGATCTCGTGCGGTTCGAACCGATCGATCTTTCGACATTTCGCGATCTGGCGCAACGCGCCGGGGGCGGCGAAATCGTTGCCCGCAAGCGTGCCGCATGAGGGCTGACGCTTCGGAGGCGAGCCTTCGCATCCTGTCGGGCGGGCCGGGTGCGACGCTGCAGGACGCCGGCCGGCACGGCTACCTGCGCTTTGGTGTCACCGCTGCAGGGCCGATGGATCCGCTGGCGCATGCCACGGCGAACCTTGCGGTCGGCAATTCTGCGGGCGCAACGGCGATCGAAGTATCCGTCGGTGGGTTAGAAGTGACCGCCGAATCCGGAGCGCTCCGTGTCGCCGTCGCCGGCGGCGAATTCTCGCTCAACCTCGACGGCAGGCCGCTGCCGCCGGCGGTGGTTCTCAACCTGGAAGAAGGCGCGGTGTTAAAAGTTCGCGCCGGCGGTCGCGGCTCATGGTGCTATCTGGCGGTGGCGGGCCGCTTTGCCGTGCCAAAGGTGCTGGGCTCTCACGCCACCCACACGCGCACCGGTTTCGGCGGCTTGAACGGTCGCGCGCTTGCGGTGGGCGATCGTCTCGGCATCGAGCGGTCCGGTTCGTCGCAGCCATCGATCAGCGCCATCGTAGCGCCGTGGCTCGACCGTCCCCTCGACACCATTCGCGTGGTCCTCGGCCCCCAACACGACTTTTTCGCCGACGACCAGATATCCGCCTTTCTCGCCGGGCCCTGGACCGTCTCCGCCAAGGTCGATCGGATGGCGTATTACCTGGACGGACCCCAACTGACGCACGCGCGTGGCTACAACATCGTGTCCGACGGGATCGCCATGGGGGCGATCCAGGTGCCGGGAGACGGCCGTCCGATCGTTCTGATGGCCGATCGCCAGTCCACTGGCGGTTATCCGAAGATTGCCACCATCATCGGTCCCGATCTTGGCAGGCTGGCGCAGGCGCGACCGGGAGCGGTGTTCAGATTCGCTGATGTCACGATCGGGCAGGCGGTCGAAGCGCGACGCCGCGAGGCCGCGTTGCTGGCGCGCGGCATTGTCGTCGAACCGCTGACGCGCACCCATCTCAGTTCAGAGTTTCTGCTCGGCCTCAATCTGATCGACGGAGTCTTTGGGGTTGAGGGCTGATAAAGCTTTCACAGTGTTTTGAGAGATCACATGCCTTTCGATTTGATCCTGCGCGGCGGCCGGGTGATTGACCCATCGCAAAAACTCGACGCGGTGACGGATGTCGCCTTCGCCGGCGGCAAGGTGGCGATGGTAGGAAGCGAGCTCAGGACCGATCCCGGCACCGATGTGCGCGACGTGTCGGGTTACATCGTCACGCCGGGTCTGATCGATCTGCACACCCATGTTTATTGGGGCGGCACTTCGCTCGGCATCGACGCCGAAGAATTCTGCCGTACGTCGGGCGTCACCACGGCGGTCGATACCGGCAGCGCCGGCCCGGGGAATTTCGCAGGCTTCCGCAAGCATGTGATCGAGCCGAGCCAGGTCCGCATTCTCGCTTATCTGCACGTTTCGCACGCCGGCATTTTTGGCTTCTCGCATCGGGTTATGGTCGGCGAGAGCGAAGAGCTCCGGCTGATGAATCCGATCGACGCCGCCACGGTGGCGGATCAAAACCGTGATCTCATTGTCGGAATCAAGGTGCGGGTCGGTCTCCACGCCTCCGGTACGTCGGGGATCGTGCCGCTCGACATCGCGCTTGAGGTCGCCGAACAGGTCGGCATGCCGCTGATGGCGCATATCGACCATCCGCCGCCGAGCTACGAGGAGGTGCTCGCGCGGCTGCGTCCGGGCGACGTTCTCACCCATGCATTCCGGCCGTTTCCCAATACGCCGGCCACGGCCCAGGGCATGGTCAAAAGGGCGGTGCTGGAGGCGCGCGAACGCGGCGTGTTGTTCGACATCGGCCACGGCAAGGGCTCCTTCGCCTTCAAGACCGCGCGGGCGATGCTTGCCAACGGTTTCTATCCCGACACGATCTCATCGGATGTCCATCTGCTGTGCATCGACGGCCCAGCTTTCGATCAGGTGACGACCATGTCCAAGTTCCTGTGCATGGGAATGCCGCTCCCGGACGTGGTTGCCGCTTCAACAGTCAATGCCGCGATGGCGCTGCGGCGTCCCGAACTCGGCAGCCTCAAGCCGGGCAGCGCCGGAGACGCCACCTTGATCTCGATCGCGCAAGGCCAGTTTGACTATGTCGACGTCATCGGCGAGCATCTGATCGGCGACCGCAAGATCGTGTCCGAAGGTGTCGTCATTGGCGGTCGCTGGTGGCACCCGAAACCGTCGGAGAAGTTCAGGGAGCTCGCGGGCCAGAGCTTGCCATAAATGGACATAATCGCTCAAAAATATGATCGCTTGAAAAGGCATTCTGCTTCATGCTGGGCGAGGGCCCGGCGACGGAATGAGCAGGACGCACTGGCACATCACTTGCAAGAAAACAGGGACAGATCACAATCGGTTTGACCGGCCCCTTTCACCTCACTTCTTCACCTCCTTTGCGCCGAACCCTCGGCCATTGAAACGGGCGGAACCACAACAACGCCAGACTGGGAGAGCATGATGGATCGCAGGACTGTGTTGAAGGGATTGGCCGGGGTGGGCAGCCTGGCGGCGACGGGCGGCCTTTCGATGCCGGCTCTATCCCAGGGCGCTGCGGCGCGTACCTTGCGCTTCGTGCCGCAGGCCAACCTTGCCAATTTCGATCCGATCTGGGGGACCCAGTATGTGGTGCGCAATGCCGCTGCGATGGTGTGGGACACGCTCTACGGCGTCGACGCCAAACTGCAGCCGCAACGTCAGATGGTCGAGTCCGAGCAGGTGTCCGATGATGGGCTGGTCTGGACCTTCAAGCTTCGGCCGGGGCTGAAGTTCCACGACGGCGAGCCGGTGCTGAGCAAGGATGTCGTAGCGAGCCTGACGCGCTGGTCGGCGCGCGATCCCATGGGGCTGATGCTCAAGGCAATCCAGAACGAGTTAACGGCCGTCGACGACAGGACCTTCAAATGGTCGCTGAAGCAGCCCTATCCCAAGATGCTGCTGGCGCTGGGCAAGAACAACTCGCCTTGCTCTTTCATCATGCCGGAGCGCTTGGCGCAGACCGATCCGTTCAAGCAGATCGGCGACTATGTCGGCTCCGGGCCAATGAAATTCGTCAAGGGCGAGTGGGTGCCCGGCGCCAAGGCAGTGTTCGAGAAGTTCGACGGCTACGTGCCGCGGCAGGAGAAGGCGTCCTGGCTTGCCGGCGGCAAGCAGATGCTGGTCGACCGCGTCGAATGGGTGGTGATTCCGGATCCCGCCACCGCGGCGGCCGCGCTGCAGAATGGCGAGGTCGATTGGTGGGAGAATCCGATCTCCGATCTGGTGCCGACGCTCAAGAAGAACCGCAACATCGGCGTCGACATCGCTGATCCCCTTGGCAATATCGGTTCGTTCCGGATGAACCATTTGCATCCGCCATTCAACAATGTGAAGGCGCGGCGGGCCGTGCTGATGGCACTCAGCCAGGAAGACTACATGCGTGCGGTGGTCGGCGACGACACCGCGCTATGGAAGACGTTGCCGGGCTTCTTCACGCCGGATACGCCGCTTTACACCGAGGAGGGCGGAGAGATCCTGAAGGGCAAGCGCGATTTCGATGCGGCCAAGAAGCTTCTGGCCGAGAGCGGCTATGCCGGCCAGCCAGTGACATGCGTCGTGGCGCAGGATCAACCGGTCACCAAGGCACAAGGCGATGTCACGGCAGATCTGTTGAAGCGCCTCGGCATGAATGTCGACTTCGTCGCCACCGATTGGGGTACGGTCGGCTCCCGCCGCGCCCAGAAGACCCCTCCGGGCCAGGGCGGTTGGCAGATGTTTCACTCCTGGCACGCCGGAGCGGACTGCATCAATCCCTCCGCCTACACTGCCATCCGCGCCAATGGCGAAAAGGCCTGGTTCGGCTGGCCGACGAGCCCGAACGTGGAAAAGGAAGTCACGAACTGGTTCGATGCCAAGAGTCTCGACGACGAGAAGGCTGCGGTCGGTCGTCTCAATCGCGCAGCGCTCGAGGACGTCGTGTATGCGCCGACCGGCTTCTTCCTGACCTATACGGCCTGGCGCAAGAACGTCTCCGGTATCGCCAAGGGGCCGCTGCCGTTCTTCTGGGGCGTGTCGAAGACCGCATGACGGCGCGGTAATCCGACATGCTCTCGTATATCCTGCGGCGTATTCTCTCGACCTTGCCCGTGATGGCGATCGTCGCGTTGTTCGTCTTCAGTCTGCTTTACATCGCGCCGGGCGATCCGGCTGCGGTGATCGCGGGCGATCAGGCGAGTCCAGCCGACGTCGAGCGGATACGCCAAAGCCTCGGCCTCGACCGGCCGTTCCTGGTCCAGTTCGGCAGCTGGGTATGGGATATTCTGCACGGGAATCTCGGCACCTCGATCTTCACCAATCTCCCGGTCTCGAAGATGATTGCGCAGCGGATCGAGCCGACGCTTTCGCTGATGGCGATTACGCTGGTGCTGACCATCCTTGTCGCGGTTCCGCTCGGCGTGGTGGCAGCATGGAAGGCGGGAAGCTGGATCGACCGCACCATCATGGCCTTCGCCGTGTTCGCGTTCTCGCTACCGGTGTTTGTGGTCGGATACGTGCTGGCCTACGTGTTCGCGTTGCAGTTCGAATGGCTTCCGGTGCAGGGCTACACGCCGCTGTCCAATGGCGTCTGGCCATGGTTCCAGAATTTGATCCTTCCATCGCTTGCGCTCGGCAGTGTCTACATCGCGCTGATCGCGCGCATTACCCGGGCTTCGATGCTCGAGGTGTTGCAGCAGGATTATGTCCGCACCGCCCGCGCCAAGGGCCTTGACCAGCGCAGCATCCTGTTCGTTCACGCGTTGAAAAATGCGGCCGTTCCGATCGTGACGGTGATCGGCATCGGCATCGCGCTCCTGATCGGCGGCGCTGTCGTGACCGAAAGCGTGTTCGCCATACCAGGCCTTGGCCGGCTGACCATCGATGCAATCCTGCGCCGCGACTATCCGGTCATCCAGGGAATCGTGCTGGTGTTCAGCTTCGTCTATGTGCTCGTCAATCTGATGGTCGACGTGACCTACACCCTGGTTGACCCGAGGATCCGCTATTGACCGTTCTGGAAACCAACACGGTACGGATACCGCCGGGCCTCGTGGTCGCGCCGCAATTGCCGGATTTAATGGTGCCGGTCAAAATCCGGCGTGGTTTCCTCGGCTTTCTGCGCAATCACCCAACGGTGGCGATCGGCGGCGCATTGCTGATCTTGCTTGTACTGGTCGGAATCCTCGCGCCCTGGCTCTGGACCGTTGACCCGATCGCGATCGCGCCGGCCAGACGCACGCGCGTACCATCTGCGGATTACTGGTTCGGGACCGATCTGCTGGGCCGTGACATCTATTCGCGCGTGATCTACGGCGCGCGGGTCTCGCTCACGGTCGGCCTTTCGGTAGCGGTACTGGCTTCGCTCGCCGGTCTCGCCATCGGCCTCGTCTCCGGCTTCGTGCGATGGGCCGACGGCATCATCATGCGGTTCATGGACGGGCTGATGTCGATCCCGCCGATCCTGCTTGCGGTTGCGTTGATGGCGTTGACGCGCGCCAGCGTCGGCAACGTCATCCTGGCGATCACGATAGCCGAAATCCCGCGCGTTTCCCGTCTGGTGCGCAGCGTCGTGCTGTCGCTGCGCGAGCAGCCCTATGTGGACGCCGCGACGGCTTCCGGCACCCGAACGCCGATGATCATCCTCCGCCACATCCTACCCAACACGCTGGCGCCGATGCTGGTGCAGGCGACCTATATCTGCGCCAGCGCCATGATCGTGGAGTCGATCCTGTCCTTTATCGGCGCCGGTACGCCGCCCACCATTCCGTCTTGGGGCAACATCATGGCCGAGGGCAGGGCGCTGTGGCAGATCAAGCCCTACATCGTATTCTTTCCCGCCGCGTTCCTGTCCGTCACCGTGCTCGCCGTCAACCTGCTCGGCGACGGCCTGCGCGATGCGCTCGATCCGCGCATGGCCAAGAGCTTGTAATCTGATGGCATTGCTCGAAGTCGAAAATCTGCAAACCCATTTCCGTACCCCCGAGGGCATCAACCGCGCCGTCGACGGGGTCTCCTTTCATGTCAATGAGGGCGAGACGCTGGCCATCGTCGGCGAATCCGGTTGCGGCAAGTCGGTCACCTCGATGTCGTTGATGCGTTTGATCCCCGAACCTCCGGGCAAGATCGCAGGCTCGATCCGCTTCCAGGGCAAGAATTTGCTGCAACTCTCCGAGCGCGAAATGCGCGACATCCGTGGCAACGACATTTCGATGATCTTCCAGGAGCCGATGACGAGCCTCAATCCGGTGCTGACCGTCGGCCGCCAGATCGGCGAGACGCTGCGCATGCATCAGGGGCTCGACAAGCAGGCCGCCGAGGCCCGCGCCGTCGAGATGCTGAATCTGGTCGGCATCCCGGAGTCGGTGCGGCGCGTGCGCGAATATCCGCATCAGCTTTCCGGCGGCATGCGCCAGCGCGTGATGATCGCGATGGCGCTGGCCTGCAACCCAAAACTTCTGATTGCCGACGAGCCGACCACGGCGCTCGACGTCACGATCCAGGCGCAGATCCTGCAATTGATGCTGGACCTCAAGCGCCGGGTCGGTGCGGCGATCATTCTGGTCACCCATGATCTCGGCGTGGTCGCCGAAATCGCCGAGCGCGTCATGGTGATGTATGCCGGCCGCAAGGTCGAGGAGGCGCCGGTGGCCGAGCTGTTCCGCTCGCCGCGTCATCCCTATACGCAGGGTCTGCTCGGCGCGGTGCCGAAGCTCGGCTCTTCGTTGACAGGGGCCGCGCGGCGTCTCGCCGAAATCCCGGGCCAGGTGCCCAGCCTCAAAGGACGGATCGAGGGCTGTGTGTTCGCGGGGCGGTGCGCGCTGGCGACCGATCTCTGCCGGCAGGTCGCGCCAGGTCTTGAAGAGAAGGGCCCCCGCCATATCGCTGCCTGCCACTATGCCGCCAAGGAGGCGGCTGCAGCATGAACGCGCCACTGCTCCAAGTCCCTCTGCAAGTCCCGTTGCTGCAGGTCAACGATCTCAAGAAGCATTTTCCGGTCCGCGGTGGCTTGTTCAGCCGCAAATCCAAGTGGGTCTATGCGGTGGACGGCGTGTCCTTTGAGGTCGCGCGCGGCGAGACGCTGTCGCTGGTCGGCGAGTCCGGTTGCGGCAAGTCGACGGTCGGTCGCGCGATTCTGCGCCTGTTCGACATCACGGCAGGCCAGGTGGTGCTCGACGGCCAGCGCATCGACGATGCTTCACCCGCAGCCCTGCGCAGCATGCGCCGCCGTGTGCAGGTGGTGTTCCAGGATCCGTTCTCCAGCCTCAATCCGCGCATGCGCGTGCGCGACATCCTGGCTGAGCCGATCCGCAATTTTGGTCTCGCCAAATCCTCCGCCGAACTCGACGCCAAGGTTGCAGCGCTGATGGACACCGTGCGCCTGCCGCGTGACGCGCTGGGCCGCCGGCCGCACGAATTCTCGGGCGGCCAGCGCCAGCGCATCGGTATCGCCCGGGCATTGGCGGCGGAGCCCGAACTGATCGTCTGCGACGAAGCGGTCTCGGCGCTCGACGTCTCGGTCAAGGCGCAGATCGTCAACCTGCTGCAGGATCTGCAGCGCGAGTTCGGCCTCGCGTTGCTCTTCATCAGCCACGATCTGGCGATCGTCGAGCACATGACGCACCGTGTCGCCGTGATGTATCTCGGCAAGATCGTCGAGATGGCGCCCAGGCAGCAGATCTTCACCGCGCCCAGGCATCCCTATACCAGAGCGTTGCTGTCGGCGGTGCCGGTGCCGGAGCCCGGGGCGATCCGCAACCCGATCATCCTGAAGGGCGACGTGCCGAGCCCGATCAATCCGCCGAGCGGTTGTCGATTCCACACCAGGTGCCCCTACGTGTTCGATCGCTGCCGGACCGAGGAGCCGAAACTTCGCGCGGTTGCCGACGACCAGTGGGCCGCGTGTCATCTCGACGCGCTGCCGGTCTGATCGCTTCGAAGGGCTTCATGAATCATCTGCCAAATTTGAAGCGATTGGGTTTTTTCACGCGGCTGCTCGACGACGTGGGTCCGGCGGAACGATATCGCCTCGCGGCAGCGCAGATCGTCCACGCGGAAACAGCAGGTCTTGATTCCGCGTGGATCGCGCAGCACCATTTTCATGAAAGCGAGGGCGGGCTTCCGGCGCCCTTCGCTTTTCTCGGCTTCGTCGCGGCACAGACATCCCGCATTCGTCTCGGTACCGGCATTGTTACCCTGCCGCTGGAAAATCCCGTAAGAGTGGCGGAGGACGCCGCGGTCCTCGACCTGTTATCAAACGGCCGTTTTGAGCTTGGTGTCGGCACCGGCGGAAACCCGTCAGCCTTTGCCGCCTTTGGGCTGGACAGTGGACAACGCGCGGAGATTTTTGCTGACAATCTCGACATCGTCCGCAACGCCTTGACCGGCGGGCCGCTGGCCGGCGGCGATAGGCTCTATCCACCGGGGCCGCAACTGTGCGACCGGATCTGGCAGGCGACCTTTTCCGTCAGCGGCGGGACGAGGGCCGGCAAAGCGGGCGACGGTTTGCTGTTGTCGCGAACACAGCCACGATCAAGGGAAGCGCCGCACGCGACGCTCGCCGAAATTCAGAACCCCATCATCGACGCCTATCTCGCCGCACTGCCGCCCGGGCGCGAGCCGCGGATCATGGCATCGCGCAGCATCTTCGCCGCCGACGATCGCAAGGAGGCGCTGCGGCTGGCCGACATCGGATTGCGGCGTGCGAGCGCGAGCTTCATCGCCGGCGGCCATGCCCCGCCGGGGGGAGCGTTGAGCGACATGATCACCGCATTCGATACCCATGTCGGGACGACTGACGATGTCATCGCCTCGCTGCGCGCCGACAGCATTTTGGAGCGGGTGACCGATCTTGTGTTTCAGGCGCATTCGGTCGACCCGCCGCACCCATTCGTTCTGCGATCGATCGAGCTGATCGCCGAAAAAGTTGCGCCGGCGCTGGGCTGGATCAAGACAGTTGAGGTGGAATAACTTTTGGATCGGTCCGGTACACGTCATCCCCGCGCAACGGCTTCGCCGTTGTCGCTGGAGGTGCGAGCCCTGCGGTGCATTTGCACCGCTGGGCGAGCCTCGAAGGATGGGCTGCGGGCGCTTCTCATTCTTCGAGGCGCGCAAGCCAGCGGCGCAATTGCGCCGCCGAGCGCACCTCAGGATGACGCGATACGGTGCGAATACTAGGCATCAACCGCCACCTTCAAGGCCTCGGCACGGATCTCCTCCACCAGCCGTTCCTTCAGCTGGACGAATTCGGGCGCGGTCTTGATCTTGTAGGATCGCGGGTGGGGCAGATCGACCGCGATCTCGGCCTTGATGCGGCCGGGGCGGGCGCTCATGACGATGACGCGGCTGCCGAGGAAGATGGCCTCCTCGATATCGTGGGTGACGAACAACACGGTTTTCTGGTCGCGCTCCCAGATGCCGAGCAGCATTTCCTGCATCAGCACGCGGGTCTGATTATCGAGTGCGCCGAACGGCTCGTCGAGCAGCAGGATCTTGGGATCGTTGGCAAGCGCACGCGCGATCGCCGTACGCTGCTGCATGCCGCCGGAGAGTTGCTTCGGCCAGTGATTCTCAAAGCCGGACAAACCAACCCGTTGAATAAATCCATCGGCGATCTTGTCGCGTTCGGCCTCGGAAATTCCGCGCTCGCGCAGCCCGAACGCGATGTTTTCGCGCACCGTCAGCCACGGGAACAGCGTGTAGGACTGAAACACCATGCCGCGATCCGCGCCGGGGCCCGTGACCTCCTGCCCGTCGAGAATGACGCGACCGCTGGTCGGCCGGTCGAGACCGGCGATGATGCGCAGCAGCGTGGATTTTCCGCAGCCCGAGGGTCCAAGGATGGTGACGAAGTCGTTGTTGCCGACGTCGAGATGGGTCGGCTCCAGCGCCCGTGTCGGCGCATTGCCCTGGCGCGCAGGGAACGTGCGCGAGACCTGATCGATCTTCAGCGTGGTCACGCTAGTCTCCATGGAAACAGCCAGGCGTTGAACGCCTTGAACAGGAAGTCGGAGACGAGGCCGATCAATCCGATGACGATGATGCCGAAGATGATCTGCCCGGTGTTGAGCAGCGCCTGGCTGTCGGTGATCATGTGGCCGATGCCCGAGGATGAGCCGATCAGTTCGGCGACGATGACATAGGTCCACGCCCAACCCAGGACGAGCCGAAGGATTTCCGCGATCTCGGGGGCAGACGAGGGCAACAGCACGCGGCGGATGATACCGCTGTCGCCGGCGCCAAGAGTGTAGGCGGCTTCAACGAGATCGCGCCTCGTGTTGCCGACGTTCACGGCGATCATCAGGATGATCTGGAATATCGAGCCGATGAAAATCACCAGCAGCTTTTGCAGTTCGCCGATGCCGGCCCAGAGGATCAACAGCGGGATGAAGGCCGAGGCGGGCAGGTAACGGGCGAACGAGACGAACGGTTCGAGAAAAGCCTCGATCGGTTTGTAAGCCCCCATCAGAACGCCGAGCGGCACCGCGATGATGGCCGCCAGCACGAAGCCGCCGATCACCCGCCATATCGTCATGCCGATATCGTACAGGAAGCCATGCTTGACCAGCAGTTCCCAGCCTTCCTGCAGCATGGTCAGCGGGTTGGCGAGAAACGTTTTCGACACGTAGCCGCCAAACGTGGCCCATGCCCACAGGGCAACGAACAGCACGAAGAACGCGAAGCCGTAGGCCACGCGCTGCTTCGACGTCACGGGATCGAGGGGTCTTATCAAAGGCTAATCCTCAAGGCGGAGCGCAGAGCGCGAAATGTCCCGCTTCAAATTCGTGAAGCGGGACCGTCGCGGCGTCGCCTGGTCTACTTGATGAAGCTCGCGTCGAACAGGTCTTCGGTCTTCGGGATCGATTTGATGATGCCGATCTCGAGCAGCAGCTCGCCAGCTTCCTTGGTGAAAGCCTGGAACTCGCCCGCGAAGAATTTCTGGTTCGCGGCCTTGTCCTGCCAGCGCAGATACTTTGCCGAATTGCCGAACTGCTCGCCGGACTGCTTCACGTCGGATCCCATGATCTCGTAAGATTTGGCCTTATCCTTTTCGATCAGGGCCACCGCCTCGAAATAACTGTCGGCCAGCGCTTGCGCGGCCTTCGGATTCTCGGTCAGGAATTTCGGCGTGCAGCCGAACGTGTCCATGATCATCGGATAGTCGAGCGTGGTGGCGATGATCTTGCCCTTGTCCGGCGCGGCACGCACCGTCGAGAGGTAAGGCTCATACGTCATGGCCGCATCGTTCTGGCCGGCCACGAAGGCCTGGGCGGCCGCGGCGGGCTCCAGGTTCACCACGGTCACGTCCTTGACCGTGAGACCGTTCTTCTTGAGCATCCAGGCCAGGGTGAAATAGGGGGCGGTGCCGGGGGCGGACGCGGCGACCGTCTTGCCCTTCAGATCCTTGATCGCGGCGACGTCGTTTCGTGTTGCCATGCCGTCGGCGCCGTAGCTCTTGTCAAGCTGGAAGATCTGCTTGGTCGCGACGCCATTGGCATTCCAGGAAATCCAGGTCTCCACCGTGGTTGCCGCGCACTGAATGTCACCTGACGCGATGGCCAGATGGCGATCTTTTTGCGGGATCTTCTTGATCGTCACATCGAGGCCGTTCTTCTTGAAGATGCCGGCCTGGTTTGCGAGCGTGAGCGGTGCAAAGCCGGTCCAGCCGGAGATACCGATGCCGACCTTTACGTCCTGTGCGACGGCTGGTGCGGACACCAGGAGTGCCGCGGTTGCGGCGAATACTCTAAAACTAAGCATGGCTGTATCCCTTTTCTGGTTCATGGATTGCGTCTTGCTCACCTGTTCACGTCTCGGCAGCGTTGCTGCTTTTGTAATTTCTGCTTTGTAACTTGCGTTGCATAAATTGTGCCGGACCTTCTGCGCATTGATATCCCTCTCAGCCGCCCTTGAAGCGGGCAACCAGTTTGTGGGACTCGCCCGGATAAACGAGCCTCACGGCCGTCAGTGTCCGTGCACTGCGCCAGGTGTGGCGGTCGATCACGAGGCAGGGCGCACCGATCGCAATGTCCAGTGCGGCTGCGGCCTTGTCGTCGGCCACGATAGCGCTGATCGAATGCTCTGCTTCCGTCCATGGGACATGGTGAAGCAACCACGTGCCGGGCGGTTCGACCGCAAAATCGGCCGTGGCGGCTTCGGGCACCGCGTCGAGATCGATCAGCCTGTCCTCGATCGCGAACGGCACGCCATCGGCGCTGTGGCGGCAGGCAATGGCGATCACTTTCCCGGTTTTCCGCACACCAAGACGCGCGTGGTCGGCAGCATTTGCAGCGCGGCGCGAGCACTGGATCAGCTGATAGCCATAGCCGCGGCCGAGCGCGGTGATCTCCGCGCGGATGTCGGGAATTGTCAGGACTGCTGACAGAAATTTGGGACGGCGCACAAAGGTGCCGGCCCGCCGCCGCCGCTCGATGAGATCGGCTTGCGCCAGTTCCGACAGCGCCTTGCTCACGGTCATTCGCGCGCAGCCATAGTGCGCCATGAGTTCGTGTTCGAACGGGATGCGGTGACCCGGCGGCCATTCACCGGTCAGGATGCGACGTTCGATGTCGAGGCGTATCTGCTTGTACAGCGTCGGCTTGTCGGCTGTCTGGTGTTTGTCGCGGTCGATCGAGAGGCTCATGCGACGAGCCTTCGCACGGCAGCGTTGAATGTCTCGCGCGCCTTCTGGCGGAGCCGGTGCCGCCCGCCTTCAACGACCTTGCTGCCGCCTGCCCAGACGCAGTCGATAGCCCCCGCATTGGCCGCAAAAATCCAACCGTCGATGACCGCATCCCGATGGCGCCCGGCGAGCGACGGATGCGCGGTGTCGAGCGTGACGATATCGGCGCGTGCGCCTGCCTGGATTCCTGTGGTCGGCTGCGCGAGTGCCTGGGTGCCGCCGGCCAGCGCGGCGTCGAACAACGCCCGTCCGGTCGAAATACCGGGACCGCCGGACAACACATTGCGCTCGCGGTGTTTGAGCCGCTGGCCGTATTCGAGCTGGCGCAGTTCATCGGCGGCGCCGATGAGGACATTGGAATCAGTGCCCACGCCGAACCGGCCGCCTGCGTCGAGGAATTCGCGCGCCGGAAAAGTACCGTCGCCAAGGCTTGCTTCGGTAACCGGGCAGAGGCCCGCGACGGCGCCGCTTTTGGCAAGCGCGGCGATCTCGGTCGCGGTGGTGTGCGTCGCATGGATCAGGCACCAGCGCCGATCGACGGGCGCTTGTTCGAGCAGCCACTCGACCGGCCGCCGGCCCGACCATGCGAGGCACTCCTCGACTTCCCTGGTCTGTTCGGCGGCATGGATATGGATCGGCCCGCCTTCGGCCGACGGCACGATGGCCGCCAGTTCGTCCGGCGTCACGGCGCGCAGGCTGTGCGGAGCGATACCGACATTGGCCCCGGGCAATTCGCGGACGGCCCGCCTTGTGGCGTCAATCAGTTTGGCAAACTGGTCGACCGAACAGATGAAGCGGCGCTGGCCGGCATGGGGCGCGACGCCACCAAAGGAGCCGTGCGCGTAGAAACTCGGCAGCAGCGTTAGCCCGATGCCGGTGGCCTCGGCGGCTTGCGCAATTCGCGTCGCCATCTCGGCCGGATTGGCATAGGGCGTGCCGTCGTGGTCGTGATGGAGATAGTGGAATTCCCCGACGCGCGTGAAGCCTTGCTCGAGCATCTCGACATAGAGCAACGTTGCGGCGGCTTCGGTGTCTTCGGGCGTCATATCAAGCGCGAAGCGATACATCGTCTCGCGCCATGTCCAGAAGGTATCGGCGGTATTACCGCGTGTTTCGGCAAGCCCCGCCATGCCACGCTGGAACGCGTGACTGTGCAGGCTCGCTATTCCCGGGATGGCCAGCTGGTGTCGTTCATCTTCGGCTTCCGGCGCCGCGCCGACGGTAATCCTGGTGATGGTCCCATCGGCCACAACCACCTGCACGTCATCGGCCCACCCGGACGGGAGCAGCGCTGACGCGAAATGCAGAGTGGACATGTTTTCCAAACCGGCTGGACAGAACACCGGCACGATAATATGTATAGACATATCGTCCCGTCAAGCTTCTGCCTTTGAGGGAATGCTGCATGGCCGAGCGTTTTGATCGAATTTGGCATAATGCCCGACTCGCCACCATCAGGGAGGATCTGCCCGACCTCGGCGTGATCGAGCACGGCGTGATCGCCGCGCGGGATGGCCGCATCGTCTTCGCCGGCAGCCGTTCCGATTTTCCGTCTGACGCCGACACGAGTGAGCGGATCGATTGCGAGGGGCGGTGGATCACGCCGGGACTGATCGATTGTCATACCCATCTGGTGTTCGGCGGAAACCGCGCGCACGAGTTCGAGCTGCGGCTGCAGGGCGCCAGCTATGAGGAGATCGCGCGGGCGGGCGGCGGCATCGTCTCAACGGTTGCCGCGACGCGGGCTTCCAGCGAGGCTGACCTCGTTGCCGGTGCGCTGCCGCGGCTCGATACGCTGATCGGCGAGGGCGTGACGACGGTCGAGATCAAGTCCGGCTACGGACTCAACACCGAAACCGAGATACGACAGCTGTCAGCGGCGCGCGCGGTGGGCCGCGATCGACCGGTCAGCATCCGAACCACGTTTCTTGGCGCGCATGCATTGCCGCCGGAAGCCGATGGCGACAAGGATCGCTACATCGAGCTTGTTTGCCGCGGTATGCTGCCGGCGGTGGCGCAGGCCGGGCTTGCGGACGCCGTCGACGCCTTCATGGAAGGCATCGCCTTTTCAGGCGATCAAACGGCGCGGGTGTTTCGTGCGGCCAAGGCGCTGGGACTGCCGGTCAAACTGCATGCCGATCAACTGTCGAACCTCGGCGGAGCGGCCCTTGCTGCGGAATTCTCTGCCCTGTCCGCCGATCATCTGGAGCACACGGATGAAGCCGGCGCCGCTGCCATGGTGCGGTCGGGCACGGTAGCCGTACTGTTGCCCGGTGCGTTCTATTTCATTCGCGAGACGACCAAGCCTCCGGTCGACCTTTTCCGTGCCCACGGCGTCAACATGGCGCTCGCGACCGATTGCAATCCCGGCAGTTCGCCGCTGACGTCGCTTCTACTGGCCATGAATATGGGCGCGACGCTGTTCCGGATGAATGTTGCCGAATGCCTGGCCGGTGTGACGCGGGAAGGGGCGCGCGCGCTCGGCATTCTCGGCGAGACCGGCACGCTCGTAACAGGCAAATGGTGCGATCTGGCGATCTGGGATATCGAGCGGCCCGCCGAACTCGTCTACCGGATCGGCTTCAACCCGTTGCATTCGAGGGTGTGGAGGGGACGATGAGTGACCGCGTCGCATCCATTGTTGTTTCGCCGGGAATGGTTGGCCTCAATGAACTGGCGCAGGTGCTTGCGGGCGCGGCCGTCGCGCTCGATCCATCCTTTCTGCCGCGCGTCGAGGCGGCTTCGGTCATCGTTGCGAAGGCCGCGGGCGCTGATGTTCCGGCTTACGGCATCAATACGGGGTTCGGAAAACTGGCGTCGAAGCGAATTCCACCGGACCAGACGACGCTGCTGCAACGAAACCTGATCGTGTCGCATTGTTGTGGCGTAGGGCCGCCGACGCCGGAGCCGATCGTGCGCCTGATGATGGCGCTGAAGATCGTCTCCCTGGGGCGGGGCGCGTCAGGTGTTCGCCGCGACATCATCGAGCAACTGCAGGCCATGCTGGCGCGCGGTATTTATCCGCTGGTGCCGCAGCAGGGATCGGTGGGCGCGTCGGGCGATCTGGCGCCGCTGGCGCATATGACAGCCGTCATGATCGGTGAGGGGCAGGCGCTGATTGATGGCAAGGTCATGCCGGGCCTTGATGCGCTGGCTTCCGCCGGCCTCGCGCCGGTGACGCTCGGGCCGAAGGAAGGGCTCGCCTTGATCAACGGCACGCAGTTTTCGACGGCCTATGCGATTTCGGGTCTGTTGCGCGCGCACGGCCTGCTCTGCGCGACGCTGGTGACCGGCGCCTTGTCGGTCGATGCGGCGATGGCTTCGACAGCGCCGTTTCGCGCCGAGATCCAGCAGTTGCGAGGGCATGCCGGGCAGATCGCCGCCGGGGCGGCGCTGACAGCGTTGCTGGAGGGCAGTGACATCAGGAACTCGCATCTGGAGGGCGACGAGCGGGTGCAGGATCCTTATTGCCTGCGTTGCCAGCCGCAGGTGGCCGGCGCCGTACTTGACCTGCTGACGCAAGCCGCCCGCACATTGACGATCGAGGCCAACGCGGTCACCGACAATCCGCTGGTGCTGGTAGAGACCGGAGAGATCGTCTCGGGTGGAAATTTTCACGCCGAGCCGGTTGCCTTTGCCGCCGACCAGATCGCGCTGGCCTTGTCCGAGATCGGCGCCATCAGCGAGCGGCGCATTGCGACACTGGTCGATCCCGCGCTGAACTTTGGTCTGCCGCCATTCCTCACCCCGGAGCCCGGCATCAATTCCGGCTTCATGATTGCCGAAGTGACGGCGGCCGCGCTCTATGCCGAGAACAAGCAACGTGCCGCGGCCTGCTCGATCGATTCGACGCCGACCAGCGCCAACCAGGAAGATCATGTGTCGATGGCCGCGCACGCTGCGCGCCGGTTGTCCGACATGGCGGATAACCTGGCCACTATTCTCGGCATCGAGCTGCTGGTTGCGGCGCAAGGCATCGGGCTGCGCGCGCCACATACGACCAGCCCGGCACTTGCTGCGGTGATTGCTACGCTGCGTGAGCAAGTGCCGGCGCTCGGCGGCGATCGCTACATGGCCGACGACATTGCGAAAGCAACGGCGCTGGTCGCAGCCGGCACATTGCCATCAGCCGCGATTTCGGTGCTCAAGAACAACCCGTTTCCAAACCTTGCCTGAACGAGATTTGCCGAGAAAGGTCATCTGTCATGAACCGCCGACTGGACAACGACCGCATCATCCGATCGCCACATGGGTCCGAGATCAGCGCTAAAAGCTGGCTGACGGAAGCGCCGCTGCGAATGCTGATGAACAATCTCGATCCTGATGTTGCCGAACGGCCGAGCGAACTCGTCGTCTATGGCGGCATTGGCCGCGCAGCCCGCGACTGGGACAGTTTCGATCGCATCGTTGCGTCACTGCGCAAGCTCGAAGCCGACCAGACGCTGGTGGTTCAGTCGGGCAAGCCGGTCGGAATTTTCCGCACCCATGCCGATGCGCCGCGCGTGCTGATCGCGAATTCGAACATCGTGCCGCACTGGGCAACGCTCGATCACTTCAATGAGCTCGACAAGCAGGGCTTGATGATGTTCGGTCAGATGACCGCCGGGTCGTGGATCTACATCGGCAGCCAGGGCATCGTGCAGGGGACGTACGAAACGTTCGTCGAGGTGGGTCGCCGTCATTACGGCGGCAGCCTCGCGGGCAAGTGGATCCTGACCGCAGGGCTCGGAGGCATGGGCGGCGCGCAACCGCTTGCCGCGACGATGGCCGGTGCGTCGATGCTCGCGGTCGAATGCCAGCCGAGCCGCATCGAGATGCGGCTGCGCACGGGTTACCTCGACCGTCAGGCCAGCACGCTCGATGAGGCGCTCGCGATCATGGCGGAGGCGGCGCAGAGCAACAAGCCCGTCTCGGTCGGCCTGCTCGGCAACGCCGCCGATATTTTTCCCGAGCTGGTGCGCCGTGGTGTCAGGCCCGACATCGTCACCGACCAGACCAGCGCGCACGATCCGATCAACGGCTATCTGCCGAAGGGATGGACGCTTGCCGAGTGGACGTCCAGGCGCGAGGCCGATCCGAAAGCGGTTGAGACGGCGGCGAAGACTTCCATGGTCGGCCACGTCCAGGCCATGCTGGATTTCCACGCCCAGGGCATTCCGACGCTCGACTACGGCAACAACATCCGCCAGATGGCGAAGGACATGGGATTGAAGAACGCGTTCGATTTCCCCGGCTTCGTCCCGGCCTATATCCGTCCGCTGTTCTGTCGCGGCGTCGGGCCGTTCCGGTGGGCCGCGCTATCGGGGGATCCGGAAGATATCTTCCGGACCGATGCCGAGGTCAAGGAGTTGATGCCTGACGACAAGCATCTGCACAACTGGCTCGACATGGCCCGCGCGAGGATCAAGTTCCAGGGGCTGCCGGCGCGGATCTGTTGGGTCGGCCTTGGCGATCGCCACAGGTTGGGCCTGGCGTTCAACGAAATGGTGGCGCGCGGCGAACTGAAGGCGCCGATCGTGATCGGTCGCGATCATCTCGACAGCGGCTCGGTGGCGAGCCCGAACCGCGAGACCGAAGCGATGCGCGACGGCTCGGATGCGGTGTCGGACTGGCCGCTGCTCAATGCGCTGCTCAATTGTGCGAGCGGGGCCACGTGGGTCTCGCTGCATCACGGCGGCGGCGTCGGTATCGGCTATTCGCAGCACGCCGGCATGGTGATCGTCGCAGACGGAACGCCGGAAGCCGCGCGCCGCCTCGAGCGGGTGCTTTGGAATGATCCGGCGACGGGGGTCATGCGCCATGCGGATGCGGGCTATGAGACCGCGATCGAGTGTGCAAGGACCAACGGTCTCGATCTGCCTGGCTTACCCTCATAACCGGAATCGTCGGCGTCACTGAGGTACGATGCCGGCTTCTTTGGTCAGCGTTGCCCAACGCTCGATGTCGGCAGCCACGTGCTCGGCGAATTGTTTCGGCGAGAGCCACTGCGCTTCGAAGCCGATTTCGGCGAGGCGCTGGCGGACCGCGGGTTCGTCCAGGATTTCTCGGAGCGCCCCCGACAGCTGTTCAACCACCTCCGGCGGGGTCCCCTTGGGGGCGAACACGCCGGTCCACGCGGAGAGATTTCCTAAATCAACTCCCTGCTCCTGTACGGTCGGCAGTTCGGAGAGCAGCTTGGTCCGGTCCTTGGTGATGGTCACGAGCGCGCGAAGCTGGCCCGATCGCGCCAGCGGCAGGGTAGAAGTCACATCGTTGAACATCAGGGAAACGCGACCGGCAATGACGTCGGTAATGGCCTCCGGACTGCTCTTGTACGGCACGGCCTGGACATCGATACCGGCGCGCCGTTTGAACATTTCACCGGCAAGCTGGCCCAGCGCGTTCGAATAGGCAAACGACATCGTGCCGGGCTTCTGCTTTGCAAGCGCGATCAACTCGCCGACGCTTTTGGCTTCGATCCCGGGATTGACGACGAGGATATAGGGGAACAGGCCGACACGGGAGACGGGCGCAAAGTCGTCCTTGGGGGAATACTGGATGGATTTGAGCAGACTGGGGTTGGCGGCATGCGTGGATGATCCGCCGAACATCAGTGTGTAGCCGTCCGGTGCGGAGCGCGCGGTCGCGACCGCACCGATTGCGCCGCTCGCGCCGGCGCGGTTTTCCACCACGATGGTCGTCTTGAGCATTTCGGCGAGCCGTTGGGTGACAATCCGGGCCACGCCGTCCGTGCCGCTGCCCGCGCCGAACGGCACGATCACGGTGATCCGACGGGAGGGGTATGTTTCTGCCGTTGCGACGCCGCACACGGCAAGAAGCGTTGCGAACGCAAGCACGGTACGGCGCATGGATCTGCTCCAAATGTCCACTGTCGATTCCCTCGGAGTGATGAAAGCCGGTTTGGCCGTGAAAAATGCAACGGCGCACAGTGTTTTGGCTGAAGACATCGGTGGCGCCAGGTGTCCGGCGCAGCGCTCGAGACGCTTTTTTCGACCGACGATGCGGTTGCCCGCAGGTCGCCGTTCATACCGGTTCATCGCTACAGTGTCTACAGTTTTCAGTTTTTTGCCCACGATGTGGAAACTGTTGACATGGTGTGGCGCCAACCGCGTACCTTTACGCAAAGGCCGTGACAGGGACCGGAGGTCTTGCGGATACAAAGCAGGGAAGCAGGGATCAAAGAAAGTCATACTAATATGATAATATGCTATACAGGGCCCGGCGGTTGTGGCATGGGGGACATCGCGACAGCTTGATCTCGCCCGAAGAGGCGCGACGGTCCGCAACGATTAGGGAGCGAAACCAGCCATGACTCCGCGAGACCTGTCATGAGGTCCGACCGGGTTGTGATCGCGCCGGGCCGCGGTCATTTCAGCCAGGTGGAAGTGACCCGGACGATCGGGATCGACATCATTGTCGGCCGCTATCCGGAAGGCGCCAGTCTGCCGCGCGATGCGGAGCTGACTGCCATGTTCGACGTCTCGCGCACCGTATTGCGTGAAAGCGTCAAGACGTTGTCCGCCAAGGGATTGCTTAACGCCAAGGCGGGCGTCGGCACGCGGGTCAGGGAACGTTCGGCCTGGAACATGTTCGATTCCGACGTGCTCGGCTGGCACCTCGAAGCCGGGATCGACAAGCGGTTTCTTCGCGATCTGGCCGACATCCGCCTCGCCGTCGAGCCGCATGCCGCAGCCCTTGCCGCCGGGCGACGGGCGGATGATGCGGTCGCTCAACTGCGCGACAGCATCGCAAAAATGCGCAGCTTTGCTTCTGATTCAATTGAATTCGCCGATGCCGATCTTCGGCTGCACCTCGACATCGCGACCAGTTCGGCCAACCCGTTCATGCGATCGATCGGCGCCGTGATCGAGGCGGCATTGCGCGCGTCGTTTCGGCTGAGCGCGCCGACCGAGGAGCGCGAGCGCGAACTCACCATCGCAGCCCACGAACGAATTGTCGACGCAATCGCCGAGCGGAATGCCGAGGCGGCCTCTGCGGCGATGAAGGAAGTTATCTTCAACGGCCTGCGCCGCCACGGCGCGGCTGGTTAAGGCGAAAGCGGAGAATGGTCATGGCAGCTTCCACCGTCGAGCGGCCCTATAAGGGCGTGTTTCCAGTCGTGCCGACGGTGTTTGACGGCGACGGCCGGCTCGATCTCGATGGACAGAAACGTGCCGTCGATTGCATGATCGATGCCGGCTCGCAGGGACTGTGCATCCTCGCCAACTTCTCCGAGCAGTTCGTGTTGACCGACGCCGAGCGCGACACGGTGCTCGACGCCGTATTGAACCACGTCGCGGGACGCGTCCCCGTCATCGTCACGACCACGCATTTTGCTTCGCACATCTGTGCTGAACGTTCGCGGCGAGCCCAGCAGGCCGGCGCCGCGATGGTGATGGTGATGCCGCCCTATCATGGCGCGACCATCCGGGTCGGGGAAAACGCCATCTACGAGTTTTTCCGCACCGTTTCGGATGCGATCTCGATTCCGATCATGATCCAGGATGCGCCGGTCGCCGGCACGGCCCTGTCAGCGGCTTTTCTCGCCCGCATGGCGCGCGAACTCGCGAACATCGCCTATTTCAAGATCGAGACGCCCCAGGCTGCCGCCAAGCTGCGCGAGTTGATCGCGCTCGGCGGCGCGGCGATCGAAGGTCCGTGGGACGGCGAGGAAGCGATCACGCTGATGGCCGACCTTGATGCCGGCGCGACCGGCGCCATGACCGGCGGCGGTTATCCCGACGGCATTCGCCAAATCACCGATCCGTATTTCGCCGGCCGCCGCGCCGAGGCGGTTGCGGCCTATGAACGCTGGCTGCCGCTGATCAACTATGAAAACCGCCAGTGCGGCCTGATCGCCTGCAAGGCGCTGATGAAGGAAGGCGGCGTCATCAGGCACGAGACCGTTCGTCTTCCGCTTCAACCGCTGCATCCGGCCGTGCGGGCGGGCCTGATGGAAATCGCGAACCGGCTGAGTCCGCTGGTGCTGCGCTGGGGCAAGTGAGCCGCAGACATCGTTCCTCAAACGTCGGGAAGAACTGACGTGACCACCATTCGCATTGCCATCGTCGGCCTCGGCAAGATCGCCAGGGATCAGCATATCCCTGCGATATCAGGCACCGACGGCATCGAACTTGCGGCGATCGCCAGCCGCAACGCTTCGATCGAAGGGATCATGCATTTTGCGACGCTTGACGAACTGCTGGGTGCCAGGCCCGACATCGATGCCGTTGCGCTGTGCACGCCGCCCCAGATGCGCCATGCGCAGGCGGCGGCCGCGCTGAAGGCTGGCAAGCACGTGCTGCTCGAGAAGCCGCCGGGCGCCACCGTCAGTGAACTCGATCCTCTGGTCGCTGCGGCTAGGCAAACCGGACGAACGCTGTTTGCAACCTGGCATTCGCGTTTTGCGCCGGCCGTCGAACCCGCAAGAAATTTTCTCAGCGCTCGACAGATCAAGTCGGTGGTCGTCGAATGGAAGGAGGATGTCAGGGTATGGCATCCCGGCCAGGCTTGGATCTGGGAGCCGGGCGGGCTTGGCGTATTCGATCCCGGCATCAACGCGCTTTCGATCCTGACCCGCATCCTGCCGCGGCCGTTCTTTCTGACGGAAGCCGAGTTGTCCTTCCCGCGCAATCGCGCGGCGCCGATTGCGGCCGATCTCGTCTTTTCGGACGAGACGGGGATTCCGATCCGGGCGGAATTCGACTGGCGCCAGACCGGTCCGCAGATCTGGGATATCCGGGTCGAGACGGACGCCGGGTGGTTGACGCTCGCTTCCGGCGGCAGCCATCTCTCGCATGATGGCCATATCCTGGTTGACGAGCAGCAGGCGGAGTATCGCGGCATCTATCGGCGCTTCGTCGAACTGATCGCAAGCAGTGCGTCCGATGTCGATCTGTCGCCGCTGGTCCATGTCGCCGATGCCTTCATGCTCGGCCGGCGCCGCGACGTCGAACCATTCATCGAGGTATGACGTGACGCAGGCAGGCCAATCACAGACAGCGAAGATTGTTCGCGAGATATTCGGGCATCTTCCGGACGGCACCGCGATCGAAATGGTGCGGCTGCGCGGTGCGGATGGTTTCGAGGTGCGCCTCATCACCTATGGTGCGGCGCTGCAGTCCATCTTCGTACCTGACCGGGCCGGGCGCCTCGCCGATGTGGTCCTTGGCCGCGATGATCTTGCAGGCTATCTCGCGGTTCGGCGTTTCCTCGGCGCCACGGTCGGGCGCTATGCCAACCGGATCGCGGGCGGCACCTTCGAGCTGGATGGCGAACGCTTTCAACTGCCCACCAATGACGGAGCCAACGCGCTGCATGGTGGGCTGCAAGGCTTCGATCGCAAACCATGGACCATCACGGCGATGGGTGAAGACCCGTCTCCGTTCGTCACGCTGTCCTATGTCAGTCCTGATAGCGAGGAGGGCTATCCCGGGACGCTGAAAACCGAGATCACCTATCGCATTTCCGGTGGCAGCGAACTCGCGCTCGAATTCTCAGGGGTGACCGACAAGCCGACCATCGTCAATCTGACCAACCACAGCTTTTTCAATCTGGCCGGCGTCGAGTCCGGTGGCGGCGTGCTCGATCATCATCTGACGATCGCGGCGGACACATATCTGCCGATCAGCGCCGCCGGCATTCCGTTGGGCCCGCCCGGCAAGGTCGATGCAACGCCGTTTGATTTTCGGAAATCCTGTCCGGTCGGCGCCCGCCTGCGCGATGCGACCGAACAGGTTCTGATCCGGCAAGGCTACGACCACAATTTCTGTCTGCCCGGGGGCGCGACCACGGAGCCGCGCTTTGCCGCCCGCGTGGAAGACCCGAAGTCGGGCCGGGTTCTCGAACTCTGGACCAACCAGCCGGGCGTCCAGTTCTATTCCGGCAATTTTCTCGACGGGTCCGTGACCGGCAAGTATGGCCGCGTTCACCGACAGTACGACGCGCTCTGCCTGGAACCACAGGTCTATCCCGACACGCCAAACCGTCCCGACTTTCCATCGGCGCGGCTCGATCCCGGGCAGACCTATCGTCACACATCGCTGTATCGATTCTCGGTGAGTAAGGTTGCAGGGGAATAAGGGAGCTCGCGTGGAAGAAGTCGGCACCAGCATCCTGAGCGATTGGCATTGCCATCTCGGCGAGGGCTGCGCCTATGATGCGGCGACCGACACCGCATGGTGGTTCGATATCATCGAGCGCCAATTGTTTCAGGCCGACCTTGCATCCGGCGCGGTCACTTCGCACGCGCTTCCGTTGATGGCGAGCGTGCTGGCGTTCATCGACGACCAGCGCCAATTGCTTGCGACCGAGAATGGGCTCTATGTCCGCGATATCGCGGATGGCCGCCTCACGCTTCATATGCCGCTCGAAGCGGACAATGCGGCAACCCGCTCCAACGACGGGCGCGTGCATCCCTGCGGCGCGCTCTGGATCGGGACCATGGGCCGCAACGCGGAAAAGGGAGCCGGCGCGATATATCGCTTTTACCGCGGCGAGCTGCTTCGGCTCTATGGCGACATTAGCATCCCGAACGCAATCTGCTTTTCGCCCGACGGCGCCACGGCCTATTTCACCGATAGCAGCGAGGGCGTCCTTTACCGCGTCGCCGTCGACCCGGCGAATGCGGTGCCGATCGGAGACCCCGAGACACTCTATGATAACAGTGGCGGGATAGGCGGCCTGGATGGCGCCGTGGTCGACGCCGAGGGGTTGATCTGGAATGCGCGCTGGGGCGGATCCTGCATCGATGTCTATACCCCGGAGGGCGATCGGGTCCGCACCATCAGGATTCCGGCGAAGCAGCCGAGTTGCCCGGTCTTTGTCGGCCGGAATTTCGCTTCGCTGCTGGTCACCACGGCCTGGGAGGGCATGGACGAGCATGCGAGGGCTGCCGACCCGCACCACGGCCAAACCTTCGTTCTCGACGTCGGCGCACGGGGGCGGCCGGAACCTCGCATCAGGCTCGGTCACACATGATGGGTCGCTTCACAATACGGCGCATGAGCGCTGCATGTACTTGCGGAACCACAAGGTGTGACCGATCATCCGTTCACGTCTCCGCCGACCCGACGTTCCCCAATGATGCGCCGATACGTTACCGGCGCCAAAAGCAAACCGCTGATAACGCGGCGATTAACGCTCAACACCTGGGAGTGAAACATGAAACTACTCAAATCTGCTCTATCGGCCGTCTTGCTCGGCGCGGTCGCCCTTGCGGAACCCGCGCTCGCGCAAACCAAGCCCACTGTAGGCATCGCCATGCCCACCAAGGCTTCGGCGCGCTGGATCGATGACGGCAACAATATCGTCAAGGTGCTGAAGGAGCGCGGTTACAACACCGACCTGCAATACGCCGAAGACGATATTCCGAACCAGCTCTCTCAGATCGAGAACATGGTGACCAAGGGCGCCAAGGTACTGGTGATTGCTTCGATCGACGGCACCACCCTGTCCGACGTGCTCAAGCAGGCCAAGGACAAGGGCATTACCGTAATCGCCTATGACCGGCTGATCCGCGACACCCCCAACGTCGACTATTATGCGACGTTCGACAATTTTCAGGTCGGCGTGCAGCAGGCGCAGTCGATCGAGCAGGGGCTGAAGCTGAAGGAAGGCAAGGGCCCGTTCAACATCGAGCTGTTCGGCGGCTCACCCGACGACAACAACGCCTACTTCTTCTACAACGGCGCGATGTCGGTGCTGCAGCCCTATATCGACAGCGGCAAGCTCGTGGTCGTGAGCAAGCAGATGGGAATGGACAAGGTCTCGACGCTGCGCTGGGACGGCGCCACGGCGCAGGCCCGGATGGATAATCTGCTCAGCGCGTTCTACACCACCAAACGGGTCGACGCGGTGCTTTCGCCCTATGACGGCCTTTCGATCGGCATCCTGTCGTCGCTCAAGGGCGTCGGCTACGGCAGCGGCAATATGCCGATGCCGATCGTGAGCGGTCAGGACGCCGAAGTGCCTTCCATCAAATCGATGCTGCGCGGCGAGCAATACTCCACGATCTTCAAGGATACCCGCGACCTTGCCAAGGTCACCGCCGACATGGTGGACGCGGCGTTGAGCGGCAAGACCGTAACGGTCAACGACACCACCACCTACAAGAATGGTGTCAAGGTCGTGCCGTCCTATTTGCTCAAGCCTGTCGTCGTCGACAAGACCAATTGGGAGAAAGTCCTGATCGACGGCGGTTATTACAAGAAGGCGCAAATCAACTAAGACGAGTTGTGACAAAGCGGATGGCCGTGGCAAAAGCGCGAAGCGCGTCTTCGTGGCATACGCCGCGGCCATCCCTGCCTTCCTGCCGGTTCCAGGGAATTTGAATGGCCACATTGCTTGAAATGCGCGGTATCGGCAAAGCCTTCGCCGGCGTCAAAGCGCTCGACGACGTCAATTTCACCGTGAGGCAGGGCGAGATCCACGCGCTGGTGGGCGAGAACGGCGCCGGCAAATCGACCTTGATGAAGGTGCTGAGCGGCGTCTATCCCGATGGCAGCTATGACGGCAGCATCATCTATGACGGCCAGGAGCGCCACTTCCGCGACATCAACGATTCCGAGGCGCTCGGCATCATCATCATTCATCAGGAGCTGGCGCTGATCCCGCTGCTCTCGATCGCGGAGAATATCTTCATTGCCAATCCGCCGTCGCGCTTCGGCATGATCGATCGCGACGCGGTCTACCGACGGTCGCAGCAGCTGCTGGCGAAAGTGGGGCTCAATGAGGCGCCGGATACGCTGGTCACCGATATCGGCGTCGGCAAGCAGCAACTGGTGGAGATTGCAAAGGCGCTGTCCAAGGAAGTGCGCCTTCTGATTCTCGACGAGCCGACCGCCAGCCTCAACGAAAGCGACAGCGCGGCGCTGCTCGACCTTCTGCTCGAGTTTCGCTCCCATGGCATGTCCGCGGTCCTGATCTCGCACAAGCTCAACGAGGTGGCCCGCGTCGCCGACCGCATCACGGTGCTGCGCGATGGCCGTACTGTCGATACGCTGGATTGTGAGCTAGGTGCGGTCGAGGAAGATCGTATCATCCGCAAGATGGTGGACCGGGATCTGGAGCATCGTTTCCCGAAGCGGGAGCCTGCGATAGGCGAGGTGGTGTTCAAGGTCGAGAACTGGTCGGTCTATCATCCCCAGCATGCCGATCGGCAGGTCATCAAGAATGTGGACTTCCAGGTTCGCCGCGGCGAGATCGTCGGTATCGCCGGTTTGATGGGCGCGGGGCGCACCGAATTCGCCATGAGCCTGTTCGGCCGTTCCTGGGGCCGCAACATCACGGGTCGCGCCTTGCTGCATGGTCGCGAGATCGACCTCTCGACCGTGAGCCGCGCCATCGACGCTGGCCTCGCCTACGTCACCGAGGATCGCAAGCAGCTCGGCCTGCTGCTCGCTGAAGACGTGCGCAAGAACATCACGCTTGCCAATCTCGATAGCGTCGCAGCCGGCCGCGTCATCGACGACATCAAGGAGTTGCAGGTGGCGAGCGATTATCGTAACCGCATGCGCATCCGCTGTTCCGATGTCTATCAGACGTCCGGCAACCTGTCCGGCGGCAACCAGCAAAAGGTGGTGCTGTCGAAATGGCTGTTCACCGATCCGGAAATCCTGATCCTGGACGAGCCGACCCGCGGTATCGACATCGGCGCCAAGTATGAGATCTATTGCATCATCAACGAGCTGGCCGATGCCGGCAAGGCCGTCATCGTGATCTCGTCGGAAATGCCGGAATTGCTCGGGATCTGTGACCGCATCTGCGTCATGAACGGTGGGGCCTTTGTCGGCGAGTTCGATCACGCCGAGGCGACGCAGGAAAAAATCATGCGCGTCATCGTGCGCAAGGGCGAACAACTGGTCGACAGAGACCTGGAACGAAAACTGGAAGAGAAGCTATTGGGAGAGGCGCATCCATGAGCGATAACACCGTGATGCTTCCCGAGGCGCGCAAGCATGCGGGCTTTCTCAAGGCCAATTTGCGCGAATACGGCATGTTGTTGTCGCTGTTCGCAATCATGCTGTTCTTCGAGGTCGTTACCGACGGCACGCTGCTGCGCCCGCTCAACCTCACCAATCTGGTGCTGCAGAACAGCTATATCGTGATCATGGCGCTCGGCATGCTCTTGGTCATCGTCACCGGGCACATCGATCTGTCGGTCGGATCGGTCGCGGGTTTCATCGGCGCGATCGCCGCGGTGCTGATGGTACGTTACGGTATGCATTTCATTCCAGCCGCGATCATCTGCCTCGCGCTCGGTGGACTGATCGGCGCGGCACAGGGTTACTGGGTAGCCTATTTCAAGATTCCGTCCTTTATCGTCACGCTGGCCGGCATGCTGGTGTTCAAGGGGCTGGCGCTGGCGGTGTTGCAAGGTCAATCGGTCGGCCCGTTTTCACCGACGTTCCAGAAACTTTCCTCCGGGTTCATTCCTGAACTGTTCCCCGGCGCCGGCTCGCTCAACCCGACCTCGCTATTGATCGGCGCCGTGCTGGCGCTTGGCCTGGTATACGTCAGCGTCACGACGCGCGCCCGCCGGGCCAGCCATGGTGTCGAGGTCGAGCCCACCGCTTTCTTTGCGCTCAAGAACGCAGTCCTGTTCGGCGTGGTGATGTATTTTACCTATCTGATCGCTTCGCATCGTGGTCTCCCCAACGTACTGGTGATCATGATCGCGCTGATCGCGCTCTATGGTTTCGTCACCGCGCGAACCACCATTGGCCGGCAGATCTATGCCGTCGGCGGCAATGAAAAGGCGGCCAAGCTTTCCGGCATCAAGACCGAACGGCTGACCTTCCTCACCTTCGTCAACATGGGTGTGCTGGCCGCGCTCGCCGGCCTGGTGTTCGCAGCAAGGCTCAACACCGCGACACCAAAGGCCGGGGTCGGCTTCGAGCTCGACGTGATCGCCGCATGCTTCATCGGCGGGGCCTCGGCCTATGGCGGCGTCGGGCGGGTCGCCGGCGCCGTGATCGGCGCGCTGATCATGGGGGTGATGAACAATGGCATGTCGATCCTCGGCATCGGGATCGACTACCAGCAGGTGATCAAGGGCCTCGTGTTGCTGGGCGCGGTATGTCTTGACGTCTATAACCAGCGACGCTGAGGTGGCACAGTTCGCTTAGCGCCGCTATCGTGTCAGTCTGCGGTTTGTACCCTCCGCGATTGCGATTTTCTGGAACATCGAGAAGTAACGCCATGTATGACGTCATTGTAGTCGGCGGCGGTTCTGCCGGTGCCGCGGTTGCCGCCCGGCTCTCCGAGGATCCTGCCAGGCGCGTGCTGCTGCTGGAAGCGGGCCTCGACTGGCGTGCCGATGAGGCGCCCTGGGAAGTCCGGACGCCGAACCCAATTCCGATCATTCACCAGCGCGAATATCAGGAGAAATGGCAGTGGCCTAATCTGCTGACGCGCCGGGTGGCGGGGCAGGAGGCACGCTTCTATTGGCGCGGTAAGGGACTCGGCGGCAGTTCGATGATGAACGGCCAGATCGCCATCCGCGGTGTGGCTGACGCGTTCGACGAATGGGCGGCCGGTGGCTGCACCGGCTGGTCCGCAAAAGAGGTCATGCCGCTGTTCTCGGTCATCGAGGATGATTTCGAGTTCGGCGACCGCGCAGGCCATGGCCGCGGCGGACCGTTGCCGGTCTATCGCGCGCCGCCGGAGAAGTGGGGGGCGATCGATCGTGGACTCCGCGACGCCGCGCTGGCATCGGGATATCCGTGGTGTGCCGATCTCAACGGACCGGATGGCGAGGGCGTCGCCTGCTATCCGATCAACAGCCGCGACAGCCGCCGCATCACCACCAATGAAGCCTATCTGGAGCCGGCGCGCGGCCGCGCCAATCTGGAAATCCGCGGGCATGCGCTGGTCGATCGGCTCCTGATCAGGGACGGCCAGGCAATCGGTGTGCTGGTTCACATCGAAGGGCAGGGCAGTTTGGAAATCAACGCACGCGAGATCGTGCTGTGCGCCGGCGCCATCCACAGCCCGGCGATCCTGCTGCGTTCGGGCATCGGCCCGGCCGACGAGCTGAAGGCGATGGGCATCGCGGTCGAGCGCGACCTGCCGGTCGGCAAGCATTTCTTCGACCATCCGCTGTTTCGCGCCACCATCAAGCTGCGCGAGGAAGTTCGGCCGACAGACCCGGATACGCGTCATACCAATTGCTGCGTGACCTATTCATCCGGGCTTGCGGATGGCGGCAAGCGCGACATGATCCTGATCGCCTTCAACCATCGCGGCATCGGCAACCCCGGCGCCATCGGTGCGGGGCTGTTCAACGCCTATTCGCGCGGCAATTTGAGGCTGGCTTCGACTGATGCTTCGATCGACCCGATCGTCGAGGAAAACATGCTCGCCGATGACCGCGACCTGCTGCGCATGGTCGATGCCGTGAAGCGGCTGGCCGTGCTTACCACCCAGCCGGCGCTGGCTGACATCGCCGAATGGATACGCCTGATCGACACCGATCTGACGCTGCCGCAGGCCGCGGCGCTGCCGAACGGGGAACTCCAAGCGCTGCTCCGCCGCGACACCGGCGACATCCAGCATGCCGCCGGTTCTTGCCGCATGGCTGGCTTCAACGATGCCAATGGCGTGGTGAATCCGGATGGCACCGTGAAGGGCATCGCCGCGCTGCGCGTGGCGGACGCCTCGATCATGCCGTCCGATTGCCGCGCCAATACCCATTTCACCACGGTGGTGATTGGCGAGGCGATTGCGCGCATGATGATGCGGAATACGAGAGTGTCGAACAGCGCTGCCGCGTTGATGCTGTAAGAACTTGGATATGCTTAAAGGAAATACCATGCCCGCCAGTACCGAAACGCAGATCACCGAATGGATCGCGTCGCAAAAGCAATCCATGATCGATCTGTTGCGCGACGTCGTGAATATCGATTCCGGCTCCTACGACAAGGCGGGCGTCGATGCGGTGGGCGCACGATTCGAGCAGCATTTTGCGACACACGGTATCGACGCGTGGCGCGAACCTCATGACGTGTTCGGCGATGCCGTCCATGCGCTGGTGACGAAGCCGGGCAGCAACGAAAAGCCTGTCTTGCTGATGGGGCATCGTGACACGGTGTTTCCCAAGGGCGAGGTGGCGCGCCGGCCGTTCACCATCGAGGACGGCAGGGCCTATGGGCCCGGGGTTGCCGACATGAAGGCCGGTCTGGTGATCAACGCCTTTGTCGCCGCGGCATTCCACAAATTCGGCGGCGCGCCGTGCCCGATCAAGCTGCTGCTTACCGCTGACGAGGAAATCACCTCACCGTCGTCCCGACCGGTGATCGAGCGGGAAGGCCGTGCCGCGCGGGCGGTGTATAATTCCGAGCCCGGCCGGCCGACCGGCAACGTGGTCACCAGCCGCAAGGGCGGCGTGTTCATGCGCTTCGAGATAGCAGGCAAGGCCGCGCATTCCGGCGGCAATTTTGCGGAAGGCATCAGCGCGATCGGCGAGCTCGCGCACAAGATCGTTCAGATCCACGCTTTGACCGACCTTGCAAAAGGCATCACCCTCAATGTCGGGTTGGTCGCCGGTGGCCAGTCGGTCAACACCACTGCGCCGTATGCCGAGGGTCAGATCGACATGCGCTACATCGATCCCGCCGATCGCGCCTCCACACTGGCGGCGATCGAGGCCATTATCGCCACGTCGACGGTGCCGGGCACGACGGCGAAGCTGCACATCAACGGCGAATTCCTGCCGGTGGTGCAGAGTGAGACGTCGAAAATCCTGTTTGATGGCTACCGCGCGGCGGCGAAGGATGCAGGCCTACCCAACGTCGCAGGCGAATTCGCCGGCGGTTGCGCCGATTCCGGCTTCACTGCGAGCGTCGGCACCCCGACGATTTGCGGAGTAGGCCCGGTTGGCGGCAATGCCCATACCGCGCAGGAGTATCTCGAGCTCGACAGCATTGTCCCCCGCGCCCAGGCGCTCGCGCTGGCGATCTTCAGAACTGGCGTCGATTAATCTGCCTGATCTGCGACCGCAATGGCTACCGCGAGCGGCATTGCGGAGCTGAGCTTCATCGACGACGTCGCGGGCGCTCACTCCGACCGTGAGGGCGTGAAAGATTTGTGCGCCAGCGATTACAGATTGCGCAGTAGGCTAAAAAGACAGCAGGCGATGCGATCTGAGTTGGCTGTCGGCAGGAAACGACCGCCTTAAAGTTTGTCAGCATGCGCGCCGAGCAGGAGGGCTGTAGGCTTCCTGGCGTCGCTGCCTGACGAACGAAAGCTATTTCTTTCTGGCGGTGTCTGTCAAAGCCGTTTGCTGCGGTGCGCGGCTTAATTCGTTGCCGGCGGCGATGGCCTTGCGCAAGAGTCGCATGAGTGTCGCGGCCTCGGCATTGGAGAGGCCAGCCAACATGATCCGCTGCGCCGCCTCGACGGCCGGCTCTATCCCGTCGAGGGTCCGATGTCCTTCATCGGTGATCTGCAACGCGTGGGCGCGCCTGTCGGTGCGGCTGGCCTGCCGAACCAGCAAACCTTTCTGCACCAGCCGATCGACAACGCCGGTGATGGTCGTCCGGTCATAGGCGATCAACCCGGCAAGCGTCGCCTGGTCGATTCCGGGCTGCGTCCCGATCGTGGTGAGCGCCGCGTATTGAACGGGGGTGAGGTCATAGCCGGCTTCCTCGACCGCGGCATGGAAGACCGCCACCGCAATCTGCTGGAACCGGCGCGCCAGGTGCCCCGGCTTGTCGTCGTTCTCGGTCACCCAAACCCTCCCTTGACGCGTATACTGATAATAAGCATACTGATTAAATTCGGCAACGGCTTTTTGGAGCCCCAGCAAGCTAAAGCTAGCGGCTTGGAAGTCGCATCAGGCGCGGGGAGGGTTTCGTGCAATTTCATCTGAACGGATTCGAACCCGGCGACCCCGAGATTCAAGATCCGGCACAGCGGGTTGTTGCGTCAGGATCAGCCGGCGCCATTCCGGCGGAGGTCGACATCCTCATCGTCGGCTGCGGTCCGGCCGGGCTGACGCTGGCGGCTCAACTGTCCGCCTTTCCCGACATCAAGACCTGCATCGTCGAACAGAAGCCGGGCCCTTTGCTCCGCGGACAGGCCGATGGCGTTGCCTGCCGCACGATGGAGATGTTCGAAGCCTACGGCTTCAGCGAGCGTGTGCTGAAGGAGGCCTGCTGGATCAACGAGACGACCTTTTGGAAACCCGACCCCGCGCAGCCCGACAACATCGTCCGTAGCGGACGGGTGCAGGACACCGAAGACGGGCTGTCGGAGTTTCCGCATGTCGTCCTGAACCAGGCGCGGGTGCATGATTTCTACCTTGATGTCATGCGCAAATCGCCGTCGCGGCTTGAGCCATATTATGCGCGGCGCCTGCTCGATCTTCAGGTCGACCCTGCGGTCACCTCCGGCGACGATGCCGGTCCACATCTGGTGACCGCCAGGCTGGAGCGGGTCGATCCAGCGCACAAAGGACAGATTGAGACCATCAAGGCGCGCTACGTGGTGGGCTGCGACGGCGCCCGCAGCACGGTGCGCGCGAGCATCGGGCGTACGCTGCGCGGCGACTCCGCCAACCATGCCTGGGGCGTCATGGACGTGCTGGCCGTCACCGACTTTCCCGATGTCCGCTTCAAGTCATTGATACAGTCCGCCAGCCACGGCAGCATCATCATCATCCCGCGGGAAGGCGGCTATCTTTTCAGGCTGTATATCGAACTCGACAAGCTCGATGCCGGGGAGCGGGTTTCCAGCCGCAATATCACGGCCGATGATCTGATCGCGGCGGCGCGGCGCATTTTCAATCCCTATTCGCTCGACGTGAAGGAGATTCCGTGGTGGTCGGTCTATGAGATCGGCCAGCGCCTGTGCGACAAGTTCGATGACGTGCCGGAAGCAGACGTCGCAAAACGTCTGCCGCGTGTGTTCATCGCCGGCGACGCCTGCCACACCCACAGCCCGAAAGCGGGCCAGGGCATGAACGTGTCGATGCAGGACGGCTTCAATCTCGGATGGAAGCTGGCCTCGGTCTTGCGGCAACGCTGCGCACCCAGCCTCCTGCACAGCTATTCGGCCGAACGCCAGGCGATCGCCAAGGAACTGATCGACTTCGACCGCGAATGGGCCGCCTTGCTCGCGTCGAGCAAGGGGTTCGATCCGGCCGAGACGCAGAGCTATTTCGTGAGGCACGGGCGCTACACCGCGGGAACCGCGGCTCGTTACCGGCCCTCGATCCTGACCGGCGAGCCAACCCATCAGCATCTGGCCGAGGGGCTGACGATCGGCATGCGCTTTCATTCCGCGCCGGTCATCCGCCTGGCCGACGCCAAGCCGGTTCACCTCGGCCACACGGTCAGGGCGGACGGACGCTGGCGCATTTTTGCCTTTGCCGGCGCGGAGGATCCCGCCGCGTCCAACTCCGGCATCCGGGCCCTGTGCGACTTCCTTGCGGAGGCGCAGGACTCTCCTGTGCGGAAATTCACCCCTGATGGTGAGGACCTCGACTCGGTGATCGATGTTCGCGCGGTTTTCCAGCAGGATCATCATGCGCTCGCCATCGAGGCGATGCCGTCCTTCCTGCTGCCAGGGAAGGGACGATATGGACTTCGCGACTACGAAAAAATGTTCTGCGCCGACCTGACAGGCGGCAACGACATCTTCACGATGCGCGGCATCGATCGCGAACAGGGATGCATGGTGGTCGTACGGCCAGACCAGTACGTGGCGCACGTTCTGCCGCTCGATAGCTACGGGCCGCTCACGACATTCTTCGACGGCTTCATGACCCGACCGGCCTGAACGCAGCCGGCGCCGATCCGTGACGGCACGCTCGACCATGCGCTGGCGCGCGTCGCGGGGGCGGCGAGCAGAAACGCAGAACTGACGTGCATCACGAGGACTGTCTCCAGAATTGACTTCGTGTGAACCAAAACTTTAACTGATGGCTCGATTGAGCCGGATAGGACTCCGAGCTTCACAGGCTGCTTCATGTTCATGCAAGCGCCGCCTTAAATGGAAGCGCTCAGAAAGGTATCCATGCGCGTCATCACTGTTGCCGCCGCCCAGTTGGGTCCGATCCAGAAAGCCGACAGCCGCGAAACCGTCGTCAAACGCATGATCGCGCTGATGGATGAAGCCAAGGCGAGGGGCGCCGATCTGATCGTCTATCCGGAGCTTGCCCTCACCACGTTCTTTCCACGCTGGTACATGGAGGTCCAGGCTGAGATCGACACCTGGTTCGAACGCGAGATGCCGAACGCGGCGACAAAGCCCTTGTTTGAACGGGCGGCCCACCACAAGATCGCAATGAATTTTGGCTACGCCGAACTGACGCCGGATGGGCATCATTTCAACACCTGCATCCTCACCGACAAGTCCGGAACAATTGTCGGCAAATACCGCAAGGTCCATCTGCCCGGTCATTCGGAGTTCGACACGAAGCGCGCGTTCCAGCATCTGGAGAAGCGCTACTTCGAGCCCGGCGATCTCGGTTTCAACGTCTGGCGTGCGCTCGGCGGAATCTTCGGCATGGCTGTCTGCAACGACCGGCGCTGGCCGGAAACCTACCGCGTGATGGGTCTGCAGGGCGTCGAGATGGTGCTGATCGGCTACAACACACCCTCGGTCAATGCCGAGAAGCGCGAGGAGGGGCCCGAGAAGCGGCTCTTCCACAACAGGCTGTCCGCACAGGCTGGTGCCTACCAGAACTCTACCTGGGTCGTATGCGTCGCCAAGGCCGGCGTCGAGGATGGCCACCCCTTGATCGGCGGCAGCCTGATCGTCAACCCGGACGGAGAGATCGTCCTCGAGGCGAAAACCGAAGAAGATGAATTGCTGGTGTATCCTTGCGACCTCGATGCCACCGATTTCGGCAAGAAGACCATCTTCAACTTCACCAACCACCGCCGCATTGAGCATTATGGCCTGATCACCAGCCGCACCGGCGCGGTGCCGCCGCCGGAAAACTAGATGTCGGGCATCTCCGCGCGGTGGCTTGCACGTAACGGTGAGCTGTCGAACTAAACTCAGTGATGCGAGAACTGCACCGTACCCAATGCCATGGTCACAGCCGCCTGCGTCGGATCGATCACGGGAATCCCGAGCGCTTGTTCCAGCGGCCTTCGGTGACGCGCCATGCCGGCACAGCCCATCACGATGGCGCCGGATCCGTCCTCGTCCTTGAGCGCGCGCCCGACCTCGATCATCTTCGCGAGCGTTCCTTCGCCCGACGCCGTCTCCGCCACGCTCATGTTGAGCGGACGCTCCCGCGTCAGGCGATCCATCAATCCCATCTGCCTGAGGTAGCGGACGTGGCGGCGAATCGAGCGCGGTGCGATCGCAATGACGCCGAAGGTTTCGGCGCGCGCAAGCGCCGTGAGCACGCCGCATTCGGCGATGCCGAAAACGGGCCGGTCCGTCGCTTCGCGGCAGACATGCAGGCCCGGATCGCTGTAGCAGGCAATGACAAAGGCGGCCGAACTGTTGTCGCCTTCGACAAGACGGCGCAGCGGCATCGCCACGCTATCGACGTCGGCCTGGCTCTCGATCCCGTAGGGGCCCTCGGCCAGGGTCTCGCAGACGATCTCCGGTCCGCCTTCAAAGTCGAGTGGCTTCAAGGCTTGCTCCAGGCCTTGTGTCACGAGCTGGTTGGAATTGGGATTGATGACGAGAATGCGGGGCCGGGACATGGTATTTTCCTGCGGGTGACGCGTCCGTTGATACCGCGAGATCGGCGCGCAACAGGATGACAATGGAAGCAATGACCATGCCATCCAGCGATGCATGGTCTACCGTCTGCTGCGAAAGCGCAAGGCAGCGTAACGGTACGATCCATGCTTTTATGGGGTGAGCGCAAGGCCTAGGATTTGAAGGACTTAATTGCTGGAGAGTTTGCCATGACCGAGCCCGCCTACGACCTCCTTATTCGCGGCGGACGCGTCGCGACCGTCAGCGACGTGTTCGAGGCCGACGTCGCCATTTCCGGCGAGACGATCGTCGCGGTCGGCCGCGGGCTGCCGGCCGGGCGACGCGAGATCGATGCGAGCGGCAAGCTGGTGCTGCCCGGCGGTGTCGACAGCCACGCCCATATCGAACAGCTTTCAGCCGCGGGCATCATGAACGCCGATACATTCGAGAGCGCGACGGTCTCGGCCGCCTTCGGCGGCACCACGAGTGTGATCTCGTTCGCGGCCCAGCACGTCGGCATGAAACTGCCGCAGGTGCTGGAGGACTATCACGCGCTGGCTAGAAAGGGCGCGGTGATCGACTACGCCTTTCACATGATCATCGCCGATCCGACAAAGGAAACGCTGGAGACGGACCTGCCGGCATTGATCAAGCAGGGCCATGGCTCGATCAAGATCTTCATGACCTATGATCGCCTGAAGATCGATGACGAGCCGCTGCTCGACATTCTGCTGGCGGCGCGTGACGGCGGTGCGATGCTCTGCGCCCATGCCGAGAACCACGGGATCATTTCCTGGATGGTGAAGCGGCTGCTCGCGCGCGGTTATACCCATCCGAAATATCACGCTATCAGCCATGCCCGCGTTTCCGAAGCGGAGGCGTTCACGCGGTTGATTGGCATGGCTGCGTTGATCGACCAACCGATCATGATCTTCCACGTCTCGACGGCGGAAGGCGCCAAGGTCATCCGCGATGCGCGCGGGCAGGGGCTGAAGGTGTTCGCGGAAACCTGCCCGCAATATCTGTTTCTCACAGCCGATGATCTCGACAAGCCCGGCGTGGAGGGCGCCAAATGGATGTGCAGCCCGCCGCCGCGCCGCGCCGCCGACCAGGAAGCACTGTGGCAGGCGTTGGCGCTCGGCGATCTCCAGACCATTTCGTCCGATCACGCGCCGTACCGGTTCGACGAAACCGGCAAATTGCGGGCCGGCCCCAATCCGAATTTCAAGCAGGTGGCGAACGGTCTGCCGGGCCTTGAAGTCCGGCTGCCGCTGCTGTTCGACGCCATGGTTTCCAGGGGGCGCCTCGGAATCGAAAAGTTCGTCGAACTGACCGCGACGGCGCCCGCAAAGATCTACAATCTGCATCCGCGCAAAGGCTCGATTGCGGTTGGCGCCGATGCGGATATCGCGATCTGGGACCCGGCTCGGGAGGTGACGCTGAGCGATGAAATGATGCATGACCTCACGGGCTATACGCCCTTCGCCGGCCGCAAGCTGCGCGGCTGGCCGGTGACGGTGCTATCGCGCGGGCGCGTCATCGTGTCGGACGGCAAACGTTCGGTCGAAGCGGGCTCAGGGCGTTTCCTCGCACGCACGGGAGGAGAGGCGGCTAAACCGACCGGCCGGCTGGTATCGGATATGGACCCGGAGCAGAATTTCGGGGCGAGGCTCTTGTGATCTGTCCGCGACCATTCTGATCAGCCATGACCTCGGTCTCACCGCTTGGCGTTCCATTCCGTAGGTCCTCCTTTTCGATGCGCAATGACGGCGGAGTGCGGCAAATCAACCCGACGGGCAAATCACTTCTGATTTACGGAAACCATGTCAAGTCCAAAATTTCTGTAAATCAAAAATATTTCTCTTTCCATCGACCCAAATCACCGGCACATTCCCGCCATCCCGTCCTACTCAGAAGGGCGTCGGCCGTCGTCACGGACGTTGGGCGGGTTGCGGTGGACGCTTGTTTACGCTGAGACGACGGCGCGGACTAAGCGTACGGCAAAACCGTGTGGTCCTGGCGCCCGTTGCAGGCGTCAAGCTGTCGGAGAAGCGCAAGCGGGAACGGCAGCGACGGAGTCAACCAAGAACTCGTCTCCGGGGAGATCACGGCATAAGCCGTAAAGCCATTGCGCAGGGAAGGCCGGGTGTTCTCCGCTGCCCTGTATGCTCGTGTGCAGCATTTCTTGTGCTAACCGCACACGGGACCGCGGGTGCAGCGCGCACCCGGTCTTCCCTGCGCCCTCTCATTTGGCATTTGGGGGCACGGAATTTCTGGCAAAGCTCGGGCACTCAGGCCGCGAGATCGCGGATTCATGTCCTCCACCCCTTCTCCGGAAAATGTCCTTGAAGCCCAAATCGGCCCGCACCAGGAAAATCTACACGATGATCCTGTTTGGCATCATCAACTACACTTACACCTGGTACGATCCCAAGGGCGGTCCACAGGAATTCGCGGATATAGCGGTCGAATTATTCCTGCACGGGTTGTGTCCGGAGTTTCGAGCCATTCAAATTTTGAAACGCAGGCGATAGCTTGATGGCGATCACATGAGGGCGTATCGATTGTCCGGCGCCGACGTCGGTCGCGCAGGGTGAGTTTCTCTGAGCACATTGTGGCCTGCGCGGCTGCCCGCCACGGCGCAAACGAGGAAAGAGGATGCGAGCAGTCATGCAATCTGACACGGATAGCGAATCTGCCAGCGTCGAGATGCATCGGTCCATCATGATCGCCTTCTGCGATGTCCTTCGCACCACCCAGCTGCCGCCCATGACGGTAATGATTCTCGCTGCGTCCGCTCTTGGTGCCGTCTACAAGGAAGTCGCCGATCAGCATCGTTGTGACGGCGGATGCACCTGCGGCTGGAAACCCAATCTGCGTGCGGATGTCGAGGCGTTGCAGGCGGCGCTGGCAGCACAGACTGTCCCGTCCAGTGACTTGCGCGTCATGGAGGCCGCCGGACGTGCATGATTCATGCGCGACGCCGGCCGACCTTGTCACGGTCGGTGATCGACGAGGCCGGATCGAAGGCGTGCCCCAAGCCTGTGCGCGCCGGTATGCTTGCGTCGGGCGCCAAAATGGCAAATGACGGCATCGAGGCTTTCGCCGGGCATTCGCAACCTGCGCCCATGCTCGGCCAGCCAGACCTCGATCGTTGCGATCGACGCCTTCCCAAGCCCGGGTATTTCCGAAAGCTCCTGCTTTGTGTGCAACGATAGTATTTCCGGCAGGAAAGCAGCGCGATCGACCGTGTGTCGTACCACCAAAGGCGCGTACGGCGCATTTTCCGTCAACTGGATGATCCGATCCGGCAAAACTGATTCAGGTTTAATGGTCGTGCTCTTTGTCTTGGCCATATGAGACAGACTCACCTTCGACATCACGGGCAGGCTGAATTGGATCGCTTCTAGGTCTGCTCGCAAAAAAGCGCGGTTGCGTCAAATCTCGCGGCTCATTCATGCGTGTGCGTTGCAGGAGAGGTTTGGAACATTTCTAACGGTGACAGGACGTTCGGCTTGTTGCTCCAATGACTGGCTTTTTAAGCAAGGCTAGCGAGGAGGTCGGGCCATTTTCGAAGGTAGTTTCAAATTGTTCTAACCTTGGTTCGATGCAAAATTTTGATCGATTCAAGATCGGCATCGTCAGATGCGATCGTCCTGATGTGAGTGGCAACGATCGGGTTCCTGTCCTGGCTACTCGTTCCTGGTGGTATGTGATGTCATGATAAACGCCCGAAACCGGGGCTTATTGAGCTGAACGTGATGAGCATGAACATGTTTTTGGCTGAGCGGGAATTGACGGAACTGATTGCGTGGCGGCACGAGCTCCACAGCAAGCCTGAATTGTCAGGGCAGGAAGAGAAGACCGCGCAAGCAGTGCAGGCGCTTCTCCATGCAACTGGCGCCGACAAGGTCGTCACGCGACTTGGCGGGCACGGCCTGCTCGGGATCTACCAGGGAGATGCGCCTGGCCCGACGATCATGCTTCGCGCCGAGCTGGATGGATTGCCGATTCAGGAGATCTCGGCCCTGCCGTATCGGTCGTCGGTCCCGGGAAAAGCGCATCTTTGCGGTCACGACGGCCACATGACTATTTTGGCGGCGGTGGCGCGCGGCTTGGGCCGTCAACGCCCGCAACGAGGGCGGGCCGTACTGCTGTTCCAACCGGCGGAAGAGGACGGGTCTGGCGCCGCTGCCGTCCTCGCCGACGAGAAATTTGAGCAGGTGCAGCCCGATTTTGTGTTCTCGTTGCACAATTTGCCGGGACTTCCCCTCGGGCAAGTCTCGATCGCCGAAGGGCTGGTCAACTGCGCTTCTCGCGGTATGCAGATCAAACTGTCCGGGCGAACCTCGCATGCGTCGAGCCCCGAACTCGGTGTTTCACCGCAAGCCGCAATCGCCAGACTATTGGGCGAGATCGGTGCGCTCGGTCGGGGCGGGGCGCTCGACGAAGATTTCTCAATGGTGACGGTCACCCATGCGAGGTTGGGCGAACCGGCGTTCGGCATCTCGCCCGGTCAAGCCGAGGTCTGGGCGACACTCAGGACGCTGACCGATTCGAAAATGGACGCCCTTCGCGCGCAGGCCGGAAGCCTGGTCCAGAGCGTGGCGGCAAGCGAAGGACTGAAGGCGGAGATTACCTATCGCGACGTGTTCAATCATTGCATCAATGACGCGGAGGCCGTCGTCCATCTCCGGAATGCGCTGGATGCAGAAGGCGTGCAATATTCCGGGCAGGGGCTGCCGATGCGGGGGTCGGAGGATTTTGGACGTTTCAACTACCGGTCAAAGGCCGCGATGTTTTTCCTGGGGGCGGGCACGCGGCATCCCGGCCTGCATCAGCCGGACTATGATTTTCCGGACGAGTTGATTGAAATCGGCTCGCGGGTCTTCATCCGTGCGTTACGTAATTTGTTGGGATGAGATGATGAGACGACGTCCGACTGTTTCATTCGACTTCGCGCGCAGCTTGCAAATTTAGAACGGTTAAAAAATCTCAGTGCGATTGTTTAGAACGACTCGAAAATATTCGGTGTTGCTTGATCGCCACTGATGCAATCCGTTGTGCGCACGTAGCATTACCTTAGATAGCTTCTACTCGCTGTTTCCACTCGCGAAGATAGAACGGCCTCAGGGACCTGCTTATGGGCTTTGGGGTGGAAGTATGACGTATAAGATTGCGGCCAGAAATGTTGTGCGCGCTGTTTCGTTGGGCGCGGTAAGTTATCTTGCTCTTTCTCTCGATTTTGCCAGTGGTCAGAAAGCGTTCGCGCAGAGCTTGCCGCCTGTCACGGTGGATGCCCCGACTCAGCAGCAGCGAGCGCGGCCCGCGGCACGGAGAACGCAACCGTCCACGTCGCGCGTGCAACGCCGCGTCGCCGCGCCGGCGCCTCGCCGCGTCGAACCGGTTCCGTATCTGACACCTTCAACCGGAGCTCTCGGTGCACCTCCAGCCCCCTATGCGGGCGGGCAGGTGGCGACGGGCGGAAGCCTCGGCCTTCTCGGCAACCGCGGCGTGATGAATACGCCGTTCAACCAGACCAGCTACACCGCGGAATTGATTGCAAATCAGCAGGCACGCACGATTCGCGACGTGCTGGCGAACGATCCATCGGTCAGAGTGATACAGCCGGCAGGTGGCGGCTCCGACGGTCTATTTATCCGTGGCTTCTACTACGACAGCGGCGATTACAGCTTGAACGGCCTGGCCGGAATCGCACCATACTATTCCACGGGTGCGAATTTCGTCGAGCGCGTCGAGGTCCTGAAGGGTCCGAGCGCCTTGCTCAATGGCATGACGGTTGGCGGCACCGGTGCAACGAGCGGCGGCGCCGTCGGCGGTACCGTCAATCTGATCACCAAACATGCTCCGGACATCGACATTACGCGGCTGACGGCGGGCTATGTTTCCCGGTCGCAGTTCGGACAAATCACCGACGTCAGCCGGCGTTACGGCGAGCACAAGGAGTGGGGCGTCCGGCTGAACAGCACTTATTCGAACGGCGGCACGCCCTTCAACCGGCAGACCGACGAATTCGGCAACGCTGTCCTGGGTCTTGATTATCGGGGCGCGAACGCGCGCGTGGAAGTCGATGTCGGCTATCAGGCCGACAATCTGAATCCGCCGTTGCGCTTCTTTACTCTTCCGGGCACCACGGCCGCAGCCGCGACGCAGTTCATTCCTCCGCCGCCGAAGCCGGGGTTCAATTTCCAGGTTCCGTGGGCCTATTACGCGCCCACGGACTTTTTCTCGACCGTAAGGAGCGAGGTGGATCTTGCCGACAACTTAACCGCCTATGCGGCTTTTGGTTATCACGACAGCAACATCAACTATGCCTATCCTTCGCCCAACCTCTCCAATATCGCGCCGGGTGCCGTAACGATTCCTCCGGGAACGTTGCAGGCGGGAGGCTTGTGGTCGCGACCGTTTACCGGCGCGGAAAGGTTCGAGACGCTCGCGGGCGAGGCTGGCGTTCGTGCGACGGTGGATACGGGTCCCATCAGACATGCCTTGAACTTTAACTACTCGGAAAACGACCGAACTTATGACCAGAAGGTCCGGACGCGTTCGGCTAATCCCCTGACCGACATTATTTTCTGGAACCTCTACACCGAGCCGACCAATATTCCGAAGCCCAACTTCACGACATTGTCCGCCAGTCAGGTCACCCGCGTGAATCTGTCGAGCTTTGGCGTATCCGATACGATGTCGACTTGGAACAATCGCGTCCAGCTGACCGTCGGTGTCCGTCGCCAGACCGCAGGGAGCGAGGTCAACAACGTATTTGCTACGCCGGCCAATCCGAACCGGCCGTTCCAGTCTGAAAGCGTGTGGACCCCGGCCTATGCCCTCGTGGTCAAGCCGGTCGAGAATATCTCGCTTTACGCAAACCACATCGAAGGACTCCAGACACCGACTGTCGTTGGTGGCCAGTTCGTCAACGTGGGCACCGTGTTCGCGCCCAGCAAGACCACTCAGGCCGAGGCTGGTGTGAAGTTCGATACGGGCCGCTTGACCACGACCCTGAGTATGTTCGAGATCGAGCAGGCGAGCATCATTGCGGTCACTCTTGCGGGGGGCCAGTTCCAGCTACCTAACGGCAGACAGCGCAATCGCGGCACCGAACTCAATGTGTTCGGCGAAATAACCCCCGAGTTCCGGATACTTGGTGGCGTGGCGTTGATCGACGGCAGACAGGTTGCCACGCCCACCGTGGCCGGAGTGAATACCGACGGCAGGAAGGCGGTCGGCGTTCCCGGCTTCACCGCCAACATCGGTGCGGAGTGGGATACGCCGTTGCGCGACCTGACGCTCACGGGCAGGGTGATCTATACCGCCTCGCAGTACGCTAACGTGACCAACACCCTGTCCATCCCTGAATGGACGAGGGTTGATCTCGGAGCGCGTTATACCCTGACTTCTCCGTGGAACGGCAAGCCGATCGTGATCCGCGCCAACGTCGAGAACGTCTTCAACAAGGCTTATTGGGCGTCGGCCTACAGCGGCGTCATTACCCTTGCGGCGCCGCGCACCTACCTGGTGTCGACGACGTTCAACTTCTGAACGCTGCGCCGCTCTCATCGCCGACAACAAGTGCCGTCGCGGACCCCATCCGCGGCGGCATTTTCCTGTTCGGATGTTGCGCCATTCGCATTCGGCAGAGTTGATGACAATGTGATGAAAAAAAGTCCGGAGTTGGTGCGCTTTTATCAAGAGCGAAGAATGTTCCAGGTTGGACGATTAGAATTCGACAAAATACGGATCACTTTGCAAATCAGTCAGTTGCCACGAGCGCTCCATCGCTGCGCGGAGGTTGTATCTTTCGCCAACGCTCCACTTTGGAGCTATTAAAAACTGCGTCGCCGATATTGCTTTGACCATCATTTGCTTCTGACCTAGTCAGACGCCGTTGCTTCGTTTTTCTGAAAGGTGCCGGCCATGATGGTTTTTGACAGAGACGACGTCACCTTCACCGTCGTCATCAATCACGAAGAGCAATATTCGATCTGGCCGACGTTCAAGGATATTCCAAACGGTTGGACGGCGGTGGGCAAGACCGGCACCAAGAAGGAATGCCTCGATCACATCGAGCAGGTGTGGACCGACATGCGTCCCCTGACGCTGCGCAAATTCATGGACGAAGCGGCTCCCGCGCCGAAGTCGGCTTAGCAAAACGGAGCCCGTCTTCTGATGCGGCTTTTTTGTCTGCCTTACTCCGGCGGCAGCGCCATGTTCTATGCACGGTGGCGCAGGCTGCTGCCGGCGTGGATCGACGTCCGGCCGGTCGAGTGGCCCGGACGCGGCGCGCGCATGGACGAGCCATTGGCGACGGATCCCCGCGTACTCGCCTCGCAACTGGCCGCGGAGATCCATGCCCGGCTTGATGGTCCTTATGCGTTGTTCGGGCACAGCCTCGGCGCGTTGATTGGGTTTGAGGTCACCCACAGTCTGCTCGATCGCGGCGCACCGGCGCCGGCCATTTTCTTCGGATCGGGCACGGAGGCGCCGGCCCTTCGGGACGGCAGCAAGTGGCGCCTGCCGCTGAGTGACGAAGCGCTGCTGAGGGAGATGCGCAATCTTCAGGGTACGCCCGATGAAGCACTGGCGAACTCCGAACTGATGCGATCGGCGTTACCGGTGCTGCGCGCCGATTTCCTGATGTGTGGCGCCTATACTTATCGGCCACGGCGTCCTTTGCCGTGTCCCGTCCACATCTTCGGCGGCGTCGACGACGAGACCAGCCGCCCATCGCTGGAAGCCTGGCAGCAGGAGACCTCGGCCGAATTCGCGCTCGACATGCTGCCGGGACATCACTTCTTCATTCACACGCAGCAAGCCGAACTGCTTGACCTGATCGGATCGGCCCTGGCCCGGCAATCGGGACGGTCGATTGGTTCGCATTGGAGCAAGGATCATGAGCGCATTCTCAGTCCAGCCACTCGTTGAGGGCAAGAGCCTTCCGTTGTTGCTGAAGGCCGACAAGGCCGGGCAGCCGCTCGGCGCGGCGCTTCCGATGCTGCGCGATACCGTCGACCGGCATTTGACCGATTGCGGCGGCATCGTCTTTCGTGACTTCTCCCTCGATGGCCCGGACGCGTTTCGGGCTTTCGCGGCCGATTTCGGCCACCCGCTGCTCAGCTACGAGTTCGGATCGACGCCGCGCTCGCAGGTCACTTCCGGCGTCTACACGTCCACCGAATACCCGCCGCACCAGCATATTCCGCTGCATAACGAGCAGGCCTATACAAGGGATTGGCCGATGAAGATCTGGTTCTATTGCATGCAGCCGGCACAAGAGGGCGGAGAGACGCCGATCGCCGACAGCCGCGCGATCCATCGCGCCATGCCGTCGGCCATTCGGGAGCGTTTCGCCGAAAAGGGCGTGATGTATGTCCGCAACTACGGCAACGGGCTCGATGTCGACTGGCAGCAGGTGTTCGGCACCGAGTCCAGGTCGGAGGTTGAGGCCTATTGCGCCCGCCATGACATCGACTGTGAATGGAAGCAAGACGGCGAGCTGCGGACGCGTCAGATCTGCCAGGGCACGGCGCGTCACCCCGTAACGGGCGACTGGGTCTGGTTCAATCAGGCGCATTTGTTTCACGTCTCGAATCTCGAGCCGGAGGTGCGTGAGAGCTTGCTCGACGTCGTCGGCGACGAGGTCGAGCTGCCGCGCAACGTGTTCTACGGCGACGGGACGCCAATCGACGACGAGACGCTGACCACCGTGCGCAACGTGCTGGAGGCGCACAAGATCAGCTTCCCCTGGCAGGCCGGCGATGTCGTCATGCTCGACAACATGCTCACCGCCCATGCGCGCGCGCCGTTCAAGGGGCCGCGCAAGGTGATCGTCGCCATGGCCGAAGCGCATCGGCAGAGCTGATCGTCCCTTGCTGCCCGCGAGGCGAGGATTTCCGGACTGGATTTCGAGACAATGTATCAAGACAATCTCGTCGAACGTCTACGCGGCCACGCGGCGTTGCGTCCGGATCGGGTGGCGTTGCGCTTTCTCGAAGGGGATGATGTCGCCGGCGAATTGACTTTCGCCGCCCTCGATACAAGGATTCGCGCCGTCGCGTCCCGATTGCAACAATTGGGCTGCGCGGGCGAGCGGGCAGTCATCCTCCTGCCCAGCGGGCTCGACTATGCCGTGGCATTCTATGCCTGTCTGTATGCGGGTGCGATCGCGGTTCCGGCGTATCCGCCTGAGGGTGCTGCCGATCGTTATGCGGGTCGCCTCAACGGGATTCTGGGCGACGCGACGCCGCGCTTCATTCTGACGGAAACAAATCTGCGTGATGTCGTGGAAGCGGCGCTCGCCGATCCGACCAATGTCCGGATTATCGAGGTCAATGCGATTTCGACGGAGTTCGCTGCGGAATGGCGAGAGACAAAGCCCGCAGCGGATGCTGTCGCGTTCCTGCAATACACGTCGGGATCGACGTCGCAACCGAAGGGGGTTTGCGTTTCGCACGCCAATTTGACGGCTAACGAGAAGGCCATCCAGGCCGTCGTAGCAGGAACGCTTGACGACGTATTCGTCAGCTGGCTGCCTTTCTATCACGACATGGGGCTGATCGGTGGATTGCTGAATCCACTGTTCACCGGCTTTACAGCTGTCTTGATGTCGCCGCGCAATTTTCTCGAGCGGCCGCGACGCTGGCTTGAGGCTATCCATCGTCACGGTGGAACGATCAGCGGTGGGCCCGATTTCGCCTACGCGTTGTGTGCCGACCGCGTTTCCGATGAAACGATCGGACGGCTCGACCTGGGCCGTTGGAGATTCGCGTTCTCCGGCTCCGAGTTTGTCCGCAAGACCACGCTTCAGAGATTCGGTGAACGATTTGAGCGTGCCGGTTTCAATCAACGGGCGCTGACCGCCTGCTACGGTCTTGCTGAGGCGACGCTGCTGGTGACGGCAGGCAACCGAGCGACCAAAGCCGTCAGCTATACGCTCGATACAGAGGCACTCGCGGCAGGTCGCATTGCGACCGCCGATGAAGGCACCGATCTCGTAGCCTGCGGTCAAACGGTTGGTGATCACGTCACGTGCATCATGCGCACGGATGGATCGGCGGTCACAGAGACTGACGAGGCCGGCGAGATCTGGGTCGCCGGTCCCAGCATAGCGCTCGGATACTGGAATAATCCGGAAGCCACGTCCAAGGCATTCGTCGAGCGGGATGGCACGCGCTGGCTGCGCACCGGAGATCTCGGCTTCATTCGAGACGGCACGCTGGTCGTCACCGGCCGCCTCAAGGATCTCCTGATCGTTCGCGGTCAGAACGTCTATCCGACGGACGTCGAGCAGGCGGTGGAGGCCGACGTCGAATTGGTTCGCAGCGGCCGGGTGGCTGCTTTTGCGGTCGAGATCGACGGACGGGAAAGCATTGGTGTCGCGGCCGAGTTCAGCCGTGTCGTTCTCAAGCGCAGCGATCCCGAGGCTCTTGCTCAGGCCATCGGCGAGGCTGTGCTTCGACAGGCTCAGGAATATCCGGCTGTCATCATCCTGTTGAATCCGCAGGGGATGCCACTGACGACCAGCGGGAAGCTGCAGCGTTCGGCCTGCAGCGCGCGTTGGGCCGACAACACGCTCGACAGTTTCATGGTCTTCGAAAGAGGGCGTCGTCGCGATGGCACCATATTGACGGCGCCGGCGGGCGATACCGAGCGTGCCCTAGCGTCGATCTGGCGCGACGCGCTCGGCCTGCAGGCGGTCCACCGGGAAGACGATTTCTTCGTATTGGGCGGAAACTCGATCACGGCCGGACAGATCGCCGCCGCGATCCGCGAACGTTTCGGCGTAGAGCTGGAATTGCGCAGCTTCTTCGACGCGCCGACGCTCGCAGCCTTCGCAGAGCGGATCGATACTCTGGTGGGTGAAGGCGCGGGGCGAGCTCTCCCTCCGATCCAGCGGGCGGCGCCGGCAAGCCGCAGGATCTTGTCCCATGCCCAGGAACGGCTGTGGTTTCTCTGGAATATGGACCCGGGCGGAACGGCCTACACGGTTGCTAGCACGGTCCGTTTGAAAGGAAAGCTCGACCATGCCGCCTTGTCGCGGGCGATCGCGGAAATCGTCCAGCGCCATGAGGTCTTGCGCACCACGTTCGTCGCGCAGGAAGGCCGCGCAAGACAGGTAGTTCACGAGTCCCTGAGTGTTGGCATCCGGCACGAGGATCTCCGTTCATATCCCGCGGGCGACCGCGCCGAACATGCCGCGGGGATCGGTCGATCCGAACTCGCCAAACCGTTCGATCTCGTCAATGGACCGCTGTTGCGGGCGGCTCTGTTGCAGCTCGCAGACGACGCGCACGAGTTGTTGCTGCTTGCCCATCATATTGTCGTCGATGGCTGGTCGCTCGACGTGATGCTCCAGGAGTTGGCTGGACTTTATCGCAGCTTCATCCGGAAGGACGTCGGTCCACCGCCAGTGCCGATGATTCAGTATACGGATTTCGCAGGCTGGCAACGCGATTGGCTTGCGGGAGCTGAGGCGGACCGGCAGCTGGCTTATTGGCGCTCAAAGCTGGGTGACACGCACCCGGTGCTCGGCCTGCCCCATGACCGGCCGCGGCTGGCGGCGCAAAGCCATGGCGGAGATACGATCGGCCTTGCGATCGACGGCGCGCTGGCCTCCCGGCTCCGCGAGATCGCGGGAAAACATCGCGCGAGCGTCTTCATGCTGCTGCTCGCGGCGTATCAGGCGCTGCTGTTCCGCTATACGGGCCAGAGCGATCTGCGCGTCGGCGTGCCCGTCGCGGGACGCCGCCACGCACAACTCGAACGTTTGATCGGTTGTTTCGTCAATACGCTGGTGCTGCGTGCCGAGATCGTCGATGGAGCGACGTTCCCGGATCTGCTCCGGCAGGTCAAGGAAGCGGTGATCGAAGCGCTGTCCCATCAGGATCTTCCGTTCGAGGCGCTGGTCAACGGCCTGCGGCCCGAGCGCAGCGGCGGTCACAACCCGCTGTTCCAGGCGAAGTTCAACTATATGAAGGCGCCGAGTGGATTTGACGGCGTCGAAGGACTTGCTGCCGAGATCGACATCCTGGACCTCGCGGGTTCGCATTTCGATGTCGCGCTTGATATCGTCGATGGTGCCAATGGTATGAAGGCGACCTTCAACTACGCCACCGATCTCTTCGACGCTGCGACGATCTCGCGGCTGGCGGCACAGTTCGGCTCGCTGCTCCGTCAGATCGCAGAAGATGCGGAACGCCTTGTATCGGACTTCGTGATCGATGGTGCGAACCGGCAGGTGGTGCCGAGCCAGACTGCTGCGTTTCGATTCACCGATGTGGTAAGCCTTTATCGCGTATCGACAGTCGATCGACAAACCGCGGTTGCGATCCAGTGCGGCGACGAGACTTTGACCTTCGTCGCCCTTGAGCGAAAGTCGGATCACATCGCCCGCACCCTCGCTGCCAGGGGTGTGGCACGGGAAACGCCGGTTGGGCTCTGGATCGAGCGCTCGCCGGCCTTCGTGGCGGCGCTGCTCGGCGTGCTGAAGGCCGGCGGAGCCTATGTGCCGCTTGATCCGAAATGGCCGGTGGAACGGGTACGAGGCATCCTGGCGGATGGCGGGATCGAGATCGTGTTGGCGGCTGGTGAGAAGCGGGCCGTGGCGCTTACGCTCGATTGCCTCGTGCTCGAGGCGGACGCCGAGGCGAGCTCTGAAGAGTTGCCGAGCGCGCTTCCGGATCGTGCGATCCATCCGGCGCAGACCGCGTATGTGATTTACACGTCCGGTTCGACAGGGACTCCCAAAGGGGTGGCGGTTTCGCACGGTGCGCTGGCCAATTATGTCCGGGCCCTGCTGCAACGCGTGCAGCCGTCGCCGAGTGCAAGCATGGCGATGGTTTCTACCGTCGCGGCCGATCTCGGTCACACCGTGCTGTTCGGTGCGCTTGCCTCCGGGGCGACGCTGAATCTATTGGCTCCGGAAGCCATCCTCGATGCGGATTTGTTTGCGAAAGCGATGCGGGATGGCAAAGTCGGCATCCTCAAGATCGTGCCCAGCCATCTGCGCGGCCTGTTGCAGGCGTCACGGTCGGCCGATCTCTTGCCCCGCGATGTCCTCATTCTCGGCGGTGAGGCCTGCGACGCAGCGCTGCTGAGCGCAATCCGTCAATTGCGGCCGCAATGCCGGATTCTCAATCACTATGGTCCGACGGAAACGACGGTCGGTGCGGTTACGCATGAATGGGAGCCTGCGGGTGAGGCAGGTCCGGTTCCGATTGGCTTGCCGCTCGCCAATCTGTGCGCACATGTGCTGGACGACGCGCTGAACGAGGTGCCGATCGGCGTCGCCAGTGAACTCTATCTCGGAGGTGCTGGGCTGGCGCGCGGCTATCGTGGCCAGCCAGGCCTGACCGCCGAACGCTTCGTGCCGAATCCGTTCGGACCGGCCGGAGAGCGGCTCTACAGGACGGGGGATCGGGTTCGTTGCGATCAGTCGGGGCGGTTGGTGTTCCTCGGCCGTGGCGACGATCAGATCAAGTTGCGTGGCTACCGCATCGAGCTTGACGAGGTGGCGCGCGCGGTCAAGGCGTTGCAAGAGATCGATGACGCGGTGGTGATCGCCTGCGCCATCGGCGGAGACGCCGATCGGCAGGAACTCGTCGCATACTGCGTTGCCCGATCCGGCATGGCGCCGACGGTGGACGCGATCAAGCAGCAGTTGGCCGCCGTCGTGCCGGAATACATGGTGCCGTCGCGCGTCGTGCTCGTCGACCGCCTGCCGCTCACGCCAAACGGCAAGGTGGACCGCAAGGCGCTGCCGGAGCCGGATCAAGACAAGGTCGTCGCCAACTACGCAGCGCCCGAGGGAGAGACCGAAGAGGCGATCGCTGCGATCTGGCGCGAGGTGCTCGGCCGGGAACAGATTGGCCGTAACGACAATTTCTTTGAACTCGGCGGCGATTCGATTCTCAGCCTGCAAATCATCGCGCGGCTGCGCAAGCGCGGCATTCGCCTGACGCCGAAGCAGGTCTTTGGACAGCAAACCATCGCACGCCTGGCGACGGTAGCGACGATCACAGCGGTGCCTGTCGCAAGGAGTGAGAAGTCGAAGGCGGAGACCATCGCCGAGAGCGACCGCGTAATCGGCGGGCACTGCTTGCTGCCGATCCAGACCCGCTTCTTCGATGAGGACGCCGGCAACCGGAATCACTGGAACCAGGCCGTGCTGCTGGTCCCGCAGTCGCAGCTGGACTGGGAGTTGCTGCGACGTGCGCTCGTTGCGGTCGTGGATCACCACGATGCGTTGCGCTTACGCTTCGAGCAGGTAGACCGCGCGTGGCAGGCAGAATATGGCGCAGCGCCGGCGCCGTCAGAATTGGTGTGGGTTCGCACGGATGTCGGCGACGCCGCGCAGGTCACGGCGATTGCGTCCGCCGTGCAGGCGAGTCTATCGCTGTCATCCGGTCCCTTGTTGCGCGCGGCAGCCATGGATCTCGCCGACGGCAGTCAACGAGTGCTGATCGCGATTCATCATCTGGCAGTTGACGGCGTGTCGTGGCGGGTGCTGCTGGAAGACCTGGCCGCAGCTTACGGCCAGCTAAAGCAGGGCGCAGACACCGTTTCGCTGCCGCTGAAGAGCGAATCCTATGCGTCGTGGGGAGCACGGCTACACGCCTATGCGGCCGCCCCGGCGCTAGCAGACGAACTGCCGTTCTGGCTCGCGCGCGGAGCGGATACAATTCTGCCATGCGACAACGATCATGGTGGTCCGGATCTCGTCGGGGACGGGGAAGAGGTGTCGTTGGTCCTCGATACGGAATTGACGTCGAGGCTGCTGCAGGAAGCGCCATCCGCCTATCGGACGCAGGTCAACGATCTGTTGCTGGCGAGCTTGGTGCGCGCCGTCTCGCGCTGGGGCGGGCCCGAAGATTTGACGATCGAACTCGAGGGTCATGGCCGTGAGGATGTATTTCCCGGAGCCGATGTTTCCCGCACGATGGGCTGGTTCACGACAGCTTTCCCTGTGCGGTTCAATTGTGGATCGAGCGACGACGCCTCACTGATCAAATCGGTCAAGGAAGACCTTCGCGCCATCCCGATCCGTGGAATTGGCTACGGCGTGTTGCGCTATCTCGGTTCCGAGGAGCAACGCCACGCTCTGGGCCGGCTGGCGGAACCGCAGATCGTGTTCAACTATCTCGGCCGGTTTGATGGCAGCGTGGGAGCGTCCTCGCTCTTCGACTTTGCACCGGAGAGTTCAGGTGCATCACGAAGTGATGCTGCTCGTCTCAGGGGCTGGCTGAACGTCACGGGGCAGGTGCGTGAGGGACGTCTGCTTCTATCTTTTGGATATGGACGCAAACGCTATCGGCGGGAGACGGTCGAGCGGCTGGCGCACATGTACGAGACCGCCCTGCGCGAACTGGTGATGCATTGCTGCAGCGGCGCGTCCGCTCTCACGCCATCCGACGTTGCGTTGTCCGGCCTGAATCAAGCCGATCTCGACCGGCTGGGCACGACGCTGGACCTGCGCGGCGTCGAGGACATCTATCCGCTTTCGCCGATGCAGCAGGGCATGCTGTTCCACGCACTCCGGGATGGTGTTGACGATGTCTATGTAAACCAGGTCGGGATCGAAGTGTTTGGCTTCGATGCCGGCAAACTCAAAGCGGCGTGGCAGGCGGTGAGTGACCGCCACGCGGCGCTGCGCACGGGCTTCGTTTGGGAGCAGCTGTCGGGCGCGGCGCAACAAGTCGTGCACCATCAAGTGGCGGTGCCCTTTGTCGAGGAGGATTGGCGCGATCGGGCGGTGGCGCTGGAGCGCAGCGGCCGGCTCGAAATCGCGCTGGCCGACGCGTCACGCCGGGAGCGCGAAAGCGGTTTTGATATCTCCCGCCCCCCGCTGCAGCGGGTGCGTTTGATCCGGCTCGATGACGCCAGGCACTGGCTGATCTGGACCCATCATCACATCTTTATCGACGGCTGGAGCTCGGCGAGACTGGTTGCGGAGGTGCTGCAGCACATGAGCGGCGGCGCGCTGCGGACGGTGCAGGGCAACTATCGCGACTACATCTCGTGGCTGCAGGGCAGGGATCATGCAGCGGCAGCCAGGTTCTGGCGTGGTGCGCTGGGAAAGCTTGATACGCCGACCTTGCTGGCGAATGCACTGCCATCGAACGGCATGGTGCCGGAGGCCGCAGGTCATGCCAGCATCGCGCTCGCGGTAAGCGCCGAGCTGACCGAACGGCTGAAGTCATTTGCGAAGCGGGAACGGGTGACGCTCAACACGCTCCTTCAGGGTGCGTGGGCGCAACTGTTGCGGCGGCATTCGCGGCAAGGCGCAATCTCGTTCGGGGTGACCGTATCGGGCCGTCCGGCGGAACTGGCAGGCTCCGAGGAGATGGTCGGCCTGTTCATCAACACGCTGCCGATCGTCGACGCACCAAGCCCGGAAGCCAGCGTCGGCGATTGGCTGCGTCAGTTGCAGGAGCAGAACCTGGTCTTGCGCGAGCATGGCTGGACGCCGCTATACGAGATCCAGCGACTGGCCGGTCATGCCGGGCAGACCCTGTTCGACAGCATCCTGGTGTTCGAAAACTATCCGATCGACGAGGCGTTGCGGAAGACCGGCGAGGACGGTCCTCGTCTCGGACGCGTGGAGCACGTCACGCCCACGAACTATGCGCTGGCGGTTGCCGTGTTCGCCGGAGCGGATGCGCTCAATCTGGAGCTCAACTACGACCGGGCCCGTTTCGACGGCGCCGGCATCCAGCGTCTACGAGACGGCTTATACGGATTGCTGGAGCAGGTTGTGGCCGATGCCGGGCGGCCGGTGGGTGATATCGGATTGCCCGACAACGATGAAGCAAGGCGGCTGCTGGACTGGAGCGGCGTCGCGAACTTGGCGGCATCGCGGCCGTCCCATATCGACGTCGTCGCGCAGATCGAGGCGCGGGCCGCGCAGGCGCCTTCGTCGGTTGCGCTGGCGTGGGGCGAGACGTCCGTCAGCTATGGTGAGTTGAACGCCCGCGCGAACCGGCTGGCGCGACGGCTTCGCCGGTGGGGCATCGGTCCGGATCGCCTGGTCGGCCTGGCGCTGGCCCGCAGCCCGGACATGATGGTCGCGCTGCTGGCTGTCTTGAAGGCCGGCGGCGCCTATCTTCCGCTCGATCCGGACTATCCGGACGATCGCCTCGCCCACATGCTGCGTGACAGTGCGACCAAGTTGGTATTGACGGAAAGTGCGCCGCTCAAGCGTCTTGCGCCAGTGCTCCGCGACACCGGGGTCGAGGCCTTGCGTCTGGACGAGCCGCAGCAGTGGCGCGCCGGTGACGATGCGAGCAACCTCGATGTCGAAATCCATCCGGACAGCCTGGCCTATGTGATCTACACCTCGGGCTCGACGGGAACACCGAAGGGAGTAGCGGTCTCGCACGGGCCGCTCGCCATGCATTGCGAGGCGATCGGCCGGCTGTACGGCATGAACGCCGGCGACCGGGAATTCCAGTCGGCTTCAATCAATTTCGACATTGCCCACGAAAGGTGGCTGGTGCCGCTGATGACAGGCGGGTCGCTCGTCCTGCCGTCCAGGCCAGGTCTGCTGATCGACGACCTGGTCGGCGAAATCGAGCGTCATTCGGTCACGGTACTCTTCCTGCCTCCGGCCTATGCCGACCAGTTGAGTGAAGCGTTGCGGCATAGCGGCCGACGCCTTTCGCTGAGAGTCTGCATCGTGGGCGGCGAGGCCTGGTCGGATACGGGAATCAAAACGTTTCGTCGGGCCGTCAATGTCGGTCTTCTGATCAACGCCTATGGTCCGACCGAGACCGTGATCGCGCCGACGGCATGGACTGTCGACGAGGCTGCGTTGACGCCGGGTCAATACGCGCCAATCGGACGGCCCGTTGGTCTCCGGTCCGCCTACATTCTCGACGCTGAACTCAACATGGTCGCAGCCGGCGTAACGGGCGAGTTGTTCATCGGTGGTGTGGGGCTGGCGCGGGGGTATCTGAAACGCGGCGCACTGACGGCGGAACGGTTTATTCCGGATCCGTTCGGCGGCGACGGCGGGCGTCTCTACCGGACCGGTGATCTGGCGCGGTGGCGGGCTGACGGCGTGATCGAATATGTCGGGCGCGCGGACCATCAAGTGAAGATTCGCGGTTTCCGGATCGAATTGGGGGAGATCGAATCGCGCTTGCTGGAGCAGCGCGGCGTAAGCGCCGCCGTCGTGGTGACACGCGAGACGAGGGCGGGACGTCAGCTGATCGCCTACGCCAGCGGCGAGCGGGCGTTGGACGGCCAGGCGCTGCGCCAGGCGTTGTCCGCCATGCTGCCCGACTACATGGTTCCCGCGGTAATCGTGGTGCTCGAGCAACTGCCGCTGACCCCGAATGGCAAGATCGATCGGCGAGCACTGCCGCCGCCAGACGAGGACGTAGCGGCGCGCCGCTATGCGGCGCCCGAGGACGAAATCGAGATCGCGCTGGCGAAGATCTGGAGCGAGTTGCTGGGCGTCGAGCGGATTGGACGCAATGACCATTTCTTCGAGCTCGGCGGACACTCATTGCTTGCGGTGCGGCTGCTCAGCCGGGTGTCGCAGGATCTCGGCGTGTCGATCCAGATTTCGGATCTGTTCGTTCATCCGGAACTCGCCCAGTTCGCCCGGATCGTTTCGATCAGGCTGATCGAACGCGAGTTCGATGCAAAAGAACTTCACGATCTGATCGCATCGGGACTGTGACAATGGCGGATTCATTGAAACCCGATTTGCGGGAGCTGGATGCAGAAGGGTTGAGAAAACTCCTGGCGTTGGCCAAGGACCGGAGCCGGAACGCCAACAGGGGCGAACCCGTCGCGATACCGGCGGTGCCACGCGACGGGCCTTTGGCATTGTCCTTTGCGCAACAGCGGCTTTGGCTGCTGGCGCAGCTCGAGGGCAGCAGCACCAACTATCACATTCGCGGCGCGTTGCGCCTTGTGGGCGATCTCGACGTCATCGCCTGGCGTCGCAGTCTGGACCAGCTGTTTGCGCGTCACGAATCCCTGCGAAGCATTTTTCGCGTTGTCGACGGACAGCCCAGCGTCGAGCTGCTGCCTGCCGGCCAGGGCGTGCCTTTGCTCGTACATGATTTACGGGCCGATCCGGCGCGCGAGCAGGTGCTTGTGCGGCTGAGCCGCGACGAGACGGATACGCCCTTCGATCTCACCCAGGGGCCGTTGATCCGCGGTCGCCTCATCCGGACCGCGGAGAGCGAATATCTGTTCCTGCTAACCCAGCACCATATCGTTTCCGACGGCTGGTCCATTGCTGTGCTCGTGCGCGAGCTGGGCGCCTTGTATCGGGCTTTCACGGCCGGCGAAAGCGACCCACTGCCGGCGCTGCCGATTCAGTATCCGGACTATGCCGCCTGGCAACGACAGTGGCTGACGGGTGAGCGATTGCAGCGGCAGGTCGCTCACTGGCGGCAGGCGCTGGCGTGCGCTCCGGCATTGCTCGAGCTACCGACCGATCGGCCACGGCAACCGAACAAGTCTGTCGCCGGCGCGTCCTTGCCGATCGAGATCGACGCCGCGCTTGCGCATGGCATCAAACGGCTAAGCCAGTCTCATCGCACGACCGCATTCATGACGGTGCTGGCGGCATGGGCGGCCGTGCTGTCGAGGCTGTCAGGTCAGAACGATGTCGTGATCGGAACGCCGACTGCCAACCGCAACCGGCGTGAAATCGAGGGTCTGATCGGCTTCTTCGTCAACATGCTGGCGCTTCGCGTCGATCTGTCGGGCGAACCTGACGTGGCGGAGCTACTGAGCCGCGTGCGCGGTGCGGCGCTGGCGGCCCAGGACCATCAGGATTTGCCGTTCGAGCAACTCGTCGAAATCATTCAGCCGCCGCGGCGTCTGGATCATGCCCCGGTGTTTCAGGTCGTGTTCGCCTGGCAGAATAACGAATCGGCAAAGTTCGAACTGCCGGGCCTGAAAGCCGAGATCACGGATACTGCTCTGAGCGAGATCAAGTTCGATCTTGAACTCAACCTGAGTGAGGCCGGCGGTCGCATCGTCGGGGCCCTGAACTACGCGACGGCACTGTTTGACGAGGCAACCGTCGAGCGTCATCGAGACTATCTGCTTGCCATGCTGCGAGCCATGGTCGCCGATGCGGGTCAGGTCGTTGGCCGAATCGATGTGATGGGTGCCGAAGAGCGCGAACTCGTGCTGGAGTCCTGGAACCAGACCGCTACGCCGTACCCGTCCGAACATTGCATCCACGAATTGTTCGCAGAGCAGGTCTGGAAGGCACCCGATGCCATTGCGCTGGCACATGAGGATATTCGCCTGAGTTACAGCGGACTGGATGCAAGGGCCAACCAGCTCGCGCACTATCTGATCGAGCGGGGCGCGGGTCCGGCCCAGCCGATCGCAATCTGCCTGGAACGCGGCATCGCGATGGTCGTCAGCCTGCTGGCCGTACTTAAGGCAGGCGGCGCCTATCTGCCGCTCGATCCCGCCTATCCCGCCGAACGGCTGCGGCAGATCGTCGATGACGCAAAGCCAAAATTATTGATTTGCGACGACGCCGGGCGCGCGGCGCTCGCGAATACGGCGTGCGAGATCGTTGATCTGGAAGCCGCCGCGCCTGTTATTGCCGGGTTGGCGAAGTCAAATCCGGAGGTCGTGGGCCTGACATCGCGTCACCTCGCCTACATTATCTATACGTCGGGTTCTACCGGCACGCCCAAAGGCGTGATGGTCGAGCATCGCGGCGCGGTGAACCTGGCGCTGGCCCAACGGGGGCTGTTTGAAGTTTCCGCGCGCAGCCGCGTCGTTCAGTTCGCTTCCTTCAGCTTTGACGCCAGCACCTGGGAAGTCGTCATGGCCCTGTGCTCCGGGGCCGAATTGTTTCTGCTCGGCCCGCGAGAGCATCGCAACGCGGCGGAACTGCTGGACTATCTGGCACACAACGGCATTACACACGCAACCCTGCCGCCCGCCTTGCTGCAGGGGCGCACGGACCTTGATCGTCTGGCATCACTTCGGGTGCTTGTCCTCGCCGGTGAACTAACCAGGGCCGAGCTGATCAAGGGCGTTCCTTCGGGCGTGGCCGCTTTCAACGGCTACGGTCCCACGGAGACAACCGTCTGCGCCACAACCTGGCTGCGGCCGATGGACTTCGAAGGCGGCGTCATCCCGATCGGTCGCCCGCTTCCCAACACGCGGATTTACCTGCTGGATGGATTCGGCGCGCCGGTTCCGCTCGGGGCGATCGGCGAGATCTATGTCAGCGGAGCAGGGGTCGCGCGCGGGTATCTCAATCGCGCCGATCTGACGGCGGAACGCTTCGTATTCGATCCCTTCAGCGGTGACGCAGAGGCGCGGATGTATCGCACCGGCGATCTCGGGCGCTATTTGCCGGATGGCAATATCGAGTTCCTCGGCCGCAATGACCATCAGGTCAAGATCCGCGGCTTCCGCATTGAATTAGGCGAGATCGAGTTCCGGCTGAACGGGCACCCCGGTGTTGCTGATGCGGTGGTGCTGGCGCGCCACGATCATGGCGGCGACCAGCGGCTGGTCGCCTATGTGGTGCCGGCATCACGGGTTGACGACAGCGGCGAGTTTGCGGCTGCATTGCGCGGGCACCTCCGTGCCTGCCTGCCGGAATATATGGTGCCGTCGGCTTTCGTGCGCCTAGACGCGTTGCCGCTCACGCCGAACGGCAAGGTCGATCGAAAGGCGCTGCCGTCGCCCGAGGACGATGCCTTCGTGCGCCGCGACTATGAAGCGCCGCTAGGCGAACGCGAAGAAATCGTTGCGAAGGCCTGGACCGAACTGCTTGGCGTCGAGCGCATTGGGCGCAACGATCATTTCTTTGAACTCGGCGGTCACTCGCTGCTCGCAGTCCGCATGCTGGAGCGATTGCGGCGGCATTCGCTCAGCGCGGACGTGCGTACGCTGTTTGCCAGGCCGGTGCTGGCTGATTTCGCCGCGAGCCTCGATGGCGGGGGCGTGGCCGACGTGCCGGCCAACGTCATCCCGATGCAGGCGACGGCGATCACGTCCGACATGTTGCCGCTGATCGCGTTGGAGCAATCGGACATCGACCGCATCGCGGCGAACGTTCCCGGTGGCGTTGCCAACATTCAGGACATCTACGGATTATCGCCGCTGCAGGACGGCATACTGTTTCACCATCTGCTGGCAGCGGAGGGCGACCCTTATCTGCTGGTCGGGCAGATGGCGTTTGCAAGCCGCGATTTACTCGATCGCTATCTTGCGGCCGTTCGGCAGGTGATCGATCGTCACGACATTCTCCGCACCTCCATTGCATGGGAAGGCTTGTCCACGCCGGCGCAAGTGGTATGGCGACAGGCACCCTTGATTATCACCGAGGTCGAACTGGACTCCCAAAGCCCGGCGTACGAACAGCTTGCGAGGCGCTTTGATCCGCGACGTAACAGGATCGATCTTGGTCAGGCGCCGCTGTTGCGCTTTGCGGTGGCCCGCGATCCCGGCAAGGATCGCTGGCTGCTGCTGGTGCTGCTGCATCACCTGATCGGCGATCATTCCACGCTGGAAGTGATGCATGATGAAGTTCGGCAGATATTGGCCGGGCGTGGTCATGAGTTGCCGGCTCCGTATCCGTTCCGAAATCTCGTGGCTCAGACGCGGGGAGCGGAAGCTACGGCCGGGCATGAGCGCTTTTTCCGCGGCATGCTGTCGGATGTCGATGAACCGACCACGCCGTTTGGTTTGGACAGGGTGCACGGCGACGGCCGTGGCGTGTCGGAAGCCCGGCGAACGCTGTCGCAATCGCTCAACGGACGGCTGCGGGTTCAGGCGCGGCGTCTGGGCGTGAGTCTAGCCAGTCTCTGCCATCTCGCCTGGGGCCAGGTGGTGGCGCGGAGCAGCGGACGCGAGCGCGTCGTGTTCGGCACGGTGTTGTTTGGCCGCATGCATGCCGGCGCCGGTGGTGATCGCACCATGGGATTATTCATCAACACATTGCCGCTGCGGCTCGACCTCGATGGCACCGCGGTCGAAGACAGCGTTCGCCGTGCGCACGCCCGGCTCACCGAACTGATGGCGCATGAGCATGCCTCGCTGGCGCTTGCCCAAAGGTGCAGCAAGGTTGCGGCGCCGGCCCCCTTGTTCAGTTCGATCCTGAACTACCGCCATAACGCCATGCCGGCCGACTCATGCGTGGGTGAGTCCGCCGTGGGCGTGGACGGAATCGAGTGGCTCGGCGGCGAAGAGCGCACCAACTATCCCTTGATGCTGTCCGTCGAGGATTACGGTCAGGCACTGGGTCTGACGGCGCAAGTAATCCATCCGCTGTCGCCCGAACGCGTCTGTGCGTTGATGCAGCATGCGCTCGAGCAACTGGCCGATAATCTGGAGCGACGGCCGCAGTTTCCCGTCCGGCAACTCGACATTTTGCCGCCTGAGGAGCGCGAACTCCTGCTCGATACGTGGAATCGGGCGGACGCCGGGTATCCGCGAGACCGTTGCCTTCACGCCCAGTTCGAAGAGCAGGTGCGCCGGTCCCCGGATTCGATCGCGCTGGTGTTTGGCGATGCGGCGCTGAACTATGGCGAGCTGAACAAGCGAGCCAACAGACTGGCTCGAGGCTTGCGGGATTACGGCGTCGGGACGGACGTCGTGGTCGGTCTGGCGCTGGAGCGCGGCGTCGCGATGATGGTGGCGTTGCTGGCGGTGCTGAAGGCCGGCGGGACGTATCTGCCGCTCGATCCGGATTATCCGGCGGAGCGGCTTTTCCACATGCTGCGCGACAGCGGCGCAGGACTGGTGCTGACGCAGACGTCGCTGCTGGAGCAGTTTGCCCCGGTGCTGAAGGAGACCGGCGCCGAAGCGTGGCTGCTCGATGAGGCGGATAGAGGCGGGGATCATGGCGCTGGTAATCTCGACGTCGCCATCCACCCCGAGAGTCTGGCCTATGTGATCTACACGTCGGGTTCGACCGGCCTGCCCAAGGGCGTGATGGTCCGCCACGACGCAGTGACGAACTTTCTGGCGACGATGGCGGAACAGCCGGGGATGACGCCGCAGGACCGCGTGCTCGGCCTGACCTCGCTGTCGTTCGACATTGCGGTGCTGGAATTGTGGTTGCCGCTCACGCTGGGCGCCCGCGTCGTGCTGGCGGATCGCGCCGCCGCGCATGATCCGGGTCAACTGAAGGCGCTGGTGACAGCCCAAGGCGTGACGATGATTCAGGCGACGCCGTCGACCTGGCGGATGCTGCTCGATCACGACGGGCCACCGCTTCCGCAAAGCTGCCGGGTGCTGTGCGGCGGCGAGGCGCTGCCGCCGGACCTTTCGCGGCGGCTGGTGGCGCAGGCCGGCGAGCTCTGGAACCTGTACGGCCCGACCGAGACCACCGTGTGGTCAGCCCGCCATCGCCTCGACGCGCAGGACGACCGCCCGATGCTGGGCGGTCCGATCGGCAAGACCACGCTGCACATCCTGGACAACGATCTCAACCTTGCGCCGGTCGGGGTTGCCGGTGAACTCTATATCGGCGGCGAAGGACTGGCGCGCGGCTATTGGCGGCGTGGCGCGCTGACGGCGGAACGTTTTATTCCCGATCCGTTTGGCGCTGCCGGTGCACGGCTGTACCGCACCGGCGATGTGGCGCGGTGGCGATCCGACGGTGTGATCGAATATATCGGCCGCTCGGATCACCAGGTGAAGATCCGCGGCTTCCGGATCGAGCTCGGCGAGATCGAGGCACGGCTGATGGAACAGGCCGCAGTGCGCGCAGCCATTGTGGTGGCGTGCGAGGTCGGCGCTGGCCGCCAGTTGGTGGCCTATGTCAGCGGCGAGGCGTCGCTGGATGGCTCAGCGCTCAAGACCGCGCTGTCATCGGTGCTGCCGGACTACATGGTCCCCGCGCGCATCATGGTCTTAGACCGGCTGCCGCTGACGCCGAACGGCAAGATCGACCGCAAGGTGCTGCCGGCGCCGGATCAGCTTGCCACTGCCGAGCATGTCGCGCCGCGCACGCCAACCGAGGCGGCGCTGGCTGCGATCTGGGCCGATCTGCTGCGCCAGCCCAATATCGGCGTGACCGACAACTTCTTCGAGCTCGGCGGGGATTCTCTCACCGCCGTCCAGCTCATCAGCCGCATCAAGCGCGAACTCGGCCATGACCTGCCGCTGAACCGCCTGTTTGAAATGACGACCGTTGAGACGATGGCGGCTGGCCTCGCCCCGGAGATTCAGGTCGACAAGCGCGGCGATGACATCGCCGCGATGCTCGACATGTTGAAGGAAGTCGAATTTTCCGATGAGTGATCCCGCCACCACGCAGAAGCAGCAGCTTGCCGACATCTCACGGCGATTGATGCGCCTGGATGCGAACAAGCAGCGTGCGTTCCTGACGCAACTGGCGGCCAAGGGCGTTAACCTCGCCATGCTGCCGATTGCGCGCCAGCAACGGACGCGCGCGCCGCTTTCCTTCGCGCAATCGCGTCTCTGGTTCCTGTGGCGAATGGATCCGGACAGCCCCGCCTACAATATCTCGGCGACCGTACGGGTGCGCGGTAGACTCGATGTGCATGCGGTGCAACAGGCGTTCGACAGGCTGGTTATCAGGCACAGCGCGCTGCGCACGGTGTTTCGGCAAGAGGGCAGGGAAGCCGAGCAGATCCTGCTCGATCCGCAGCCGGTCGAGATCAGGCACGCCAAGCTGGATGGCCATGATCGCGAACAGCAGGCTCGCCTGCTGGCGCGCGAGGAAGCCGCACGACCCTTCGATCTCGAGGCCGGCCCGCTCATGCGGGTCGCAGTGCTGACGCTGGAAAAAGACGACAGGTTTGTCGTGGTCAGCCTGCACCATATCGTCGCCGATGGCTGGTCAATGGCGGTGCTGGTCGAGGAGTTCTGGCAGCTGTATGCGGCCGTTGCGCGAGGCGGGGCGCCGGCGCTGCCGGAGCTCGATGTTGAATATATCGACTATGCCGAATGGCAACGACTCTGGATGAGCGCGGTCGACGGCGACCGGCAGATCGACTACTGGACGACGCGTCTCGAGCATCCTGCGGTGTTGCAGCTCCCCAACGATCGGGCGCGGCCGGCGGAGCCCGACCTCGCCGGGGCAGCAATTCGCATGGAGCTTGATCCGGCGCTCGCCGATGCCCTGCGTGCTTTGGCGCGTACGCAAAAGACGACGCTGTTCGCCGTCCTGCTGGCGAGCTTCAAGCTGCTGCTCTATCGTTACACTGGACAAACCGACATCAGCGTTGGCGTGCCGGTCGCCAATCGCCACCGGGACGAGACGCGCGGGATGATTGGGCTGTTCGTCAACACCCAGGTGCTGCGCACGCAGCTCGACGGACGCGCGACGATCGCCGACTTCATCGCAACCGTCCATGCAGCCACGATCGAAGCCCAGGAGAACCAGGATCTTCCGTTCGAACGGCTGTTGGAGGTGCTGCAGCCGAAGCGCAGCCTGAGCCAAAATCCTCTGTTCCAGGTGCTCTACAATCACCAGCGTCGCCGGGCATCGGACAATTTGCTCGGCTTGACCGGCCTGCAGATCGAGAAAACCGAGCCCCATGTCGACACCGTCAAGTTCGATCTGGCGCTCGATAGCGAGGAGGGGCCGTCAGGGGAGATACGGGCGATCTTCACCTATGCGACGGCTCTGTTCGAAGCGGCGACGATCGAACGCCTTGCGGCGCATTGGACCACGCTCCTCGAGACGATGGCTCAGAAACCTTCTCAGTGCATCGCCAGCATCGCGCTGCTTTGCGAGCAGGAGCTGACTCAAATCAGGAGTTGGAACGGAGCAGATGCCGGTTCGGCGCCCCCGTTCACACCGGTGCATCAGACGGTGGCCCGCTTCGCCGCGCAAACACCTGATGCGCCAGCGCTTGTCTTTGGCGACGACGTCATCCCGTATGACGAGCTCAACCGTCGCGCCAACCGCCTTGCGCATCGCCTGATCCGTTTGGGTGTCGTCAGTTCCGACCTGGTCGGCCTGTCATCGCAGCGTTCGCCATCTCTCGTCGTGGCGCTGCTGGCCGTGCTGAAGACGGGCGCCGCCTATCTGCCGCTCGATCCCGACCACCCGGTCAAGCGGCAGCTCGCCACCATGCGCGACGCCGGCGTGCGTTTTGTGCTGACCGATGTGGCGGGCGACGCGCTTATCCCGCAACGGTCCGGGGTCGAAGTTATTCCGCTCGATGCTGCTGATCTTGACCAGGAGCCGGAGCGCGATCCCGCGATCGCCGTGGCAGCGCAAAGCCTCGCCTATGTGATCTACACGTCGGGTTCGACCGGAATGCCGAAAGGTGTCGCGGTCGAGCATGGGCCGTTCGCGATGCATTGCGAGGTGACCGCCGGGCTCTACGATATGGACCGGCATTCCCGCGAACTGCATTTCCTGTCCTTCACGTTCGACGGTGCGCATGAACGGCTCTGGACCGCGCTGACCTGCGGCGCCACGCTGGTGATGCGAGACGAGAATCTATGGTCAGCCGAGCAGACGCTCGACGTCATGCGCACGCAGCGCGTCACCAACGCCGGCTTTCCACCGGCTTACCTGCAGCAGCTCGCCGAATTTGCTGAGTGGCGCGGCGATCCACCGCCGGTCTCGCTCTATTCCTTCGGCGGCGAGGCGATGCCGAAAGCTGGCTTCGACAAGGTCAAGCGCGCGCTCAAGCCGAGGACGTTGATCAATGGTTACGGCCCGACGGAAACCGTCGTAACGCCGCTGGTCTGGAAGGTCGATGCCAGCGAACAGATTGAGGGCAATTATGCGCCTATCGGTCGCCCGGTCGGCCGACGGTCGGCCTATGTCCTCGATGCCGATCTGAACATTGTACCGGTCGGCGTGACCGGCGAACTGTTCATCGGCGGCGAAGGGTTGGCGCGGGGCTACTGGCGGCGCGGCGCGCTGACGGCGGAGCGGTTCATCCCCGATCCGTTTGGCGCGCCGGGCATGCGGCTGTACCGCACCGGCGATCTGGCGCGGTGGCGCGCGGATGGCGTGATCGAATATCTCGGTCGCTCCGATCATCAGGTCAAGATCCGCGGTTTCCGGATTGAGCTCGGCGAAATCGAGGCGTGGCTGATGCGTCAGCCCGGCGTGCAATCGGCCGTCGTTGTTGCCCGCGACGCCGGCGCAAGCCAGCAACTGGTCGGTTATGTCTGTGGTGAAGGCGCGTCCGACGAGACGACAATCCGCAGCGCACTCTTGGACGGGCTGCCGGACTACATGGTGCCGGCTCGCATCATCAGACTTGAAAGTCTGCCGCTCACCACGCATGGCAAGGTGGATCGTGAGGCCTTGCCGGCCCCCGAAATGCACGCCGCCGCCGCACACGTCGCGCCGCGCACCGCGACGGAGACGACGCTTGCCGCGATCTGGGCGGAGCTCCTTGGCCAGCCCCTGATTGGCGTCGACGACAACTTCTTCGAACTTGGCGGCGATTCGATCATCTCGCTGCAGATGGTAGGTCGCGCCCGGCAGGCCGGCCTGCTGATCGAGCCGCGTGATGTTTTCCGGCACCAGACATTGCAGGAACTGGCGTTGGCGGCGCGCACGGAACAGACCATGCCGGCCACCGAACCCGAGAAGGATCTGGCGGGCAGCGAGCAACCGCTGTTGCCTATTCAAGCTCGGTTCTTCGGCGAGGATGCCGGCGAACGTCATCACTGGAACCAGGCCGTATTGCTGATGCCGCAGTCGCGGCTGGATTGGGCGGTCGTGGAGCGCACGGTCGCCGCTATCGTGGCCCATCACGATGCGCTGCGCCTTCGCTTCGAACAGCTCGACGATGTCTGGCAGGCGACTTATGGCGCCGCACCCGCGGCCTCGGAACTGTTCTGGATTCGGAGCGGCATACGCGATGCGGCCGAGGTGACGGCGCTGGCGTCAGCGGCTCAGGCGAGCCTGTCATTGCAAGGACCGCTGTTGCGCGTGGTCGGAATGGACCTTGCCGACGGCAGCCAGCGGCTGCTGATATCGGTGCATCATCTCGTCATCGATGGCGTGTCGTGGCGGGTCCTGCTGGAAGACGTCGCATCAGTTTACGGCCAGATGGCACAGGGCGCGGCCTCGGTTGCATTGGCGCCAAAGAGCCAATCCTATTTGTCCTGGGCCGCACGCTTGAAAGCACATGCAGACAGCGCCGAGCTGGCTGCCGAGCTGCCGTATTGGATCGAACGCAAGCCCAACGCCGATCTGCCCTGCGACAACGATCACGGCGACGTCGATCGGGTTGCCGAGGGCGAGGAAATCTCGCTGACATTCGACGCGGGCCTGACGACGCGGCTACTCAAGGAGGCGCCGTCGGCCTACCGCACCCAGGTCAACGATCTGCTGCTGGCGGCGTTGGCGCGCGCGGTATCGTGCTGGAGCGGGATTGACGATGTTCTTGTCGAACTCGAAGGCCATGGCCGGGAAGACATCTTTCCGGGTACGGAGATTTCACGCACGGTGGGCTGGTTCACCACGGCGTTCCCTGTTCGCCTGCCTAGAGGTTCGGACGACGACGCTGCGCTGATCAAGGCCGTTAAGGAAGAGCTGCGGGCGATCCCCGTGCGCGGGCTGGGCTACGGCATTCTGCGCTATCTCGGCACCGAAGCGCAGCGCCACGCGCTTTCCGCAATCCCCGAGCCGCGTATCGTTTTCAATTACCTCGGCCAGTTCGATGCGAGCCTGGGTGAGGGAGCGTCGTTCAAGGTTGCGCCCGAGAGCGCCGGCGCCGCACGTAGTGCGAGCGCGCCTCTCGGCCGCTGGCTCAGCATCAACGGCCAGGTGCGGGATGGCCTGTTGCGGCTGTCGTTCAGTTTCGGTCGCAAGCGCTACCAGCGCGCGACGGTGGAACGCCTCGCAGAGCAGTATGCGGCAGCCTTGCGTGAGCTGGTGGACCATTGCACCGGCGGTGCCCGCGGAATCACACCATCTGACGTTGAACTCTCGGGATTGAGCCAGGTTGATCTCGACATTCTCAGTGCGACGATCGATTGCCGAGAGATCGAGGACATCTATCCGCTGTCGCCGATGCAGCAGGGCATGCTGTTCCATGCGTTGCGCGATGGCGAAAGCGGAAACTATGTCAACCAGGTCGGCCTGGAAATCCGCGGCATCGATTCCGGTAGGTTGCGAGCGGCCTGGCAGGAAGTAAGCGCCCGGCATGTGGTGCTGCGGACCGGCTTCGCCTGGCGCGAACTGTCGGGCGCGGCGCAGCAGATGGTGTATCGTCATGTGACGTTGCCGTTCGTCGAAGAAGACTGGCGCGAGCAGGCGTCCAGCATGAACCACAGCGAACTCGAGGCCGCGCTGGCACAGGCGTCGCAAACCGAGCGTATCAAGGGTTTCGATCTATCGCATGCGCCCCTGCAGCGGGTGCGGCTGATCAGACTAGGGGAAGACCGCCACTGGCTGATTTGGACGCATCACCACATTCTGCTCGACGGCTGGAGCTCGGCGCGGCTGGTGGCCGAGATACTGCAGCACGAACGCGGCAGCCGATTGCCTGCGGTGCGCGGACGGTATCGCGACTATATCGGCTGGCTGCAAAGGCAAAATCGTGACGCGTCGGCGGCGTTCTGGCGTACCGCCTTGGCCGAGCTGGACGAGCCGACCTTCCTGGCGGATGTGCTGGGGGGGCCTTCGAGCACAGGCGCATCCGGCCACGGTTCGCTGGATCTGCTTCTCACCGCTGATCTGACTGCAGGATTGCAGGCGTTTGCCAGGCGCGAGCGCGTGACGCTGAACACGCTCCTGCAGGGCGCCTGGGCGCATCTGTTGCGGCGTCATACCGGGCAGCGCGTTGTGTGTTTCGGAGCGACCGTGTCGGGCAGGCCTGCGGAGATCGCCGGGTCCGAAGACATGGTCGGCCTGTTCATCAACACTCTGCCGGTGGTCGATCAGGCACATCCGCAAGCCGAAATCGGTTCTTGGCTTCGCGACCTGCAGGAGCGCAACATTGACTTGCGCGACCATGGCTGGATGCCGCTCTACGAGATTCAGCGTCTGGCGGGACGATCCGGCCGGCCGCTGTTCGACAGCATCCTGGTGTTCGAGAACTATCCGATCGATGAGGCCCTGCGCGGCGAGAATGAAAGCGGCTCCCGCTTCGGTCGGGTCGAGCAGGTCTCGATCACCAATTACGCGCTTACGGTCGCGGTATTCGCCAAGACCGACGGCATCAATCTCGGTTTCCGGTATGACCGCGGCCGGTTCGACCAAGGCCAGATAAGATATTTGCAAGCCTGTTTGTCGCGCCTGCTCGCGCAGATCGTGACGGTTGCCGCCGCACCGCTTGGCGAACTCACCGGGCTCGATGTCGATGAGGCCCGGCAAGTGCTGGCCTGGGGTGAAGGCGCAATCGAGCTGGACAAGAGTCTGGATTTTGGCGGCGGGATCGTCAGCCGGATCGAGGCGTGCGCGGCTGCTTTGCCGTCCTCGATCGCATTGATGTTCGGCGATCAACTGGTCAGCTATGGCGAGTTGAACGCTCGCGCCAATCGTCTGGCGCGACAATTGCGGGACCGCGGTATCGGTCGCGACCAACTGGTCGGTGTCGCGCTGGAGCGCAGCGTCGAGCTGATCGTCGGCGTTCTCGCGGCGCTGAAGGCGGGTGCAGCCTATCTGCCGCTCGACCCGGATTATCCGGTTGACCGGCTGGTGCATATGCTGCGGGACAGTGGCGCCAGGCTGGTGCTGACTCAAAGCCGGCTGCTTGAACGCCTCGCGCCCGTGATTGCCGAGGCGACCGCGGAGGCATGGACGATCGACGCCGAGAATAAGGCCGGGGCAGCGGAGCAGGGCAATCTCGACATTGCGCTTGATCCAGCCGGTCTCGCCTATGTGATGTACACGTCGGGATCGACGGGCATGCCAAAGGGCGTTGCCTGCTCGCATGGCGCGCTGGCCGCACGGCTCGGCTGGATGCAGGCGGAGTATCGCCTCGTTGCCAACGAAACCCTGCTGCAGAAAACGCCGTTCAGCTTCGACGTCTCGGTGTGGGAAATCTTGTGGCCGCTCACCGTTGGCGCTCGCCTTGCGATCGCCGCGCCGGGTGCGCATCGCGAACCGCGGCTTCTCATCAACGCAGTGGTTGCCCACGATGTAACCACGCTGCATTTCGTACCGCCGATGCTCGAGCATTTTATCGCAGAGCCGGAGGTGCAACGCTGCGTGACACTCAAGCGGCTGTTTTCCGGCGGTGAAGCCTTGTCGGCGGAGTTGAAGGCGCGCGTGCTCGCGGCCTTCCCCAGGGTTCGCTTCGACAACCGCTATGGTCCGACCGAGGCCCTGATCAACGCGACGTTCTGGAATTGCAGTGACGATGGCTCTGCACGCGTGCCGATCGGACGACCGATTCCGGGCACGGCCATTCGCATCCTTGACGCCGGGCTGAATCTGGTTTCGGCCGGGGTGACGGGCGAGTTGTTCATCGGCGGCGTCGGGCTGGCGCGCGGCTATTGGCAGCGCCAGGGGTTGACGGCGGAGCGATTCATCCCGGATCCGTTCGGCGGTCCCGGCGAGCGGCTGTACCGGACAGGGGATCTGGCGCGCTGGCGCCCGGACGGTGCCGTCGAGTATGTCGGGCGATCCGACCACCAGATCAAGATCCGCGGCTTCCGCATCGAGCTTGGAGAAATCGAAGCGCGGCTGCTGGAGCAGCCCGGCGTACGTTCCGCGGTGGTGGTTGCGCGCGAGGTGGGACTGGGGCGTCAGCTCTTCGGCTACGCTTGCGGGGCGGACGAACTTGACGGGACGGTTTTGCGCGCGGCGCTGTCGTCCGTGTTGCCTGACTACATGGTGCCATCGCGAATCCTGACGCTGGATCGGCTGCCGCTGGCGCCGAACGGCAAGGTCGACCGCCGTGCGCTCCCGGAACCGGATACGATCGGCACCGGCTCGGAGCACCAGGCGCCGCGTACCCAGGCGGAAATGGCGCTCGCGGCGATCTGGGCCGAGCTGCTCGGCCGGCCTGTTGTGGGCCTATCCGACAATTTCTTCGAACTCGGCGGCGATTCGATCATCTCGCTGCAGATGGTGAGCCGCGCCCGACGCACCGGTTACCTGATCGAACCGCGCGATGTGTTCCAGCATCAGACGCTGGAAGCCCTGGCGTATGCGGCACGTGCCGAGCAACTGAGCGAGACGCGGGCCGAGCAAGGGTTGATTGTCGGCGCACATCCATTGCTGCCGATCCAGATGCGGTTCTTTGCAGAGGATGTTGGAGAACGCGATCACTGGAACCAGGCGGTGCTGTTACGGCCAAAAGACCGGGTTGATTGGCAGGTCATGGGACGCGCGATAGCGGCCGTGCTGGCCCATCACGACGCGTTGCGGCTTCGCTTCGAAGCGAGGGACGGCGTGTGGCGCGCGGAGCACCGCGCTGCGCCTGACATGGCTGAGTTGTTGTGGGTCCGAAGTGCTGTTGATGGCGAAGTCGTCACGGCTCTTGCATCGTCGGCGCAGGCGAGCCTGTCGCTGGCCAATGGTCCGCTGCTGCGTGCGGTCGGGATCGATGTTGCCGACGGCAGCCAACGTTTGCTGATCGCGATTCATCATCTCGTGGTCGACGGCGTGTCGTGGCGGGTGCTGCTGGAAGACGTCGCGGCGGCGTACAGCCAGTTGACGCAAGGCAACGCGGTTGCGCTTCCGCCGAAGAGCCAGGCCTATTCGCTGTGGGGCGCCAGGCTCGATGCTTACGCAGCGTCGTCCGAGCTCGCGGCAGAACTGCCCTATTGGGTGGAGCGCAGCGGAGTTACGGATTTTCCGTGCGACGACGATCATGGCGGTGTCGACACCATCGCCGACGCCGATGAAATCTCGCTGTCGTTCGAGGCTGAACTGACGCAACGCCTGCTGACGGACGCGCCTTCCGCCTATCGCACGCAAGTAAACGACCTTCTCCTCGCGGGTCTTGCGCGCGCCGTTTGGCGATGGAGCGGTCAGGACGATGTCCTGGTGGAGCTGGAAGGTCACGGCCGCGAGGATTTGTTCGGCGATATCGATATCTCGCGCACGGTCGGCTGGTTTACGACCGCGTTTCCTGTGCATCTGGCCGGCGGCTCGCAGGATCCGTCGTCGTTGATCAAGACCGTGAAAGAAGAACTTCGCGCCATTCCCGGCCGCGGGCTGGGCTACGGCGTGTTGCGCTATCTCGGCTCGGAAGAGCAACGCATGGCCCTGTCGAGAGCGATCGAGCCGAAGATCACGTTCAATTATCTTGGCCAGATCGACGGCGGCGCCGGAGAGGCGTTCGCCATGGCGCCGGAAAGCGCGGGCTCCTCGCGGAGTGCATCGAGCCCTCTGCGGCGCTGGCTCAGCGTCAACGGCACGGTGCGCGAGGGCCAGTTGCGGCTGTCATTCGGCTTCGGCAGCAAGCGCTATCGGCGCGAGACGGTCGAACGGCTGGCCGTGTTGTATAACGCGGCGCTGCGGGAACTGGTCGATCACTGCTCGAGTGGTGTTTGCGGAATCACGCCGTCCGATGTGGCGTTGTCCGGGCTCAGCCAGACCGATCTCGACCAGCTCGAGCTCGACTGGCGCCAGATCGAGGATGTCTATCCGTTGTCGCCGATGCAGCAGGGCATGCTGTTCCATGCGATGCACGACGGCGAGAGCGGGCTTTATGTCAACCAGGTCGCTGCCGAGATACACGGCCTTGATGCCGGCAAGCTTCGTCTGGCCTGGCAGGCGGTCAGCGACCGCCATGCGGTGCTGCGCACCGGGTTTGTCTGGCGTGACCTGTTGGGTTCGGCGCAACAGGTGGTCTATCGCCACGCCGAGGTGCCGTTCATCGAGGAGGATTGGCGCGCGCGCCTTGCGGTGCTGGAGCCATCCGCACTGGATGCAGCCCTGACGGACGTCTCGTGCCAGGAACGCCTCGAAGGCTTTGACCTGTCGCGGCCGCCGTTGCAGCGGGTCCGGCTGATCCGTCTTGGCGAAGACCGTCACTGGCTGATCTGGACCCATCATCACATCCTGCTCGACGGATGGAGTTCGGCGCGACTGATCGCCGAAGTGTTGAAGTATAGCGGCGACGGCCGGTTGCCTGCCTTGCAGCGCCGCTATCGGGATTACATCGGCTGGCTGCAGAGCAGGGATCGTGACGCCGCAGCCATCTTCTGGCGCACGGCGATGGCGGAGCGGGGCGAGGCGGGCTTCCTCTCGGATGGCTCGGCGGAGCGGTCGAGCGGAGAAGCAACGGGTCACGGTGCGCTGGCGCTGGAAATGGACCTCGCGCTGACCGGGCGGCTGCAGCAATTCGCGGCGCGCGAGCGCGTGACGCTGAACACTTTGGTGCAGGCGGCATGGGCGCAATTGCTGCGCCAGCATACCGGGCAGGGCACGGTCTGCTTCGGCGTCACCGTGTCGGGCCGGCCGTCGGAACTGGCAGGCTCCGAGGACATGGTGGGCCTGTTCATCAACACCTTGCCGGTCGTCGACAGCGTCGCTCCGCAGCAGAAAGTCGGCGCATGGTTGCGTGAGCTGCAGGATCGCAATCTGACCATGCGCGAATTCGGCTGGACGCCGCTCTATGAAATCCAGCGGCTGGCGGGACGTCCCGGACGGTCGCTGTTCGACAGCATCCTGGTGTTCGAGAATTATCCGGTCGACAGCGCGCTGAAGGAGAAGAACCAGCGCGTCCGTGTCGGCGAGACAAGGATCACTGAGACCAGCAACTATCCGCTGTTCGCGAGCGTCGGTCTCGATGACCGGCTGCGGCTGGTGCTCAACTATCAGCGGAAGCATTTTGACAAGGCGCAGGTGGCGCGGCTGCAGGCCGCCTTCGTGCGGTCGCTGGAAGTGATGAGCGCCGACGCGGATCGGCCGGTCGGCATGATCGCAGCGAACCATCCGGCGGACGAGGTGCTTCTCCAGCGCATGAACAATACCCATCGCGACGAGCCGCGCGAGGGAATTGTCGCGCAGTTCGAAGAGCAGGTTCGCCGGTCCTCGGATGCGATCGCGCTGGTGTTTGGCGATGCGGAGCTTAGCTATGGCGAGCTGAACCAGCGGGCCAACAGGCTGGCGCGGGGGTTGCGGGATTACGGTGTCGGCACGGACGTGGTGGTCGGCCTGGCGCTGGAGCGCGGCGTCGCGATGATGGTGGCGCTGCTGGCGGTGCTGAAGGCCGGCGGGACGTATCTGCCGCTCGATCCGGATTACCCGCCGGAGCGGCTTTCGCACATGCTGGGCGACAGCGGCGCGGGACTGGTGCTGACGCAGATGTCGTTGCTGGAGCAGTTTGCGCCGGTGCTCAAGGAGACCGGCGCCGAGTCGTGGCTGCTCGACGAGGCGGCTGGTGGTGAGGGCGCTGATGCCGGCAATCTCGATATCGCTGTCCACCCTGAGAGCCTGGCCTATGTGATCTACACCTCAGGCTCGACCGGCCTGCCCAAGGGCGTGATGGTCCGCCACGATGCGGTGACGAACTTTCTGGCGACGATGGCGGAACAGCCGGGAATGACGCCGCAGGACCGCGTGCTCGGCCTGACCTCGCTGTCGTTCGACATAGCGGTGCTGGAACTATGGCTGCCGCTCACGCTGGGGGCGCGCGTGGTGCTGGCGGATCGCGCCGCCGCGCATGATCCGGGCCAGCTCAAGACGATGGTGGTCGCGCAAGGCGTGACGATGATCCAGGCGACGCCGTCGACCTGGCGGATGCTGCACGATCACGATGGGCCACAGCTTCCGCAAAGCTGCCGCGTGCTGTGCGGCGGCGAGGCGCTGCCGCCGGACCTTTCGCGGCGGCTGGTGGCGCAGGCCGGCGAGCTCTGGAACCTGTACGGCCCGACCGAAACCACGGTGTGGTCGGCTCGCCATCGCCTCGACGCGCAAGACGACCGCCCGATGCTGGGCGGTCCGATCGGCAACACCACGCTGCACATCCTGGACAACGATCTCTACCTTGCGCCGGTCGGGGTTGCCGGCGAACTCTATATCGGCGGCGAGGGCCTTGCGCGGGGCTACTGGCAGCGCGGCGCGCTGACGGCGGAACGTTTTATTCCCGATCCGTTCGGCCCACCCGGTGCACGGCTGTACCGCACCGGCGACGTGGCGCGGTGGCGCGCCGACGGCGTGATTGAATATATCGGCCGCTCCGATCACCAGGTAAAAATCCGCGGTTTCCGGGTCGAGCTCGGCGAGATCGAGGCGCGGCTGATGGAGCAGGCCGCCGTGCGCTCAGCCGTGGTGGCGGCGCGTGAGGCTGGCGCGGGTCGCCAGCTCGTAGGCTATGTCAGCGGCGGGGCGTCGCTGGACGGATCGACGCTCAAGACCGCGCTGTCATCGGTGCTGCCGGATTACATGGTCCCGGCGCGGATTGTGGTACTGGATCGATTGCCGCTGACGCCGAACGGCAAGATCGACCGCAAGGCGCTGCCGGCGCCGGATCAGCTCGCCACTGCCGAGCATGTGGCGCCGCGCACGCCAACCGAGGCGACGCTGGCCGCGATCTGGGCCGATCTGCTGCGCCAACCCAACATCGGTGTGACAGACAACTTCTTTGAGCTCGGCGGGGACTCGATCATTGCCCTGCAAATGGTCAGCCGCGCACGCCGCGAAGGCGTCTTGATTGAGCCGCGGGACTGCTTTCAGCATCAAACGATCGAAACGCTTGCAGCGGTCTCCCGGCAAGTCCGGCCACCAATGGAAGCGCCGGCGCCGGTGCGGGACTCACTCTCGGGCCTGACCAGCGAACAGCTCGAAAAGCTCGGTCTCGACTGGAGCCGGATCGAGGACATCTACCCGTTGTCGCCGATGCAGCAGGGCATGCTGTTCCACAGCCTGCGCGACGCCGGCAGTGGCGTTTACGTCAATCAGGTCAGTGTTGAAATCCGTGGGCTCGACTCCGAACGCTTCCGGTCTGCATGGCGCGAGGTGACCGCGCGTCATCCGATGCTTCGGACCGGATTCCTGTGGCGCGAGCTATCCGGATCGCCCCTGCAAGCCGTCTATCGCGACGCCGCCGCGCCGTTCGAACAGGAAGACTGGCGCGGGCAAATCGTTACCGACGAACGCATTGCGGCGGCTCTGGCCGGCGAGCGTGCTGCCGAATTTGACCTCTCGGCGCCGCCCCTGCAAAGGGTCCGGCTGCTGCGCCTCGAGGACGACTTCTATCGCTTGATCTGGACCTATCATCACATCCTGATGGACGGCTGGAGCTCGGCGCGCTTTGTCGGCGAGGTGCTGGAGCGCTATTACGGCGGGTCGCCCGCGGCGAACCCGACGCATTACCGCGACTATATCGCGTGGCTGGTGGCGCAGGACGCGCAAGCGGCCGAAGGCTTCTGGCGCGAACAACTCAAGTCCTTTGACGAGCCGACGCAACTCGCCGATGCCTTCGGTTCTCGCCGTCATCCGGCTTCCGGCCACGCGCGCTGTTACACGCGGCTCGGCGCGACGGCGACCGCGCAGTTGAAGGCGTTTGCTCGCCGTGAGCGGATCACGCTCAATACCATTGTCCAGGGTGTGTGGGCCTTGTTGCTGCAGCGTTATACGGGTCAGCAGACCGTGACTTTCGGCGTCACCGTCGCCGGTCGCCCGGCCGGCCTCGATGGATCGCAGCAGATGCTCGGTCTCTTCATCAACACGTTGCCCGTGATCGAATCGCCGTCGCACGCAAGCACGGTCGGAGAATGGTTGCGGGCGCTTCAGGATCGTAACCTCGCGATCAGGGATTTCGAGCACACGCCGCTCTATGACATTCAGAGCTGGGCCGGCCGCGCCGGTCAGTCGATGTTCGACAGCATCATCGTATTCGAGAACTATCCGATTGAACGCGGCATGCTGCAGAAGGGGGATGGCTCGCTGCAGTTCGGTGGCCTGAAGAATGTCGACGTGACGAACTATCCGATGGACCTGTCGGTGCTCGTCGAGGAAACGCTTCAGGTCGAATACACCTATATGCCGAGCCATTTTACGGCAGCGCAGGCTGAGCAGATCAAGCTGCAGTTCGAGCATCTGCTGGCGGCGTTGACGCGGGACGCGTCCGTGTTGCTTGGCGGCATCGATCCGGTCACGACGGTCGATGCCGGTTTGGCCGACAACTGCAACCGCCATGCGGTGCCCGCCATCGCATTGCCGCTGGTGCATGAGGCGATCAGCGCACATGCGAAGCGGAATCCGGAGCGGACGGCTCTCACGATCGGCGATAAGGTGCTCTCGTTCGGCGCGCTCGATGCCAAAGCCAATCGGCTTGCCCATCACCTGATCAACCGTGGCCTCAAGCCCGAGCAGCGCGTCGGCGTCGTGGTCGAACGAACCGAAGCCACGATGGTCGCGCTGCTCGCCGTCCTCAAGGCGGGCGGCGCGTACGTTCCGCTCGATCCGGAGCTCCCGCCCGAGCGCCGCAGGTTTGTCATGCGCGATGCCGGGATTTCGTTCCTGCTGACGGGGCAGCTCGAAGAGGACCTGGACGATGTCGAAAGGATTTCTCTTTCCACATTCGATTTCGGTGCGGGTCCGGACCATGCGCCGCAACCGGATTTGAGCTCCGAAAACCTCGCTTATCTGATCTACACCTCCGGTTCGACCGGAACACCAAAAGGTGTGGCGGTTGCCCACGGGCCGCTCGCGATGCACTGTCACGTCACGGGAAGCCTCTACGAGATCGACGAGGACTCGTGCGAATTGCATTTCCTGTCGCTGGCTTTCGACGGCGCGCATGAGCGCTGGTTGACGGTGCTGTCGCACGGCGCGCGGCTCCTGATGCGTGACGCGGAATTGTGGACGCCGGAGCAAACGGTCGAAGCGTTGCATGCGCATCGTGTCAGCCATATCGGCCTGCCGCCCGCCTATCTTCAGCAGGTCGCGGAATGGGTCGAGCAGGAAGGCAATCCGCCGCCGGTCAAACTGTATTCCTTCGGCGGCGAGGCGATGCCGAAGGCGGGTTTCGACAAGGTCAAGCGCGTCCTGAAACCGCGCATCCTGATCAACGGTTACGGTCCGACCGAAACCGTGGTCACGCCGCTGGTCTGGAAGGTTGATGGCGACGCCGAATGCGATACGCCCTACGCGCCGATCGGTCTGCCGGTCGGTGATCGCAGCGCCTACATTCTCGATAGCTCACTCGATATCATTCCCGCCGGCGTCGCCGGTGAACTCTATCTTGGAGGGTTTGGGCTGGCGCGCGGCTATCACGGAAAAGCGGGCATGACGGCCGAGCGTTTCGTGCCCGACCCGTTCGCAGCCGCGCCCGGCGCCCGGCTGTATCGCACCGGCGACCTGGCGCGATGGTGTGAGGACGGCACCATCGAGTATCTCGGCCGCAGCGACGACCAGGTCAAGATCAACGGCTTCCGGATCGAGCTTGGCGAGATCCAGACCTCGCTTCTTCGTCACGAGGAGATCGAGCAGGCGGCGGTGGTGGCGCTGCCGGGCGCTGCCGGAAGCCAGCTCGTTGCCTATGTCGCGCCGAAGGCGGCAAAGGACGCGTCGGGAGCGCCTGCCGAAGCGCTGGTCGACAGATTGACCGAATTCCTGAGGCGGACATTGCCGGTCTACATGGTGCCGGCACGGATCATGGTGCTGGACCGCCTGCCGGTCATGTCGAGCGGAAAGATCGACCGGCGCGCGCTGCCGGCGCCCGACACCGCGGCGCGAAGCTTCGTTGCCCCGCAGGGGGCGGTGGAAACCGCGATGGCCCGTCTGTGGGCCGATATACTCAAGCTGCCGCAAGTCGGCGTCACCGACAATTTCTTCGAACTTGGCGGCAACTCGATCCTTAGTCTCAAGGTCGTTGCCCGGCTCCGTCAGGACAAGAGTTTTGGCATCGAGATCAAGCTTCGCGATCTCCTGCAAAAACCGACGATCCATGCGCTGCTGGCTGATACCAGTGCCGCCGCTGCAGCGGCGCCGTCGGCGTTGCTGCCACTGAACGTTGCGGTTTCTGGAACGCAGCCGGTGTTCTGCGTGCATGGCGGTTTCGGTACCGTCTTCGATTATGGACCGCTGGCGCGGCGCCTCCAGGGACGCCGGCAGGTGATCGGGCTGCAATCGCGGATGCTTGTCGACAGTTCGTGGAGCGACTGGTCGCTCGAGGCGATGGCGGCGGATTATGCGCGCGAGATCAGGCAGGTGCAGCCCCGCGGTCCGTACAGCCTGATCGGTTGGTCGCTGGGAGGACTTCTCGTCACGCTCGTTGCGGCCGAACTCGAACGAGGCGGTGAGCGTGTGGTTCGTCTTGCCTTGGTCGACAGCTTCGTGCTGCGGACACACGGCGGATCGGATCGGCAGGATACCGTTGACCACTGGGCCGATGATCTCGCGGGATTACTGTCGGCCGTTGTTCCGAACGCTGCATCGGGCCGCATCCGTCCGCATGTGGAAGCGGCGAAACGCGCCGGCATGCCGGAGACGTCCGAAAACGTCCGGCGTCTGGCCGCACAGGTACTGGAAGCGCTGCAGGGACCATTGCCGGACGACACACTGCTCGGCGTCGACGACCTGTCCAGCGCCTTCGCTGTCGGGCGGCATCTGAAAACCCTGACCCAAAACGCCGCGCCGCCGCGCCGTCTCGCGGCCGCGCCATTGTGCTGGTGGACGTCAGGCCGTCTTACGCAGCGTGATCGGCTGGAGGCGCAGCTTCCGAACGCCGTTGACCGCGGCATTGTTGGGGACGACCATTTTACGATCCTCAGGGATGCCGATTTTCTCGATGAGATCTGCGCGCTGCTGGCTCCGGAGGCGACATCGACAACGTCGCAGGACCAGGTGCCGGAACCGGCGGAGTGAACGATCGCATGAGCCTTGATCCCGATATCGCAGCGCTCCTCGAGATGGTCCAGCTTGGGACCGAAAGCGGTGCACGCGTTCCGTTTCCGCAACTGACCGCCATACAGGCACGCGCGGATTTCGACGCTTCTTCGCCGTTGCTCGACGTCGACCCTCCGGCGCTGGCGTTCGAACGCCAGCTCTCCCTGCCGACGCGCGATGGGGATGCCATCGCCGCGCGGCTCTACGCCCCGCGGGAGCCGGACGCGAAAAATCCCACGGCCGTTCTGCTTTACATGCACGGCGGCGGCTTTGTCGTCGGAAGTCTCGATTCGCACCAACCCTTGTGCCGCGGCCTCGCCGTCGCTAGCGGTGCGGCGGTGCTGTCGATTGGTTATCGGCTTGCCCCGGAGCATAAATTCCCGACGGCGTTCGAGGATGCGGTCGATGCGCTGGCCTGGCTCGGTCGCGAGGGGGATGCGGCCGGGCTGGACGCGGGCCGCGTTGCTGTTGGCGGCGATAGCGCCGGTGGAACGCTTGCCGCAGCACTTGCAATCGCAGCCAAGGGCGAGCCAAGTTTGCCGCAGCCCGTTCTGCAGGTTCTCGCCTACCCAGGCCTGAGCGCACGGCAGACCTCGGATTCCTATAACCGGTACGGCTCGGGCTTTCTGCTCGACCGGGACACCGTCGATTGGTTCTTCCGGCAATATCTCCGTGACGATTCCGACCGCGACGATTGGCGCTTTGCGCCGCTGGCCGCGCATGATCTCTCTGGGCTGGCGCCGGCGCTTTTCGTGCTTGCCGAGTATGATCCGCTGGTCGATGAGGGGCGCGACTATGCGGCACGGCTTCGCGCCGCTGGCGTTGCCGTCGATCTCCAGATCTATCCGGGCATGATCCATGAATTTCTGCGGATGGGGAATGTCGTCGCCGATGCCTTGCAGGCGCAGGCTGCGATCGGGCAGGCCTTGGCAAACGCGTTTCGTGCCCCCAGCGGCAGGGCTTGGACGGACATGACGGTTGAAGGTATGTCATAATGGTCTTCTGTCCCCTGGGCCTTGGCCGCAAGAGCTCTTTGAGCCAATTTCCATGAGCAAAAAGTTTGTAGATGTCCCCGATCGCCGGCCGTCACGCCGCGCCGTCCTCACCGCCGGCGCGAGCCTTGCCACGGGCGTGCTGCTCGGCAACTGGCCGCTTTGCGCAACGCAAGCCGCCACATCACAGGCCGCGCAACGCGTTGCGGCGCTCGGTTGGGCCTGTGCACAGACGCTGCTCGCGCTTGGGGTCGTGCCATTGGTGGTTCCGGAGATCGAGCGCTACGGCAGGCTCGTCGTCGAGCCGGCTGTCCCGTCCAGCGTTCAGGAAATCGGCCTGCGCTCGGAGCCAAATCTCGAACTGCTGCAGAGTTTCGCGCCTGACATCATCATCATCGATCCCAGTATCACTGCCGCAATACCCCGGCTTAAGCTGATCGCACCGGTCGAGATCTTCACGATTTTCAAGCCCGGCCGGCATCCTCTGGAAATAGCGCGCAGTTCAACGATGGAGCTCGCACAGCGGGTCGGCATGCAGGCCGCATGCGAAGCCTATCTGGCGCGTTTCGATGCGGCGATGACTGCGTATCGTGAGCAGCTTCGCGATCGCGGCGGAAAACCGCTGTATCTCGTGAGCGAGATCGCGCGCAACCGTGCGCTCGTGTTCGGTCCGAACAGCCTCTATCAGGAGGTGCTGAACCAGTTCGGATTGAAGAACGCTTGGACCGGGCAGAGCGGTCCGTGGGGACATACCAGCGTCGGCCTTGAGGTGCTCGCGGCGGTTCCGGACGCGCGGCTCATCCTGATGAGTTCACGGGTCGCAGATATCGAAGCTCTGCTCACGTCGAGTCCGGTGTTGCGAACCCTGCCGTTCCTCCGGTCGGGTCGGTTGACGGTGCTGGGAAATCAATTTTTCTATGGCGGCGTGCCGGCAGCTGAGCGCTTCGCCCGCCTTCTCGCCGAACGTCTGCCGCAGGAAAAAAATGAGCAAGGTTGAGGCGCTGCCCGCCCGCTCCGGGATCGCGATGCATCCGGCGGTGCTGATCGGATTGCTGTTTGCGGCAGCGGCTGCGCTGACATGGCGGCATCTATCGGGGTTTCTGCCGGCGGGCGCTTGGTTGCCGGTGCTGTGGCGTCCCGAAATCAACGATCCGCAGCAGATGCTGGTGCATTATACCGTGTTTCCGCGCATAGCGGTGGCGCTGCTGGCTGGCGCAGCGCTGGGTCTGGCAGGAACGGTGTGTCAGCAGGTGCTGCGCAATCCGCTGGCCGAACCGAGCACCCTCGGTGTCCTGAACGGAGCCTATCTCGCGCTGTCCGTGACAACCCTGTGGGCGCCGTCGCTGCTCACCTTCGGCCGCGAATGGATTGCGTTGCTGGGCGGGTTCGCTGCGTTTCTGTGCGTGTTCGGTCTCACCTGGCGCCGTGCGCTATCACCGGTCGTGCTGGTGCTTGCCGGGCTGATCGTTGCTTATTATTGCGCGGTGACGACCCAGGCCCTGATATTGCTCAACCACGAATATTTAATCGGCCTGTTCATCTGGGGCGCGGGTTTCCTCAATCAGCAGGACTGGAACAACGTCCTGTTCTTGGCGCCGCGTTTCATCATTTCCTTCGCCATGATCGCGGCGATGGTGCGCCCGCTGACCTTGCTTGGCTTCGATGACGAGACCGCGCGCAATCTCGGCCTCGGCTTGACCGGCGCGCGGGTCTGCGCGCTGGGCATCGCGATCGCGCTCAGCGCCTCGGTTGTCAGCGTGGTCGGCGTGATGGGGTTTGTGGGCCTGTCCGCGCCGGCCATCGTCATGCTGTCGGGCGCGCGCCGTTTTCGCGACCGGCTGATCTGGGCGCCGCTTTGCGGCGCGCTGCTGTTGTGGCTGACCGATGAACTCGTGCTGTTGATCCCGCCCGGCTATCGCGAAATGCCGGCCGGCGCCGCCACGGCCCTGATCGGCGCGCCGATGTTGCTGTTGTTGCTGCCGCGGCTTCGGGCCACCGCGCCGGTCGGGAATCTGACGCCCTCCGTTCCACCACGGCTTGAACATCCGTGGCGGGTGATCCTGTTCGGTCTGGCCTTGCTGTTGCTCGTGGTCTGGATCGCGCTTGCCGTCGGGGTCGGTTCAGAGGGCTGGAGCTGGAGCGGCCTTGCCGGCATCCAGGAATTTCTGCCGTGGCGCTGGCCACGTGTGGTGTCGGCCTTGGCTGCGGGGGCCACGCTGGCGGTAGCTGGCACGCTGTTGCAACGCATGACCGGAAATCCGATGGCGGCGCCAGAGGTGATGGGGATCAGCTATGGCGCTGCGATGGGTGTGCTCGTGCTGCTGTACGCGTTGCCCTCTCACACGCGGGTGGAGCAGATTGCAGCCGCCGCGATCGGCGCCTTCATCGTGCTCGGGCTGGTTCTGCTGTTCAGCCGGCGGTCCGAATTCAGTCCGGAGCGTGTGCTGCTGGCCGGCGTCGCCATGAGCGCGGCGTTCGGCGCGATCATGGCCATGGTGCTTGCGACCGGCGACCCCCGCATCGGCATGCTTCTGTCGTTGCTGGCGGGATCGCTCTATCAGATCGGTCCGACCGAGGCTGCGATACTGGCCGTCGCCGCGATCATCCTGCTGGCGATGGTGCCGATGTTGTCGCGCTGGCTCGATATCCTGCCGCTCGGTCAGGCGGCCTCGCGTTCGGTGGGCGTATCCATGGCGCGGAGCCGAATCATCATCATGCTGCTGACCGCGCTGTTGGCCGCGACCGCAACCCTGATGGTCGGGCTCCTAAGCCTGGTCGGCTTCATCGCGCCGCATATGGCGCGGATGATGGGGGCGCAACGCGCGCTGCATCAGGTGGCGCTGGCTGCGCTGATTGGCGCCACCCTGATGGTGTTCGCGGACTGGGCAGGGCGGATGGTGATATTCCCGTTCCAGATGCCGGCCGGCATCTTCGCGATGATGCTCGCTGGTCCTTATCTGGTGTGGCTATTGCGCCCGCGGCGCGCGTGATCTGCTGCGTGGAAAGGCGGATGATCTGGCCTTCATCGCGCGAAGCTGATGAGGTGGCTTTGATCCGGAGACGGCATCACCCCCATGGGGATGCCGTAGATGGTTTCGAGTTCGGCCGGCGTCATGATCTTGTCAGGCGTGCCCCGGGTTATCAACTTGCCGGAATGCAGCGCGATGATCTCGTCGCAGAAGCGGGCCGCCATGTTGACGTCGTGGAGAACGACGACAATTCCGAGGTTGCGCTCGCGGGCAAGCTTCTGCACCAGCGACAGAACCTCGATCTGATGGGCTATGTCGAGCGCTGAAATCGGCTCGTCGAGCAGCAGGCACTCGGCGTCCTGCGCCACCAGCATGGCGATCCAGACCCGCTGGCGCTCGCCGCCTGACAGTGTGTCGACGAGCCGGTCCGCAAACGCCTCGATGTGGGTGAGCGCCATGGCTTCCGCGACCTTGTTGCGGTCGGTCTCGCCAAATCGGCCGAGCGCGCCATGCCAGGGATAACGGCCCAGCGCGACCAGCTCCTTGACCAGCATGCCGGCGGCAGGCGGGGTCTGCTGGGGCAGGTACGCTACCTTTCGCGCGTATTCGCGATCGCTCCATTCCCGCAATGGACGCCCTTCAAAGCGGATCGTACCGGAGGAATTTGGCTGCTGCCGCGCCAGCGTCTTCAGCAAGGTCGATTTGCCGGAGCCATTGTGTCCGATCAGGCCGACGACACTGCGGGCGGGAAGGGTCAGAGTCAGCGGTTCGAGCAATGCGCGGCCCGCCACCGCGAAGCTGACCTGGTCCAGTTCGAACAAGGGCATGGCCGCGTCGCGCGTCGCCGGGGCGGTTTCGGTTGGCAGAACTGCGTGCATGGAAGCGCCCGGTGGAAACTATGTGATGCAAGGAGAACGCAGCCCGGCCGGTCCACGTATCGGACGCCGGGACGTCATGGCTGACGCAGGCTCCAATACGCGACCGCAAGGTGCTGCTCGCGGGAAAGCTTTCGCTCATCGCGTAAGTGGTTTCGCAGCGCTTTCAGCGCCTGCGCTTCGCAGGCGACCCATGCAAAGACCTCGCGATGATCGGACCATCGCAGGGCCTTGACGGCATCGACCAGCAATTGCGTTGTCCCGGCCGGACGGTCGCCGCGATGCAGCCAGCGGACCGACATGCCGGCTGGCGCGATCAGCGGAACCTCCTCAAACTGGTCGGCGACTTCGATGAAGACCTCACCCATTGCCGTCTCCGGCAGCGTTTCGAGAATGCGCGCGATGGCGGGCAGGGCGGTTTCGTCGCCCGCCAGCATAAACCAGCGCGCCGGACGAATACCTCGCCCGAGAGGACCGGCCATGCCGCAAATGGCGCCGGCTTGCGCATTGAGCCCGAATGCGGAGCCAGGTCCGGCATGGTCGTGAACCACAAAATCGATGTCGATCTCGCGGGTCTGCAGATCGATGCGACGGATCGTGTAGTAGCGGGTGAGAGGCCTGCGGTCCGGTTCGGGCCACATGATACGTCCGTCCGCGGCAGGCCACGGCCATTCAGGCTTGGCGAGGCCTTCCGGTGGAAAATACAGCCGGACGTGGAGGTCATCGTCGTCACGGAAACGTGCGATGTCGTCCCCGGTGAACGTTAGCCGGCGCATGCGGGGCGTGAGATCGATCGCCGACTTGAGCCGTACCTCGCGGAAATTGGCCAACGTGCCGCCATCGGATTCATGGCCGGACCAGACGATCGTCGGTGCCTCATCGCCTGCGAACTCGATGAGGTGGGATGCTACGACCGAACGCAGCATTTCGAGGTGACCCTTGTCATTGGCCTCGACGCGAATCCTCAGTGCCTCGGCCTCGACGGCGAGCGAGCTGGTTCCAAACGGCAGTTTTGCCACCATCAGGCCGCCCTTATCCTCGAAAGCGATGTCATGCTCGGCCAAATGATCGATCATTCGGGCAGCGAGACCGGCGGCATCGGCAAGCTGGATGCGGGTTTCGGAGACAAGCGAATCCAAAGTCATTCTCCAGTCGGGCCTGCCCGATGCTGGCCTGCGAGCGCTCGATTTTCCGGGTATCGCGGTCCGATACGGCGGCCGGATCTATGTCCTACGCGCTCTTCGGCTGCGATGCAAAGGGAGTACTACCCGCGCATTTTATTAAATGAGTGACCGATGACAAATTAGAATCAATCGAAAAAGGCCGGAAAATAAGCACTGGAATAGCGGTGCTGCCATCATGTATTCGCATCACTCGGGCACGGCTGTCCGTGCCACCACGGGCCGTGTAGGTTCGCTCCAGCATTAATCCAGCGCGGCACTCATGATGATCCCACCAAGCGGCCTGACCGCGCAGACACTGCATCTCCTGCGGCCGTATTGGCCGATCGTGCTCGGCGGAGTCGTCCTCGGTATTGTCGGCGGCGCCAGCGTCGCGGGGTTGCTTGCGGTCGTCAATCGCGGTCTCTATGCGTCGCAGAGCGATGTCGCGACGCTGCTTTTTGCCTTCGCCGGCCTGTGCTCGCTGATCCTGATCGGCTCGATCGGTTCCGATATAAGCGCCAATTATGTCGGACAGCGGATCATTGCCGAGCTTCGGAAGTCGCTTGCGGGCAAGATTCTGGCGGCCCCGATCGACCAACTCGAGGTTTACCGCACCCATCGCCTGATCCCGGTTCTCACCCAGGACGTCGACACGATCAGCGATTTCGCGTTCTTCTTTTCGTCCTTCTTCGTGTCTGTCGTCATCACTTTCGGCTGCATGGTCTACCTGGCGGTATTGTCGTGGCCGCTGTTTCTGATCACGGGATTGGTCATCATCCTGGGTTCGCTGGCGCATGCCTTTGCGCGAACGCGAGGGGTTCGGGGCTTCAATGCCGCCCGCGACTCGGAAGATGAGTTGCAGAAGCACTACCGGGCGATCGCGGAGGGCGCGAAGGAATTGCGCCTGAACCGCATACGCCGGCAGCGCGTGTACGTCGACAAGCTACAGCGTACCGTCGACCAGATCAGCGCGGTACAGATCAAGTCGATCAATCTTTTCGTCACCGCACGTGCCTTCGGTACGATGCTGTTCTTCGTGGTGATCGGCGTAGCGCTGACCCTGCGGCCATTCCTTTGGCCGGACAGTCCGGCCTCGGTCTCCAGCGGCTTTGTGCTGGTGCTGCTCTATATGCGAGGTCCTATCGACCAGGTGATAGGCATTCTGCCCGCACTCGGCCGCGCACAGGTAGCGATGCGCCGCATCGCCGAGCTCTCGGAACAGTTCTCAACGCCTGAACAGGATTTGCTGGCTGCGCCTTCGACCGCGCCGGAGGCATCGGCCAGGATCAAATCGATCGAACTCCGCGGGGTGTCGTACGCCTTCCGCACCGTGCCCGGCAGCAATCCCTTCGTGCTTGGGCCGATTGACCTGCATATCCGCCAGGGGGAGATCGTTTTCATTGTCGGCGAAAATGGCAGCGGAAAGACCACGCTCATCAAGCTGCTGCTGGGCCTTTATGCTCCGCAGAGCGGCGCGGTGCTTCGCGATGGCGTGTCGGTCGTAACGGAAACCCGCGATGACTATCGGCAGCTCTTCACGACAATCTTTTCCGACTACTACCTGTTTGAAGATCTTCTGCAGGGAGCGGGAATGGTGCCCGATATCGCGGAACGGTACCTTGAGCGATTGGAGGTCGCCCACAAGGTTTCGGTTGAAAATGGCGTATTCACGACGACGGATCTGTCCACCGGCCAGCGCAAGCGGCTAGCTCTGATGAATGCCTGGCTCGAGGAGCGGCCAGTCCTGGTGTTCGATGAGTGGGCGGCGGATCAGGATCCGGCGTTCCGGCATATCTTCTACACCGAATTGCTGCCCGACCTGAAGCGCCTGGGCAAGACGATCATCGTGATCTCTCATGACGACCGCTATTTTGGCGCGGCGGACCACCTTGTGCGGCTCCGGCATGGCAAGATTGTCGCTGGCGAGGCGAGGGCGCATAACGTCATGGAGCCGTCATCCGTTCCAACCGGTGCGCCTCTTTAGACCTATTTTATTCTCTCGGAAAATTTGAATCTAAGTTCGGCGCCACCGGCGCTGGCCTTGAACAAGGCATGCCACGTCCCGGCCGGGTCATTCATTGGTTTTGTAAGGAATCTAAACTGGGTGCGTTGGCATTCCTTGTCATCCCGCACGGGAGTGATTTACATCGCGTGCGTGAGCGAAGATCGCGTCTTGTTTAAAGCAATCACGTCAATACGAGTGCCGGATGAACAAAGCGTCGAGCTCCGCGAAAGATCCTCATGCGTTTCCGGTCGGGCCACGCGCCGCCGCGACAGTCCTTCAAGACGGTGCGGACCTGCAGGTCGTCGCTGGTGGCGCCACGATGATGCGTCTGCGTCTCGATGAGCAGCTGGATCATCTGAAGATGCTCGATGCTCCCGACGATCCGCGACTTGCGGTGCGGGCGGTTTCAGCGGCGGCAGAGGCAATGTTCGGATGGCGTCCGGGCCTCGACCGGATTTTTCTGGATTCGGTCCCGGAACCGATTGCGCGCGAATTGCTGGACCATGGCCTCGCTGTCGTGACCGGAAGCAACCTCGTGCTGCTTCCGGATTTGGTCATGCAGCGTCGTGACAACTGGCTGGTCGATGCCGAGCGGCCGCCAATGCCGCAACTGCACGTCATGACGGACGGCAAACGGCATCCGCGACGTCCGCAAAAACCGGTGGGGATGGTGTATGCCCGCTTCATTCCCTGGCTCGCCGAGGTCATCTCGTTCCGTGTTGCGGATCTGAATGATGATCTTCATTTGCTGCACCGCTGGATGAACGACCCTCGCGTCGACGCCTTCTGGGACGAAGCGGGCGATCTCGAAAAGCATCGCAAGTATCTGTCCACTATTCTGGCCGATCCGCACATGCTGCCGCTGATCGGCTGCTTCGGGGACGCTCCGTTCGGCTATTTCGAGGTCTATTGGGCCAAGGAAAACCGTATCGCGCCGTTTTACGATGCCGACGATTACGATCGCGGATGGCACGTTGTCGTCGGAGAGGACGCATATCGTGGACGCCGCTACATCAGTGCGTGGCTGCCCTCGCTGATGCACTACATGTTTCTGGATGATTGCCGAACGCAGCGGATCGTCGGCGAGCCGGCGGCGGCGCATTCGCAGCAACTCCGCAACCTCGAACTCTCGGGATTTGCGAAGATCAAGAATTTCGATTTTCCGCACAAGCGGGCCTCCCTGGTCATGCTGCTGCGCGAGCGCTTCTTTGGTGACCGGCTGTGGCTACCGGCTACGGCCGGTCCGGCACCCACAGCCTAACGCGCGAACGGAGCGCAGCTTTATGTCTCACCAGCTTGCCATCGAGCACGACGTCATTGGCGTCGGATTCGGTCCGTCCAATCTCGCGCTTGCGATCGCGCTGGACGAGTGCGCCAGAAGATCACGCCTGAAATGCGCTCCTCTTTTTGTCGAGAGGCAGCGCCAATTTACCTGGCATGGCGGCATGCTTTTGCCGGGCAGCGATATGCAGATATCGTTTCTCAAGGATCTGGTTTCTTTGCGTGATCCGACCAGTCCATTCACCTTTGTGAACTATCTGCACAAGCACGGCCGCTTGCAGGATTTCATCAACTGCCGGACGTTCTATCCGAGCAGGGTGGAATTCAACGATTACCTGCGGTGGGTGGCAGCGCAGTTCAAATCACAAGCGGCTTACGGCGAAGCCGTCGTTGCCATCGAACCCGTAACTGCGGGGCAGTCGGTGACATCATTGCGGGTCTATTCACGCAACTTCGCCGGCGGTGAAACGGTGCGGCTTGCGAAGAACCTGGTCGTGGCGGCGGGAGGTAAGCCCAATATCCCGCAGGTCTTCGCGAAAATCGCCGATGATTCCAGATTATTTCACTCAAGCCGCTACCTTGATACGGTCGAGTCCGCCGGCCTCGGCGGCAAGGCGGCATGCGTGGCCGTAATCGGTGGAGGGCAGAGCGCGGTCGAGGTGACGGTCGATCTTCGAAACCGTTTTCCGCACGCGAACATTGACCTGATCTTTCGCGGCCATGCGTTGAAGCCGTCCGACAGCAGCCCGTTCGTCAACGAGATCTTCAATCCGGATTACACGGATTTTATCTATGCCCAGCCGGACGAGCGCCGAGATGCGATCGTTCGCAATTTTCGAAATACCAACTATGCCGTGGTCGATTCCGATCTGCTCGATCAGCTGTATCGATTGCTCTACCAGCAACGCGTCAGCGGCACGACGGGCATCGAATTGTATCCGCGCAGCGAGATCACCAAAGTGCTGGCGGCCGTTGAAGGCATTGAAATCCGAACGGTCGATAAATTCGACGGTCGGGACCGTCGCTCCTGCTACGATGCCGTTATCCTCGCGACCGGCTATGACAGGGAAACGCCACACGCGTTTCTGGAGCCGATACGGCGCTATATCCAGGACGACGTTGTCGACCGCAATTACAGGCTCGCCACGAGCCCGGCGTTTCGGCCGCAAATCCATCTCCAGGGGTATTCCGAGGCCTCTCACGGCCTGAGCGACACGTTGCTCTCCGTCCTGGCCAGCCGTTCGCAGGAAATCGCCGAGTCGCTGCTTTTGACGATCTCGCGCCGCGAGCTCATAGCTTAACCTTCGGCGACGGGAGCTATCAGCCGCCATTGCGAGACAGGCCCGAGCGCTGCTGGCAGCGAAAGAACGGCGGGTGATGGGCCTGCGTCGATGATCACCGAGTGCGGTGGAATGATGAATCCAAGCGCGGCTGCCTTAAGTATGGCCTCCTTGAGGGTCCAGTAGCGAAGAAACAGCTGGGACCGCAATGCGGCAGGGGTGCTCCACAGGACCTCACGCTCTTCGCGAGCCAGGACGATTTCACTCACGGAATCCAGATCGGGAATTTCTCGCAAGGGCTCGACATCGACACCGACCGGCGAACGCGCAGCAGCGACAGCGATCACACCTCTTGCGTGACTGAGGCTGAAGTCGATGTTCGGCGCGTCATTGACGAGCATCGGCTTGCCGTGCTCGGACGGTCGAAACCGCAAGGCGTCGGCGGCCTGCCCGACAATGCTCCCCAGCAAAAGGCGGACGCCGGCATGTGCGGCGAGATAGCTGTTTCGATCCTCAATGTGCACGAAGCGCACCATGCGGCTGGCTTCCTCGCCGTCGAGCACCGCGGCAGCTTGCTCGAAGCTGAGTGTGCCCAATCCATCGGTGCATTGGTCATGAGGGGGATGTACTGCCGCGAGCCAGAAGGCGACGTCCTCCGGTCTTAACTGCTCGGTCAGGCCTGAGATGCCCGGACTGGTCAGCCATCGCAAACACAGTTCTTCTTGCGGAATTCTGCGTTTGGTTGCGATAGACCAGGCGACGGTATCTCGTGCATTGGCCGACGTTAGCGATATTGCGAGTTTGTCCTTTCCAGCGTCGTCGGATAGCGCCATGTCCATCGGCCATTTGGAGAAATTTTGAAGAGTAATGTAAGCTGTCGAGAAATCAAAATTATCCCTTCTCCGAAGGTTGGCGAGGAAACTGCTCGACCGGGCAGCCAGCGTCGGGGGAAAGCCGTGAGAGCACTTGAAGGGATCCGGGTCCTCGACCTCGGCACGTTCATCGCGGGGCCGCATTGCGCCACCATTCTCGGTGAATTCGGCGCGGAGGTTATCAAGATCGAGCCGCCAAAGACCGGCGACTCGCTTCGGCGTCTTGGAACCAATACCGAATGCGGCGATACGCTGGTTTGGCTATCCGAAGCCCGCAACAAAAAATGCGTGACGCTGGATCTCGGGACCGAGCGCGGGCGGGAGCTGCTGAAGCGCCTCGCCGCGAAATGCGACATCATCGTCGAGAATTTTCGGCCCGGCACGTTGGAAAAATGGGGGCTCGGCTATGAGGAGCTCAAGAAGATCAATCCCGGTGCGATCCTGGTGCGCATCTCGGCCTATGGGCAGGATGGACCGATGCGGACGCAGCCGGGCTTTGCCCGCATCGCGCACGCGTTTTCCGGCCTGACCTACCTTGCCGGTCAGCCCGGCGGTATTCCCGTTGTTCCAGGTTCGACCTCGCTGGCCGATTACATGTCGGGCATGTACGGCGCCATCGGCGCACTGGTCGCGCTGCAAGCCCGTAAAACGACCGGCGAGGGGCAATGCGTTGATCTCGCACTGTACGAATCGATGTTTCGCGTGCTCGACGAGATTGCGCCTGCCTATCAGAAGTTCGGCTATGTGCGCGAGCGAATGGGCGCGGACGCGGTCAATGTCTGCCCGCACAGCCACTACCAGACCAGGGACGGCAAATGGATCGCGATCGCCTGCACCAGTGACCAGATGTTCGCGCGGCTGGCGGAAGCGATGGGGCAACCGGAACTGGCCTCGGCGGAACGATATGGTCCGCAGACGCTGCGGCTGGCGGCCCGTGACGAGGTCAACCGCATCGTCGCCGAATGGGTCGCCTCACTCGACCTCGATAGCGTCCTTGCGCTTTGTTCGAGGGGAGGCGTGCCGGCCAGTCTGATCTTCAGCATCGCGGATATTTTCGAAGACCCCCAATACCGCGCTCGGGGTAACATCCAAATGACGGAGTCGCGAGCCGGCGAGATCGCGGTTCCGGGCGTCGTACCACGGCTGTCGGAAACGCCCGGCGAGATCCGCTGGCTTGGCGCAGGGCTGGGTGCCCAAAACGAGGATATCTACAAAGGTCTGCTCGAATTAAGCAGCGCAGAGATCGAAGATTTACGGATCGCCGGTGTGATTTAAGAGATCGCCACGGCTTGGTATCTTCTAAGTGCGCGCTTGAGCGTCAAATCATAGCGCCGGGCTGCAGCCTTGCTCCGCCGGCAGTTCCTCGGCATTGGGGTCGCCCGGTGCCGTCGCCCAGGCCAGTTCGACGAGCGTTACAATCCGCCGACCTGCACCATCGAGCTGGCAAACGATGAGGCCCTGCTCCTCGATGTAGGTCAGCAGACGCCGCGCACGGCGCAACGAATGTGAGCCATAGGCGCGGGCAATCGCTGCATCGCCCGGGCAGGGCCAACCTTCCTTCGCGGCGCGGGCGATCATCATGAAGACGCCCTGCATATCCTCCGGCAGAAGGGAGGCGCGGACCGAGACATCCTGCCAGCCGTCATCGTCAGCCATATCGGAGCCGAGCCCGGCGCGGGCGCGCGTCAGCATGCGACGGAAGTCACCCAGGTCCGGCACAGCCGAACCGAGGCCCTCTATTCGGCAGCGGACAACGAACTCCTGATAGAGGACGCCGATGGCACGGAACCCAGCGTCGGGTTCGGCCATGACGGCGCGCAGAATGCGGTCCACGCGCTCATTCCGCTCCGCCAGTGCCTCGGCGCTAAGCGGCTGCTCCAACGATTCGGGACGGATCTCCAGCGCCGCCGACTTCGCCGCCATGAGCTGGCCGAGGAGGTCGGGTGGCGACCGGCGCTGGGGCCGATTATGCTCGGGCGGCGGTGCTGCCAGGATGATGGCGTGTGCGTCCGACGTCGATTCCGGCAGAGGCATCAGGCGCGGGGTCGCGTTGCGCGGCTTTGTATCCGTCGGACCAATGCGCAGCCCCAGCGGACGGCGGGACAGGGCCGGCCCCAGCGCGATGAATTGGCCGCGCTCCAGATCCCGGAAGGCCTCTGCCTGTCGCCGTTCCATGCCCAGCAGGTCGGCGGCGCGCGCCATGTCGATATCCAGAAACGTTCGCCCCATGAGGAAATTGGACGCCTCGGCCGCGACGTTCTTGGCGAGTTTTGCCAGTCGCTGGGTGGCGATGATTCCCGCAAGCCCGCGTTTGCGGCCGCGGCACATCAGGTTCGTCATGGCGCCGAGCGAGAGTTTGCGCGCTTCGTCCGAAACCTCGCCGGCGACGGCCGGCGCGAACAGCTGTGCCTCATCCACCACCACCAGCATCGGATACCAGTGGTCGCGGGCGGCCTCGAAAAGCCCGCCGAGGAAGGCGGCGGCGCGCCGCATCTGGTTCTCGGCGTCGAGCCCCTCGAGATTGAGCACCGTGGAGACGCGATGTATGCGCGCTCGCTCGCCGGCGACCTGCAGGCCCCGCTCGGTATGGTCCTCAGCATCGATCAGGAGGTGGCCGAAACGGTCGGCAAGCGCAACAAAGTCGCCTTCGGGGTCGATGATGGTCTGCTGCACCCAGGGGGCACTCTGTTCCAGCAGCCGGCGCAGCAGATGGGATTTGCCGGAGCCCGAATTGCCCTGCACCAGCAGGCGCGTCGCCAGCAGTTCCTCAAGGTCCAGGTTAGCCGGGGCGCCTGCCGTTGTGTGGCCCATCTCGATCGCAACGGTCATGTCTCGACTCAAAGTCTCCCTGCGGAGGCGGGCTTAACAACCCGACCGCAGCCAGTCGAGCGCCCATTGGACGGTTACTCACGTTCTCCACGGCTGGTCGAACGCTCGCATGGTCGCCTATTTTTGGAAAAAGTGATGACCGTCATCATGGTCCAGGCGATTCGATGTCGCTCTGGACAACGCGAAACCCAATATTGCTGGCAGAGCCGCCCCGGGTCGGACAGCTAATTCATCAATAGAGCCTCGTCCGGTAGCCTTCTTCCATGGTCTGCTCGGCCACTTCAACCGATATGGCCGCCGTCTGCTCGGCGATGATGCGGCCCAGCGTCGGGAAACTGTGGCGTTCGACCTGGGCCTTGGGGTCCCACAATTTCGAGCGCATCAGCGCCTTGCCGCAATGGAAATAGCATTCGTCGACATGAACCTTGAGCCCGATGATCGGTACGACGTTTTGCACCGCCAGCGGCGTCAGCAGGGCCGGATCCTGGGTAATCTCCGCCTTGCCGTTGATGCGCAGCGTTTCATTGATGCCGGGCACCAGGAAAATCAGGCCGATGCCTGGCGAGGCCAGGATGTTGCCGAACGTGTCGACCCGGTTGTTGCCGCGGCGGTCCGGGATCAGCAGCGATTTGTCGTCGAGCACCGCGACGAAGCCCGGCGCGTCACCGCGCGGGCTCGCGTCGGCGTTGCCCTTGCCATCGCTCGATGCGAGGACCAGGAACGGGGAGAGCGCGATGAAGTCGCGACAGAACTTGTCGAGATGGTACAGGACCTTCTTCTCGGCGAGCGGGCTCAGCTGCCCGAAATGCGCACGCAGATCTTCTGGCGTTCGGACCAGGGGCTTGCCGCCCGCGCCGTTGCTCTCCATGGCAGACCTCCTCCTGTCTTGTTGCGTTTTTACGCAACCTCGACACCGCACCAACCCGCGATGAACAGCGCCAGCGTCTTAGTGACCTTCTTCACGGATTCGAGTTCTACCCGCTCGTCGAAACCGTGCGCGTTTTCCATCCTGGCGCCGAAGCAGAATGCGGGGACATCGTAGTCGAGCCCGTAGAAGCGTGTGTCGGTGAGGCCGGTGAAGCTGGCATCCTCGAGTGGGCCGCCGAACACGGCCTCATACGCAGCAGCGAGCACCGCCTCGCTGTCCTGCGCGCCGGTCACCTCGTAGCCCGGCGACAGAAAGCCGGACCATACGACCTCCGGCGCGTTGTCGGCCAGGAACGGATGGGTCTTGGCGGCCTTCGCGACGCAGGCGACGATCTCGGCCTGGCAATCGGCGATCGTCCAGCCGGGCAGGATGCCGATACGGCAATCGACGTCGCACCAGGCCGGCACGCTCGAGGCCCAGTCACCACCCTTGATGATGCCGGGATTGAAATTCAGCGGATGGTTGATCTTGCCGAAAAAGCGATGGCTCTTGGCGCGCTCGTTCCACTCGGCCTCCAGTCCTTCGAGGGCCTGGATCAAATGGTAGGCGGCCTTGATGGCATTCGAGCCGGTGCCGGCGTGCGAAACGTGGACCGGCAATCCGCGAACCTTGAGGCGGAACCAGATCACGCCGACCTGGGCGCGCATCAGCTTGCCGTCGGTGGGTTCGGGGATCAGGCAGGCATCGGCGCGATAGCCGCGCTGGAGCGTGGAGAGCGCGCCGAGCCCGGTGCTTTCCTCCTCGATCACCGACTGCAGATGGATGCGGCCCTTCGGCGCCAGTCCCGCAGCTCGCAATGCATCGAGCGCGTAGAGCGCAGCGATGGTGCCGGACTTCATGTCGCCGGCGCCGCGGCCATAAAGCCAGCCATCCTCGACGACGGGCCGGAAGGGCGGACGTTTCCACATGTCGAGCGGGCCGGTCGGCACGACGTCGCAATGACCCTGCAGGATCAGCGAGCGCCCGGATTCTTCGGCGGGCCGATAGGTTCCGACGACGGTACGGGCGCGCGAGAAATCGGTCTCGACCGGTCCGTAGCCGGGCAGCGCTTTCAGATCGTCCTGGTTGATGATCCAGTCGTCGACCTCGTAGCCGCGCTGGCGCAGCAGACGCGCGATCATGTCCTGGCACGGCCCCTCCTGGCCGCGCGTGCTCGGTATCGCCGAAAAGGCGATCGTGGTTGCGATCTGCGCCTCGAAGGCGGCCTCGACCGCGGCTTCAATGCGCTCGCGGACGCCGGCGGGAAGGGGAATGACGTTGCTTTGCGACACGGGTCAGTCCTTGCAGGGTTTCACAACAGATCGGCAGTGTGTCTAAGGATAGCACTGTCCATCATGCGAGCGCCTCGCGTTGTCGCGCGAAATTCGGCTGGTCGAAGAAGCGGCGCCCCGGGATCGCGTCGAGCAGGTCGCGCGTATAGGCCTCGCGTGGGTTGGTGAACACGGCGGCGGTCGGCCCTTCCTCGACGATGCGGCCATGTTGGAGAACGATCACGCGATCGGCGATCTCGGCTGCGATGCGCAGATCATGCGTGATGAAGATCATCGCCAGCTGCATTTCGCGCCGCAGTTCGGCGAGCAGCGCCAGCACCTGCGCCTGAACCGAAACGTCAAGCGCGGATACGGCCTCGTCGGCGATCAGCACCTTCGGCCTCAGCGCGAGGGCGCGCGCGATGCAGATGCGCTGGCGCTGGCCGCCCGAGAATTCGTGCGGATAGCGATCGGCGGCCGAGGGCGTCAACCCGACGCGCGCGAGCAATTGCCGGGCCTGCGCCATCGCCTCGTCGCGTGCGGTGCCATAGGCCATCGGGCCGCGCGCGACAGCGTCGCCGACCTTCTGGCGCGGATCGAGGCTGGAGAAGGGATCCTGGAAGATGATCTGAAGGCCGCGGCGCGCCTGGCGCAACGCCTCGCCGCGGAGCAGCCGCAGGTCCTGGTCGCCGAGCCGGATGGCGCCGGAATCGGGCTCCGTCAACCGCATGATCATGCGGCCGAGGGTCGACTTGCCGGAGCCGGACTCGCCGACAACAGCCAGCGTCTCGCCTTGGTGCAACGTGAGCGAGATGCCGTCGGCCGCGACCACTTCCCGCGGCGGCTGCAGCCAGCCGCGTTTAACGCGAAACGTCTTGCGCAGCTCCACGACGTCGAGCAGCGGTGTGGCGTGCGAAGCGCTCTCGCGGCTCTTCACATGCGCCTTCGGTACTGCGTCGATCAGTTCGCGGGTGTAGGGATCGCGCGGATTGCGCAACACTTGCTCGACCGAGCCGTGCTCGACCACCTTGCCGTGGCGCAGCACGACGACGCGATCGGCGACGTCGGCCACCACGCCGAAATCATGGGTGATGAGCAGCACGCCCATGCCGCGCTCGCGCCTGAGATCGTCGATCAGGCGGAGGATCTGGCGCTGGGTGGTGACATCGAGTGCGGTCGTCGGCTCGTCTGCGATCAGTAGCTCAGGCTGGTTCGCGGTGGCCATCGCGATCATGACGCGCTGGCGCTGGCCTCCTGAGAGTTCGAACGGATAGCTGTTGGCAAGCAGCGACGGGTTGGGCAGGCCGACCTGGGTCAGCAACTCCTGCACCCTGGCCTTGATCGCGGCTGCCGGCGGCACCGGTTGCTGGTGCGTGAGGATCGTCTCCTCGATCTGTTCGCCGACGCGCTTCAGCGGATTAAGCGACGACAAGGGCTCCTGGAAGATCATGGCGGCTTTGCCACCGCGCAGCCGGCGCAGGGCACGGCGATCGAGGGCGGCGGTATCCTGCCCGACCACCTTCACGGCGCCGGACACGATATCGACGCCTTTCGGCAGCAGCGAGAGGATCGCATGCGCGATCATCGATTTGCCGGAACCGGATTCGCCAACCAGGCAGACCACCTCGTTGCGCCCGATCGCAAACGACACGTCCTCGACCGCGAACGGCCGGTCGCCGCCTTCGGGCAATGCAATCGAGAGCTTCTCGACCGAGAGCACGGATGCCTTGTCCTGCACGCTTGGGTTTGTCATGCGCGGCGCCTCGAGACGCGCGGATTGAGTACGTCGGACAGGCCCTCGCCGAACAGGTTGATGGCAAGCACGGTGATCAGGATCGCGAGCCCAGGAAAGACGCTCATCCACCAGGCCTGCCGGATGACGGTGCGCCCGGCGCCGATCATGAAACCCCAGGACATCAGGTTCGGGTCGCCGAGCCCCATGAAGGAGAGTGCGCTCTCCAGCAGGATCGCAGTCGCGACCGTCAGCGAGACGACGACGAGGATCGGCGAGATCGCGTTCGGCAGGATGTGTCCGAGCACGATGCGGGCCGTGCTCTCGCCCTGGCATAATGCGGCCTCGACAAATTCGCGCCCGCGCAGGCGCAGGAATTCGGCGCGCGTCAGCCGCGCGAGCGGCGGCCAGCTCACCGCGCCGATGGTGAGGATGATGGTGAGCAGCGAAGGGCTGAAGGTCGCAACCAGCAGGATCGCCAAAATGAACGCCGGGACCGTCTGGAACAACTCCGTCACCCGCATCAGCACGAGATCGACTTTTCCGCCGAAATAACCTGAGATAGCGCCGATCATGACGCCGATCGTCATGGCGGCCAGCGCGGATGCGATGCCGATCAGCAGCGAGACCCGCGCTCCGTGCGCCACGCCCGCCGCGACGTCGCGGCCAAGCGTATCGCCGCCGAGCCACATCCCGTCCTCGCCGGGCGGCGTGAAGGGCGTGCCGCTCATCTCCCACGGCGAGACCGGGAATACGACAGGCGCCGTGATCGCGACGATCAGGACGATGATGAGCAGGACGAACCCCGCCATTCCGCTCGGATGCCGCACGAAAGCCTTGACCGCATCCATCAGGCGGCTTCCGTCGTCATGCGCGGATCGATCAGGCGGTAGATCAGGTCGGTCACGAGGTTGAGAGCAATCACGATGACGGACAGGATCAGGAAGATGCCGAGCAGCACCGGATAGTCACGCTGCAGCACGGCCTCGAAGGTGAGCCGGCCAAGGCCGGGCCAGGCGAACACGGTCTCGATCACGACCGCGCCGCCGACGAGCGCGCCGGCCTGCATGCCCGCAACCGTCACGACCGGCACCAGCGCGTTGCGCAGCATATGGCTGACGACGATGCGCGGGCGGGCCAAGCCCTTGGCCCGCGCCGTCTTGATGAAATCCTGGTGCGAGACCTCGATGATCGAGGAGCGCATCAGACGGGCGTAGATCGCCAGATAGATCGCGGCGAGTGAAATGACAGGCATGATCATGTGCTTCATGATGTCAAAGATGCGCTCGATCGCCGTGTGCTTCGCGTTGATCGTCTCATAGCCGAACGGCGGCAGCCAGCCGAGCGTCACCGAGAAGACGAGCACCAGCATCAGCCCGAGCCAGAACACCGGCGTGGCGTAGAGCAACAGCGAGAGCACGGTAAAAACCGTGTCCGCAATGCTTCCGGCGACCAGACCCGCGAGCGCGCCGAGCGTCGTGCCGATCAGGAGCGCGAGGCAGAAGGCGGTGAGCGTCAGCAGCAGCGTTGCCGGCAGGCGCTCGAGGACGAGATCAAGGACCGGCCGCCGCTGGCGATAGGAATATCCGAGATCCAAAGTGAGCACGCGCGCGAGATGTGTGCCGAGCTGCACGAGATAGGGCTTGTCCAGCCCATACTCCTTGCGCAGATCGTCGAGGATCTTGGGGTCGGCCGCGCCCGATTGCCCGGCCATGACCATGGCCGGATCGCCCGGTGCTGCGCGGACCAGCACGAAGTTGAAGGTCGCGATCACCAGAATGATGGCGACCAGCCGCACAATCCAGGCGGCGACCAAGAGTCCAATTCTTGCGGCGCTCCTGGTGCCGGTCACGATTTGTAGACCGAGCCGAAGGTCTCGTGGGAGCCGATCCCGGTCGTCACGATTTCCTTGAAAGCCTTGTCGTAGATGATCGGGTATTCGAGCTCCAGGGTCCAGGCGACGGGCACTTCCTCGACCAGGATCTGCTGCACCTTGGAATAGAGCTCCTGCCGCTTGGCCTCGTCGAGCGCGACGGCGGCTTCCTCAAACAACCTGTCGACCTCGGGGTTTGAATAGCCTTGGGTGTTCGAGAACAGGATGCCCTTCTTGATGTTTGAGGAGATGTAGGTGCGGGCGACGCCGAGTGCGGGATCGCCGAGCTGATAGAGCAGATTCTGGGTCATCTCGTAATCCCAGTTGCCGACCTTGTCGGCCCAGCCCGCCATGTCGGTGCCGACCAGAACGAGATCGATGCCGGCCTTGGAGAAGCTCTGGCGGAAGAACTCGCCGGCGCGCTGATAGACCTCGCCATAGGGCGGCACGAGGTATTTGATCTCGGCCCGCTTGCCGTTGGCGCCGGGCTTCAGGCCCATCTCGTCGAGCAGCGCAATGGCCTTTTCGACCGAGAAATCGTAGCGCTTTACCTTGGGGTCGTAGAATTTGGTTTTCGACGAGATCGGACCGGTTGCGACCTTGGCGTTGCCGAAATAGACGCGCTTGTTCATCGCGTCGCGGTCGATCAGGTGCATCACCGCCTGCCGGAACCGCTTGTCGTTCATCGGCGCGACGCGATTGTTCATCTCGAGCCACTGGTGCGGAGCGAAATACTCGTAGCCCTTGGTGGTGTATTCGAGGTTCTTCTGCGACTTGAAGCGCTGCACGTCAAAGAACTCGACGTCGGACCATTGCACGAGTTGGACCGTGCCATTCTCGAGCGCCAGCGCCCGCGAGGCGCTGTCCGGGATGATGCGGTAGATGATTTCGTCGAGATAGGGTTGGTCCTTGCGGTAGTAGCCATCGTGCCGAACGAGATGGACGTGCGAGCCGCGCACCCATTCCTTCAGCTTGAAGGGGCCGGTGCCGATCGCCTTGTCGTTCATCGGGTTCTTGCGGAACTCGGTTCCCTCGTAGATGTGCTTCGGCACAATTGGGGCCGAGGTGCAGTCGAAGCAGCCGAGGAAAGGCGCGAAAGGCTGCTTCAGCTTGAATACGACAGTCAGCGGATCAGGCGCCTCGGCGGACGCGACGCGCGCGAAATTCTGCCGCGCGCGGGGATGGGTCTCCGTCAGCACCTTCATGCAGCTGAAGACCACGTCCTCCGATGTCATCGGCTTGCCGTCGTGAAAAGTGATGCCCGGGAACAGCTTGAACGTATAGGTGAGGCCATCAGGCGAGACCTCCCACGATTGCGCCATACCCGGCAACGGCTTCAAATCGGCGCCGTATTTCAGCAGGCTCTCGTAGATCTTGCCGCCCAGCGTCAGCGTCGGCTGTTGCTGGTTGAACGCCGTGACGAGGATCGGCGGTTCGGGTTGGATGATCGTGTTGAGCGTGCCGCCCTTTGGCTGACCAGCCGCTCTGGTGATGCCGAGCGGGATGGCCGCGCTGGCGGCCAGCATTGCAGCAGTGAATTCGCGCCTGTTCATGGACCAACCCCTTCGTTGCGGATTGCGCCATCGTGACGGAGCGCCGCATTCTGTGCTACACGGCATGGGACAGCGATCGTCGCGATCGGGCCATCTGGCCCGGAAGATGCATGGCTGTGGGGAGAGCAGGCATCTCACATCAAGAGCCCAGATGAACATAAATGTAAGAGTCGGCACAGCACCGACCGGCGGCGACAGCCTTGAGCGCCCATGCCACAAGCGATGCGGACCGATAGCCGCAGCGAACTATGCCGGTCACCTGCAGACGCAGAAGCGGCCGGTCGTCTCTATGGCAGCGACGTATCCGTCCGAGAGCACCAGCACGCGTCACGCGCACCGGCGAGGGCAGTTCATCCTCCAGACCATCGGCGTCACCTCGATGATGACGGAACGCGGCAATTTCGTCATCCCGCCGGGGCATGGCCTGTGGATTCCCGCAGGAATCGTGCATCAATCGCGCGCCTGGGGCGATATCGAGGCCCAGACCATCTATGTCGAGCCGGATCAGGTGCCGAGCTACCCGGCGACGTGCCGCCTGATCCGCGTCTCGCCGCTGCTCGAGGCGCTGATGGATGAAGCTGTCCGCATGCCGGTGGATTACGACGAGGACGGGCGCGACGGGCAGCTGGTTGATCTCCTGCTAGGCGAGATCGGCCGGATGCCGGAAGTGTTGCTGCACGTGCCGATCCCGCTGGATCCGCGTCTCGCCCGGATCTGCGAAGCTGTGCTCGCCGATACCAGTTCCGACCTCACCCTCGACGATTGGGCCGACCGCAGCGGCCTCAGCCGGCGTACGCTGACGCGGATGTTCCGTCGTGAGACCGGCCAGAGCTTTGCGGCCTGGCGCCAGCGCGTCCGGTTGCTGGAAGCGCTCGCGCGCCTTGGCGCCGGCGAATCCGTAACCAACGTCGCACTCGATGTCGGCTACGACAGCCCGAGCGCCTTCACGGCGATGTTCAGGCGCGAACTTGGTGCTGCGCCGCGCAGCTACTTGCGGTGGGCCGACCAGGAGATCGTGTTGAGATAGCTGGGCAGGATCCGGCCGCGTTGCGCAGTTTGAATGTTTCCAGACGCCAGCCAAGGTGGTCCCATTGAACGGGCGGCCGCGGCTGGCAATATCGCCAGGTTCACAGCCAGCGGACATGTCCAATGGCAAGCAAGGTAAAGGCGCATCCCCGCGACTGGGCGATGGGCCGAAAAGAGCCGGTCAATATGAAACCAGTATTTGCGGTGCCGCGTCGTGCTCTTGGTGGGATGCGGCTTCAGGTTTCGGTTGTGGGATTCGGAACCGCGCCGCTTGGTGATCTCTATGTGCAACTGGATGACGGCACGGCCATTGATACGGTGAAACGTGCATTCGAACTGGGCATTAATCTCCTCGACACTTCTCCGCTCTATGGCAACGGCCTTGCCGAACATCGTTGCGGCGCCGCCATCAGGCGCGTGCCGCGCCAGGACATCGTCGTTTGCACCAAAGTCGGTCGCTGGACGGATCCGTTTCGCGGTCGAGGCGACCGTGCCGGTTTTGCAGGAGGGTTGCCGCACCGGGCGGTGGTTGATTATTCCTATGACGGCACGATGCGTTCGGTGGAACAGTCGCTATTGCGGCTAGGGGTCGACCGGCTGGACCTGTTGCTGATCCACGACGTCGACATTTGGACTCATGGCCCCGACGCGATCGAGGAGCGGTTTCGCGAAGCGATGGCTGGCGCGTACGTGGCGCTGGACCGGCTTCGCGGAGAGGGCGTTGTTGCGGGCATCGGGATCGGCGTAAACGAGGCCGAGATGTGCGTGCGTTTCGCGCAAGCCGGATCATTCGATACCATGCTGCTCGCGGGGCGCTATTCCCTGCTGGAGCAACCGGCGCTGGCGGAGTTTCTGCCGCTTGCGCAACAACAGGGAATCGGCGTGTTACTCGGCGGCGTATTCAATTCAGGTATTCTGGCAACCGGCGCGGTGAGCGGTGCCAAATACGATTATCGGGATGCGCCACCTGAGATCCTGGCAAGGGTGGCTCGGATCGAAAGCATCTGTGATGCGCATGGCGTTGCCCTGCCAACCGCGGCGTTGCATTTTGCCCTGGGCCATCCGGCGGTGGCGAGCGTTGTGCTGGGGGCCAGAGTCCGCAAGAGGTCGAACGCAACGTAGCCGCGCTGTCCTGCGACGTGCCGGCGGCGCTTTGGGCCGATCTGAAGGCCGAGCGCCTGCTGGCTGCGGAAGCGCCCGTTCCGCTGCCGATAGCCGGCTGATGCGGATCGATGCGCATCATCATCTGTGGACTCTCGCACGTGGCGATTATGGCTGGCTCACTCCCGCGCTCGCGCCGATCCACCGCGACTTTTCCCTTTCGGATCTGGCGCCACACCTCGCTGCCGCGAACATCAGGGGGACGATCCTGGTGCAGGCTGCACCGACCGAGGCGGAGACCATGTTTCTGCTCGACATCGCGGCGAAGGCACAGGTGGTGCGGGGTGTGGTCGGCTGGACGGACTTCGATGTAGCCGACGGCGGGGCGCGCATTGATGCACTCGCCGTGCACAGCCTCCTGGTTGGACTGCGGCCGATGGTGCAGGACATGCCCGATGACGATTGGCTGCTCCGCCCTGGCTTGGCGCGGCTATTGGCAGTGATGGCCCGAAACAACCTGGTGTTCGACGCGCTGGTGCTGCCGCGCCATTTGCCGCGACTGCTGAGCCTGGTCGATGATCATCCCGATCTGCAGTTCGTGCTTGACCATTGCGCCAAGCCCCGGCTTGCGACCGGCGAGACAGCAGATTGGTATCGCGACGTCGCGCTGCTTGCCGAACGCCCCAACATCGTCTGCAAGCTATCGGGATTGGTGACAGAGGCCTTACCGGATTGGCAAGTTGCGGATCTGCGGAAAGCGGTGGATCATGTCGTTGCGTGTTTCGGACCACATCGCCTGCTTTGGGGAAGCGACTGGCCGGTGGTCAATCTGGCGGGCGGCTATGAAAAATGGATTGCCGCCGCCGAAACCCTGCTCGCCGGTCTGTCACCGGATGAAAAGGCGGCTATCTTCGGCGGTAATGCGGCTCGCATCTACCTCGCAAGCCGGGGACGGAATGTTGAAGTCAATTGCTGACGAGAAAAGACTTCGCGTTCAGAATGCGCCAGCGGACGAGGAGGGGCGGCTGGCCGGTCGCCGACCTTCCGCCTCGATTTCGTTGCGGACGGCGAACAGCTTGAGATAGGTCGAATAGGCGGCATCGTTCGCCGCCGCCCATATCGGGTCGGCCCGGTGGACCGTCTGCTCCGGCGCCATCGCGTCGAGCGCCGCAAACAGATCCGGGTAAAGCCCGGCCGCGACGGCGGCGACCATCGCGGTGCCGAGTAGCACCGGTTCGGGCGAGTGGGAGATGACGAGGTCGGCGCCAAGCGCATCACGATAAAGGCGCACCATCAGCGGATTCCTAGTGTGCCCGCCGGAGAGACAGGCGCGGTCGATCGCATAACCACGCGTGTTGAGATGCTCAAGGATATGACGGCTTTGCAGCGCGAGCGCGCGGGCCGTCGCGTAGTAATGTTCGAGGAAGGAGCGTGGGCTCGTCTCAAGGCCAAGGCCGCTGACGAGCGCGCGCACCGCACCGTCGCCATGGGGCGCGCGGTTGCCGAGCCAGTCGGGGACGATATGCCGCCGCGCGCCGAAGGCGGGGCCTTCGAGATCGAGCAGCGCGAGAATATCGCACGCGGTTTCCGCGTGCTGGGCCGCCGACGCCTTGCCGGGGCTGGCGGGATGCTGATCCAGCACGGCGTCGAGCGCCGCGCCCGAAATGCTCATCCCGGCCTCGTGCATCCAGTAGCCGGGAAATACCGCGTCCTTGAAAGGACCCCAGACTCCGGAGATGTACCGCTTATCCTCGGCCCAGCACATGTAGCAGCTCGAGGTGCCGCCGATCAGCGCCAGCGTGCGGTTCATCTTGTCGCGAAATCCGTGGCCCGCGACGCCGAGAGCGCCTGCTTCCGCGTCGATCAATCCGATCGCGACCGGCGCACCCGGCGCGATGCCGAGCGCCTTCGCCGCATCCGCGGAGACCGTTCCGTGCACCTGGCCGACTAGGCCCGGCGGTTCGGCGAGCTTGCCGCGCCGCAGCAGATCGGAGAGACCAAGCGTAGCGAGCAGGTCGCGGCGCCACGGATCAGGGTCGGCGGGCAAATAGGGAAACTTGCAGGCAAGCCCGCAGACGGAGTGCCGATCGATGCCGGTCATCCGGCGAGCGACTTCGTCCGTGAGGTCGCGCACGGCGGTGACGCGCGCCCACGCCTCCGGCGTGTGCCGCTTTACCCAGAGGATCTTGGGCAGATACATCTCCGGCGAGACCGTGCCGCCGACATGATCCAGATAGTGGTCGCCGGATGCGCCAATCTCCTCTGCCTCGCGTTCGCCGCGATGGTCCATCCAGCAGACCACGTCCGCATCACCTTGCAGCGGCGCTCCGCCGTTCGCCTCGAAATAAATGGAGGATGTTGCGTCGACGGCGACGCCCGCGATCGCTGCTGCCGCACCCGGCGTATCGGCAATGGCGGCGCGGATGGCGGCACATACCGCCGCCCAGATTTCGTCCATCCGATAGACAGCGTGGTTTTCCGCGGGCCGCAGCAGTTCGAACGGATGACTGCGCGCGGACACCAGCCGGCCCGACGCGTCGAACAGCCCGGCGCGCGCCGACATCGTACCGACATCGATGGCGAGCAGCAGGCTCATTGCAGCAGCGCCTCTGCCGCAGACTCGTCTGTGACGAGACAGCGTACATAGCGCGCGTTCAGAATGCCGCGGATCACCGGCGCCTTGGGTAACCCGCCCGAGGCCAGGATGGAGATCGGATACGCCTTCAGCTCCTGCGGGCTCAGCGCCATGACTCGGGAATTGAGAGGGTGGTCGACCGGGCGGCCGTATTCGTCCAGATACGTTCCGAGCAGGTCGCCGACCGCGCCCGCCTTGCGCAGTCCGTCCAGCGCTTCATTCACAATATGGGTCGCCGCGAGCAGCGAACGTGGTGTCAAGTCGCCGCAGGATACCAGCGCGATCTGGCCTTCGCGAGCCCGGCGCATCACGTCCGCAAGTCCGTAGTGCGTCAGGAGTGTGGAACGGCTCTCGACCGACGGGCAATAGATCGGTGCCGCGACGTAGTAGCATTCGGCGCCGATCAGGCGCGCAAACTCGGTCGCGACCTCGAACGTGTTGGTGCCGGCGCCGCGCGTCATGCCGCCCATCAGGGAAGTCACCCAGCTGCGGGCGAATCGTCGCTGCTTGAGCGTGCGCGCGGCGGCTCTGAGCGTGCGACCCCAGCCGACGCCGAGGCCGATGCCATCCTTCAGCAGGGGATGAAGCATCGTGCTCGCCGCTTCGCCGATCACCTGTTGCAGCGCATCGGGATCGGGCAGGCTGGGAACAACCGAAACATCGTCGAGCGCGAAGCGCGCCTTCAGCTTCTCTTCCAGCGCAACGCAGTTGGCGAGCGGCAGCTTGATCTCGACGCTGACGAGCCCGTCCTGCCGTGCCTGCCCGAGCAGCTTGTTGACCTTGAGCCGCGTCAACCCGAGCCGATCGGCAATCTCCTGCTGCGTCATCGCGCCGACATAATAATACCAGCACGCTCGAGCCTGGACTTGCGCTTCGGCCAGGTCCTCGGCGTTGATACGCATTGTCGTCGTTTCGCTGTCGGGTGTGTCGCTCACAATTTCACCTCACGCATACACCGGCTTCATCGTGATCCTCCCATTTGCTAGTGGCGGCCAGGTGTCATTCCGGCGTCGGTTCAACTCCCTTTCAGATCGACGAGGACCTTGATGTAGCCGGGCGCATTCTCGGCAAGTGCCGTGAATATGCCGGGCGCTTCCTCCAGCGCGACGCGGTGAGTGACGATCGAGCGTACGTCGATCTTCCCCGCTGCGAGGAACTCAATCGCGCGCGGATAGACGTCGCCCATCCGCCGCGCGAACTTGATATTGAGGCCGCGGCGGCGCGCGTCCGCGGCCGGCAAGGTGTAAATGTCGCCGTCGGGAATGCCGACCAGCACGATCCGCCCGCCGATGCGCGCCGCGGTTACGGCGTCGCGGAAGCCGAACGGCGAATTCGTCGCTTCCAGCACAAGGGGGCAGCCGCCCTTGGACCATTCGGCAATGTCGGCGGCGCTTTCACCGACGCGATCGGCGCCGATCCTTTCGGCCATTGCGCGGCGATGCGGCAGCGGATCGCAGGCGAGGACTTCCCCGGCGCCGGCAGCTTTCAACACCTGGACAATGAGCAGGCCGATCGGGCCACAGCCCAGCACGGCCACGCGTTCGAGCATGCGCGGCTTGGCGAGCCCGACGGCGTGGATGGCGACGCCGAGCGGCTCGAGCATGACGGCGTCCAGCGCGTCGAAGCCATTCGGCAACGCGACGAGCTGCGACCTTGGTGCCCAGATGCGCTCCGTCATCGCGCCGTCGAAGGGAGGAGCTCCAATGAACTCAACGTTAGGGCAGAGGTTGGGATGGCCCTCATGGCACCAGTCGCACCGACCGCATGCCTTGTTCGGATCGACGGCAACGAGCTGGCCGCGCGTAAGTCCGAGTTCCTCGACGTCCTGACAGAGATAGCCGCCGAACTCATGCCCGGGGACAAAGGGTTCGTTGATAAGCGCGCTGCCGATACCGCCGTCCTTGAAATAGTGCAGATCGCTGCCGCAGACGCCGACCGAGGCGACATCCATCAAGACTTCGTCCTCGCGCCCCTCGCGCAGATTGAACTGCGCGACCCGTGCTTTGTTGGCCCCGTCGATGAAGAGAGCTCGGCTCATAAACCCTGCACCCGGCTTGTACCCGTTCCCTCGTGGGACATTCCTATCGTGCTCTAATACATTCGTATTTCATATGATGCAACATATGAGAAATACAAAAAACATCTGTTAATCGCTCGAGGCCGGGCTCTCCGGTCCCGAGGATGATGACACCCCCTGGCGCTTCAGATCGGTGGCGAGGCCGGTAAATCTTCAGGATCTCCGACACCCCGATCGACGAAAGCCGGGAGGCCGGGCGGAAATGCGATGATGTCGGAAGCGGCGCGTTCATGACGATTCCATTCAATCCACGTCGAACTTGACGCCCTGGGCGAGCGGCAGCGTGCGGCCATAGTTGATCGTGTTGGTGGCGCGGCGCATGTAGGCCTTCCAGGCATCCGACCCGGACTCACGTCCGCCGCCGGTTTCCTTCTCGCCGCCGAATGCACCGCCGATCTCGGCGCCCGAGGGGCCGATGTTCACGTTGGCGATTCCGCAATCGGAGCCGCGCGCGCACAAGAAGGCTTCGGCCTCGCGCAGATCGTTGGTGAAGATCGAAGACGACAGCCCCTGCGGAACGGCATTGTGCAATTCGATCACCGCATCGAAGTCGCTGTATTTGATGACATAGAGGATCGGCGCAAAAGTCTCGCGCTCGACCGTTCCGGTCTGTCCACCGATCTCGACCAGCGCCGGCCGGACATAGAAAGCCGCGTCGGCGCCTGCCACGGCGACGCGGTCGCCGCCGACGATGGCAGCACCGGCGGCCTTGGCCTCGCCGAGGGCGCGCTGCATCGATTCATAGGCGAGGCCGTCGATCAGAGGGCCGACCAGATTGCCGGTGAGGGGATTGCCGACGGAAACGGACTGATAGACCTTCTTGAGGCGCGGCACGAAGCTGTCATAGACGCTCTCGTGAACGAACAGGCGGCGCAGCGTGGTGCAGCGCTGACCGGCCGTGCCCATGGCCGCGAAGGCGACGCCGCGCAGCGTCAGGTCGAGATCGGCGGTCGGCGTGACTACCGCCGCATTGTTGCCGCCGAGCTCCAGAATGGCGCGGGCGAAGCGCTGCGCGAGCTTCGGCGCGACGGCGCGTCCCATCGCGGTCGAACCGGTTGCCGAGACCAAGGGAACCCTGGTGTTGTTGACGAGGGCCTCGCCGATCTCGCGCCCTCCGACCAGCACGGCAGCCAACCCGTCGGGCGCTGCGCCGCCATCGGCCTTGAAGCGCTTCAGGGCGCGGGCGAACAGCGCGTCGGTCGCCAAGGCGGTGAGGGGCGTCTTTTCCGACGGCTTCCAGACGATGCTGTTGCCGCAGACCAGCGCCAGCGCTGCATTCCATGACCAGACCGCGACCGGAAAATTGAATGTGGAGATGATGCCGGTGACACCGAGTGGATGCCAGGCCTCTGCCATCCGGTGCTCGTGGCGCTCGGTCGCGATCGTCAAGCCGTAGAGCTGCCGGGAAAGCCCCACGGCATAGTCGCAAATGTCGATCATCTCCTGCACTTCGCCGAGACCTTCGGACTCGATCTTGCCCGCCTCGATGGAAACCAGCCGGCCAAGCGCACGCTTGCTGGCGCGCAACTCTTCGCCGAGCAGCCGCACCAGTTCACCGCGCTTGGGAGCAGGGACCAGACGCCATTGCAGGAAAGCCGCATGGGCTTTTTCGATCGCCGCGGTCGCGCCGGCGGCGTCGACCTCCCTGACATGCGCCACGGTTTCACCGCTGATCGGGGTTCTCGCGACCAGCGTGCCACCGGTATAGCTGACAGGTTCGACACCGAGTTCAATCAGAAGCGCGTCGACCTCGGCCTTGAGCGAGAGGTCTTTGGCATGAGCGGATTTTTTATCTGACATGAGGGGCTCTTTCCGAGGGCTCGCGTTGATTTCAGAGAGGGCGGCTGTCGGCGATTGGCGCCGCGCTCCCGGTCGATTGCGCCATACACCACCATACACTGACCAGCCGGGCCTGAGCACGCGTGCTCCCCGCAACAAAATCCGTGTATCGGGCCCCCTTTCATCAAAGCGACACATATGTCATTGTAGAAATACAAATGATCGAAGCCGGGTTTGAAGCGCCGGCTCGCTGGACCGCTGAGGGAGGATCACCCGTGAAGAAGATGGCATTCATTGCGGCATTGTTCGGGGTTTTGGCGTTGGCCGCGCCCGCTCAGGCGGCGCGTGTCGAGGTGCAATGGTGGCACGCCATGAGCGGCGTACTGGGCGAACGGCTCAACGAGCTGGTCGAGAAGTTCAACGCATCGCAGGATAAATACACCGTCGTGGCGGTCGCCAAGGGCAATTACGACGAAGTGACCAATGGAGTGATCGCGGCCTATCGTGCCAAGCGGCCGCCGGAAATGGTGCAGATCGCCGAACGCGGCTACATGACCATGCTGCTGTCGGGCGCCGTGGTGCCGGTGCAGGAACTTCTGGACCAGAAGGGCTACAAGGTCGACTTCTCCGACTTCGTCAAGCCGGTGGCGAGCTTCTGGAGCTACAAGGGGCGGATGTCGGCGATGCCCTTCAACTCCTCGACGCCGATCTTCTGGTACAACAAGGACCACTTCCAGAAAGCCGGCTTCGACAAGCCGGCCGCAACCTGGCAGGAGTTGGAGAAACAACTCTACGCCATCAAGGCCAAGGGCGTCAGTGAATGTGGCACGGTGCTGCCGGGCGACTTCTTCTGGAGCCTGCTGGAAAACTACAGCGCCATCAACAACCAGCCCTACGGTACGCTCGCCAACGGCTTCGACGGACTTGGCACCGAATTCGTCTACAACAAGACCAAGGTGGTCTCGCAAGTCGCGCGCCTGAAAAAATGGCTCGATGATGGCGTCATGCAGATCGCCGGTCAGGGCTTTAGCCCGGAACAGTTGTTCACCTCCGGACGCTGCTCGACCTTCGTCAACTCGACCGCGTCGCACGGCAATATCGAACGCAACGCCAAGATCAACTGGAGCGCCACCTTCCTGCCGCACGAGAGCGATATCAATCCTCCGCTCAACAGCACCATTGGCGGTGGTGCCATCTGGGTGATGAAGGGGCACACGCCGGAACGCTACGACGCGGTCGCCGCCTTCCTCGATTTCGTTGCCCAGGCGGAGACGCAGGTGTGGTGGCATGGCGTGACCGGATATGTCCCGGCGACCAACAAAGCCTATGCGATGGCGCGCGAGCGCGGCTATTACAAGGACCATCCGACACGCGAGATTGCGGTGCTGCAACTCTCGCGCGGCACGCCCAATGACAATTCGCGCGGCTTCCGCTTTGGCAATTTCGTGCAGACAATGCTGGCGCAGCGCAGCGAGGTGGAAGCGGTGTTCACCGGCCAGAAGCAGCCGCAACAGGCGATGGATGATGCCGTCAAGCGCGGCAATGAGATCCTGCGCCAGTTCGAGAAGCTCAACGCCGGAAAAGGCACCGAGTGGTCCCCCGAGGCGAAATGAAGGCAAGCGCGCCGATCGCACCTTCGTCGATCTGGCCGGAGGCCCCGGCAGACTCGCCTTCCGGCCTGGCCAGATCGCAGCACAAGTCGCCCGGCGAAACTGCCGCCGGGCGTAGGGCTGTGACGGAACGGGCCAGTAAGGCGCGGACGCCCAAGCGTGGCCAGCCTGATCGGGAGCCCGGACTGAAGCGAGCGAATTTCGGCCGCGGCGTCGGCCTGCCGACGCTATTGCTGCTGCCGCAGGTGTTGATCCTGGTGTTCTTCTTCTTCATCCCGTCGCTGCGGGCGCTCACGCAGTCCGTATTGTTGAGCGATCCGTTCGGCACCACCGTCCATTTCGTTTGGTTCGACAACTTCAAGGCGCTGTTTGCCAACGGCGAGTATCGCCAATCGCTCGTGACGACGGTCTGGTTCACGGTGGCGCAGAACGTCATTACGCTGGCGATTGCCGTCGTGCTGGCATTCGCCACCGACCGGGTGGTGCGCGCGCGATCGGTCTACCGGACTCTCATCCTGCTGCCCTATGCGATCGCGCCCGCGATCGCCGGCATCCTGTGGGCGTTCCTTTTCAATCCGGTCGTTGGGCCGCTCGCACACATGTTGCACGCGCTCGGGATCTCCTGGGATCCCAATCGCAACCCGAACGACGCGCTGTGGCTCGTGATCATGGCGGCGTCATGGAAGCACATCTGCTACGACTACATCTTCCTGGTGGTCGGCCTGTTGGCGGTGCCGGTCTCGCTGATGGAAGCCGCCGCCGTCGACGGTGCCGGGCCGATCCGGCGGTTCTTTCTCATCGCGCTGCCGATGCTCGGGCCGACCATCTTCTTTCTCGCCGTGATGAATTTTATCTACGGCTTCTTCGAAACCTTCGCGATCATCGATGCCGTCACCCATGGCGGGCCGGCCGGCGCGACCAACATCCTGGTCTACAAGGTCTTCGTCGATGGTTTCATCAACCTCGACCTCGGCTCCTCGGCGGCGCAGTCGGTGCTGTTGATGACCTTCGCGCTGGTTTGCACGCTGCTGCAATTCCGCTATTTCGACCACAAGGTCAATTACGGGGTCTGACCACATGGTGGAGCGCGCACCCATCCTCGATATGATCTGCCACGCGATCCTGATCGCCGGCGCGATGTTGGTGTGCGTGCCGCTCTACTTCGCGTTCGTCGCGGGCTCGCTGACGATCGCCGAGGTGCAGAAGGTGCCGCTGCCGTGGCTGCCGGGCGACCAGTTTCTTGCCAATCTGCAGACGGCCTGGGTCAAGGCCGACTTCAGCCGCAGCTTTCTCAATTCCATTGTGGTGGCGCTCGGAATCACTGCCGGAAAGATCGTGGTATCGTTGCTCTCCGCCTTCGCCATCACCTATTTCCGCTTCCGTTACCGCATGCTGGCGTTCTGGTTGATCTTCATGTCGCTGATGCTGCCGATCGAGGTGCGGATCGTGCCGACGTTCGAGGCGGTGGCCAACGCCGCGCTGCCCCTGCAGTGGCTCGCCGATATGCTGCATGTTGCCGATCTCTGGAAGTGGATCAGCGGCCACGACGTGACGATCGCGCTGGAATGGAACATGGTCAACACCTATCCGGGGCTGATCCTGCCATTGATCGCATCCGCCACTGCGACCTTCCTGTTCCGACAGTTCTTCCTCACCGTGCCGGATGAGTTGTGTGAGGCGGCAAGGCTCGATGGCGCGTCGCCGCTGCGATTCTTCTGGAGCATCCTGCTGCCGCTGTCGGTCTCGAACATCGTCGCGCTCGCGATCATCCTGTTCTTGTTCGGCTGGAACCAGTATCTGTGGCCGCTGCTGTTCACCACCGACAAGGACATGGCGACCGCCGTGATCGCGCTGAAGAATCTGATCCCGCGCGCCGACAGCGAGCCGGCCTGGAACATCGCCATGAGCGGCGCGCTGCTCGCGATGCTGCCGCCGACGCTGGTGATCTTGCTGTTGCAGCGCTGGTTCCTCAAAGGGCTCGTTGACAGCAGTAAATAGGGGACCCATCATGGTTTTTATCGCCGGACACCGCGGCGCCCGCGACCTTTGGCCGGAGAACAGCCTGCTCGGCTTTCGCAATCTGCGCGGACTAGGCGTTGACGCGGTCGAGTTCGATATTCATCAAAGCGTCGATGGTTCGCTGGTCGTCATCCACGATTCGCTGCTCGATCGCACCGCGCACGACACCGGGCCGGTCGGCGTTCGGACGCTGAAACAATTGACCGCCATCCGTCTGCGCGAGGCCGGCGATGAATGCATCCCAACGCTCGATGCCGTGCTCGACGTGTACAGCGATTTACCGCTCGAGCTTCACATCGAAATCAAGACCGACGCCTTCGGCAATCCCTATCCGGGAATCGAAGGGCGCCTCATCGAGGCGGTCAAGCGGCGCGGGCTGGAGCGGCGCGCGGTGCTCACCTGCTTTGTCCCTGACGTGCTCGCGACGTTGCGGAGGCTGTCGCCGCAGGCGCGGGTGCTGGCCTCGCTGGACCGCAGGTCGGCGGAAATGATGGGCGGCATCTCGCCGGCGTTCGACCGTCTCGCCGCGATACCCGATTGCATCGTTGCGGTCGAGAAGTCGCTGCTGACGCTGACACTGCCGCTGGCACTGAAAGTCTTCGGTCGCGAACGGCTCGGTGCCTGGGTGACGAACGAGCCGCAGGATATCGCCCACTGGCTCGCCCAGCCGGTGCGGCAGATCACCACCGACCGGCCCGATCTCGCCGTGAAGATCAGGCGCGACCTGACGTCGGCATCTGTGCCGTCATGAGCGGCATCACGATCCCGCGCCGGCGATTCCTGGCAGGCTCATTGGCCAGTGCCGCGATGGCCGCGCCATTCGGGATCGTGCGCGGTGCGCCGGTGGCGTTCAACGCGGACCCATATACGCTCGGCGTAGCCTCCGGCTGCCCGCGCGAGGACCGCATCATTCTGTGGACACGGCTTGCGCCCCGACCGCTCGAAGAGGGCGGCATGCCGCCTGCGCCGGTCGACGTCGAGTGGCAGGTCGCGGAGGATGAAGGATTTGCGCGCGTCGCCGCGAAGGGCGTCGTGCAGGCGACGGCGGAGCTCGCGCATTCGGTGCATGCCGAGGCAACAGGCCTGCGGCCGGGCCGCGTCTACTGGTACCGGTTTCGCGCCGGTGCGGCGGTGAGCCCGGTCGGGCGTACCCGCACCGCGCCGGCCGTCGGCAACATCCGCTTTCGCTTCGCCTTTGCCTCCTGCCAGCAATATGAGCAGGGCTATTTCGCCGCGTATCGCGACATGGCGGCGCGCGATCTCGATCTGGTCGTGCATCTCGGCGATTACATCTACGAAAAGTCCTGGGGCTCGCGTCACGTCCGTCAGCACGGCGTCGGGATTCCAACCACGCTTGCCGAGTTCCGCAATCGCTACGCGCTGTACAAATCCGACGCCGACCTGCAGGCGGCGCACGCCGCGTTTGCGTGGCTGTCGATCTGGGACGACCATGAGGTGGCGGATGATTACGCCAATGACCGCTCCTACACGACGCACGATCCGGAGCAGTTCCTGAAGATGCGCACCGCTGCCTATCAGGCCTATTACGAGCATATGCCGTTGCCGCCATCCGCCCGCCCGCTTGGACCGAATGCCACCATCTACGAGCATTATCGTTTCGGCGACATGCTGGACATCATGCTGCTCGACGACCGGCAGTATCGCTCCGCGCCCGCCTGCGTGAAGGGAGGGCGCCCGACCACGGTGCCGGACTGTCCGGAGCGAACCGAGGAGGAACGCTCCATGCTCGGGCGGCCGCAGGAACGGTGGCTCGACGCACGATTGCGCGACAGCCGCGGGCGCTGGATTGTCGTGGCGCAGCAGACTCTGATGGCCGAAAGCAAACGCAAGGCGGACGACGGCAACCGCTTCTGGATGGATGGTTGGGATGGCTACCCCAATGCCCGCCGCCGGCTGCTCGATTCGATCGTGTCGCACAAATTGCGCAACCCGGTCGTCATCGGCGGCGATCGCCACGCTTACTTTGCAGCCGACCTCAAGCGCGATTATTCGCAGCCGCATGAAGCGACCATCGCGACCGAATTCGTCGGCACCTCGATCTCTTCCGAGGGGCCGAGCGGAAGCAGTGTGGCCAGGGCGCTCGCCGACAATCCGGGTCTGACCTATGCGCGGGGCGACAAGCGTGGCTATGCGACCGTCGAGCTCGATGCGCGATCCTGCACGGTCGGTTTCGAGGCGCTCGACGACGTCAAGGATGTGAACAGCAGTGTGCGCCGGCTCGCGACCTTCGTGGTCGAGGATGGTGCGCCCGGCGTGAAGGCGGCCTGATGCCGATATCCGCCAGGACAGATCTGATGGCGCTGATGCGCGGCGCCGAGCCGGTGGTGGCCGAGGCGGCCGCGACGCTGGTCGCGATGCAGCGCGCACCGCTTGCGACCGCACGCAAGGAACTACGTGACATCGTCACCGACGCCGACCTTGCCGCGGAAAGGATCGTGATCGATGGACTGAGGACGCTGACACCAGGCGCGGCGATCCTGTCGGAGGAGCGGGGTTTTAGCGGCAACACAAGCGGACCGCGCTGGATCGTCGATCCGCTGGACGGCACCGTGAACTACGCCTCCGGGCTGCCGTGGTATTCGGTCAGCGCAGCTTACCATGATGAAGGTGAGGCGCTGGTCGGCCTGGTTGAATCGCCGCTGGCCGATGTCTGCGCCCGCTACGCGCAGGGCGCGCTTGCCACCGTGAACGATGAACCCGTGCGGGTGTCGAGCACGCGGTCGCTTTCCGATGCGGTGGTATCGGTGATCCTGACATCGCATTATCAACCCGACGAGGTGCGGACGGCCGCTGCCATCATCGAGCGGCTCGGCTCGGCAGTTCGCGGCGTCCGCATCGTGGTCTCGGGCGCGCTCGAGATGACATGGATCGCGGCCGGCCGACTCGACGCCTTCGTGTCGATCAAGGCCGATCTCGTCTCGCACGCCGCCGCGATGCCGCTGGTGCGCGCAGCGGGCGGATGCGTGACCACGATTGCGGGCGAGGCTTCGCAGTTTGACGATCTGCAAAAGATCGCTTCAAATGGTCACATCCATGACGAGCTTTTGCGGTTGCTCGAGGAGGTTGCGCTTTGAGTGACCAGACCATCCTGCGGGTCGCCTGGCTCTATTACATGGAGAACTTGACCCAGGCCGAGATCGGCGAGCGGCTCGGATTGACGCGGGCACGCGTCAACCGCATGCTTTCGGAGGCGCGGCACAGCGGCATCGTGAGTATCCGGCTGAACTCGGCCTTCGCAAGCTGCACCGAACTCGAACATCAGTTGCGGCAGCAATGCGGGCTCGACGACGCGGTGGTGATCCCGAGTCCGGAAAATCCCGAACTGGTGGCAAGCCTGATCGGAATGGCCGCGGGAGCCTATTTGTCGAAATTCCTGGAAGAGAAGAAGCCACGCACCATCGGCATCGGCTGGGGGGCGACCTTGCGCGAAACCATCCGCCATGTGACGCCTGCGGAGTATCCGGATCTGTGGATCGTCTCGATGATGGGCGGGCTCTCGCGCGGGCTCGAACTCAATACTTTCGAGATCGCAGGCGAGTTGGCGCGCCGGCTGCACGCCAAGTGCAGCTATCTGGCGGCCCCGATCTATGCCAGCAGCCGGCGCTCGCGCGACACCTTCATGGCGCAGGAGGTCTATGCGGAGGTGTTGGACCGCGTCGAACGGATTGATCTTGCGCTGCTCAGCATGGGCGACCTCTCGCCGCGTTCGCTCCTGGTTCGGCACGGGCTGCCGCCCGATGTCGGCATCGAGGATCTGCGCGCCGCCGGCGCGGTCGGTGACGTGCTCGGCCAATATCTCGAGCAGTCCGGCCGGCAGATCAACCACGGCATCAATTCGCGCGCCATCGCCTTGCCGATCGAGAAGCTGGCGCGGGCGCCGACCGTGATGCTGATCGCGGGCGGCACCAACAAGGTGCCGGTCATCGCGGCGGCGCTGCAGGGGCGGATCGGCAAGGTGCTGGTGACGGATGAGAAGGCCGCCGCCGGCGCGCTCAAGCTGATCGGCAAGCGGCGGATGGGCTGAACGGTACAGCAGCTCGCCGTCACCACCATCGGCGGTGTCATGCAGCCGGCGCAGGCCCTGATGATCATCGTCCCCGACGGCGCCGAGATCGAGGTCGAGGCCCATGTCCTCAACCGCGTCCGCGACCGCAAGCAGGCGCTCGGCCCCGGGCTCTCGGTGCAGGCCGAGATCAAGACCGGCCAACGGCGGGTCATCCAATATCTGCTCTCGCCGATCATGCAGGCCTTGGCGGGCAGGGAGCGGTGAGGGGGTGATGGCGTGACTATCCCTCACGTCGTCCCGGCCTTGAGCTCAGATGCGCAATTGCGCATCTGAGCTCAAGCCCGGGACGACGGCGGTGATTGTAGATGCGCAATCATTCAGAACGTAACTTCGCATTCTCGCGACGCATTGTGCCCGAGCTTTGCCAGAACCTTCCCGCCCTCTGCAAATAGAGGGCGCAGGGAATGCCGGATGCGCGCTGCACCCGCGGTCTCGTGTGCGGATTGTGCTAAGTAGGCTGCACACGAGCATACAGGGCAGCGGAGAACATCCGACATTCCCTGCGCAATGGCTTTACAGCGTATAACGCGCTCTCCCCGGAGACGAGTTCTCGATTGACTCCGTCGCCCCTGATCAGCTTTTGGCCTCTCAGGAACTTGACGCCGGCAACGGGCGCCAGGACCACGCGTCTTCGCCGTACGCCTCTGTCGCGTTACGTCTCCGCAACATCGGCGTCCACCGCAACCCGTCCAACGTCCGTGACGACGGCCGACGCCCTCTGAGTGGGACGGGATGGGCAGATGTATGCTCCTGATTTTAGTTACTGGTAAACAGAAATATTTTTGATTTCAGGGCTTGACACGATTTCCGTATATCAGAAGTGATTTGCCCGTCGGGTTGATTTATCGCAGGCGGCGCGCAAGATTGCGCTTGCGCGTAGGGCGAGGCAGCTCGCGAAATGCCTTCTTCGGAGTTACGCCTATGAAGCCTGTTACCCGCCGTCAGCAAATCCTGATCAGCCGCTTGCCGGTATTCTCGCCGCGATAAAGACCGGCGATCGCTCCCGGCGCGTGTTCGATGCCGTTCAGGATGTCTTCGGAATAGCGCAATCGTCCATCGCGGATCCACTGGGCCAGACGGGTGACGGCCTCTTCGAACCGGGACGCGTAGTCGAAGATGACGAATCCCTGCATGCGGGCACGTTTGACCAGCAAATGACGCTCGGCGCGCGGACCGTTGGGCCAGGGATTCCAGCTTGACACCGACGCGGTACCGCAGATCACCACACGGGCGCCGACGGCGAGATGGCGTAGGACAATGTCGCTGATAGCGCCGCCGGTGTTGTCGAAATAGAGGTCGACACCCCCTGGGCAGGCCGCGGCAAGCGCGGTCTCCAGATTGTCGCTCTTGTAATCGATCGCCGCGTCGTAGCCGAACAGCTCGCGGCATTGGGCGACCTTCGCCGGCCCGCCGGCAATCCCGACCGTCCGGCAGCCCGAGAGTTTCGCGATCTGCCCGACCGCCGACCCCACCGCGCCGGCCGCGGTCGACACTACGACGGTGTCGCCGGGGCGCGGCTGGCCAACGTCCAGCAGCCCGAAATAGGCAGTGATGCCGTTGAGACCGGTGACGCCGAGCGAGAGCGAAAGCGGCAGTCCGTCTTCCCCGATCTTTCGCGTGATCGCGGCAGGTCCGACGACGGCGAATTCCTGCCATCCGAACATGCCCATCACCCTGTCGCCCGGTTTGAAGTCGGGATGTGTCGATTGCAGCACCTCGCCGGCGGCGAATGAGCGCATCACTTCGCCGATGCGCACCGGCTCCGAATAATTGGCGACATTGCTGACCCAGCCGCGCATGGCAGGTTCGACCGAAAGATAAAGGTTCTGCACCAGGATTTGACCGTCCCGCAGATCGGGAACATCGGACTCGATGATTTCGAAATTATCGGCCTGAGGAATATCGGTCGGCCGGGATTTCAGGATGACCTGACGATTGCGATTGTTCTTCATGGCCAACGGTTCCTGTTGGAGGGTATGCGGTGCGCGAACGCGACGAGCGGATTGGTCCCACCGATCCTCTTGCATTAGTCCGCAAAGATAGTACGTATGTGTACTATATCGGACAAGGCCTTTATGTCGAGGTCGATCCGGAAGGCGATGCCGCCCGTACGCCAACAGGGGAGAGATCAGCTTGAGGGCCAATTTAACGCGGGCTGTCGCTGCCGTCGTACTTCTCCTGGCCGCTTGCTTCCCGGCGGCTGCTGCGGAACCCTATCCCTCGCAGCGTATCACCCTGATCGTTCCGTTCCCGCCCGGCAGCGCGACCGACAGCGTAACGCGCCATTTGGCGGAAAGCATTCGTGCAACGACCAACGCCACCGTTGTGGTCGAGAACAAGCCGGGCGCCGACGGCAATCTTGCCGCGCTCGCGGTCCTGAAAGCGGAGCCCGACGGCTATACGGCATTCGTCACGACGAATTCGACGCAGGCGGCGAACATCAGCCTGTTCCATTCATTGCCTTACGATCCCAAAACGGACTTCGCGCCGGTCGCCGGTATCATGACGATACCGATGATGCTGACGGTAAAGGCTGATTTTCCGGCCAGGACCGTTGCCGAGTTCGTCGCTCTGGCGAAGCAACGCGAGAAGCCCTTGTCCTTTGGCAGCGGCAATACATCGAGCAGGGGCGCGGCCGAACTATTCAGATATCGTCAGGCCATCGAAATGCAGCACGTGCCGTATCGCGGCATGCCGCAGGCTTTGACCGACGTGATGGGCGGGCAGATCGATTGTGTCTTCGCTGATCCCGCGAGCGCGCAAGGGCTGGTACAGGACGGCAAGCTGCGGGCGCTGGCCGTGACCAGCGCGAAGCGTCTGGAGACGATGCCGGAGCTACCCACCATCGCGGAAAGCGGATTGCCGGGTTACGAATTGACGGCCTGGGTCGGCGTCTTCGTCCGGGCAAAGACGCCCACCGAAATCATCGCAAGGCTCAACGCTCTGGTCACCGGCTTCGTCAACAGCGCTGAGGCGAAAAAGTACCTGACCACGATCGGTGCTGCGCCATTTCCCTCGACGCCGCAGGAGCTCGCGGCCTTTCAGGAAGTGGATACAAGGCGCTGGGCCGAGATCGTCGCGACCGCGAAGATCGAGAAGAAATGAGCGACGCTCTGGTGTTCGTCGAAATGCGCGAATGGCGCTGCGGCGATGGCGAGTTCCCCTGAGTGTATGTGTCAGTGAAACGAAACGATCCAGGAATGTTGAAAATGGGAAATCTGTGTGCGGGACGTGTTGCGATCGTGACGGGTGCGGGCCGCGGCCTCGGGCGCGAATACGCGCTGATGCTGGCCGAGCAGGGCGCGAAGGTCGTCGTCAACGATCTCGGCGCCACCGCGGCCGGCGAGGGCGCCGACCTGACGCCGGCGCAGTCGGTTGTCGAAGCGATCAGGAACGCCGGTGGTGAAGCGATCGCTGATCGACGAGGCGGTCGGGACTTTTGGGCGCCTCGACGTCCTGATCAACAATGCCGGTATTCTGCGGGACCGCATGATGGTCAACATGACGGAGCATGAATGGGACAGCGTCATCAAGGTGCACTTGAAGGGGACATTCGCGCCCTCGCACCATGCGGCGCAATATTGGCGGCAGGAGGCCAAGCGGCGCGGTTCCCCGGTGAGCGCGCGCCTGATCAATACGTCTTCTGCGTCGGGCCTGTTCGGCAATGTCGGTCAGAGCAATTACGGCGCGGCAAAGGCGGGCATCGCCGCCTTCACCATCATCAGCGCGACCGAACTCCGGCAATACGGAATAACCGTCAACGCCATTGCGCCGCGCGCGCAGACCCGGATGACGGAGGGATTGAGGGAGCGCACCGAGGAAGAGATCAAGCGGCGCAATCCGCGCTGGGTCGCGCCGATCGTCGTCTGGCTGGCCAGCGAGGAATCCGGCGATGTGACAGGCCGCGTGTTCGAAGCGGGCGATGGCATTCTCAAAATTGCGGAAGGCTGGCACGCGGGGCCGGGGATAGAGCCGGTCGAGGATCCCAACGAGCTGGGCGCAAAAATTGCCGAGTTGATCAAGCAGGCTCGCCCCAATGCCGATATTTGGGGGCGAGACATCGTGTCATAGAGCGCCACCGCATCGCCAACGATCGACGCGGTCCGCCCGGCAAGCAGGGAAGATGAGCGGCTACGCCGCTTTCCTGCTCTTTCGCGGTTTAGTCTTCTTGCCGACGTCCTCTTCGCTTTCGCTCGGCAGGGCGTTTCCATCGGACATCGCCAGCAGATTGTGCTTCATCGCCAGCAACGCGTCCGACGCCGCTTCCAGTGCCTTGCGGTCAATCCCCTGGGTCAGCTGGGCATTGAACTTGTCGGTCTCCTTGCGAAGTTTTTCCAGGAAGCCGCGCGCCTGCTTGGTGACAAAGACGCGCTTGACGCGGCGGTCGACCGGGTCCGCCTGCCGAAGCACGAAGCCGGAAGACTCCAGACGGTCGATCAGAGCTCCCACGCCGACCTTGCCGACGTCGAGCTCATTGGCGAGCTGCGTCTGCGGCAGCCCGTCTTTGCGCGAGATGAAGGCGAGCACCCACCATTGCGACCGCGTGATGCCGAGCGGCGCAAGGGCGCGATCGAACATCATCCGGCGCAGCCGGGAAACGTCGTGGATGAGGTAGCCTAGTCGGAGATCCCAGTCGGGCCGGTCGACCATGTCGTTTTTCCTCGTCAGAAGCCTGATACCGATGCGTGTCGATCCTGGCGATTCAACTGATATCATACACAAGCGTATTTTAAAAGGAACGCACCGCGGCGAACCCGGCCGTGGCGATTCCCGGCGGGGCTTATCCCCAGGAATCGGCTCTATTTGCTGGGAGTTGAGCCGGATCGAGCTCCCGGGGAGATCTTTGAGCCGGGACGATCGCGATTTACAGATGAAGTACATTAGTGTATTAATTTGACTTGGCGGCCTGACTCGGCTGTCATGTAAGCTTCGAATAGCGGGATTTGCCGTTCATGTTCAGCCGTGACGTCCTCAAGGGCAAGCGCATCCTCGTGACCGGCGGCGGCACGGGACTCGGCAAGGAGATTTCCTTAGGCTTCGCCGCGCACGGCGCGCATGTCTTCATCTGCGGCCGCCGGCCGGAAATTCTCGAGCAGGCGGCTGGCGAAATCCGCGCGCGATCGGGCGGGCAGGCCGAGGCGCTGGTCGCCAACGTTCGCGATCCCGACAGCATTGAAAAGATGATGGCGGAAATCTGGGCCACCGGACCTCTCACGGGCCTCGTGAACAACGCCGGCGCCAATTTCCTGGCGCCGACCGAGACGTTGTCGCCTCGCGGCTACGAGGCGATCAGGTCGACCATCATGGACGGTTCGTTCTACGCGGCGCAGGGCTGCGGAAGGCGCTGGATCGCAGCAGGCCTTCCCGGCGTGATCATCAGCAATCTCGTCACCTGGGTCTGGACCGGATCGGCCTATGTGGTGCCGGCCGCGATGGCCAAGGCCGCCGTCCATGCGATGACGATGTCGCTTGCGGTCGAATGGGGACCGAAGGGCATCCGCGTCAACGCGGTGGCGCCCGGGCCGTTTCCGACCGAAAATGCCTGGGACAAGCTCAATCCGCTGGCGGAGACCGGCGTGGGGGCGACCCAGGCGGATGAAGTTCCGCTGCGGCGGTTCGGCAAGATGGATGAGCTGCGCAATCTCATGATCTTCCTGATGTCGGATGGCTGCAGCTACATCACCGGCGACACCATCAGCATTGACGGCGGGCATCATCTGGCGGCGCCAAGCACGTTTGCCGGGCTTTCAAAACTTTCGCCTGACGATTGGCAGCGGGCGCGCGAGGCCATTCAGGCTTCGACGCGCAAGGAAAAGGAAGGCCGGTCAGCCTGACACCAGGCCGGTGGCGAAGAGCCGGCCTCGAACGCATTTCCAACAAGTCCGAACGACCGGGAGAGACGCAATGGGTCTGGCAAACGCTACCACCAGCTTCGAATGCACGATCGACGGTGGCCTCGCGCATATCGTTCTCAATCAGCCCGAACGCGGCAACCCGATCGACGGCGACTTCTGCTGCCAGTTCGGCCTTTGCATGGCAGAATTGAGCGAGCGTGACGATGTACGATCGGTGCTGATTTCCGCGCGCGGAAGGCTGTTCAGTGTCGGCGGCGATCTCGCAGCGCTCGCCTCCCGTGGCGCCGCGCTGCCCGTGACCATCAAGTCGTGGACGGCGGATTTGCATGCGGCCATCGTGCGGATGGTCCGCATGCGTGCACCGGTGGTGGTAGCGGTGCAAGGCAATGTCGCGGGCGGCAGTGTTTCGCTGATGGCCGCAGGCGATCTGGTGGTGATCGGCAAATCGGCGCGTATTTCATCCGCATTCGCCAAGATCGGCTTCACGCCGGACAGCGGCTCGACGACAACCGTGACGCGGCGCATCGGGGTCGCCCGTGCCCGGCGGTTCTTCCTGCTGGCGGAAACGATGGACGCCGACGCCGCGCTTTCGGCTGGACTGGTCGACTATGTCGTGAATGACGATGCGGTCGTTGCCGAGGCCGAGAAGATCGCGCGCGAACTGGCTTCCGGCCCCACCGAAGCCTATGGCGGGATCAAGCGCCTGTTCCTGCAGACGCTCAACCGTTCCATTGAAAGCCAGTTGGAAGACGAGGCGCAAACGCTGGCCGCGATCTCGCGAACGGCGGACGCCCAGGAGGGCGTAAAAGCCTTCAGGGAGAAGCGCAAACCGACATTTGCGGGACGGTAGTTCTATTGATCCCGGTAGGTCGGGTCGCGCTTCTCGCGAAATGCCGCGACAGCCTCCTGGTGATCGCTGGTTTCGAGCAGCATCACCTGCTGACGGTCTTCGATCATCAATGCGGCATCGATGCCGGGCGCGTCAATCAGCGCGTTCAGCGTTTGCTTGGTCAGACGCAAACCCATCGGCGAGGCGCGGGCCATTTCGGCGGCGAAGGCAAGGCCGGTCTTGAGCAATTTGTCGTCGTCAACAACGTCGCTGACGAGGCCCACGGCCTTGGCCCGGTCCGCACCCAGAAACCGTCCGGTCAGCAACAGTTCCGACGCCACCGAAAGACCGACCAGCCGCGGCAACAGATAGCCGGACCCCATGTCGCAGCCGCCGACGCCGACGCGTATGTAGGCGGCGTTCATCCGCGCCGCCGGCGTCGCAAATCTGACATCGGAGGCCAGCAGCAAGGAAAACCCGGCGCCGCATGCCGCGCCCTGAACAAGTGCCACGATCGGCTGCGGGCAGCTCCGCATCAGGCGGATGATCCGCGAGTAACGCTGCTGCATGTCGAGCTGCCGCTGCGGACGTCCCGCGCCGGGCGCTGCGAACGCATCGGACCCGAGCTCGGCCCCGGCGCAAAACGCCCGCCCATTGCCCCGGAAGATGACGATGCGCGTGCTCAGGCGATCGTGGAGCCCCGAAAAGTATGCGATCAGCTCGTCGGCCATCACGGGTGTCACCGCATTGAGGGCATCCGGCCGATTGAGGGAAAGAATCTCGATGGTGTCACGTTGCTCGACGGTAATGGTGGTGAATTTGTCCATGTCGTGCGTTTCCCATTCGCGCCAGGACAGCAGGATGTCACGGTGCGGTGTGGATGGCCATAAGCGGCCGATTGTTCCAAGTCGTCTTCGACCTGTCGAGGCGCTCAGCAAAGCGCTTGCGAAACAGAATACACCATATCATAATATAGTGTACTAATTTTTGTTGCGCGGGGCGGTCAACTGCCGATCGCGCCCATCCCTTCGGAGAGCACGATGCCGTATCAATCGGTCTTCAGGCCGGATCTGTTCAAGGGCAAGACGATCATCGTCACCGGCGGTGGCAGCGGGATCGGTCGTTGCACCGCGCACGAACTGGTGGCCCTCGGCGCCAATGTCGCGATCCTCGGTCGCACCGCCGAAAAGCTGGCGGAGGTGAGGTCGGAGATCGAGGACGACGGCGGACGGGTTCTCACCCAGGTTTGCGATATCCGCGACGAGACGATGGTAATCGCGGCGATCGACGCCGTGCTCGGCACTTACGGCCGCATCGACGGGCTCGTCAACAACGCCGGCGGTCAATACCGCGCGCCAATGAAAACCATCTCGACCAAGGGTTTTGAGGCGGTGGTGCGCAGCAATTTGACCGGCGGGTTCATTTTCATGCGCGAGGTCTACAATCGCTGGATGGAGGCCAATGGCGGGGCCATCGTCAACATCATCGCCGACATCTGGCATGGCTGGCCCGAATTCGCGCACTCGGGAGCTGCGCGCGGCGGCATGCTGACGCTGACCGAAACCGCGGCGTGCGAATGGTCTTCCTCGGGCGTGCGCGTCAACGCGGTCGCCCCCGGTGGTATCGTGTCAAGCGGGTTCGATACCTACACGCCCGAAATGCAGAAGAAGCTGCATGACTTCACCGCCGGTGTGCCGCTGCAGCGGTTCGGCACCGAGGCCGAAATCTCGGCGGCGATCGTGTATCTGTTGTCGCCGGCTGCAGCCTACGTCACCGGTTCCTGCATCCGGGTGGACGGGGGGACGCCGAATGCGCGAACGACGTGGAGGCTCGAGCCGCATAGTCGTAGCGCGCCCTTTGAAGGCTTTCATCGCTCCAGGCTTCCGGAGGCGTTGAAGAAAGCGCCCTGACTCCCGTCGGGCAGCGAATATTTCGTACGCGTATGTACGAATACAAGAAAGGCGAGGAAACCAGATGGCGGGACTCTATTTCGAGCAGTTTTCGGTCGGACAAACTTTCGTCCATGAAATCCGGCGGACGGTCACCGACATGGACAACATCCTGTTCTCGTCGCTGACCTATAATCCGGCAGCGGTGCACATCGATCACGAATACGCCAAATCGACCGAATTCGGCAAACCGCTGATGAATTCGATCTTCACCCTCGGCCTGGTTATCGGTCTGTCGGTGCAGGACACCACGCTGGGCACGACGGTCGGAAATCTCGGGATGGAAGACACGAAATTTCCGCGCCCGGTCTTTGCCGGTGATACGATCAGGGCGGAAACGAAGATCCTGGCGGTGCGCGAGAGCAAGTCCCGCCCGACCCAGGGTATCGTGACGTTCGAGCATCGCGGCTTCAATCAGCACAATGAGGAAGTCGCCTATTGCCGCCGCATAGGTCTGATGATGAGGCGCCCCGCATGAGATTGCGCTCCCTTCTGTTTGTGCCTGGCGACAGCGAACACAAATTCGCCAAGGCATCCGGCATCGGCGCCGACGCGCTGATCCTTGATCTTGAAGATGCCGTGGCGCCGCCGCGCAAGGCGTTGGCGCGTGAGATGGTGAAAAATCTGCTGGGCGGTCCGGCGCGCGACTGGGTGTTCCTGGTGCGCATCAACCCGCTCGGCAGCGGCCTGACGCTTGACGACGTCGCGGCGATTGTCCGACCCGGCCTCGACGGCGTCCTGATCCCCAAGGTCAACGGCATGCAGGACATCGAACTGATTTCGAATTACGTCGACGTGCTGGAGGTCGCCACCGGCGTCACGCCGGGTCACGTCAAGCTGCTGGTGGTCGCAACCGAGACGCCGGCCGCCATGATCGGCTTTGCGGGTTATGCAACGCCAAACCGGCGCCTCGTCGCCATGACGTGGGGCGCCGAAGATCTCGGCGCGGCGCTCGGCGCACTCTCGAACAAGGAAGCCGACGGAAGCTGGACGTTCCCGTATCAGGTCGCGCGGGCGCAGTGTCTGTTCGCCGCGGGGGCTGCGGGTGCCATGGCACTGGACACGCTGTATGGGGATTTTAGGGATGAGAAGGGACTGGCGGAAAGCTGCCGGATCGCGCGCCGCGACGGCTTTGTCGGCAAGATCGCCATTCACCCCGCTCAGGTCGCGACGATCAACGAATGCTTCACGCCGTCGGAGGCCGACCTGGCGCATGCGCGCCGCGTGGTGGCGGCGTTCGCGGCGCAGCCCGATGCGGGAACGCTCGGCATCGACGGCAAGATGTATGACATGCCGCATCTGATCGCGGCAAAACGCGCGCTCGCCTCGGCCGGGGAGGACGTCACATGAGTGCATTGGCCAACGAGTTCGAGCCGGGAGACGATCAGGCGGCCATTCGCGAAGGCGTGCGCGCAGTCGTCGCGCGCTTTGGCGACGACTACTGGCTGGCGCGCGATGACGACGGCAAGTTCCCGTTGGAATTTCATCGCGCGATGGCCGACGCCGGCTGGCTCGGCATCACCATGCCGGAAGAATATGGCGGCTCCGGCCTCGGGGTGACCGAGGCCGCGATCATGATGCATGAAGTTGCCAGCCATGGCGGCGGCATGTCCGCGACCTCGGCGGTGCATATCAATCTGTTCGGACCGCATCCGATCGTCGTGAAGGGTACGCCGGAGCAGAAGGCGCGCTGGGTTCCGCGGCTGGTCGCCGGCGAAGATCAGTGCTGCTTCGGCTTTACCGAGCCGGATGCCGGGCTGAACACGACCCGGATCAAGACTTTTGCGCAGAAGGTCCCCGGCGGCTATCTCGTGCATGGCCAGAAGGTCTGGACCTCGACCGCGCAGGTCGCCAACAAGATCATGCTGCTGACCCGGACCACCAAATACGAGGATTGCAAGCGCCCGACCGACGGCATCACGATCTTCTACACCGATCTCGACCGGTCCAAGATCGACGTTCATCGCATTCCCAAGATGGGCCGCAAGTCTGTCGATTCCAACGCCATCTTTATCGACGGGCTGTTCATTCCGGAAGCCGACCGGATCGGCGAAGAGGGCAAGGGCTTTTCATACATCCTGCACAGCCTCAACCCCGAGCGCATCCTCATTGCGGTCGAAGCGATCGGGATCGGCCAGGACGCGCTGCGCCGGGCAGCAAAATACGCGCGCGAGCGTGTGGTGTTCGACCGGCCGATCGGCCAGAACCAGGGCATCCAGCATCCGCTCGCGGAGAACTGGATGTATCTGGAGTCAGCCTGGCAGATGGCGATGCGCGCCGCCTGGCTCTACGATCACGACAAACCCTGTGGCGCCGAAGCCAACGCCGCCAAGTTCCTCGGCGCCCGCGCCGGCCACGACGCGGCGTGGCAGGCGATCATGACCCATGGCGGCTTTGGATACGCCAAGGAGTATCACGTCGAGCGGCTGTTCCGCGAAGTCTCGATCACGCGGCTGGCACCGATCACCGAGCAGTTGATCCTCAGCTTTATTGCCGAAAAAGTGCTGGAGCTGCCGAAGAGTTATTAGAGCGGGATGGAGTTAGGTTGAATCGATTTGGGATTCCCAAATCAGTAGGTTTCTGATTCACCATGCTGGCTGGACGG